>CAYTIB010000014.1:0-2598 GCA_964437725.1 uncultured bacterium | reverse complement strand
AACACGCTCGTGCAGGGCGCCGACATCCCCATCCTGGCCGCGCGGCTGGCCGTGGGCGGCGGCGCGGCGGCGGGCGCGTACGCCGTGTCGGCCGTCGTCAACTCGATGATCAACTTCGGCACCAACACGTTTGTGGAGGCGGTCGCCGCGCTCGCGCTCGACGACCGCAGCGGCGGCCGCAGCGCGGGCCGCGTGATTGTCGAGGCGAAGACGGTTGTCGGATTGTTTGCGTACGCGCCGGGCGGCCGCGCGGTGGTGGCGAACGTCGCGCCGATCACAGGCTTGGCGGTGTCGGTCGGCACAGTCAGCGCGTTCACGGTGTCGAACCGGCCGCACGACGGCGACTCCAGCGTGGCGAGCGGCACGTGCTCGGCGCGCGGTTCGGTCAACGCGCTGTCGGACTGCACCGTGCAGCTGCTGCCGACCGCGACGGCGGGCGGCGCGGCGGTGGTGAGCGTCGGCGTCAGCAGCCCGAGCCTGACGGCGAGCGTGCCGTTCGACGTGTGGCACCCGGGCGCGCTCAGCCTCGAGGTGGACGACACGGAGCTGAGCCTGATCGACGGCTGCAGCAGCCGGTTCGAGTGGACGCGGCTGCGGCTGCGCTCGGGCGCGCCGGACGCGCTCGACCTGACGCCGCTGCTCAGTGCGGGCGACCTCGGCAGCGACGCCGGCGTGGACCTCTCGTACGTCTCCTCGGCAGACGGCATGTCGCAAGTGGTGGTCCAGGGCGTGACCGCGGGGCCGGCGGACGTGTGGCTGAGCAAACAAAACACGGTGCGGCTGACGCTCAGCGTGCGCGGCGACCAAACCGTGTCGGTGCACAGCCTGTCGGCGCACATGACGACGGGGCTCAGCGGCCCGACGCTGACAAGCACGAGCCTCGCCGCGACGCACGTGTCTTACGCGCTGGAGCAGCACTTCGACTCGGAGGGCGACGTGGGGCAGGTGTTTGCGTTCGCAAACACGTCGGAAGGTCGCGCGTTGTGGCCGCTGTCGCAGTCCGAGCTGCATGTGGTGTCGCTGACGCCGGGCAGCCTCGTCGTCAGGCCGCCGCCGCAGGCTCCGCGGTACGCGCGCCACTGGCAGGTCGACGGTTGCGGCCCCGTGCAGATCCGATGCGAGGTGTCGACCGAAATGCCCACACGGACGCGCTTGCGCTGCTGCGACCTCAACGCGAGCGCGTGCGCGGACCTCAACCCCGGCAGCAGCCAGGACTCGGTGTGCGGGCCGGGCGTGCAGGGCGTCGGCAACGTCGCGCCGCTTGTGCTGGACCCGGTCACCGGCGGCGCCGACGACATGACCGTGGCGGCGGCGGCCGACGAGTGCGCCGCGCAGGGCGCGCGCCTGTGCACTAAGGTTGAGCTGGAGGGCGGCACGTGCTGCGGCACCGGCTGCGGCGCGGACAGCAGATTCATCTGGACACCGGACGAGTGCTGGGTGCCGTCGGGGCTCGGCTCGGAGCCATGGGAAGCAGCCGTGACGACGACCGCCGAGCGGCAGTGCACCGACGTGCTCAGCGTCACGTGGACGGTGTGCGCGGGCGTGGAGCTCAGCGCGAGCGTGTACGCCTTCCTGAACCTGCCGACGCCGGTGGCGGTGCGCAGCACCACGTCGGCCGTCGAGCTGGCGCCTGCGGGCGACCTCGCGACCGCGAGCGGCATCGACAAGCCGTCGAGCGCCTCGCTGACGGTGGTGGTCGACTACGAGGACCCGGACACCCTCGTGGTGACGACAGTGACCTTCTCGTCCGACGCGCGCATGAGCCTTGCGGCCACCCCCGCCGCGTGCGGCGCGATAAGCGGCAACGTGCTCAGCGCCGTCGCCGACGCCGCCGGCTGCAGCGGCCACGCGTCGGTGAGCGTGACGGCGCACGCGGCGGTCGGCGCCTCGCCGCTCGCGAGCACGCCGCTGCTCGTGTCGCTCGTGCGCTTCAGCAACCCGTCACTGTCGCTGGGCGCGTTCCCGAGCGGCCCGTCGGGCGTGAGCGTGCTGTGGCGCGTGCAGTGCACGGCGGCCACGTACCAGCGCGCAAGCCCGACGGTGTCCGCCAGTCTGAGCAGCGGGCAGGTGTTCGACGTGACGGGCCAGAGCAGCTACGGCTCGAGCAACGCGGCGGTGGTCAGCGCGACGGGCAGCGGCAGCGGGACGCTGCGCTCCGGCCTCTCGGTGGGATCAGCGACCATCACCGCCACGTTCGCTGGCATCGCGGAGGCGACGCAGCAGCTCAGCGTCGTCGACACCATTGTGGACGTCTCTCTGCTCGCGCTCACCACAGCGCAACCCGCCGCAACGCTGTACGGCCTGGAAGACGCGACGTTCGCCACGGGCGTCGCGCGGAATTTCACCGACGGCTCCTCCTTCGCGATCGCGGGGGCGCTTGGCTGGCTGCCGCTCACGGACATCGTGGCGTACTCGAGCGCGGTCCCGAGCGCGATCGACGTGGGCGCCGACGGCGTGCTGACGCTGCGCGCGAACCACGAGGCGCTCGTGGGCGTGAGCGCGACGCCGCGCTGCGCCCCCGCCGTGAGCGGCAGCGTGTCGCTCGCCGCCAACCTGAAGGCGCCCTTCCGTGGCGTCGACCTCGGCTCGAACAGCGGG
>CAYTIB010000013.1:0-59243 GCA_964437725.1 uncultured bacterium | reverse complement strand
CACGGTTACGCTCGCTGGACTTTACATATTTACTGGATTGGCCTTCTGGTTGTTTGGGCGAAAGGTTCTATTACTATCAGGGAAACTGGAATGGTTGATCATAGGTTTGCTCTGGTTAAATTTCACACCTCTTCATTCATCCTTTGGGCAACGCGCCATTGAGCTCGTCGAGATGTTTCTCGTTGTTTGGATGTTCGCCTCATGGAAACAGCAGTCCCGGGGGGGGATATTTGTCGGTCTGGCTGCGACCATAAAATTTCTTCCGGTACTTATTATTCCCTATCTTGCCTGGAAAAGGAGATGGATCGCCGTAGGGGCAGCCGTTGTAGCTGTCGTATTGATCCTGGGAGTCATGTCGGCTTTTTTGCCTTGGGCAAACTCTACCACTTTACGGGAATACCAGGACATGACTTTTGGTGAAGGTCATCGGATGACACACGCAAACAACCAATCTCTAGTTAACCTTGTTCAGAGAGTCTTCCTCGAAAAACGAAAATCAGACCTTTTTCTCGTCATCAAGGACTCGAAAAGGGTTCGGCGGTTAGCGAGTTGGATTAATCTCATAGCTTTTTCTTTTCTGGCGATCTACGCTTTCAAGCGATTTTCCCCTTCCCGTGCTGGACCTTTAGCAGTTGAGTGCGGAATCTTATTAGCTGTAATGGTAATGCTCGTCAACCGGAATCAAACATATTATCTTGCTCTAACCTTACCTGGAATTTCTGCAGCGGCGATCCATTTATTCCGGGAAAGGCCTTCCCCCGGTCGGGCTTTTTCCCGCGGTTGCTGGGCGACCCTTTTAATTTTGGCATATTTCATGATGAGCCCACCGGTACCCATGGGGTTGCTTGACCTGATCCGAAATGTTCCGCTTTCGGCCTCGTTGGACGACTGGAAGGTACTGGGTGGACCAGGCCTAGGAGGCTTAGCTCTTTTAGCAGTTTTAATCGGGGTCCATACTCGAAAGTTCCACGAAAAGGAAACGAGTGCCGTCAAAGTATTGGATGAGTACGAATTCGGACGGAAGGGCTGAGAAATCCAACATGGTTTCGCATATCCTAGTCCGATATGGCGGATGGATCCTCATCCCATTTTTGGGAACTGCAACCTGGATCCGACTCACTGGACTCGGCCGGGTCATAAATTCCAACCACGACGAGATTAATCCCCTCTTAGCAGGATTTCGTTTAACACAATCCCATTTTTTTGCTACTGGGGCCTGGGCGGAAAATTTTTTCGTTCAACTCTTTCTCTACTACAACGGTGCAAGCAGCCCGCTAATCCAATTCATTAACCTGGAAATACTCAACCTGTTGGGGGTTTCACTTCGAGAATTTTTTCTGTTCCTACCATACGTAATTTGCGGACTACTCTCCATACTGGGTATTTATTGCCTCGGAAATCAGTGGTTTGGCAAACCAACAGGCCTTTTGGCCGCCATCCTGGCAACTGTAGCTCCCTACCACGGCGTAATATCTCGAATCAACCACCCGATGATGGGAATTTTTGTCAATCAGGTTTTCTTATTCCTGGTTGCCAACCAACTATTTAAAACCAAACGGAAGTCATGGGCGGCACTCCTATGCTTGTTTTTAACTTTTGAAATTCTGTTCAACAACGGATTTCCATTTACCATTTTGATTTTGTTGTATTTCGGTTTGGTCAATTTTCACAGGGAAGGCGACAGACCAAAATTGTTCATCCACCGATTGATGGAATTCTTAAAGGAAACATCTCTTAATTGGTGGGGAATTATTCCTCTACTCTTTGTCCTCTTTCAGTTCGGCTTATTCGCAGTTGCACTCCAACGGGGAGAATTATTGGGTTTACTCGCTTGGTCCTTTGGTCACAAACGGCCAATAGCCATCCACCCAGACATATTGAGAGTATTTGGAAACTCATTTGGTTACCTACTTATATTGACTGCACTCGCAGCATTTTTGCAAAATTTACGCCAACTGTTCCAAATTAATATTTTGGGTCTACAAATCTGGTGGATAATATTATTGGGCTTGCCATTTTTGATCGTCTTCTCTGCACAGGAGGTCCACCTAATCGCCACATGTGGAATTCCTGTTTTTCTACTAGTTGCCCACTGGATCACTCGGGGACTTCAATCTCAAAGTCTTTGGATCCGTACCTGGACGGTCGCATTTGCAATATTTGTTACCGCCGAAGCCCTCTCTGGATCCATGGTTGTTAACCTAGGGGCAAAGACACCATCCGAAAAATGGTACAACGTAGCTGACACACAGGGCGCCGTAGGAAGTGACCGACAACTCCGGGCTATAAAATCTGCTGGTTACTGGATTCGAAAATTCAGCAAATCGGATGCACGCGTATACATCAACAAATACCCGCGACTTGGAGAATTCTATTTGGGAACAGTACTTTGTTCCTGCGGAGATCCTAAACGTAAGCGGTTATTCGAAGGCAACAATTTCGGACCAAAGCCTCCGGTGGATTACTTCGTTATACTCGATGATATCCCCCCGGTTACGACTCCGTATTTCATGTCCGACGACCTTCGGATCCTACTTCAAAAGTATCATTTAGTAGGGTACATCCGCGAAAATGGGAAACGGCTTGCTCGGATTTTTTCATTGGAACCGCAACCAATTAGAAATTTAGAACATGAAGACGCTGTTCGTAGGTTTGATAAGGAATTTGCCAGACTAGATCGCTATGTCACAAATCCTTATGCGGGCATGAGCTTCTGGTTCGACTGAGATTCAACGTCTTTGAAATAATAACTCACCACTCGGTCTATGAGGTTACGCGATGGAACTGAGCCACAACTCGCTGAATCTTATCCTGCTAACGGTTTGATTTCATTGGTGGGTGGAGAGGAGATCGCGATAGTTGACAGTTCGGTCCGGAAGGCGTAGAGTTCCACTCCAAGAGAGTGAGGGTGAATTTAATTATGACAATTTGGTTAGTGGGCGAAGAGCTTTGGTGGTGCAAAAAAGAGAAGGGGAAGGTACGCCCGTAGCCAGAGTCAATTTTCGGATTCCAAAAGGCCGTGGGTAGTTCAGCCCACGGCCTTTTTTTTAGAGTATAAATTATTTCGGCGAAACTCATGTACTATCCATCTCAGAAAGAATTTCTAAATAAATCACGACAAGGTAATCTGATCCCTGTTTACAGGGAAATCTTGGCAGACCTAGAAACTCCAGTTTCCGCCTTTTTGAAAATTTCAGAAGGGGCGGAAAATGCCTTCCTCCTTGAAAGCGTCGAGGGGGGAGAAAAATGGGCACGGTATTGCTTCCTTGGTGCTGGTGCCGCGACGATCATCCGAACAAAAGGAAAGGCCATTACTGTTGAGAAAAATGGACAAATTGAATCCATAGAAACAGAAGGAGATCCGCTCGATGCGCTGAAGGCCCTAATGGCCGGATACCAACCCGTACCCGTGGACGGCCTCCCGCGTTTTTATGGCGGTGCGGTTGGATATCTTTCCTATGATATGGTCCGACATTTCGAGCGCCTTCCCAATCATACAGAGGACGATCTCAAGCTACCAGACGCTCAGTTTATGATTACGGATGCACTATTAGTATTTGACAATGTCACCCAGAAAATCAAAGTCGTTGCCAACGTCAGTATCCGTGAGCTGAGTGACGGAGAAATCCGTTCGGCCTATCAGGAAGGCATCGAAAGAATTGAGAAAATTATTGGCCAACTAAGGAAACCCCTACGAATCTTAGCCGATTCTGCTACTAAAGGTCAGAAAGCTCCGGGATTATCGGATTGGTCATCAAGCTTCAAAGATAGGTCCACTTTTGAAATGGCTGTGGCCAAAGCCCGTGAAAAGATTCATGCAGGAGAAGCCATACAAGTAGTCCTGGCCCAAAGGCTCAGTGCGGGAGTATCAGCTAATCCCTTTGACATATACAGGTCTCTTCGGACGATCAACCCTTCTCCGTATATGTTCTTTCTCCAATTCGGATCACTAAAACTTGTCGGATCGTCACCGGAAGTTCTGGTCCGCCTTGAAGAACATCAGGTGGAAGTTCGACCGATTGCAGGTACACGTCCACGGGGCAGCACGGTTGAAAAAGATCAGGCTTTTGAAAAAGACCTCCTCTCAGACGAAAAAGAACGCGCAGAGCATATCATGCTAGTCGATCTGGGACGCAACGACTTAGGGCGAATCTCAGAGAGGGGAACCGTGGAAGTCAACGAACTTATGCTTATTGAGCGCTACTCCCATGTGATGCACATCGTGAGCAATGTTCAGGGGAAGTTAAAAAAGGGGTGTGACGCTTATGACGTTTTGCGAGCATGTTTTCCAGCAGGAACTGTCTCGGGAGCTCCCAAGGTCCGGGCGATGGAGATCATTGAGGAACTCGAACCCGTTCAGCGTGGGCCTTACGCAGGTGCAGTTGGGTACTTCTCATTTTCAGGGAACATGGACACTTGCATCGCCATCCGCACACTAGTCGTCAAAGACGGCCGGGCCTATCTCGGTGTAGGCGCGGGCATCGTAGCAGATTCCATACCCGAACGTGAATTCGAGGAGACCATCAACAAAGGGCGCGCGCTAATCCGTGCAGTCGAAAACGCTGAGCAAGGCATGATTTAAATAGCATGAGAGACTCACCAAAGCCTTACCGATAAATTAAGTACTAGCTCGAAAAAACCAACCGGAGATGTTATGAATTTTCTAGGCTCCGGAGGTCTGTCCCATCACAACATCTTTCAAAAAAGCTAGTCCCTGCCACCAAAGATTCGAAGTAACATAATGAAGAGGTTTATAAAGTCGAGGTAGAGTCTCAAGGCGCCATTGATTGCTGACTTTTTAGCAGTTGCTTCATCCCCAAAACCCTGTGCCCCCATCAGCGTAATCTGTTGTGTATCGTAGGCTGTTAAACCAACAAAAACTAATACACCAATATAACTAATTGCCCATTGAAGCGCTGAGCTTTGCAAAAATAAGTTGACAAGGGACGCTATCACAATCCCAATCAGACCCATAAAGAAAAAGCTTCCCCACGACGACAAATCACGTTTTGTCTTATAGGCCCAGAGACTGGTTGCCCCAAACGTGCCAGCCGTAATAAAAAAGACACCCACAATCGAGCTGGTCGTATAAATCATAAAAATGGACGACAGAGTTAAGCCCATAAGTAGCGAGTAGGCCAGAAACATCCCCACCGCACCCTGAACAGACAACCTTTGCACCCTGGCGCTAAGTTTAAAAACCATGATCAGTTGGACAATAATCAGCCCAAAGAAAACCAGATTATTCCCAAATATGAGTCGCTGCATTCCAGCCGAAGCTGCGACCATCCAGGCCGAAAATCCCGTGACACAGAGGCCGACGGTCATCCACCAGTAAACCTGCCGCAAGAACACCGCCGCCTGCTCCTGAACCTGCGAGCGAACCCCGGTAGTAGATTGAACGCCAAAACCTTCTTGAGCCATTTTTCCTATACCCTCCCGTGTCTAATTTCAATTCAACTTCGAGCTCTACGCTCACTCCTCCGACTCCACGTTGATAATTTATTCCTCAACAGACTAGGATGCAACAGCACTTCTCTCTATCACAGAAAACTTCGCCCCTCGAGCCTCCAGTCTATTTCAAGTTAGCCTAAACCGGGTGAAGTATATTGGTCCAAATCATGAGAATCTCATTTTGAAAGGTTCAGGTAACGATCGAGGACCAAAACGCCCAAGGATTTTGCCAAAATGAGGGACGGTCCAGATTAACTGCTTTGGGACTTTCGATTTGTTCACGAGGAAGCGGAACAGGTGTCCCCATTTTACATGCCTCCGCAATAAGCTTGGCAGCGTGCTCCAAACTCAGCATCACAGCAACGGCCTGTTCCAGAAACTTTCCGCTCGTGGCCGCTCCGTGGTGGGATAGCATAACAGCAGACGAATTTCCCATAACTTTGGCGATATCCTCGCCCATCTCCAGCGATTCAATTTGCTCAGAGCTAGGGTAAACCGGAACCTTCGGTGCGAACACTGTTCCCCAGTGTCCAACTGGAAAGATCTCCTGACCGGCGATCGTACAAGCAACAGCTGAAAATGGGTGGGCATGAACCACGGCATGCACATCAGGACGTAACCGATAAATCCCAGAATGGATGTATCGCTCACCGGGCGGCTCTAAATCTCCCTCCAGATGATTCCCCTCAAGGTCCATAACACTCAAATCATCGACCGTAGCCGTTTCGAATACCTTTCCAACGTCGTGCAGGTGGCCAAGAATTAAGACGCGATTGCCTTCGGGAAGCCTTACGCTAGCATGGCCCAAATTCATTTGAAGAACCCCGGCCGCAGCCATAATTCTGTGCGCTAAGACCAACTTCTCTTTTAGATCTTCGAGTTCTTGTGACATGCAACCCCCTTTTCTATTGCCTGACCCTTGAATACCTTCTTCTGACGGTAGATATCACTCTTTCCCAACACAATAGGGCCGAGTGATAATTAGTGAGCTCCTTTTTCATTGTATCCTGAATTTCTCTCCTTTAATTCTAACTTCTCTTGAACTTTTGCTAGCTCACCTCTATCATGATCTCAAGGGCCGTTTGGTTAATTGTATTTTTATCTAGTCAGTACGATGTTCAGGTTGTAGTAAAATCTGAGTCTCGCTCATGTCCCAATAAGGCCTCTTCTCTCTCGATGGTCTTTTCTCGTCTATTACACGTCTTTTATCCTGGTGACCTTACCCCTCACCCCCTTAATCTGGACGACAATACGCCGTTGGATTGGAAGATCGGCAGCTACTATTTTAATAATTGTGCTATTTCTGGCAGCAATTTTGTTCGCCTTCAAGGTAATACGTGTCTTGATCAAACGAAATCAATGGAACTGGTGGAGAGGCTCTGTCCTAGTTGCCTGTTTTTTGATTTTCTTTCAGTTTTTTCGGTTTGTTGATACCCCAGTTGAACAAATCCACTTTTTTGAATATGGATTTTTAAGTTTTCTAGCTTGTCGATGCGCCGAATCGACCTGGCCTCGTCTGGAATACTGGCTATTGCGATTCGCCGTCTGGGGGTTTGCAGTGGTTTTTGGAACATTGGACGAATGGATTCAGTATATGTTGCCAAACCGGGTTGGGGACATACGTGATGTGGGGTTAAATGCTCTGGCCGCCTTGTTCGGACTGGTAATCGTAAGCTTGTTAAAAAATCCTTTGCCCTGCAAAAAGTCCTCAACAACGAAAACCTGAGAACGCGTCAATGAAAATTTTTCAACTGAGATTAGGAAACAATGCCTTCCTGGTGGGTTTGTGTATTGTCTTATTCGCCACACAAACAGGAATGAGTTCAGCGGATAGCAAGGGGAAAAATTCTCAAAAGGTACGGCTGACCCCATCCCGGCCTCGTGGGATCCCAATCCTTAAACGGAGAATGGCAACTCATCTCAAGAAATCATGCCTCCGTAAAAACCAAGTTGGTATCCGGGCTTTCTCGCTAAGTTCCAAAGAGGCACTTTATGACCTCCGAGGCAATGAACTATTTATCCCAGCCTCCAATATCAAGATCATGACAACAGCCGCTGCCTTTCACTATCTCAAACCCAATTTCCAATTCAGAACTAATGTTTACCATACAGGTAAAGTCTCGTCTGGGATCCTAAAGGGAGACATGTATTTGAAGGGATTTGGAGATCCTAGCCTCGTGAGTGAAGAACTCTGGTTGCTCGTCCGTAAGTTGAGATTGCGCGGCCTCCGGAAGGTAAACGGAAACTTGTTTGTGGATGATACATATTTCGATACGGAACGTTTCGTTCCCGGCACAAAAGCAGGGCATGGGCACAAACCCTATCAGGCTCCCAATGGTGCCGCATCCTTAAATTTCAACACGCTGAGCCTTTATGTCAAACCCAACCAAATTATTGGTAAGCTCACTCACGCCACCGTAGATCCAAAATCAAACTACATCCAACTGGTTAATAAATCCAAGACAGTCGGACGAAGACGAAAAGCGAATCTTCGGATCCGAAGGACATCGCACGCCAACGGGGACATGATCACACTGGAGGGTCGATTACCTATTAGAAGCAAGGGACGACAATTCTGGGTTAGCATTACGAACCCAACTCTTTATCTAGGACACACTTTCCGCGAATTTCTTTTCTCAGAGGGAATTACTGTTACTGGAAATATCCGAAAAGGGAAAACCCCTAAAACCGCTAACTTGTTGACAAAACATAAGTCGAAGACTCTCTCTATAATTCTCAGAGACCTAAACAAGTGGAGTAATAACTTTATTGCGGAACAAGTCTTGAAAACGCTGGGTGCTAAAATTGAAGGGCCACCTGGGACACGAGCCAAAGGGATCTCTGTAATAGGACACTACATGAATCGCCTCGCATACAAAACTGGAACTTTTATCGTGGACGACGGGGCTGGGCTTTCCAGGAAAAGCAGGGTTAGCCCGGCTCAGTTGGTACGCGTACTAACCAACATGTACGATGACATCCGGTTCCGACCCGAATTTGTGGCATCACTCGCTGTCATGGGGGTCGATGGCTCAATTCGAAATCGGCTCGACGACACTCTAGCCGAACGACGAATCCGCGCAAAAACGGGGACCCTGAACGGCGTTGACACACTGTCGGGTTATGCTTTTAGCATGGACGGTGATGTTATCGCGTTTTCGATTCTAATGAATGGAAGCCGATGTCCTCATTGGCAAATGAGGCAACTTCAGGATCGAATCACACTAGAGCTTGTGCGACTTGATCGGCGGACCATTGTCCGCAAACGAGCCACTCACCGAAGACAATGATACCTCCGCTCGACGACCCTGCAAAAAGCTACCAAGAAATAAGAGGCGGTCGCTTCCCCTGGCGAGTAGCGAAAGCTGCGCCCATCGAAGCAGAGAAACTTGCCCACTCTCTGGACCTTCCCCCTATCGTTGCAAATCTCATCTGGAACCGTGGTTATACACAACTTGAAACAGCTCAGACTTACCTCGACGCATCCATCGACGGGCTTCTTGACCCCTTCCTGATGTCTGGCATGCAACGAGCGGTTGATCGCACAGTAAACGCCATAATGGAAAACGAAAGAATTGTCGTGTACGGGGATTACGATGTGGATGGCCTTTGCGCAACCGCATTGATTGTCCAGTGCTTGCGTTCACTGGGTCTAAATGTTGAAAGTCATATTCCGAGTCGGATCGACGAGGGATACGGCCTTAACCAGGAAACCCTGCGCTCTTTAGCGCAAAAAGGCGGCGGACTTCTCATTACTGTCGACTGTGGAATCACGAATATAGCTGAGGTAGAGGCTGCCGTCCGAGACAACTTTGACGTGATTGTTACAGATCACCATCAACCTCTTACAGAACTCCCCCCGGCCTACGCCGTTGTGAATCCCCACCAACCGGGCTGTCAATATCCCAACAAATCGCTTTGTGGTACTGCAATCGCATTTAAGTTTCTAATGGGCCTTCGTCGCAGACTCCGAGACATAGGCTGGACGGGTGCATTTCCAAACCTCAGGCGATTTCTCGATCTGGTAGCACTTGCTACGGTCGCCGATGTCGTTGATATCCAAGGTGAAAATAGAATACTACTGCGCCATGGTCTGAGAGAGTTAGCCTCTTCCACCCGACCAGGCCTTAAATCCTTACTGCGCACTGCAAGAACATCACCTGCAACTCTCTCTGGAGCCCTTAGCCTCTCCTATGGACAAGTCGCGTTTCAACTGGGGCCCCGCATCAACGCCGCGGGGCGCTTGGACAAAGCGGGCCAGGCTCTTGCCCTCCTTCTTGAAACCGATCCTGATGAGGCAACCCAGCTTGCATCAGAATTGGATCAGTTCAACACAGAACGTCGAGCCCTACAGAATCGCATTTACGATGAAGTCCGAAGGCGACTTCTCCTCGACAGTGTAAGGACGGACAGACCAATTGTTATGGAAGGAGATGGATGGCACCCAGGTGTTTTGGGTATTGTGGCATCAAAATTAACGGAAGAATTCAATAATCCGGTAATTCTCATAGGAATAGCTGGGGAAAAAGGAGTTGGTTCTGGGCGATCGGTTGGCAACTTTCACCTCCAAAAGGCCCTGACCGAATGCTCTGATCTTCTTGAAAAATTCGGAGGACACAAGCTAGCGGTTGGCTTGACGATTAAAAAGGCTCAGATAAAGAACTTTGTCAAAAGGTTTTCACAAATCCATCATAAACTAATGCCTCAACCAGCTCCAATCCCTGCCCTCGAAATTGAGACTCGTTTGGAGCTTCCAGATTTTACTTTGGATACTCTCGAGGCATTAGAAAGAATGGCCCCCTTCGGACCAGGAAATTCTCGACCCCTATTCTGGTCGGAAGGACTAAAGGTAATTGGGGGAATCCGGACTGTGGGCAAAGAAGGACATCATCTGAAACTTAAACTTCACGATCCCAAATCCGGCCACTCCGTGGAAACCATAGGATTTGGGATGGGAAAAGAAGAATACCTCCATTTTCTTTCAGAGCCAGATTTATCCATTGATGTGGCGTTCGAGCTTGAAATCAATCAGTGGAAGGGGGAGAAAACTCTTCAGTTGAGTCTTAAGGATTTGAGGATATCAAAAAACGCATAAGCTGTAAAAATAGAACTCCTCCGTTTATTACCCACCCCTACATAGCAAAACTTCCAAATCGCTTTGTACCTTTTCCGATAAAAATTTATTTGGAGACCCCCAACGATGGATGCGCCCGAATTTTTCATCGCTGTTCTCGAACGTTCGCAACACACCCTTGATCTTGCCGTGGAAAAAATGTCAGCGATGGACTTAAAGTATCGTCCCAACTCGAAAGCAAATCCCGCTCAGTTCATATTGTGGCATATGTCAAGAGAAGAGGACTACGTCATCTCAGAATTTGAAGAACGGGATCAAGTTTGGATCAAAAAAGGATGGCACAAAAAGTTTCGAAAATCCGCAGATCCGGAGTATACAGGCTACGGGTTTACGCCCGAGGCAGCAGGAACATTTGAAATCCCGAATTTAAAAACTCTCATGGCTTACAAGTCCGCAGTCCGAAAGGAAACAGTCCGTTTCTTTCTGGCCTGCACAGACAGGGATTTCGACCGCGAGATGAAACGCGAAGTGGCGGGTTCCAAAGCGATGGGGCACCAACTAACTTTATTAGCTTCAGAGATCATCCAGCATACCGGTCAAATCGCCTACCTGCGGGGCATTCTCTCTCAATTCGGATGGCATCCTGGATGGCAATAAGTACAGGCAAAGCTATACGACGGAAAACCTACCGAGGGTTTAAATCTAAATCACAAATACCCTACGCTTTTAAGTCAAAATTTTGTGCCCCATCAACAACCTTGAGAGCCTCCCGAGCGACTTCAAGATCTTGCTCGCCAGTCCCTGAACCAACTCCAATCCCTCCGACACAATGCCCATCGATGATGATTGGAAGTCCCCCCTTGAGATTCGTCAGTTTGCCACTGGTCGCGTGTGCAAGCTTGAGCTCGTTATCCTTAGAAACACCAGAAGTTGGGATACGACTGGATGCAGCTGTCATAGCCTTTCGGGTCGAAGAATCAATGCTTAAGACCCTGGCCCCATCCATCCGAACGAAGGCCAACAAGTGACCACCATCATCTACCACGGCTATGCACTGAGGCTGTTCCATATCTTCCGCTTTTTTAACGGCCGCCTGCAGCAATTTCATGGCCCCTTCGTGCGTTAGCTTCAAAAAAGGCTTTGTATCCGTCATGGTTTACCCTCCCTTAATACAGACCGCTAGGCTACGTGAAATAGGGTTATGAGATACGGTGTAACTACTCTCAACAATGCTAGCCCTATTAGATAATTGTCAAGAAAATTTTGGGAGGTAGGCATTGAGACAAAAATTACCGAGCAGCAATTTTATCCTCTCCTTTACAAGTACCCTTTAAATTTTCCCCTCTAACAGCACCTGATGCAATAAGGGCTAACAGCCCACTGATAAAAAAAGCAGTCCGCAACCCCAACTCATCCACTAAAATCCCAGAAACCAAAGGTCCTACTCCGAGCCCAAAAGTAAGGGAGGTTGAGTATAGCCCGAGGGTTGCACCCATACCCATCTCTCGTCCCTGCTCAACCATTAAGGCATACCCCGCTGGCATATAGAATCCCTGAGTAAGACCAATCAACCCGCACACGGACGCAAGTCCCCAAAATCCAGAGGTCAAGGTTATCGCTGACAAGCAAACAGCAAGCACTATGGTACCCACTGCCATTAGGATCCAACGGTTGACACGATCCGCAATATACCCCCCTGGAGACATAATCACCGCAGTGAAAAAAGTTACTCCTCCCAGGGCAATCCCGGCATCATAGGTCGAAAGACCGAGGTTGCTGACAGCATAGAGCGGAACAAATGCCCAGGCCGTCGAAATCCCGAAGGAAACAAGGAAGCGGTGGGCGCAGAGGCGTCTGAGGGGTCTGCGAGCGAGTACCTCCTTCCAAGTAGGACGGCTTAGTCGAGAGCTTGGCCTCCCTCCTAACCCCTCTACACCCCCGGATGTAGCCGATTCTGGTAAGAAAAACAAGATAACCAAACCAATTAGAATTCCAATTATCGCTAAAAAATAAAAAGGCGCTTCTAGAGTAAATCGGGATTCTAGCAATCCTCCAATAAATGGACCTAAAGCCAACCCACCGAAAAACGAGATGTTCAAAGTCCCCATCGTGAAAGCTTCACGACGGGAGGAGGCAAACTCGCCGAAGTACGCCATCAGAACAGGAATCACCATTCCCGCACCTACACCCTGAAATGTCCGAACAATCAGAAGAAGAATTCGATCTGAAACTACTGTAAAGCCCAATGTCGCAACTATAAACAAAGCTAACCCCGCTAACAAAAATGGCTTCCGTCCCAAACGGTCGGATGCACGTCCACAAATGGGCATAGTAATTGTTCGAGCCACCATATCTACTGCAAATAATGCACCCATCCAGGCACCGGAGGCACCCGCCCGTTGGGCGAAAATTGGCAATAAGGGAGCAATCATGACCAATCCGATAGTCACAATGATATTCGTGATAAACATGATGGTGACGCTACGAAATTGAACCTTGATTGGAACCGTCACATCGAGAATCCCCGTACATCGGTTCAGCCAAAATTCGTATTGGCCCCGGTTGTCAGTGATATTCTACGTAATAGTCCATTTAAAAAATAAAATGAGGTGTTAATAGTTAGGCTACCTTCCAACCGATAGACCTCGAGGTTCTAAACCCCGTTCGACCAATGCCAACAAACCATCCACGAACAAAGCAAGAGCGGCCGCGGGCAATGCTCCTGATAGGATCAATGCTGTATCCGTAAGCTGAAGACCCGTGACAATCGGCTCTCCCAATCCGCCCGCACCAATAAACGCTGCTAGCGTTGCTGTACCTAAACTGATCACGGCTGAAGTACGAACACCTGCCATAATAACCGGTGCCGCCAACGGTAGCCTGACCCTGTACAATACCTGCCCCGGTGTCATTCCAAGCGCCAAAGCCGATTCCACGGAGGAAGGATCTGCCGAACACACCCCAGTGTAGGTGTTGCGGACAATTGGGAAAAGAGCGTAAATCCAAAGTGCTACGATGGCCGGCTTCACCCCCACTCCCAGTAACGGAATCATAAAGGCTAGTAAGGCAATCGATGGAATCGTCTGGGTCACACCAACAACTCGAATAATCACCTCGGCGAATTCGCCATAACGTTCTAGAATCAAACCCAACGGGATAGCAACTAGAGCCGCCAATAGGAGCGAAACAGACACGATTCCTAGGTGCTCCAACGTACGCGCGCCTAGTTGAGCCCGGTCTTTCCAAAGGTGGGTCATCAAACCCGACATTCGACCGCTCTCGGGTCTCTGATGAGTTGACCCTCCAATCAGTCCGAGAGCAGCCAGTGCTTCTTTCGCTACGCGTGAAACCGGCTCCTTGTTCTCTTGGAGACGACGGTTCCATAATCTCATTGACTCTGCACTTAACAGATTTGACAAGAGCGACAAAGTGCTCCCGACTTGCGGATATTGCTTAAGGGTTTCTTCGCGTACCAGTGGGGCCGCCTCATAAGGTGGGAAAAAAGACTGGTCGTCTTGAAGAATGACCAAATCGTTCTTAGATATTCGTCCATCCGTGGTGTAAACGTCAATGACATCAACCTTACCTTCGGTAGCCGCTTTGTACTTCATGGTTTGCTGAAACCGGCGGACGGATAGCAGCTGCAACCCATATGTTCTCTGAAGCCCGGCTAGTCCGTCGGGCCGCCCAACAAATTCGTATCCAAATCCAGCCCTGAGGGAATTTCCCACCCGGGCGAGATCCGTAATGGTGCGAAGTCCGTAAGTTTCAGCGACGTCCCCCCGAACCGCAATTTCATAAGCATTCTCAAATCCGAGAGGTGCAAGCCAGACCAGTTTCCACTTTTCCAAAAACTCTCGCCGAACTAGGGCCAGAACTTCGAAAGAGGTTCCCTTCGCGGGCATCTTGAGAATAGAGACTAAACCAGTACCTGTATACTCTGGATAAAGGTCTAGAGCCCCGGTTCTGAGGCCCTCGAAGAGAATCTGTGTCCCTGCCATATTGAACCGGCGTTTTACACGGAGCCCTGCTTTGTTCTCAATCATCTGAGAGAACATCTCAGCAAGCAATCGATTTTCAGCGAAGTTTTTTGAACCCACAACGATCTGTTGGCCCGACCCCTTCACTCTTGACGGACAAAGGAAAATTAAAAAGAAAAAGAGTATGTACGTGAGTAGCCGGAGGGATCGGAAATGAAAGTTCAATTTCCCTTCTCCCCGCCTTTTCCGCCCTCAGGGACCTTCAGTGCATGTTCAATTAGTTGTCGAACATATCCCGTTGCTGGCGCATCACATAGGGCAGAAGGTACATCTACCTGCAAAATTCTACCCCCCTGCATAACGGCAATGCGATGAGCTAGTAAAAACGCTTCCTTTACATCATGAGTCACAAGGAGAACGGTCTTTCTCATACTGGATCGGAGTCTCATAAACTCCTGCTGGAGGTCGGCACGCGTAATGGGATCAAGTGCACCAAAAGGCTCGTCTAAAAGCACAATATCGGGATCTGCGGCCAAGGCCCGGGCAATAGCGACTCTTTGACGTTGTCCTCCAGACAGTTCCCGAGGAAAGCGTTTCTCAAATTTCGGATCAGGAAGTCCAACAAGCTGAAGTAACTCACGACGCCTAAGCCGGCATCGATCGGGGCCCCACCCCAACAGAGTAGGAACAAGGTCAATATTTCGGGCAACCGTCCAATGAGGAAGTAGACCGCCCTCCTGCTGGGCATATCCCATTTGTCGCCTAAGATGAATGGGATTCTGCGTTGAAACATCCTTCCCAGAGACTTTAACGGACCCCTCTGTTACTTCGACCAGTCTATTGAACAATTTCATCAAAGTACTTTTTCCCGAACCGCTCTCCCCCAAAAGTGCTACCGTCTCAGTCTCTTTGACAACAAGGTTGACACCCTTCAGGGCCTCAACAGAACTTACATCTCCGGATCGCTCTGTAGCAGGATAGATAACGTTGACGTTACGCGCTTCCAAAACAGGTCGTTTATGGCTCATGGGTAGGAAGTAATCCGAACAAAGGTACTTGATAAGTGCCGCTTCAATTTCAAGGCTTGGCACAAGTACGGAATCCCGCAAAAACGTCGCGACGATCCGGGGTAAAGAAATTTCGCCATGTGTTCCTGATCATTTCACCTCTTGTCGCCCAAGACCCACCGCGCAAAACTTTGCGGGTGCCAAACCACGGCTGAGAATAGTCCTTATAAGGATCGGGAACAAACCCGGGAAAAGGTTCAAAAGTACTAGCTGTCCACTCCCAAACGTTCCCAATCATCTGCCGACAACCAAAAGAACTGTCCCCAGTTGCAAAAGCACCCACCTCCACACATCCAAGGTAACGGGAATTAAGATTGGCATAATTTGATGGATCTGGAATATCCCCCCAAGGGAATATCCGCTTCCGCGAGGTAAATCTGTTTCCATTCGGAGCAGGCTCAGCGGAGGCTGCCAGCTCCCACTCTATCTCTGTCGGTAATCGTCGCCCCGTCCACTGACAATAAGCCTCTGCTTCGAACCAATTGATATTTACGACTGGATGGTTTGGCTCCAAAAAAACAATTTGATCAAAATTTCGTCGTTTCCATCTATCTGAAGACTTTTTCCAGTAAACAGGGTGTGGGACTTGTTCCAACTGATTCCAAGACCACCCTTCGTTACTCCACAATTCTTTATCTTCATAACCTCCGTCATCAACGAATTCAGCATACTCAGAGTTAGTTACGGGAGCACGAGCTATTTGAAAAGATTCAACTTCCACCGGATGGGCCCACTTTTCATTATCGAAAACAAAAGGCATATCTGGAGTACCACCAAGCATGTACATACCTCCCGGAACCTGCACATAACCGGGATATGGACCTCCGCCTATCTCTTCGATTCCTGGTATATCCGCTTCCGTTAAGGCTAAAGGCGACGGATATTCCAGAGTCTGGCGAGTGTAGGTAAAAGCTTCGGCGTGCATGTATTCATGAAATCCCACCATCTGGTAGAAATACAAATCATCTTCGCCTGGACTTTCCTGATCCCCAATTATCTTTACAACTCGGTCTAGGACTCGTTTCATATAGTCTAGGGTTTCTTGTTTCGTAGGCAGTGGTAAGTCCCAGCGTGTATCATGGCGGACAGCCATTGAGTCATAAAACATATCGGTTTGGTGAAGTAAGGGCTTCTCATTGCGCAGATGTCGGAGAATCCAGCGTTCTGCGAACCAAGCAAGATGCCCAATTTCCCACAAAAGTGGATTAACAATACTAATCGGCGAACCGAGCATCTGCTCATCGCTGAGGCCTTCAAGCAATGCAAGACTTTTCTCCCTTGCATCTGTTACCAAATTCGCCAACTCGGCTCCACTAGGAGTTTTTCGTTTCGACATAAGTCACAAACCTCCACATCGGCAGGAACAGCTTTCGACTTTTATCTATTTTAGACCGCAGACGCAGGATCTGAAAATTTTCCCTTTATTCTGGTACCATTAATATAGAGCGGAATATTTCTTCAGAGGACAAGATCCGGAAAATTTTCCATGCGAATTCAAATCATCACTCCCGCTAACCCGTTCCGGGTATCTGGGAATCAAATTACGGCAAACCGGTGGAGCCGTATACTGCGGCTCCTAGGTCATCAAGTCCGGGTGAAGCATAGCCTGGATAATTCCCCCTACGATTTGATCATCGGTTTGCACGCATGGCGAAACGCCAAACATATCTTGAACGCCCATGGTCAGTATCCTGAAAAACCCATTATCGTTTGCTTGACGGGAACGGATTTATATCGAGATATCTACTATCATTCTTCTGCTCAGCGAGTCCTCAAACTAGCTGACCGGCTCATCGTACTTCACCCGAACGGGAGCGCCAACCTTCCCCATTCTCTCAGAAAAAAAACGCGAGTAATACTCCAATCACTAGAGGGGAAAAAACGCATGGCAAACCCTCCGAAAAAAGGCTTTGATGTTTGCGTTGTAGCCAATCTGAGGCCTGAAAAAGATCCCTTCCGAGCAGCCATGGCCTCTCGTCTCTTATCTAAATCCTCCAAACTCCGGGTTATTCATCTGGGCGATTGCTCAAACGAAAAGATGCTCGCAAGGGCCCAAGCCGAGATGAAAAGAAATCATCGTTATAAGTGGATTGGGCCAAAATCCTGGGGACAAACACTTCGAGAAATTTCTCGCCATCGAGCGCTCGTTATTACCTCGAAACTGGAGGGAGGGGCCAACGTTGTGTCAGAAGCCATCGTGGAATCGGTCCCCGTCATTTCCTCAGATAACTCAGGTTCCATAGGGATTCTGGGGAAGAATTATCCGGGGATTTTCCCTCAAGGAGAAACCCGGACACTAGCAAAGCTACTAAATCGTTTAGAAAATGAGCCTGGATTTCACGAGCGTCTTCAAGCCATTTGTCAATCTATTGCGCCCATGTTTGACCCCCAACTCGAAATAGAGTCTTGGGAAAACCTTCTCAGGGAGATGGGCTTGTCTTGAAAATGTCCGACAAAATTTCTCGACGATAGCGAAATATAGCCTCCAAATCCCTTCGAACAAAAAATTGATGGACGAGTGGACCCAGCCACATATCATAGTCAATGTGGTCGCGAACAAGAGTACCCCCTTCATGTTCTGTGAAAAGGTGCTCATGCACCCAGTGACGATAAGGGCCTCTGATCTGTTTGTCGACAAACCTCCGAGGAGGATTCCAAACCAATATTTTTGTTCTCCATCTAACCGGAAAACCATGCAGGGACAACCGATAGTCAATGATGGATCCTCGGGAAAAATGAATGGGTTGGGGCGTCAAGATACGAAAACGGAGCCAAGGAGGAGTTAGAAGCTCTAGATTTCCAGCGTCAGCAAAAAACAGAAAAACTTCTCGTAATTTTCCTGGAAACCATTGTTCAAACTCGAGCCGATACACTATTGTCTCCCGTTTGCAGAGTGCTTTCAAAACGACGCTAGCAAATCCCTTCTAACCAAACATGAAAATATTTTAAATCCAACTCAGGCTCCGAAAAAAAGGTCAAAAACAACCGTACGGGGAGATCCCCCTCCCCGAAAAGATCCCAGTCAGTCCAAAAGCTGAAAACTGCCCAAACGCTCATAAGCTTTGATCATAGCCTGGGTTCCAAGATCGCCCCCATCAGCCTCCGTCTCAACTGCTCGAAAAAGCTGGATAGCCAATGACATCCCGGGCAACGGAAGGTTTAGTCGTTTTGCCATGTCCGAAACAATGTTCAAGTCCTTTTGTATCAAACGAATCATGAAAGCAGGATTCAGATCTCCGTCAATAGCCTTGCGTCCCAGGTTTTCGAGAGCCCACGAAGTTCCGGCTCCTCCCGTAACTACTTCATGCATGAGATTCGGATCGATGCCTGATCGACAGCATAAAGAGAGAGCCTCGCTAACTGCTACTTGATTCACAGCACACATGATCTGATTGCAAGCCTTCACAATCTGACCCGAACCTACGGGCCCAACGTGCGTGATCCGCTTACCCATGCCCTCTAGAATTGGCCGGCAGCGAGTGAACACATCCGCCAAACCCCCAACCATGATGGTCAAAGTTCCTTGGATAGCACCGATTTCCCCACCGGATACAGGGGCATCCAACATGCCGACCCCCTTTTCTGCCAGCCGCTCGGCAAAAACACAGGTTGCGTCGGGTGAGATAGTACTCATATCAATCACGACTTGACCCTCACGTGCTCCATCTAAAACGCCGTCCTTTCCAAACAGTACGTCTTCCACATCCGATGTATCTGTAACAATACTGATGATTACATCGGAAGATTCGGCGACTTCGCGAGGAGAAGATTTGGACTCCGCTCCCGCGTCGACAACCTCCTTCGACTTTTCCGAGGTCCGGTTATAAATGACCACTGGGAAACCACTCTTGATCAAATTGAGGGCCATCGGTCGTCCCATGATACCCGCTCCGATGAACCCAATGGTTATGACAGACGATTTCATACGCTTTCCCTTCCTTAATCCAATCTGTTCGAGTAAATTCAAGTCTGGCGTACTAGCGGTAAATCTTAAGTATCTTATGACAAAATCCAAAAACATAGGAAGCCATGGTATAAGTGGAAATCTCCGTAACTGACAAAGATTTGTTTTACCCAACACTCCTGTTTCAACAAGGGAGAAACCGGTTCATTATGATCCGAATACCTAATTTTCTCACAGCCTGCTTTATTGCCATCCTACTCGCGGGAACTGCATCGGCAACTAAACAATTGTTTCTTTTAGACTGGATCCTTTACGGAACACACGCGCCGTTCTTTGCGGCTTTGGATTTCGGATTCTACAAAAAAAATGGTCTGGACATCTTCCATGAACGCGGATTTGGAAGTGGCGATACTTCAAAGCGAATCGCCTCCAAGGTTGCCCCCTTTGGATTTGCAGATACGGGTGCGGTTGTTGCGGCGCGGGCTTCAGGTTCCAAGATCGTCGAAGTTGGTGTAATTCACGCCAAAGCACCTTATGCTCTTTACACCCTCAAAGGAAAAGCCATATCAAGCCTCAAAGACATAAAAGGGTACAATTTAGGTAGCCCGAAGGCTAGTGCA
Source organism: uncultured bacterium (assembly GCA_964437725.1). GTDB lineage: Bacteria > UBA8248 > UBA8248 > JACPRG01 > CAYTIB01. The sequence continues at coordinate 39,144 of CAYTIB010000013.1, read as the reverse complement.
GCTCGGATCATGTTCCCACCATTTGCCCTAAAAGGGGGCCTCGACCCCAATTCTGTGAAGTGGATTACCATGAAATATGGGGCCACGCTACCCAGCCTCCTCAGCGGCCGAGTGGATGGCATCGTGGATTACACCACTGGTGGCATAGCAACTATGGCCAAGGGAAAAGACAAAGATAAAGAATTGTCAGGATTTCGTTACACCGAGGTGGGATTCGACGTTTATAGTAATGGACTGATCCTTCACGAAGATACCATCCGTGAAAAACCTGACATGGCTCGCCGTTGGGTGAAATCTGTTATGGAAACGTGGGGGCATTGTCTAGTCTATACTCAAAAATGCGTTGAGAACTTCTATCGATATGCACCAGGTATGAGCAAAAAACTTATTAAAAGACACTACTTGGAAGCACTTAATCTCCTCATTGATGAAGGCGTTAAACGAAACGGATTAGGGTGGATGAACGAAGAAAAAATGAATGCTACCGTCGATCTTGTTACGAAATACACGCCGCTCAAGAAAAGAATCAAAGCGAAGAATCTCTACACCAATAAGTTTCTACCTCAGGCGAGAGAGAACTAACAGTTTGAATGGCTCAACCGGGGTATAGATTAATCAGGGAGGTGGTTAGGTGTGAGATTTTCCCTTGTTTGCACTTTGACCTGGCCGCTTTGATTTCGAGGCACCTCGCACAGGTCTTCGGAGGTTGTCTCCTACGAACCGAGCAAGCACGTTATTTCCCACTATGACTGTCCCCTTCCACTCCCTGAGTTCCTGTAAGGATGAGGGAAAAGATAGGGGATCACGTCCAAATCTTTTCAGTGGGTACCACTTTGTGCCCTTTGAGCGTCGAACGAGGGCTTCGCCTCCGGCTTCCTGAACCAACAACACACCAGCCGCAACATCCCAAATCTTCGGAGCTACAAACAACGCGTAGTGAAAAACCCCTTCAGCAGTAAGGGCAATATCATTGGCGATGGAACCGGACCCGCGCCATTCACCAAACTGCTTCTTGAGTTGGCTTTGCATTTCGAAGAGCTTCCAGTAATTCCCCGGGAGGCAAACCAAATGCGTAGGATCTAGCCTTTCTTCCTTCGCTACGGAGATGGCTACTCCATCCCGGTGAGCACCCCCACCAGTTCGAGCATGGTACACTCGCCCCTTGCCGTTCTGTCCTCCCGCCAAAAAAATAGCACCAGCCACCACCTGCCCGTAATGAAGAAGACCGATGGAAACCCCGTAAATTTCGAAACCGCGCATGAAATTAGTCGTCCCATCCAAGGGGTCGAGAATCCAAATCCATTCGGGGTTATCTCCTCCCTGGTCTAGCTTTTCCTCACCCAGGATTGCATGGCTAGGGAACTGTAATTCTATCTGTTGGCGCAAGTAATCCTGGCTTTGCCGATCTGCCTCCGTAACAGGATCTCGCTTTTTCCCTTCATCCTTGAATTCAGGTCGTACTCCCTGACGAAATCTCTTCGAAAGAAGGACGCCTGCATTCCTCGCCATCACCACCATTGTCTTTTCGATTTTTTCCAGATCTTTACAAGTATGGGCGTTCACAGTATCAAATTTCTCGGACTTGAGATGTCCTTTTTCATTCGTCCCTTGGATTTAAACTAACCTCCAAACAACTGCAATGTGGAAATGCTAAATTAGTCGCCTTAAATCCTCTTCTTTTACTGTAGCCGTGCCAACCTGCTGGACAACAGACTCGGCAGAGCGAATGGCAAATTCAGCAGCCTTATGAATTTCATTTCCTGCCAGTAAACATAGAGCCAGCGCACTAGTTACCGTATCCTTAACCCCAGTAGAATCCTTAAATTTTCTCGGATCAAGAGAAACTACTGCCTTACCATCCTTTTCGTTCTGTCGATAGTGCACCCACAACTCCCGCTCACCACGCAGAATTGCTAAGACCTCACAACCGAGCATCTCCCTAACACGCCTTCCCATTATTTCGGTCTCCATTGGCAGGGAAGACATCTCTCGCAAAAAATAATTTTCTGCTTGATCATCACTTAAAACGACAAGGCGCGCCCCGTGAACCTCTTTAAACAAATGTGCCTTAGATTCCACAACCGTGAACTTGTCTTGATCCGACCCTTTACTAAGAATCTCCCGTGCAAAGGACGGATGGCCGAAAATCCCTTTGTCGTAATCCGAAACAACCACCGCATCTACCATTGGAAGATAATGCTCAATATAGGTTCGCATAGAGGCCATCTCTAAGTCGGTAGGCGGATCAGTCACCTCGTAGTCTACACGAAGGACCGGGGCCGATCCCTCTGCCGACATAACACGAACCTTCTGAGTTGTCGGTCGGCCAGACACTGGGAAAATTCCGCTTGTTTCTATCCCCGCCTCGTTACAGCCTCGCCTAAACCAATGAGCGGCATCATCATAGCCAACCAGTCCACAAAGGTAGACTTCTGCTCCAAAAGCATTAAGGTTATGGGCGACATTTGCAGCGCCGCCCAGAGCATAATCTTCCCGGGTAGCCTGAACAATGGGAAAAGGCGACTGCAAAGACGGAGATTGATGGGTCCACGTATACCTGTCAGCCATCAAATCCCCAATCACGAGAACACGACAATCCTGAAACCGATGGATTGATCTGTTTGACTCCGCCATGGGTTCTCTCCATCGTGGGCGGCAAAACTTAATCAGGGTAAAAACGGTACACCCCGATGAACGTCTGACGCAATTTCAATCGAATATAAACCCTTTCACTAAATATTTCTTCATTTTGTACTGTGATTAGAAAGTATCCAAACACTTGGGAAAATCTTTATCACCCGGGTCCGTTGGGGATAATGAAAGAGCAGGCTACGAGCCATATCACCCCATCGGGTAATTAAAAGTGTGGGTTCACCCGCAGCCCAAACCTTTTCGAAATCCTCCGGGACTATAAAGGGTTGGAAGGCGGCATCCCATCGGACTCTCGCCTCATTCTCTCCCATTACGTTGCGCAACACCGTGGCCGGTCGGCCCAGGTAAAACTCAAGTCCCTCATAAAGGTTCCGACCGTAATAGGAATCTGTCCCTTCATGAACCTCATGAAGGCCATCCAAAACAAGTCGTTCTTGAATGTCATTTCGCGATTTAAGCACAGCCGTCACCTGTCTCATTGAGATATAGGGATCGAGCTTAGCTACCGCCTGCTGTGCCCCCGCAAGGGCTAAAAAGGTTCCACATGCAACAGCCAAAAATCCAGAAAAAATACCTCGGCGAACCAATAGCCATAGAGCAAAAACACCACCCAGTGCAAAAAAGGAACCAATCCAGGGGAGAGTGAAGATTATACCTTTTCCTCGGGGAATTAATTGCGGGGTCCAAGAGAAAAGAGGCATCCAAGCTAAAACTAATCCGATACCAATTATTAGGGAAACAGGACCGTATAGCACCCACCCCGGGCGAAAGGCGATTTCCCCTTCAGCAAAGCGAGATAACCGACCTCCCATCCAAAGTGCTAGCCCCGGACAGGCAGGGAGAAAATAACGCTCTAGCCTGGCCTCAGAAATTGAAACAATGAGGAAAACCGAACCCGCCCAAATCAGACCAAGCCATTCCCCCTCATGCCGGCTTCCATTTTCTTGAATCCGTCGCCAAGTACTGAGAATAGCCGCAGGGACAAAAAGAGACCATGGCATATAACCCACAAAGGACGCTAACCAAAATTGACCCAAAGACAAATAACTTGAACCCCTGGGAGGATAATCTCCAACAAAACGATACAGGTGATTCTCGACCAAATAGTGTCGGAGGAATCCCGGCATCTTCATTTCCAACATGACATGCCAAGGGACAACCAGTACAAGAATCAGAAGAATCGCATAGAACCAACCGAGCGGGTCGCGAGGACCCCACTTGCGACGGGTAAGTACAAACCCAAAAATTGTGAACACTGGGATCGCAACACCCAGAAACCCACGTATCAAAGTGCATGCCGCTAAAGCAATTCCCATGGATAGCAAATAGCTTCGCTTTCCAGTTTTAAAAGCCATCCAATAGGACCAAATTCCTAGCGCCTGAAAGGCAATTGTAGGTATGTCCGTTGTGACGAAGCGTCCGTAGATAGACCATGTTCCACCAGAGAGCAAAATAAATGCAGACAGCCAACCTGCAATCGGTCCATAAATTCGCCTGCCTAGAATGAAAACCATTAAACCCGTCAACAAACTGGCTAAAGCGGAAACAATTCGCGCACTTGTCTCACTTGCTCCATTGAGAGAAAACGAACCTGCCACTAACCAATACAGTAGGGGGGGCTTTTCAAGATGAATTTGTCCATTGACTCGAGGAATAACCCAGTCTCCGGTCCGAACCATGGCGTGGGCAGCCTCAGCATACCTGCCTTCTCCGGGGGTCAAAAACCCCGGATGGTCTAGTCGGGTCAGGTAAAGCAGGCAAACAACAAAAACTGAAAGAATAATTAAACTGCGCTCACGAGCTGACACGGCGAACTGGTCTCATGAAGTGGGGTGACTTAATTCGTTGAGGGGAGCCCGAAAGCTCTCCCGTTTCATATGCAATCCGAATAACCTATGGAAACGGCTGAAGACTCCCAAAAACCCTCTCTTCCAATAATGATGCGAGAATCCCCTTCGTCTCGACAGTTCTAGCATCTTAGATGGTTGCAAATGCATGAAAAAACTCAAAAAGGATAATCTAGGCCAACGCGGACATTCAACCCTTCATCAGCAGCGCCTACATCTATTTTAGCTACAACATTCGGACGGACTACTGCACGGACTCCCAATCCATAACTCGTCTGGATCTTGCTACTTCCAATATCCTCTATTCGATTGAAAACTTGACCGAATTCAATAAAAGGGGCTGCCTCTACATTGAAAGGGACTCGTAGCATCTCTAGTCGAGCGACTCGAATTCTCTCTTCCAAATTCAGAATAACTACCCCACGGTCAACAAATCGACCACTGGGGAATCCCCTAAAATCCTTTCCCCCCAAAACACTCAACTCGTAGTGAGGAAGGTGTCTATAATCCACAAAACTCCCGTAAATTCGTAACGCACTAACCCACTGCGCACTCGGCCAGGGGATATAAGCTTTCGCCTCTCCGGTGATCCTGGTGTAAGACTGCTTGCTCCCCAGGGCCTTTTGGGAAGACTCTATCCCAATCAATCCGATATAGCCTTTTGTAGGAGTCGGTCCGGAATCACTGCTGTCATACATCACATCAATCCCTCGGATCGAAAACGTTTCCCACTTTCCTACCCTGGCGTTTCCCGGAAAAGAATCTTCGATAAAGGGATCTATTGACCCTCCTCCATCCTCAACAATTGCATGGCGCAGTCGTTCATTGTAGCTAACACGAAAGTGCTTCATAAAGTTAATACCGAGGCTCATAGAGAACTTGAATTGGCTAAGTAGCAAACCAGTCTTTGCAGTTTCTTTACTGTCCGGACCGAGGCCAAAGAATACTTTGGTAGGCTCCCGCTCGTAGCGCAAACGGAAGGAAGCAGCGAAACGATCCTCTTTTCCAATTTTAGGGGCTTTAATCTGGGCAATGTAATCAGAATCCATATCAATAGCCTGAATGGCGATGATCTCATATTTAGCGCCCTTTGGAAGGTAGCCTAGCCATCTGAACGCGCCCTTAAAACCAGTTTTCGTGTTGTAAATTGCGGACGGTGCAAAAATACCCTCTATCTCCCCGCTCCCATCTTTATTAAAAAATAAGACGACGGGAAGAACACCAAATTCGGAGCCCTTTTCGGGGTTCGTAGCCACTGCCGGCAATGGGAGAAAAAAGGGGGTCAATCGAGCTTTCCCCTCTCCCACTTCGGGTCTCCGTCTAAGTTCCGATGGCATAAACCGCGCTTTAAACACAATGGACGAAACTCTGCCAACTTGAGCTGACTTAGTGGTTTTCTGGGGTGTGAGGACTATCGGCTCTGCCTTGACACTTTTATCCAAAAGTGTGCGCTGCTTGGGACGATCCGCACCATAAACAAGGCCAGTGGACACCCCCCAGGCGAGAAAAATAAAAATCGACAGAGATAACCCAAGCCATCTGCTTTGAGTATTCATCAATACCCTTTTGGTGCTTCGGGTGGCACACCTTAATTTCCACCGTCACTTTGCGAAAGACAAACCTTGCCTTCCATCGCCGGCTTAGACAAAGTCAGCTTTTCAGACAACCGCAACGGATCATTTCGTCGAAACCTAGTAAAGGAATACTGCAAGTATACCGTGCAATCAAAAGTTGCTGCAAGGTAGATATCTGAATTGACTAACTCGCTTGTTGACAGGGTGTTAGATGGGTATGTAGAGTAAAGTTATACATTAGGTTTTCCACAACAAGCGGTTCATCATATTGGGGGAATAGTTTTGCCCTGGTTTTTTCGCCAAATGCGTGCGATGGCCTTTTTACGTGCTCTTTTCGCCATCACCGCGGTAACTTTCTTATCGGGCCCAGAAGTCCTTTGGGCAATAAACCTTGGTAAGCCCACTGTAATGGATCCTAGGGAGATCTACGCCGCTTTACCAAATCACCTTCCTGAAAAGCAAACCTTAAGAAGGGTTGTAGATCCTTTCGGAATTCTTGGACCTTTGCCTATACGTAATTTTCAACCCGTGCATCTACTGTTCTTTGAGTTCACTCCGGAACGCGCATACACCTTACCCAAAGGACGCCTTAATTTCCGCCTGGATATCTCTGAAACCAACACGCTTTTGGATGATACGGATAAGGAGCCTCTTTTCAAGGCCAATATGGAAATGACCCGAATCACAAGTCGAGTTAAATACGGTCTGACTAAAAAACTCACTTTGGGTCTTAATGTACCGGTAGTTTATATCCATGGCCCGTTTCTAGACGGATTTATTTATGCTGTCGAAGATGCCGCCGGCCGACTTCGAAAAGATCGTAGACTTGAGACTGCAAACCAGGTAGACGCTCGGCTAATATCAGGGGGAACCAAGGAGTTTGATGTTCGTGAATCAAACTTCGGTTTCGGCGATGTGTCTCTCGAAGGAATGTATCAAATCCTAGAGGAAACCCACTGGGTACCTGCTATATCTTTGCGGGCAGCCGTGAAATTTCCTACTGGGAAACTAGAAGATCTCCATGGCAGTGGCCGTTTTGATGGGGCATTCGGTGTGGCTATCCAAAAAATCTGGGGCCTTTGGAGTGTAGCTACAGGCGGAGGTGTAACTATCCCGGGGAATCCATTCAAAACCTCAACATTGGAGCCGGATCTTATCACCTACGGACATTTTGCCGTGGACAGGTTAATCACCTCTAGATGGGCAGTCGGTGCCCAAATGAAAGTAGTGGGTGGTTTGATGGATTCGAGAACAGAACCCAGGGTCCGTCCTCTCACAGGCCAGAGCCTTGAGATTAATTTAGGCGCCAAGTGGGTTTTTGCACGTCACTGGCTAGCCCAATTTGGGATTGTCCAAGATGTAATCCCAAACTCTGCTGCGGTGGATGCAGATTTTTCATTATATCTAGCCTTGGGTACTCAGTTTGATATCCATTAAGCTCCCTAACGAAATTCCTCCGCAACCAATTCGTTTTGTTGACAATTTTCCTGTCGACACCTAGCATGAGATGGGGCGTAACTTTTACTTGCAGGTAGTGGTCCTTCTCTTAAGTCTACGGCGGTGGTCCAGTGATGCTGTTTTTATTTAACGGATCTGACGTCGGTAAACTGAATTTATATGCCGTTAGCCCTACTTGTGATTTTTTTGTAGTTGGTGTCGTACCGAACCAGGAAAATTGGGATAACCGGATGTGTCTATTCCACTAATACAGAAAATTCGCGTCGGAACATACCTTCTAAAACAACGGCTTCGGAGAAATCGGCAGTTTCCCTTGGTCTTGATGCTTGAACCACTATTCCGATGCAATCTCGCTTGCGCAGGTTGCGGGAAAATTGATTACCCCGATGACATACTAAACATGCGGCTGAGCGTAGATCAGTGTCTCAAGGCGGTGGATGAATGCGGGGCCCCGATTGTCTCTATTCCAGGGGGGGAACCCTTAATCCACAAGGAAATTGACAAAATTGTGGAAGGTATCGTCGCACAGGGGAAGTTTGTCTACCTGTGCACAAATGCCCTACTTTTAGAGAAACGACTGGACCTATTTACTCCCAGTCCCTATCTCACGTTTTCCATTCATCTTGACGGTAATCGTGAGCATCACGATGCTTCTGTTTGCCAAGAAGGTGTCTACGATAAGGTAGTTGATGTTATACAAAAAGTTCGAGAACGGGGGTTCCGAGCCAATATCAATTGCACTCTATTCGACGATGTGGTCGCAAAGGATGTCGCCAATTTCTTCGATTTTGCGATGGGCATGGGCGTTGATTCGATTACTGTCTCACCAGGATACGCTTACGAGCGAGCGCCCGACCAGGAACACTTCCTCAGCAGACATAAAACGAAATCTCTCTTCCGAGATATCTTCCGAATAGGGAAGCATTCGAAGTGGAAATTTAGCCATTCGTCTTTGTATCTGGATTTCCTGGCAGGCAATCAGACATATCATTGTACCCCATGGGGAAACCCTACTTACAACATATTTGGTTGGCAAAAGCCATGTTATCTTCTCGGTGAAGGATATGTCTCAACCTTTAAAGAGTTGATGGAAGAAACTGATTGGGGAAAATACGGTACTGGCAACTATGCGAAATGTGCAAATTGCATGGCTCATTGTGGCTATGAGGCCACGGCTGTTACCGACTTGTTTAATAATCCTCTGAAGGGCTTAAAGGTCGCTCTTAGAGGAGTTCGCACAGAGGGTCCCATGGCCCCTGAGATTTTATTAGATCGTGCACGCCCTGCTGTTTATAACTACGAAGAGAAAGTCAAGCAGTGGAGCATTGATCTCAAACGTAAAGAGGTCCAGAAACAAGAGACCACTTCTGTAGTTTAACTTGCTCACCGTTTCTATCACTCAACGAAGTTTCTTTGTCATGACTCTTTCAAATTGAAGATCTTTGTCACAGGCGGTTCCGGATTTATCGGGGCTAATCTCATACGCTTGCTAATTTCAGAAGGTCACACCGTCCGGGCGCTTGTGCGCCCGGGAAGCTTACGTTCACACTTAGCTGATCTGTCACCTGCCAACCTCGAATGGAAAGAAGGAGACATAACGGATAACCAAAGGTTATTACGGTCAGCCATTGCCGGTTGTCATCATATTTATCACGTCGCTGCTGATTATCGTCTTTGGGTTCCCAACCCAGAAAGGATGTATGCCATCAATGTCGAAGGAACGAGATCTATTTTAGAATCGGCAAGAGACGCAGGCGTGGAAAGAGCAGTTTACTGTAGTTCGGTGGCAGTACTTGGAACTTCACCAGATGGAACACCATTAGATGAATCAGCAGATCCCGGTGCCAATGCGCTAGAAGGGCACTACCGAAAAACAAAATATTTAGGAGAAAAGGAGGCTCTGGCCGTCAATGCCGACGGGTTTCCAGTTGTGATAGTAAATCCCAGCGCCCCCGTAGGACCATGGGACGTAAAACCCACACCCACTGGACGAATCGTCTTGGATTTTCAAAGGGGGAGAATGCCTGCCTTTCTGGACACCGGATTAAATCTCGTAGATGTCAGAGACGTTGCAAAGGGGCACAGACTTGCGATGGAACATGGCAAACCGGGGGAGCGGTACATCCTGGGCAATGCGAACCTTTCGCTTAAAGCTATTTTAGAGCTTCTAGCAGAAATCCTGAACCGGCGGCCTCCACGTATCCGCATTCCCCAAAAGCTCGCGTTGGGATTAGCCCATGCGAATGAAGTTATCTCAAAGTACATTACAAACAAACAACCCCTCATTCCCCTTTCCGCTGTCCGACATGCAGCCCACTACATGTTCTATCGATCTGACAAAGCCATTCAAGAACTCGGCTTTCGACAGACTCCCATTCAAACTGCCCTTTGCGACGCCACCCGATGGTTTGATGAAAACGGGTACGTGGCAGGGAAACCAAAATTTTGACGCCGGTTTCAAGGTATGCCGAAACGGAAACCATAGGGGAACAAACAGTCTAAATTCTTCACAGAATCCACCTTGTACCAAGTAGCATTTGCCTCTGTTAAATACCGTAGAGCAAGGAGCAATAAAACCAATACTCCGAATCCTCAAAATTAGGTCTACTTTAGAAAATGAGTCGGGAATTTTGAATTGTGGGATTTTTTAACCAGAATTCAGTAAGATGAGGGCAACCCCCTAGTACTTGATTGTGTTCGGCAGTTTGATCCCTTGGGATCCATAGCCATAATCCTTGCAAACTGAGTGAGAACTCAAGAAAATCGCCTACACACCGCCCTAAATTGGCTCATTCTTGAAAATGTGGAAGAGGAGACGAAGCATGGCAACTACAATAATCCCATCAGATATGGATGCGTTAGTCTTAACCGGACCGGGGGAATTTGAAATCCGCAAGGTCCCATCCCCCGAAGCCACCCCGATGGAAGTTCTCGCAAAGGTGCACTCCATCGCTATCGATAGCGGAACGGATTCAAAACTTATTGATGGTGCTTTTCGCGAGACCTGGAAATGGCCGCCTTACTATCCCATCACCATAGGACATGAATGGTCAGGCGAAGTGTTAGCTGTAGGCGAGGGCGTACACGATTGGAAACCTGGAGATAGATTCGCTGCCTCATCACACAAAGGGTGTGGCCACTGCCACAACTGCTCCTTAGGACGTTACACACTTTGCTTGAACTACGGGAAATCGGAAACTGGGCATATGCAATATGGTCACTGCTCACCGGGTGCCTATTCGGAATATTTTTCCATCTCTATTAAGAGCATTTATAGGATTCCAGACGAGTTGCCCTATGACGAAGCTAGTCTGGTAGACCCAGCGGGGATTGCCCTCCATGCGGCAAAGAGGGCAAAGGTGGGGCCTGGAGACACCGTTGCGGTATTCGGGCCCGGAGGGATCGGCTTATTAGCTCTTCAATGCGCTGAAGCCATGGGTGCTGGCCGTATAATAGTCATAGGGAGGGGAGACCGTTTGAAAAAAGCCGCAGGATACGGTGCGGAAACGGTTGATTTTGAAAAAGTCGATGTGGTTGAAACCATCCAAAGCATGACAAACAACATCGGAGTGGACGCTACAATCGAAACGGCCGGCAAACCAGAATCGTGCAGAGAGGCTATTGAAATAACAAAAAAAGGAGGTCGGATTTGCTATGCCGGAAACGCTTTCGGCGATGTTCCTCTTCCACTGACAAAAATCACCTTAAATGAGCTTGACGTCTACGGGTTACGGGCTAACCCAAACACATGCCCAGAGGTGATCCCTTTGATTATGAAGGGTAAGATCGATGTGAAATCTCTTATTACCCACACATTTTCCCTGAAAGATTTTGCTAAGGGGCTCGATACCGCAGTCAATCGTATTGACGGGGCAATCCGCGTCATCATTCACCCCTGAAGATAGCTGATAACTTGCAGGAAACAACAAATCCCCCTTGTTGGGGATCTTTCCGTTTTTTAGTCTATAGTTTCACAAAGCGGTATCGTCCCCGGATGCACTTTGTTTTACAGTACCTATTTGGAGCACTCTAGTCGTGAAAAAGAAGATGATCGGACCCGGATGGGTCGAGGGGGCTTTCCCAAAGTTTTCGAAAGCCGAATATCATCGTCGCTTTCAACTCATTCGCAAATTGATGCTACAAGAGAATGTCGAAGCGCTTGTGATTCATGGAACAACCGCCATGGGGTCAGCCGTTCATTATCTAAGTCACTATGTTCCCGCCCGGCCAACCTGGCTGATATTCCCTTTAGAAGGTCCCTCTACACTTTTTCTCCATTTCTATAATCACATTTTGTGCACAGAAGCATTATCGATCGTTGAGGACATCCGGTGTTACCATCCAAATCCCGGAAAGGCCGTGGCAAACAACCTGAAAGAGCGGGGTCTGGGTGCATCACGTGTTGGCGTAGTCGGTTTAGGTAGCACGATCCCGCATGCCCAGTTCGAAAAACTAAAAGCCGAATGTCCGGAGGTTGAATTTAAGGATCTCGCGCACCCATTTGATCAAATTCGATTGATTCGAAGCGAAGAAGAACTTGAGTGGTTTCGTGAAAGTGGTCGACTGACAGATCTAACCTGCGAAGCCTTGGAACGGGAGATCCGTCCCGGTCTGACTGAGTATGACCTGAGCACAATCATCCATAGAGCCTTTCTCCCTGAGTCGGGACACATGGGGATCCATTTCCTGTCAACTACCTCGATGCAGAATCCGGAGCAACCCGTACCGTGGCAGTACCTTACACCCAGGGAAATAGAGCGTGGTGACGTAGTTATCACCGAAATAACTATTTCTTATTGGGGATATGCAACGCAGATCCATCGTCCATTTACTGTTTCCACGAAACCCACATCCATTTATCAGGAACTTTTCGACCGAGCAACGGAATGCTTCGAAGCAGTCCGGGGGATCGCAAAACCCGGGACTACCAGTGAAGAAATTGTCGACATATCGACCCAGATGACAGAAGACAAGGGATACCCCATCCTTGACAGCCTGTTCCATGGAGAGGGAGGTCGTAACCCGGAACTAGGCACCCGAAACTCCCATCACGTCTTTGAGCAGTATGAACTAAAAGAGAACATGGTCGTCGTTGTCCAACCTAATCTTACAGCGAATAATGAAAAAGCTGGGCTCCAGGTCGGCGCTGCCATGATCGTCAAATCCACGGGTGGGGAACTACTGAATCGATACCCATTTCATTTTCCAATTTGCGGGTGACTCTTATAGGTGAGATGAAAAAAATTAAAGTAGATTCTATCGCGACCTTTCTGACTCATCTGATCGCTCTCACTTTCATTGTCTCGTGTTTTCCGTCCGGGAAAAAAATCAATTCGCTACCATCAATCCGTAACCCTCATACCACAAGTACCGATAGCGCCGCTCCTCCGAAAGTCCTACAAGGGCCAATGTTAGGATTTGTCACGGGTAACGAAGCAAGGGTGTGGGTCCGTCTAAACGGTCCTTTCCCCGTCAGGGTGCAATACCGTCCAATAGATATTCGCAGCTCTCAATCGCATAGAATCTCAAGCGAAGTACAGGCTCTTGCCAAGAACGATTATACCGCTGTGCTCCACCTTGCGAATCTGGAGCCAACCAAAAAATATCAATACAAGATCCTCTTTCGGAATGAGAACTCATCACCCAAAAAAACATTCTCTTTTCGCACATTACCTCAGGCGGACAAACCGGATTTTTTCCGCGTTGCTTTCGGCTCGTGTGTATCGGTAGATTTTGACTCCACTCAGAAGATTTGGACAACTATTGCCAATTCCAACCCCACAGCCTTTCTTTGGATTGGAGACAACATCTATGCCGATTCACCTGATTTGAATGTCTTACGCAAAAAATATCGCCAGCAACGCATGGTGAAACGCCTTCTAGAATTTCAAGCTTCCGTCCCCCAACTTGCAATCTGGGATGATCACGATTACGGGCAGAATGATGGCGACCGCCGGTTTAGTGGGAAAAAAAATGCTTTAAAAGCTTTTCGGGAATACTGGGCTAATCTAAACTTCGGTTTGCCTAATGCTCCCGGAGTCTTCTTTCGTTGGTCCATTGGGAAAGTTGATTTTTTTTTCCTGGATAGTAGGACCTACCGCGATCCGAATACCCAGCTAGATGCAAATAATAAAACTCTCCTTGGTAGCGCCCAGAAGTCTTGGTTGATGAACGGATTAAAGGAAAGCAGAGCGATTTTCAAAGTTTTAGTTTCGTCCACTTCCTGGACCGAATGGAAGGGGCCCTTTCAGGATTCTTGGGGCTCCTTCCGAAGTGAAAGGGAAGAGATTTTCAATTTCGTTCGAGATGAGAATATCTCAGGAGTCTTCCTGATTGCCGGGGATAGCCATCGCCCCCAAATAAATGTAATTCCGTGGTCAAGACTCAGAGGGTATGATCTCTACGAACTCATCAGTTCCCCTCTAGCTCAAAGGGTCTACAAAGGAAAACTCTGGCCGGGGAAGTTCCATCATGTGCGTCCACCCAACGTGTTTCGACCAAACTTCGGCCTGCTAGAGTTTGACACGCGGGCATCGCCCCCACACGTCAAGCTCCGTCTCCTCGATAGCGAGGGGAAAGACCTCTGGGCCCCCTTAAAACTGACAAGTAAAAAACTCACAAAGAAGGTCAAATTCACAAAACAATAGGATGAAAATAAACGAAATAATTAAGTGAAATCCGCGAAGGTCTAATCCCAAAGCGATGCGTTTCTCGAACGTGATTCTGATTCCAGTTCTTTCCCAACCTGATGCACGGGTTTACCCTCCCAAAATTTATCTGCATGTTCAGGCTCCGCAGGTGATTGGCCACGAAGAAAATCATATGAAAAAATCCCCGTATCATGACCGTCCCCCCAAACTAGCTGGAGGGCATAATGGCCCATAGGATTTGCTTCCCGAATCTCTACCGAGTCCCCTGCCCGAGGAGCAGCATCAGGCAGAACCCCCAAGCTCATAAATCCATCCGAGGGTTGCTCCCTAACCGGTAACTCTCCGGAAAACCTTTGACGAATATCATTGCAGGTAGCACATGGACAAAGCTGCCGGAGATATCCCAGAGGAAATCGACTAACGTGACTGTCCTTCCATTGAATATACAAAAGACGAGCCTTATCTATCCGAATATCAATTGGGGTTGTAATGTCTGCGTTCAATGTTGCAGTCCTACAAGTAATCGGGATTTCTAGGAGACCTTCGGTCCCGCAGAGAGGATTTCTTTAGACGTTTGATCCGTATACTGCTTAAAATTTTCATCAAAACGACTGGCGAGTTCCTGGGTTTTGGATTCAAATTCTTTTTGATCCTTCCAAAGATTGACCGGGTTCAGAATGTTCTCGGGAACGTTCGGGCAGGATTTAGGCATCGAGAGGCCAAAAATTGGGTCTGTCGTATAATCCACATTGTCCAACTGCCCACCTAGTGCAGCAGTCAACATAGAGCGTGTATGAGAAAGATTCACACGATGGACATCCCCAGCCGCACCACCGATCCAACCTGTGTTAACAAGCCAAACTCGTGTGCCATGTTGCATCACCTTTTCCCGCAACAACTGAGCATAACGCGATGGATGAAGAGGTAAAAAGGGAGCACCGAAACAGCTACTAAAAGTAGCTTGAGGTTCAGTAACACCTTTTTCCGTTCCCGCTACCTTAGCTGTGTAACCAGAGAGGAAATAGTACATTGCCTGGTCGACCGTTAACCTGCTAATGGGTGGAAGAACCCCAAAAGCATCACAAGTCAAGAAGACAGCATCCTTCGGATGGCCGCCCATCCCCGGGACTATGCAATTTTCAATGTACTCAACCGGATACGTGGCCCGGGCATTTTCAGTAATAGTGTCATCATCATAATCGATTTCCCGGCTATGAGGATCGACAATAACATTCTCCAAAACCGAACCGAAGCGGATAGCATCCCAGATTTGTGGCTCCCCCTCTCGAGACAGTTTGATTGTCTTTGCATAACAACCACCTTCGAAATTAAATATTCCGTCGTCCGCCCAACCATGCTCATCGTCCCCAATAAGGCGACGGTTCGGATCTGCGGAGAGAGTCGTCTTTCCAGTACCTGAAAGGCCAAAGAACAAAGCTGTTGATCCATCCTCCCCCATATTGGAAGAACAGTGCATCGGGCAGATTCCTCTTTGAGGAAGGAGATAATTCAGGATACCAAATATGCCCTTCTTTATCTCACCAGAGTAATGCGTCCCACCGATAAGGATAACTCGCTTTTCGAGGCTGACGAGAATGAACGTTTCAGTGTTTGTCCCATCCTCATCCGGATCGGCAAACATTCCACACACATCTATGACGGTTAATTCAGGTATATGCGAACTAAGTTCTTCGAGGGTTGGCCGGATAAAAAGTGTGCGTGCAAATAGATTGTGCCAAGCTTTTTCGGTAATGACCCGAACACCCATCCGGTGACGGACATCTCCACCCACAAACCCGTCAAAAACGAATAACTCCTTTCCCTGAAGATATGTTTGAACCTTCGAGAAAAGATGATCGAACCTTTTCGGTTCAATAGGCTGGTTGATCGCCCCCCACCAGATATCATCTTTCGTGCTAGGTTCGACCACCGTAAATTTGTCCGAGGGAGTGCGTCCCGTGAAGGGATCCGTTCGGACAACCAAAGCTCCAGTCGGTGCCAGGTATCCCTCCCCCCTTGCAACAGCTAACTCGACCAACCGTACCGACGGTAGGTTCCAGTGGACCGTAATGGGATCCAAGATACCGTGATTTTCTAGCCCATACCCATTCAGCGGAGTTTGGAAGGGGTCGTCGGTCATTGTCATGGGTAAAATTATCCTTCGCCCAGCTCGGATTTAAAAAACTTCCCTCTCTCCCCGGCTGAGCACAATCACAAAAATTCCTATCTTCCAACTCGAAAAACGGCGCAAGCCCCCGTCATTTAACGACCCGGTAAGTTATCCCTACATTTGCTCAGGGATCCAACGGGATTGAGCATACTATAGCGTAAAATCCGGAATCCGAAAATGACGAGCACATTTAAACCACCGTTCCCTTCTTCAATAGATCCAATTTCTTAACCGAATTACAGTATCATCCTATGTCCCTGCACCAATCCAATTCTGAGAATAGCTGTACTCAGATCTGAAACTACCTGAGACGATGGCTAAAACACCCTGACACGTTATTCAATAAAATGCAGGATAACAAAATTTTTGTAGTAAAAGGGATATAAGGGTGGATGCGCAAAGGTGGGTTCAAATCAACTGGAAATCACATCTCCTTCAACCGGGCCAACCGTAATGCCTCGGGCTTCGAATGCTTCAATCGCCTTTTGTAGGTCCTCCTCCTCCCCCGACATCTCCAGGTGAACCCACCCAAAGTCTTCCGTAACATTGGCCGCCCTAACGCTCCAAACAATACTATAGGCATTTCCAACTTCATGGATATGAGGACGTTTCAAAGTCGCCCCGGGAAACGCCAACCGGACACGTAGCTTTTCCATTTGGCCACACCCCTTAAAACCGCTGTTCTGAATCGCTCTTCTTAAAAGCATGGGTCTGGCTGATACTCTTACAGCCCACCCTCATGCTGGCAGGTCTTCTAATTTCGTTGTTTCAGGTTGTACACCTCTTTCTTTCAGATACTCGATAGCTTCTCGGAGTGCAATCTCTGAACCCTCAAGTTCCAGCACAATCCAACCTTCCTCCGCCCCAGTGTCCGACCGATACTGCACATCTGCTCGGAAAATATTGGGTACAACCTCACAAACCCTCCCAAGTTCACAGATTATTGGCTCTTTGACAGCCTCTCCTTTAAAATGCGCGGTCACAAACTGCTTTGGCATTTTGTACCAATCCTTCCTGGGACCCTTAAACAGATGCTAGCCGATGTTCCTCCAGTGACCAAGCTGTGACATCGTATTTCTTCAACCTGGATGATTTTCCATCCACAGCAACAATCACATAAATATAGCCTGGCCAACCACCAAAAAGAGTTAAATCTACCTCAGAGGGTCGGGAGGGATGATCTGGGTGGGAATGATAATAGCCGACAATTTCACTCCCAGTTTCCGTCAAAGACTTCTCAAGTCGGAGGTATTCCAAGGGAGGAATTTCGTACCGATCATGGGAACGCTCTTGGTTTATGTTTTTAGCGGGAACTGCCTTGTCAATGTGAATACGCCTGGAATCCGTCTTTTTTTGGACGCGACCCACAAGGAAACCACAACACTCACATGGATAGTCTTGCCCTGCATGATGCTTCATAACTCGAAGGGACTTAGGGGAAATCATAATTTTCATAGGGAAAACCTAAGAAAATTTGAAAAGTCTCGTCTTTGCCAAACTAAAAGGAATTTCACAGCCCCTAAAATCCACCCGCGATCGCAGGAATAATGGAAACCTCGTCACCATCCTTTAAAGCCGTCTTGGCGCCTTCCAGAAAACGAATATCTTCATCATTCACATAGACATTGATGAACCGACGAATTTCTCCGGATTCGTCATACAACCTCTCCTTCAGGCCCGGAAATCTTGTATTCATATCCTCAATAATTTCTTCAACGCTACTCCCTTGCACTTCGACTTCGCCTTCATTATTAGTCATCTTTTGCAAAGCCGTTGGTACCCGTACCTTAATGGGCATTGCGGTTACGCCTCCTCCAACTGTTCAGCAAACATTTCCTGAAATGAGCTAAACTTAGAATCAATCCGAAGGGGTGATGAGACACTGTCTTGAATGGCTTCTTGGGTCTTCAGACCATTCCCAGTTACACAAATCACTGTCACGTCGTCCGGCTTGATCCTCCCCTGCTCAACGAGCTTCTTGGTTACACCAACTGTTACCCCCCCAGCAGTCTCCGTGAAAATCCCCTCGGTTTCCGCCAAAAGACGCATAGCTAAAACGATCTCTTCGTCCGACACATCCTCCCCGCCACCCTCGCTTTCCTTGCATACCTTGATTCCGTAGTATCCATCCGCCGGATTTCCAATGGCTATGGATTTGGCAATAGTGTTGGGCCGCTGAGGCTTAAAATGGTCCCATCCGTTTTTGATAGCCGTGGTCACAGGCGAACATCCCGTCGCCTGGGCAGCGTATATTCGAGTTGTAATTTCGTCAATCAATCCAAGAGTCTTGAACTCGTGAAATGCCTTCCAAATCTTCGTGATCAAAGAGCTTCCCGCCACAGGAACGATCATATGATCGGGTGTCTGCCATCCAAGTTGCTCCACCACCTCGTAGCCATAAGATTTAGACCCATCACCGTAAAATGGGCGGATATTGATGTTTACAAAGGCCCACGGATAGCTGTTTGCAATTTCCGCGCAGAGGCGGTTGACATCATCATAGACTCCATCCACGCCAACGAGGGTAGGCCCGTAAACTAGGGTCCCCATAATCTTGCCCATCTCCAAATCAGCCGGGATGAAGATGACGCTCTTTAGACCAGCCGCCGCTGCGTGGGCGGCAACGGAATTGGCCAAATTCCCCGTCGAAGCACAAGAAAGAGTATCAAATCCAAACTCCATAGCTTTGTTAGCCGCTACGGCAACCACTCGATCCTTGAAGGACAAAGACGGGGAACAAACACTGTCGTTTTTCACATACAGGTTATTAAGTCCAAGCGCTGAACCCAATCGTTCTGCCTTTATCATAGGTGTTAATCCAACATTGAGACCCACTGTCGGCTCACCATCTATTGGCATGAGATCACGATATCGCCAGATACTCTGCGGCCCTTCCTCGATAGATTTCCGAGAAATCCTTTTGCCGATGGCTTCATAATCGTAGACAATCTCAAGGGGACCGAAACAAAAATCACAGACATGGGTCGGCTCTTTGGGGTATTCCTTCCCACATTCTTTACACCTCAGTCCCAGCACAAATCCCACAGTCAACCTCTTCCTTCGCTAAGCAACATACGCTCTTCCGTTAGAGCCGGGGAATCCAACACCCTATGCTCAGTTAGAAATAAAGTACATTTCCATACTTTAACCCATTATTATATTTATGGTCATTGGACATTTGAGGCAACCAAATTCTCCGATGATTAAAAAGGTCTTTATCTTTTCCCGACATACCCAGATGGTATTATATCGGAGAAAATGTAGGGCTTTTCAAGATTTCATTGAAAGCCTTTTTATAATTCGAGCAGACTTGCAAACTGTCTCTATCTAAGGGGATCCACCCTTGCCCCCAACCTCAACGGCATTAACAATTGCAGGATCCGACTCCGGAGGGGGTGCTGGAATCCAGGCCGATTTGAAAACTTTTACTGTCTTGGGCGTGTACGGTGCCTCCATCCTGACAGCACTAACTGCCCAAAATACGGTCGGTGTTCAGAAGGTCTGCGTCGTGCCCACGGACTTTGTTAGTGCGCAATTCAATTCCGTGTGTTCGGACGTCAGAATTGGTGCCGCTAAGACGGGGATGCTCGCCGATGCAAACCTAATCGAAACCGTTGCCACCAATATTGAAGAACACGGAATTCAGCCACTAGTCGTCGATCCCGTCATGGTAGCCAAATCGGGAGACCGGCTTCTAGAAGAAAGCGCGAAAAATGCGCTAATCAAGAGAATTCTCCCTTTGGCAAACGTTCTAACCCCCAACCTTGGAGAGGCGGAGGAGATCACCGACATGACCGTAAGAACTCCAAACGCTATGAAGGAGGCCGCAAAGCGAATAATCGATCTCGGCCCCAAATCTGTTCTCATCAAGGGCGGCCATCTGGAGGAAGATGCGGTCGACATATTTTATGATGGTTCAGCATTTACCCCATTCCACAGTCCGAGGATTGAGACGCCGAACACACATGGAACAGGGTGCACACTATCCGCAGCCATTGCAGCAAACCTAGCCAAAGGTGAAAGCCTGGCTGAAGCTATCCTGAAATCAAAGCAGTTCATCACAGAGGCAATCCGGAACGCCCCTTCGGACATTGGTTCCGGCCATGGCCCCCTCGATCATATGTGGAGAATCAGAGGGGCCTAAGGCTAAACACTGGGACGGAATGAAGCTTATTTCTGTTTGCCCCGGAAAACGCAACGATTTATTTACAAGTTAAATTCAGGCCGAATTTCAACTTTGGCTTCCTGTCGTCGGGCAGCAACCCAACTTTTCAAAACCGCTATACGCTTTCCTCGAAGATACTCCTCACGAAATTTTCCGCCATCCTTCTTCAAGCTACTTAATTCGGCAACCTTTCGTTCAGAAACGACAAACAGCATGCGGTCATTCGCTACAGATGCCTCCCCTGCCTTCCCAGCCTTAAGCGCAAAAACTTTTCGGTAAAAATCCTGCCCAACCCCTGGGGATGAAAGTGGCTTTACACGCTTGAACAAGGGAGTCTCAGTCACTCTGAGTCCTTCCGCCTTAGCAATCTCTGTCAAGTCCTTACCATTATTCAACGCATTAACCCAAACCTTGGCCCGTTCTTTTGCCAAGCGTCCAGACTCTTTCCGAATATAAGCTTTCTCAGCCTCAGAACGTACTTCCTTGAGAGCGGGGAGACGGGAAGGTCGCTCGTCAATCACCCGGAACAAATACCAACCTGCGTCTCCCTCTACTGGATCGCTAAGCTCCCCTCGCTCGAGACGGAACGCAGCCGTGGCTAACTTTCGACCATCAGGAAGAACTAGGCCTTTACCATCTGATGTGAAAAATTCTGAGGTACCATTTCGGACACCTCTAACCTTGGCAAGACTTTGGAATGATCTACCCGTGGAAATCTCATCCCATATTTTTTCAATTTCATCACGTGCTTTTCCTGAAGCCAGTCCTACACGCACCTTGGCAGTAATGGAAGCTTTGACTTCCGAAAGTGGTTTAACCCTTGTCGGCTCAATTCCGTCTACCTTTACCAAATGGTAACCAAAAGAGGTCCTGATTGGGTCTGAGACCTCTCCCTCATCAAGGCCAAAAACAGCCTTCTCAAAAACAGGATCCATTTCACCACGGACGATCGTGCCCAAATCGCCACCTTCACCTGCATTCAAATCATCTGAGAATTTCCCTGCCAGTTTACTGAATCCCTCTCCGGAACGAATCCTTTTCAAAAGAACCTCTAATCTCGCCTTTACACTACTTTCTCGCTCTGAGGACGCCTCCGGAGCCACTTTGAACAGGATGTGGCGAACCCTTCGTTTTTCAGGTTCCCGGTATTCTCCCTTGTTCTCTTCATAAGCTTTAATTATTTTCTCGTCCGTAACCTTCACAGTTTTCTCAAATTCCAAGGTCTCACCAAAAACGTAGACCACCCTAATTTTTTTCGGCCAACGAAATCTTTCCTTCTCCTTCTTGAAGTACGTAGCTAGGGCATCTTCCCTAACTTTGACATCCTTCTCCAAGCGATCCGAAGGATAGATGAAGTAGCGTACCTTCAAACCCTCATGGCCCCATTGATAAGCCTC
The DNA here is from genome assembly GCA_964437725.1 of uncultured bacterium. Lineage (GTDB taxonomy): Bacteria > UBA8248 > UBA8248 > JACPRG01 > CAYTIB01. The sequence goes on along the minus strand of CAYTIB010000013.1, from coordinate 17,231 downwards.
TTCAATTTCCGGTACCGTTACTTTGACACCATCGCGGATGACAGATTCAATCTTCCTTAAAAGCAGCGCCTGACGCTGCTCGGCCTCATAATCAGCAATAGACAAACTGCTACGGCGAAGAACTTCCAGGTACAAAGCATGATCGAATCGCCCACTGTTTTGAAACGTGGGAACACCTTCGATATAATCTGCCAGTTCCTCGTCGGAAACGGACAGACCTGCTTCCTTCGCCTGCCGAACTTGCATCTTTGAGCGTATTAGTACCTCCAACGCCTGACGGCCAAGTTGAAAGTTTTCTAGAGCTTTCTGATCCAAATCTTTTCCATAGACCTGGCGGAAAAAATCATGCATTTTTCGGTAAGCAGCCTGGTACTCTACAAGCGAAATAGGCTCCCCATCCACTGTAGCGATTACATCTCGGGAAAAATCATTTTGAGTTGCATTCCACCCAAAGAAACCCACAAACGTCACCACGATCATTCCTAACATGATTTTAATGAACCAGGAATTAGCGTGCTTCCGCATAAATTTCAGCATAGATACCTAGCCTCCTACACTCACACAGAAATTAAATACCGCAATCATTTTAATAGTGCGGCTCTTACGCGTCTCCAAATATACACACCGCGATCTTCCATCAAACCAAAGTGTCCATTTAGATGAAAAATAATCCATCGGTCGATTTAGATCAAGATCCTTTGTAAATTACAGTTAAAAAAGGCGCAAATAAACACCACGCTTTTTCCCTGCCAACCGTGTCAGAATGCTATTTCTTTTCCTTGCTAACCGTGTCAGAATACTGGTAAATTTTGGGTCAATAGTTTCAGTGATAAGCTCTGGGGCAGGTTCTTAATCTAGCTTCCCTTCGAACCCTTTGGAATGGAGTTTGGTGTTGTTATGGTTTTGAATCGACTGTTCGGGCTGATATCGAATGATTTGGCAGTCGACTTGGGCACTGCTAACACTCTAGTGTACGTCCGCGGCAAGGGAGTAGTGCTTAAAGAGCCCTCGGTGGTGGCTATCCATAAGGACACGCAGCAAATTGTAGCGGTGGGGGGCGAAGCCAAGAGAATGCTAGGCCGAACTCCGGGTTCTATCGAAGCCATTAGACCCATGAAAGACGGCGTGATCGCTAACTTTGAAGTTACCGAGATGATGCTACGCCACTTCATCAGGAAAGTTCACAACCGCAAAACTTTGGTCAGGCCACGAATCATCGTTTGTGTCCCATCGGGTATTACCCAAGTCGAAAGGCGTGCTGTGCGCGAATCCGCCGAATCTGCGGGTGCCCGAGAAGTATTTCTTATTGAAGAACCGATGGCAGCTGCGATCGGTGTTGGCCTTCCCATCGAAGAAGCCTCAGGAAATATGATTTTAGATATTGGAGGAGGAACCACAGAAATCGCCGTGATCTCGTTGGCAGGGATCGTTTATAGCAAATCGATTCGGGTTGGTGGAGACGAGATGGATGAGGCCATTGTCAACTATGTCAAAAGGTCATATAACCTGCTCATTGGAGAGAGGACTGCAGAGGAAGTCAAAATAGCGATTGGCTCAGCCTATCCGATGGAAGATCGAAAAACCTGGGAAGTTAAGGGGCGGGATCTGATCACGGGTGTTCCAAAAACAATCATGATTACGGATGAGGAAGTACATGAGGCCCTTTCGGAGCCAATCCAGGCAATTGTGGATTTGGTTAAGAATGCCCTTGAGAGAACACCTCCTGAACTTTCGTCCGATATAGTTGACAAAGGGATCATGCTCGCTGGTGGTGGCGGGTTACTTCGTGGCTTGAATATCTTGTTAAGGGAAGATACTGGGCTTCCCATCACAGTTGCTGAGGATCCCCTCACCGCTGTTGTTATGGGAACCGGTCGGGCGCTTGACGAGATTGAGCTCCTTAGGAAGTTGACGATAAATTAAGCTGAACAGATTTGCTTTGGAGTCCGTTCTTTCCTGATGAACCAATTAGTAAGATTAGTTAGGGGGCGGCGGCGGGAATATTGTTTGGTGGGCGGGTTGGTTGTATTGTCGCTCATTCTAATGACCGTCCAGATTCGTCACAAAGGGCTAGTCTCCCCCTTCAAAAAATTAGCCATTTCCATAGTTGGACCCCTTCAGTCAGTCGCCCAAGATGCGGTCGATAAAATTCGGCGGGTTCAGTTCAATTTTCGTTCCGCCGATTGGTATAAGTCTGAAATTGCGCATCGAAATAAGGAGATAGAAAAACTTAAAGGTTTCAGAATCGCTTATGAGGAACTTCGACGTGAAAATGGTCGGCTACGGAATTTAACAAAATTTGTCAATCCAAAAAGCCACAAACCATATACTGCATTGGTTATTGCCCGAGACACGACCAATTGGTCAAAAATAATAACAATTGACATGGGTTCAAAACACGGAATCCGCGAAGAGACCCCCGTACTAAACGCCGATGGAATTGTAGGACATGTCATCCAGATCGCACCCGATCGTTCCCAAGTGCTATTAATCACGGATGCACGGGGAGCTGTCGATGCTTTGGTGCAAAGAACAAGGGCAAGTGGTGTGTTTGTTGGATTATCCAATGGACATTCCACTGGATGGCTTCGTTATGTTCCCCGCGACGAAGATGTTCGCGTCAATGCCCGCATCGTTTCTTCCGGCTACGGGGGAATCTATACCAAGGGCCAACTCGTAGGTATCGTTAAATCTGTAGACAGGAGTGGTCAAAATTTATTCCAGACGATTTACGTGGAACCCGCTGTAGATTTTTCTCGTTTAGAGGAGGTGCTCGTATTACTTGAGCAACCCATATCTCCATGATTGTCCTTTACGACCTTGGTCTAATCGCCGTCATACTCATTTTGCAAACAACACTGGCTGAATTTGCAGCCGATCTTACGGGTGCGAAACCTGACATGTTTCTTCTGTTGGTCAGTAGCATAGGTCTTCTACGGGGAAGGTATGCAGGAATCGGCTACGGGTGGTTTCTCGGACTTCTTCAGGATATTCTTTATGGAAACCTTTTAGGGCAAAATGCACTCTCTAAGGGACTGCTTGGATATCTTGCAGGTTTTCTGCATCGTAAAACGTTAAATCTAACCATTTTTCATATGCTCATAGCACTACTTGCGACCCTTTTTGATACCATATTCCACTTAGGAATACTGTTTCTGCTCTACGGTAAACCTTTTAGCAAACAGGCTCTCATAACAATCGGAATCATCGTGCTTATGAATACGATCATCAGCCCTTTGGTAAGTTGGCTAGTAAACATCTTCACTCGTAAAATCCCTGAATATTAAGGCTGGGTTTCCGTCGGAGAACCACATGGATTTCCGAAGAATCCGCAATTCGCAATTCCAAACTGATACGGGTAGCCTTTACAAGCGTCTAGTTGTAATCGTAGGAGCTTCCTTATTTTTGATAGGGATCCTAGTGTTACGGCTGTGGGTCCTTCAGGTTGTCCGGGGAGAGGAATACCGCCAGAGATCGGAAAACAATCGAATTCAAACCAAATCGGTTCGAGGGCTCCGCGGGAAAATACTCGACCGAAATGGTCATCTGCTAGCTGGCAACCGGGCAGCCTTTCACCTTGCCCTAATTCCAAGATCGGTACCTGATCTCTCCAAAAGACTGAATCACCTAAAAAAAAGGACTGGGCTGGACCCTGACCGTGCCATGGCTAAAATCAGGCGCGGGAACCCCTTCAAACCGATTACAATTCAACGAAACCTCTCCCGCGAGGCTGTCGCCTATTTGATGGAACACCGATGGCAACTTCCCGGTATTCTCATTCAAATCAAACCACAACGTGAATACCCACAAGAATCGATGGCATCGCAGTTGATGGGGTACCTTGGGAAGGTATCTGAAAAACGGTTGAAGAGAAAAGCAGGTTATCAACCGGAGGATCTTACCGGAAAACAGGGAATTGAACGGGATTTCGAAGGCATACTTCGCGGTTCCAGAGGCAAACAGTGGGTTGAAGTAGACGCATTCGGACGGGAGATCAAGTTAATAGGAAAAAGGTTGGCTAAACCGGGTAAAAACTTGGTCCTGACCCTGGATTTGGAATTACAGCAAAAGGCAGAATCCTTAATGGCCAACCACCTCGGTGTAATGATTGCTATGGATCCCCGCACAGGGGAAATTCTTGCGCTCGCAAGTAATCCCAACTTTGATCCTAATAAGTTAACAAACGGGATGAGTACAAAGTCATGGAGTTCCCTTCTAAAGAATCCTACAAAGATTCTTCTGAACAGGGCAACACGTGCTTACCCTCCAGGGTCCGTTTTTAAAATTGTAATGGCCGCCGCCGCATTGGAAGAGGGAATCATGAAAGTAAACGATACAATTTTTTGCCAAGGCGAAATCTTTTACGGTGATCGAACTTATCGCTGCTGGGAAGCTCGTGGGCACAGAAATAGTAATCTGCATCGCGCCCTCGTTGAATCCTGTGACGTTTATTTCTATAAGATTGGTCTCGAATTGGGGATTAACCAAATTGCGAAATACGCATCAGCCTTCGGGCTAGGGAAGCCAACCGGCATCGTTCAGTTCGGCGAGAAGGTCGGTATTGTTCCTACCCCTGCCTGGAAAAAGAAGGCTAAAAAGAAGCCATGGTATCCAGGGGAAACTGTTTCAGTATCGATTGGACAAGGTTTCACCACCGTCACACCGATTCAGATAGCTGTTTTAACAGCGGCTATCGCAAACGGAGGAACACTTTTTCAGCCACTTTTGGTACGTCGAATTGAGGAAAGCAACGGAACCGTTTTGGAGACCTTTGCATCGCGAATCACGGGTCGTCTTCCCCTTACCCCCAAAAACATGAAAATCATCCGAAATGCTCTTCGAGGTGTCGTCCACGATTCTCGGGGCACCGGTTACCTCGCAAAACTACCGGGCATCAAAATAGCTGGGAAAACGGGAACGGCCCAAGTAGCCCGTCTGAAGAATCGCAAAGACTCAAAAGAACAGTTGGCCGGACTCCGAAAACTGCGCGATCATGCTTGGTTTATTGCATTTGCACCGTTTGATGATCCCGAAATAGCCGTGGTTGTTTTTGCAGAACACGCCGGAAAGGGAGGAAGTCGGTTTGCACCTTTGGCAAAAGCTTTAATGGCACATCATCTGAAGATCAATATTGCCGAGCCAATGGCAAAAGTCTCGGGCTCACAATCCTCTCGTCACCTCCTGAACTCCTCCCACGATTTAAGGATCAACGAATAGCATGAGCAAACAGTATAGGTCCCAAACTAGTGCTTCGGATGAGGCACAGCGTCATGTTTAATCGGCGTATTGATTGGGGATTGCTATTAGTAGTTTTTCTAATTGTGGGGACCGGCATTACAATGATTTACAGTGCTACCCACTCAAAGACCGGTGGCCTGGAAGGACTTTACTTGCGGCAGATTTACTGGTTTGGAATCGGAATCCTCGGGGCCTTCGTACTGGTAATCTGCGATTACCGAATCATTCAACGTCATGCCTACACAATCTACGCGGTGGCTTTATCCCTGCTTATCCTGGTTACTCTACTTGGGGAAACCATTGGAGGTGCTACGCGCTGGCTCGTCTTCGGGCCCTTTCGTTTTCAACCGTCTGAGTTCGCCAAATTGGCCACAATTATCGCTCTGGCACGGTATCTTTCAAATGAGGACCGCTTGGGACTGTTGAGTCTCCGAGACATAGGCATTCCAGCATTACTGATCCTAGTCCCAGCCGCACTCGTAGCAAAACAACCAGACTTGGGAACCGCGCTGGTTCTCGCGTTGATCGGTATAATTGTTATCTTTACAGCAGGCCTCCGTATTTGGACCATCGTTATATCGATCATTGGAATAATCGGGGTAACGCCGTTCGGGTGGTTATTCCTCGAAGGGTATCAGAAGGAACGCGTTCTGACAGTGATTCAGGGTGGAGACCCTTTAGGTGCGGGGTATCATAGTCTTCAGGCTAAAATAGCCATTGGGTCGGGCGGGCTGATGGGAAAGGGAATTCTCGGAGGCACTCAAAGTCAGCTTCACTTCTTACCCGCACAACATACAGATTTCATTCTTGCCGTTTTGGCAGAAGAAACAGGTTTCCTCGGAAGCCTATGGCTTTTAGTTCTTTTCTCGATATTGGTGATTGGCGGTGCCCGAATCGCCTACCGTTCCCGGGATCTTTTCGGAACCTTACTGGCTTCTGGAATTATCGGCTCGTTGAGTCTACATGTTATTTTAAACGTCGCAATGACCACCGGAATACTCCCGGTCGTGGGCCTTCCACTTCCCTTAATGAGCTACGGTGGTTCCTCCATGGTCGTGACTATGTTCGGAATAGGGCTTCTATTGAGCATCCGTCTACGGCGCCTTTCTTAGCAGTTCAGGCTAAAATCCAGGTTGTTGTAACTTGACATTTCTATAAATAACAGTAACTCTTTCCCTTGGGAAGGTAACACGCAAACATCGCTTGTTACCTTGAAAAGTGGCGCAGCCACACGAAATGGCACAGCAAACGTCGACGAGGTCCTGCCACCCCAGTTGCAGGATTTGCTGCAGTGTGGGGAATACTCAAGGTTTCGCTCATCTTGTCTTCTCCAAGTCGACCTTCAAATTTGCTGCCGAAAGCTGTATTTACTGGATTTATATGCATTGACTGCTACGTCTTCTAAACTCATCGTAAACGTTGAACCTCAGGAAACCCGCGTTGCACTTTTAGAAAGTAACGTCGTCACAGAACTCTACATTGAACGCAATGAAGACAAGGGTATTGTTGGAAACATCTATAAGGGAAAAGTAACAAAAGTGCTGCCGGGAATGCAGGCGGCATTCGTGGAAATTGGGCTAGAAAAAGCCGGGTTCTTGTATGTATCTGACGTGGATGTTGAGCGCGATAGCATCGATTCCTACATTGAGCAACATGAAGAACTGGAATTTGATGAGAAACAACACGAACGCGGCCAACGTCCCTCTTCACAGCCAATCGAAGAACTTCTCCGTACAGGCGAAGAGGTCATTGTCCAAGTGACCAAAGAACCAATTGGTACCAAAGGATGCCGATTGACTTCCAACATCTCTTTGCCAGGCCGTTATCTTGTGTATATGCCAACCGGTAATCAGATTGGAGTTTCCAGACGAATCGAAGATGAGAAAGAGCGCAAAAGGCTTAAAAAGATTGTCCGAAATCTGAAATCAAAAATTGAGGGAAATGGTGGTGGGTTCATCATCCGAACAGCTAGCGAGGGGGTTTCCGAAACTGAGTTTGAAAACGATATCCGTTTCTTGACAACTTTATGGAAACAAACACATGAAACATGCGAGAAGGCCTCCCCGCCAACCCTCATCCATGACGATCTAAATATAGTCCTACGGATGATTCGAGACCTGTTTTCCGAGGATATCTCCCTGATGATTATTGATGATCCGGAGGTACACGAACAAACTCTGGAATTCGTCGATCGTTTTTACCATCATTTGAGCCCCAGAATCGCATTACACGATGGAACTGAAACTATCTTCGACAGCTACGGCGTAGAGCTCGAAATCGAACGAGCCCTAGGCCGACGTGTCTGGCTTAAATCGGGTGGGTACATAGTCCTAGACCAAACTGAAGCACTCGTCAGCATCGACGTTAACACAGGCCGGTTCGTTGGAAAACGTGACCCAGAAGAAACTATCTTAAAGACAAACTTAGAAGCCGTTAGAGAAATTGTTTACCAAATCCGTCTCCGTAATATTGGCGGAATTATTATCCTCGACTTCATTGATATGGAACGGGAAGAGAACAAAGAAAAGGTGTTTGAAGCACTTGCCCAAGAGCTCAAGACTGATCGATCTAGAACGAAAATTCTCAAGATTTCCGAAATGGGCTTGGTGGAAATGACGCGAAAGCGAGTCCGGGAAAGCCTCAGCAGAATTCTTTGTCAACCATGCCCCTACTGTGACAATAGAGGGATCATAAAATCGACCAGAACTGTCTGTTATGAAATTCTCCGTGAGGTACGGCGTGTGTACTCCCATGATCCAGGGGCTCAAAAGATTAAGGTAAATGCCCATCCAACGGTGGCAGATTTGCTCATGGAAGACGAAAGTTCTCACCTAGAGCGGCTAGAGGATGGGTTCAGTATCAAAATAATCGTAAAAGCTGACAAAGACCTACACCAGGAAGGATTTGAAGTCTTCCCACTCTGAAGTCAGCATAGGCTCCCTCCTTGACACTCCAAAATCCCAATTCTATATTTATTCGCTGATCGTCCGCTTAGCAGAAAGCGCGGACTGCAGAAGACCTCGGAAAGTTTTACGGGTCAAAGGAGGGGGGAGGTCTTTTCAGTAGGTATAATGTTCTCGATGGAGAGTGGTTGAACGATCTGGTGTGCTTTAGGAGTGGATGACTGATGCAAGAACGCATGTTTCATATGGTCAGCTTGATCGTTGAACACCTATTAAAACAAAGCAATTTGGCCTATCATGAGCCGGAGATTTCTGACCTTCTCCGATCGCATGGATTCGAAATGGAGGAAATATCGGAAGCGTTTCGCTGGCTAAACCACTTCGGCCAATGGGACAGTGGAGAACTCTCGGAAAAGGAAAGTTCTAGTACGGCAATCCGTATTCTCAGTGACGAGGAGCGACTAGTTTTTACACCTGAAGCCTACGGTTACCTTCTGCAACTTCACCAAAAGAAGCTTATTGACGACTCAATGAGAGAGGAAATTGTCCAAAGAGCTCTGAGTCTGGTCGAAGAGGAGGTTACCTCTAAGGATATTCGCAGTATGGCCTTGATCGTGGCCTACCATCGCTCTCAAAAACACTGGCATACGGATCTAATTCAACTTCTCAAATCCGAAAACCAAAGCTTCTTAAACTAAAACTATGAAAAATCCCCTACTCATTGTTGAGTCACCCGCTAAGGCCAGTACACTGAAAAAGTTTCTCGATCAAGGTTTTCGTGTAGAGGCCTCTGTTGGGCATTTACGTGATTTGCCGCCTAAGGGAGGGCTTGGCGTCGATATCGAGAACGATTTTGCCCCAGAATATGAGGTTATCGAAGGTAAAACCAAGGTGTTAGCACAGTTAAAAGCTGCGGCCAAAAATAGCGAGATAATTTATTTGGCTCCGGACCCCGACCGAGAAGGCGAAGCCATTGCTTGGCATATACAGCAGGAAATCCAATCCGTAACAAAGGGTAAAATTTATCGGATTACCTTTAATGAGATTACCAAACAAGCTGTAACCAAAGCGGTGGAAAACCCTGGAGAGATTGATCAAAATAAAGTCGAGGCTCAGCAGGCCCGCCGCGTTCTCGACCGCCTAGTGGGTTTCAACCTGAGCCCTCTTCTCGGACGGCGATTGCGCAATTGGGGACTGAGTGCGGGACGGGTACAATCAGTCGCCTTACGGCTTGTTTGCGATCGGGAAAAAGAAATTGAAGATTTCGATCCTGTCGAATACTGGACGATTACAGCCAAACTTGCCGGGCATGAACCACCGTCCTTTGAGGCCATACTGAATAAAATTGATGGGAAAAAGGCTAAAATTCATGACAAGGACGAATCTGACAAGATACTTACTCGCCTAGAAAATATTGAGTACCGTGTGACCAAGGTCGACCGAAAAAAAAGACGTCGTAAAGCACCCCCACCATTTATCACTTCCACACTTCAACAAGACTCCTCTCGCCGTTTGAGGTTTACAGCTAAAAAAACCATGGCTGTCGCCCAACAATTATATGACGGACTGGACATTGGTGAGGAGGGGCCGGTGGGCTTGATTACTTACATGAGATCAGATTCCACTCGGATTGCAGCCGAAGCACTTACCGAAGCCAGATCGTTCATCGAAAAAGAGTATGGAAAAGATTTTCTCCCTGACAAACCGCAGGTATATTCTTCCAAGCGGGGTGCACAGGACGCCCATGAGGCTATCCGACCTACTTCTGTATTCCGATCGCCATCTTCACTGGAACAAAAACTGAGCAAAGACCAGTTGGCTTTATACAAACTCATTTGGAATCGATTTGTTTCCTCGCAAGTTAAGCCGGCTGTTTACGATCAAACCTCGGTAGACATACAGGCCGGAGATTACACTTTTCGTGCAACCGGCTCCATTCTTGTTTTTCAAGGCTTCACACGTATCTATGAAGAAAAATTGGAGGAAGAAACTAAAACGGATGAAGCCAATCGCCTGCTACCTGTGCTGGAGCAAGGACAGATTGTCAAGTGCGAAACGGTGGTTCCAAAACAGCATTTTACCCAACCCCCCCCTCGCTTCAGCGAGGCTAGTTTAGTCCGAATCTTAGAGGAAAAGGGAATTGGCCGTCCTAGCACCTATGCCTCTATTATCAGCACCTTGACTGACCGCGATTACGTCCGCCTTCAAACCCGCCAAATGCATCCAACAGAACTAGGAAGAATGGTGTCAGACCTGTTGGTAAAAAACTTTTCTGATTTGATGGACGTTGGATTTACGGCTGAGATGGAAGATCGTCTTGATTCTATCGAAGAGGGTAAAGAGAACTATGTTGGAACTATGGAAGACTTTTACACCCCTTTCAAAAAAGCCCTCGACGACGCTGAGTCTACAATCAACGAACCTGAGCCTATCGGCGAGAAGTGCCCCAAATGCGATGGTGAACTTCAAAAACGTCCTAGTCGATATGGGATGTTTATCGGATGCTCGAATTATCCCGAATGCCGGTATACAAAATCGACGAGTAAGCGGGAACCTGCACCTACGATAGAAACCGATCAGAAATGCGACAAATGCGACTCATCTATGGTAGTTAAAGAAGGGCGATTCGGCGCCTTTCTTTCGTGCCTACGTTATCCGGACTGTAAAAATGCGAAACCCTTACCCACAGGCTCAAACTGCCCTGAATGTGGCGGTGATATTGTTTCTAGGCGCTCTAAAAAAGGCCGTGTCTTTTTCGGGTGTGCGAATTACCCAAAATGTGATTACGTATCTTGGGCTCGGCCTTTCCCAAAATCTTGTCCCGAGTGCAACGCACCAAATTTGATCGTCCAGCGGAAAGAGCTACGGTGCCCCAATAAGGAATGCGATCACACGGAATCGCTTCCGGACAATTGGGAGATGGTAGGTTTAGTGGCAATCGGAGCCATCAACGCAGAAGAGCAACCCTCGGAAAGCAAACCGTGACCCACTCGGTCACCGTGGTAGGCGGGGGATTCGCCGGTACCGAGGCTGCGTGGCAAGCAGCGGAAAAAGGCGCACAGGTTCTTTTGTATGAGATGCGCCCTCAGAAATCCACTCCCGCCCATAAAACTGGTGATCTCGCCGAGTTGGTTTGCAGTAATTCCCTAAAGGCTGATTCGATTTCTACCGCTTCGGGCCTGCTCAAGGCTGAGCTTCGTTCTTTGGGCTCTCTTGTTCTCCGTGTGGCGGATACTTCCCGGGTACCCGCAGGCCAAGCCCTCGCCGTCGACCGGAAAGCCTTTGCCAGCGAAATTACACGTTTAATCGAATCACATCCACGTATCCGTCTCATTCGAGAGGAGGTTCGTTCTATTCCCTCTAGTAATCCAGTCATCATTGCAACAGGACCTCTCACCACACCATACCTCGCGAAATCTCTGACAAGGGTGACAGGTGAAAATCATTTATATTTCTATGATGCAATTTCGCCAATTGTGGATGGTGAGACGATTAACTACGATGCAGCATTTTTTGCGTCTCGCTACGGGAAAGGCGAAACGGACAGCTATCTCAACTTGGGATTATCTAAAACAGTATATGCTGAATTCTGTCAAAATCTTATCGAAGCTGAGAAAGTTCCACTTCACGCCTTTGAAGAAACAAAATATTTTGAAGGGTGCCTTCCAATCGAGGTTTTGGCCGAACGTGGCGAGAAAACTATGGCTTATGGGCCATTGAAGCCCGTTGGTCTAAACAACCCCAAGAACGGAAGTCGTTTCCATGCCGTCGTCCAATTAAGGCGTGAAAACACCGCAGGAACAGCCTACAATATGGTCGGATTCCAAACAAAGATGACCTACTCCGAACAACGACGAGTTTTCCGCAACTTGCCAGGTTTGGAACAGGCTGCATTTTTCCGCTACGGAAGCATTCACCGAAATACCTATCTTAATGCTCCGCGACTTCTTCTCCCAACTTTACAGCTTCGGAAAGACCCCCGCTTGTTCATCGCAGGACAAATCACGGGAGTGGAAGGCTATCTGGAATCCACAGCTACAGGTTTAATTGCCGGGTTAAGTGCTTCGGCTCACTCCACTGGAAACTTGCTGCCTACTCCTCCTTCGTCCACGGCCATCGGGTCACTGCTTGCATATCTTAAAGACGCCGATCCCAACCATTTTCAACCTATCAATATCAACTACGGCATTTTACCGCGGGTAACTGAGAAGATCTCAAAAGAGGATCGCCGTCGCAAGATAGCCAACAATGCACTTCAGGCATTGGAACAATGGAAAAAAAATCTCTCACCAGTTTAGACGAAGCCGTTCATGCCTTCGATCGATTCCTCAGGCTTGAAAAGAATGCCTCTCCACATACCCTGCGAAACTACATGCGCGACTTGAAGGACTTCCAGAGCTATCTGGGAGAAGATTCGACTCGGAACCTAGAGGATATCGATCGCACAAGAATCCGAGCTTACTTAGCACACCTTCATAAGCGTGGAAACCGCCCATCCACTGTGGCCCGAAAGATAAGCACGTTAAGGTCTTGCTATCGGCACGCTCGGGTTCTAGGCTACTCGGGCCCCGACCCATTATCGGATATTCCCATGCCAAAGTTAGAGAAACGTATTCCGCGCACCTTGACCGTGGACGAGGCCAGCAAAGTAATGGAATATGCAAATACCCAAGAACCCCAAAAACCAAAGGCTAAGGCTCTTGCGCTTCGCAATCAGGCTATGTGGGAAGTGCTATACTCTACAGGAGTTCGGGTAGGCGAATTGGTCAGTTCAAATTTGAGCTCGATAAATCTCGAAGAGGAAGTTTTCCGAGTTCTCGGAAAAGGAGCAAAAGAACGTATAGTGCCATTGGGGAGAAAGGCATCAGCGGCACTCGCGGAGTATTTAAAAATGCGGCCTGCATTGAAACCCCAGGACCAAGATTCTGAAGCGCCCCTTTTTCTGAACAATCGAGGCCAGCGGCTCAGTGATCAGCGTGTTCGTGATCTTCTGGCCCAAACCCTACGCTCAATGGGAATGGCGGGCAAAGCTTCCCCGCATACCCTCCGGCATTCAATGGCCACACATTTGTTAGAAGCGGGAGCCAGCTTGCGGGATATCCAGGAAATATTGGGTCACAGTTCTCTTTCAACGACACAAACCTATACTCATTTGGCTATCGACCGACTCTTCGAAGTCTACGACAAGGCTCACCCTCGGGCGGTCAATCGAAAGAGTCGAGTGGTCGGTTCACCATCACGAGCGAAAAACTCCGAGGAGAGGAAATCGAATTGATTCGAGCGACAACAATTTTGTCCATCCGACAGGGCACAGAAGTCGCCATGGCCGGTGACGGACAAGTAACTATCGGTCATCAAATCATGAAAAACCAAGCCAGTAAAATTCGGCGACTCTACAAGGACCAAGTACTTGCAGGTTTTGCTGGGTCTGCAGCGGATGCACTTGCGCTATTCGAAAAATTTGAAAGCCGACTAGAGGAATTTCACGGCAATCTTCCACGAGCTTCCGTTGAACTTGCCAAAGACTGGAGAACAGACCGCGTCCTGCGAAGGCTAGAAGCTCTACTGGTCGTAGCTGATCAGAAAAACACTTTTCTCATTTCTGGGACCGGGGACCTAATCGAGCCAGACGACGGTATTGTGGCTATCGGATCAGGAGGAGCTTACGCACTCGCTGCCGCACGGGCTCTTCTTAAACACACGAATCTGGATGCCAAATCAATTGCTCACAAAGCAATGCTCGAGGCTGCTGCAATTTGTGTTTATACCAACACGGAGATTCTTGTCGAGGCACTTGAACCACGAGAGGAGTAAAGTGGAAAACCTTTCACCTTCACAAATCGTTGAGGAATTAGACCGTTACATTATAGGGCAAGGTGCTGCAAAACGCTCCGTCGCAATCGCTTTGCGAAATCGCTGGCGAAGGCGTCAACTTTCACCGGATATTCGTGAAGAAATCACTCCAAAAAATATCATCATGATTGGCCCAACAGGGGTCGGAAAAACTGAGATTGCACGCCGACTCGCACGACTCGCCAATAGTCCCTTCGTGAAGGTCGAGGCCACCAAGTACACTGAGGTGGGATACGTCGGGCGGGATGTCGAAAGTATGATCCGTGATCTAATGGGCAGTTCAATGAACGCCGTCGAAGTAGAGCACCGAAAGGAAGTTGAGGGTAAGGCTAAAGAACGCGCCCTGGAGCGTTTATTGGACGCGCTCCTGCCGGCAAGCAAATACAAAAATCGGGAAGAACCCCAGTGGGTCTCCTCGGAAAAACCTGCTGAAGAAGATAACGGCGGCCAGCGGATCGACTACATCGGACCTGAACCCGAACATCCCTCTTCATCTGGACAGAAAACAAGAGACAAGTTACGAGAAAAACTCCTAGCGGGGGAACTAGACGACAGGGAAATAGAAATCGAAACAACATCTCAAACAGCTTCTCCTATAATCGGGGTAATGCCAGGAGCAGGTCTCGAAGATCTGGATATGAATTTAAAAGAGATGCTCGGTAATATTCTTCCAGAAAAAAGAAAATCTCAACAAGTTAAAGTAACCGATGCCATAAAGATTTTCGTTGAAGAAGAAACCTCCAAACTCATAGATAGAGAAAAGGTCATCCAGGAGGCCACACAGCGCGTCGAAGAGTCCGGTATCGTATTTATTGATGAACTAGACAAAATTGCGAGCCGTAGCCACAACCAAGGAGCTGACATCTCCCGTGAAGGCGTCCAACGGGATATTCTCCCCATTGTGGAAGGTTCCACTGTTCCAACGAAATATGGTCCCGTTCGAACTGATCATATTTTGTTCATCGCAGCCGGTGCTTTTCATATGTCCAAACCATCAGATCTCATCCCTGAGCTCCAGGGACGTTTTCCAGTCCGCGTAGAACTAGAAGCACTTGGCGAAGAAGAATTTATCCTAATTCTGACCGAACCAGAAAATGCTCTAATCAAGCAATATGTAGAGCTTTTAAAAACCGAGGGAATCCAACTGACTTTTACCCAAGATGCCGTTCGAGAAATCTCCCGCCTAGCAGCTATGGTTAATGGAAGAACTGAAAACATTGGTGCTCGGCGACTTCACACCATCGTTGAACGGCTTCTGGAGGAAATCTCATTTGATGCTCCTGAAATTGGAGAAACAGAAATCATAATCGATGCCAAGTACGTCCAGGAAAAATTAAAAGATGTAGTTCAGGACGAGGACTACAGTCGCTATATTCTCTAATTCGTGCCTTGTTCACTGTTTTCCAAATCTAAACATAACTGTGATTTCCGGTAGGGACTCACCACTGTCACATCAATTTTTCTGGGTTAATTATGGCAGATTCTCGGGACAAGGGCGTCGTCTTCGACCTTTGGAATACGTTGGCATACGAAAGCGAATTCCCCAACCCGGTCGTTCAAATGGCAAAGATGCTAGGCATCGCTGATCGGCCGAACTGGCATACACTTATTGAACGGGCCTACATGACCGATCCGGTAAGCGGAATTGAAGAAGCTTTGAAACGGTTAGAACGCCTGGTGCCTCTTCCACCCATCGATCCTGAACCTTATGTTGAAATGTTCCAAAAACACGATGGAACTATTCGCTTGTTCGACGATGTCTTGCCATGTTTACAGTCGCTCCGGCCAAATTATCGATTGGGCCTTTTAACAAACACACAATCATTTGGACTTGGATTCATAAAAGAAACCAACCTCTTTGAACTCTTTGATGTAACCTGCATGTCTTTCGAATGCGGGTTTCTAAAGCCAGATCCTAAAATTTTTCGATGCGTTGCTTCGCGACTAGATTTGCCGCCTAAGAGCCTGATAATGGTGGGAGACAACCTGGAAACGGATGTTCTTGCTGCCGAAGCTGAAGGCTGGTCGGGCATTTTAGTCAAGCGAACCTATGGAGCTCTTTCTCATTCCGAGTCAGGCTCGCATATCAGAACCGTTCGGTCACTGAGCAAAGTAGAATCTTTTCTCCAAGATTGAACTTTTCCAAAATAATTGGCGAGATCCTTTTATCTTACCTTCAATTTCAGTTGAATCCCTGCCGGGTCGGGACCATAATTACTCTTTTGACGCTCCGCGCATCGCTAAACAGGACACGAGATGAATCTCACACCAGAAGACAAGACAAACGTTCTTATACAAGCCCTCCCATACATCCGCCAGTTCCATGGGAAAACCTTAGTTATTAAATACGGCGGGGCAGCAATGGAAAAGGCGGAACTAAGAGAACTGTTTGCAGAGGATGTGACATTACTGAGCTACATTGGCATTCGGGTGGTCGTCGTTCATGGAGGGGGACCACAGATTGGTGAGGTATTGAAGCGACAGGGAAAAGAATCTGAATTTGTAATGGGGCTTCGTGTTACAGACCAAGAAACGATGGATATCGTTTCTATGGTGCTCGGGGGAAAGGTAAATAAAGAAATTGTGAACTGGATCAATGGCACTGGTGGACGTGCAGTAGGACTCTCGGGAGTGGACGCCGAAATTCTTAAAACGCGAAAGCTTCAACTCGAGACCCCCGAAGGATGGGTTGGTGAACCACCAGACCTTGGCATGGTAGGTGAGGTTCGTGAAGTAAAAACAGAGCTACTAGATTTACTGACCGAACAGGGTTACATCCCCGTAATCGCGCCCATGGGCGTTGGAGAAGACATCCAACTCTATAATGTCAACGCGGACATGGCCGCTGGCCATATCGCCGGTGCCCTACGAGCCGAAAAGGTCGTATATCTAACCGACGTAAGCGGGATCGAGGATAGCAATGGTAGTCTAATTACATCGTTGAACAAAGAAACTGTACAGGCCCTCCAGACCCAGGGAATCATCTCAGGGGGAATGTTGCCCAAGGTGGATGCTTGTCTTCATGCACTGGAATCCGGTGTGGGAAAAGCGCACATAATCGACGGTCGCATTGCTCACTCCATTTTATTGGAGGTTTTTACCGATCTAGGAATTGGGACAGAGATCGTCCTGGACTCAAACGATGTTAGCTAATTGCAGGTTATTGTTCCCACAATAGGAGTTCCTGAGTCGCTCCATAATTCAAAGAGGGTAGGAGCGTGAATATGGATTCGAAAG
>CAYTIB010000012.1:0-8863 GCA_964437725.1 uncultured bacterium | reverse complement strand
CAAAGCGGACGTTATTTCCCTGGAATGGTCAGAGGATCGCTGCATCTTTTGAAGCTCAAGGAGAACCTTTCCGAATTAGGCAGTGTTTTCCAACCCTAGGTTTTTGGACCGTTTAGCTCACCTATGACGCTAGCTGTTCGCTCGACAGCCTTCTCTAGTTGCTCCATAGATTGCGCGAAGCAAAGCCGAAGATAACCCTCTCCGTCAGGTCCAAATCCATTCCCGGGAACGGTTGCAACCCCACCTCTTTCTAGTAAAGTTTTTGCAAATTCCATCGAACTGAGTCCTGTCCCCTCGATATTCGGAAAGAGGTAAAAAGCGCCCTTTGGATTTGGACAGCGGATGCCTGGCAATTCGTTTAAATTTTTCACCATAAAGTCTCGGCGTTGGCGGTAGGATTCGACCATTTCTTGAATGACCTCGTCTTGTTGTTCGCCGTAGGCTGTAACGCAAGCCAATTGAGCCATGGAAGTAGGGTGAGTGTTCGTATATAGATTGAGTTTCGTCATTTCGGTGATAATTTCTGCTGGGCCGGCTGCAAAACCGATACGCCATCCTGTCATCGCAAACGTTTTCGATGCAGCATTGATTGTAACGGTTCGCTCCTCCATCCCATCCAAAGCCGCCGGGCTAACGTGATTCCCTTCATAGAGAATCCACTCATAAACCTCATCCGAAAATAAAAGGATGTTGTTTTCCCGAACCAGATCACAAATAGCTTCCAGGTGGGATTGATCTATAACTCCACCCGTCGGATTGCTTGGCGAATTGAGGAGAAGAATTTTGGTTTTGTTGGTTACCAAGGGTTCTATGGATTCCCGCGTGGCCATGAATTCACTCCCCTCTTTCAGGGGGTAAAATTTCGGCGTGCCGCCGGCTAGCTGAACGATTGATGTGTACTGGGGCCATCCTGGAGAGGGGAGTAAGACTTCATCGCCGGGATTGATCGTTGCCTGGATGCCTTCGTAAAGTGCACCCGTCCCCCCCGGAGTAACGACTACCTGGTTTTCGGGGTTGACCCTGATTCCATTTTCCTTCTGAAGTTTATCGGCCAATGCTTTGCGGAGTTCCGGTATCCCTCCGAAGGATGTGTAATGTGTAAACCCATCATCTAGGGCAGCTTTGCATGCGTTCGATATGTATTCTGGTGTGTCGAAATCGGGCTCTCCGACCTCAAGACGAACGACATCCTCCATTTTTGCGGCAATTTCAAAGATTTCACGTATGGGGGAAACTCCGAGTATCTTAACTCGATCTGAAAGAAAGGAGCGGTTTGCCACGAAGTGCACCTCCCTTGGCTAGGCAAATCAATTAGGACTATCGTAGGTGCTATTATACCAGGGTAAATGCCTATAGGTGTGAGATTCTGGGAATATAATACGAAATTCTATAAAATCAATCGTTGACAGGAATAAACGGAGCAGGATAAATTTCATGGGTGTGTGGGAGTTGGCTTTTTATCCGGACCCGTTTATTCGGGTCGACGGTTGATCACAGTCAAGAGGACTAATGACCTACAAAGTTCGCCTGGAAATCTTTGAGGGTCCCCTCGATCTTCTTCTTCACCTGATCCGCGAGAACCGGGTCGACGTTTGTGACATTCCTGTTGCTACTATCACGGACCAGTATCTTAAATACCTGGATTTCATGAAAGTTTTGAATATCGATGTTGCTGGGGAATATCTGGTTATGGCAGCAACACTTACGCAGATCAAGTCGCGCATGCTCCTTCCGCCTTCGGAAGATGGGCATGATGATGAGGATCCTCGGAAGGAACTTGTTGACCAACTTTTGGAATACCAACGATACAAAGGGGTAGCCGAAGACCTCCGAAATCGTGAGGAAGAGCATGAGGAGGTATTCCGTCGCGCACTAACTGGTGAATCAATCGAGGTTCCTGACAACCCCAACAATCCTCCCGCAGAAGACACCCCCTTGGCACAAGTTAGCCTTTTTGACTTGCTTAAAGCCTTTGAGCAGGTGTTAGGTCAGATTGGGGATGTCGGTCGCCATGAAGTTGAAGTAGATGAAATGGAGCTAGCCGAACGTCTTACGTTTGTTATGAAGCGGGTTGGATCACATGGGGCTGAGTTCACACAAATGTTTGATGATGGGACTCGCCGAATTGAAGTAGTAGCAATATTTTTGGCTATCCTTGAACTTATTCGACAGCGACAAATTCAGGTGCAACAAAATGGTATCCACGGAGCTATCTTTATCTATCCCACTTATGATGGGACGGGGGTAAGATGAACCAAGAGCAAATTAAAGCGGTCATTGAAACGGTCCTTTTTGTGTCGGAGGATCCTGTCAAGGTGAAGGACTTAGTCGAGCTTCTGAGTGGACAGGCGAATTCGGATGACGTGGAGTCTGCTCTTGCCGATTTGGAGGTGGATTACAAAGAACGAAATCTCCAGGTGAGGCAGGCGGGTGGTGGATATAGACTGGCTACAAGGCCCGAACATGGGTGGTGGGTCAAGCGTTATTTAAAGCGAACGACACGGTCTAAACTTTCGCCGGCGGCCTTGGAAGTTTTAGCTGTTGTCGTTTACAGGCAACCAGTTACTCGAGCGGAGATCGAGGAAGTACGTGGTCTGGATTGCAGTGGGGTTCTTCATACCCTGTTGGAAAAAGATCTGGTCCGAATCGTTGGACGCCGGAAGGTTGTTGGTAGGCCGCTGGCTTATGGAACTACCACACGTTTCCTTGAACATTTCGGACTTAATTCTCTACAGGAACTGCCAAAGTTGGGAGAAGTTTCTAACGCCTGATGCGTCTTGTTAAATGGCTAGCTGGAGCGGGGGTAGCCTCGCGGCGGGGTGCGGGGGAACTCGTGCTTGCTGGGCGGGTTAAGGTCAATGGAGAATACGTCCAGGAGCCTTGGCTTGAAGTAGATCCAGCCATAAATCGAGTCCATGTGGATGGTAAGCCTGTGCGTCCCCCCTGGCCTTCTGTTTGTATCCTTCTGTATAAGCCCCGTGGGTTCATAACTAGTAGGATGGATCCGAAGGGCCGCCCTACTGTTTTTGAGTGCCTTAAAGGTGTCAAGGCTCCGGTCCAATCGGTAGGAAGGTTGGATTATGATGTCGACGGAGTTCTTCTTCTCACAACCGATGGCTCGTTGAGCCACCGTTTGACTCACCCCCGGTACGGGATCGAGCGAGTGTACCGTGTGAAGGTTCGTGGACATCCTGATACCCTATCCCTGCAACGTCTATCCGCGGGCGTTGAACTCGAAGACGGAATGGCAACAGCGGATTCAGTTCGCTTTGAGAGTCGACTTGAGCGGGCTGCGTGGCTCCGTCTTACCCTCCGAGAGGGCCGAAACCGACTTGTTAAACGAATGTGCGAGCAAATCGGATATCCCGTATTAAAACTGCGTCGGATAAGATTTGCAGGTTTCAGTTTAGGGGGCCTGAAGGCGGGAAAATGGCGTTACCTTAAAGATCCAGAGCTTCGAGGACTACGTAAACAGGTCGGATTGGAATCGGCCAGCTAGATGAAACGATCCCTTGCACATATTTGGATTTGTTGTGGTGTAGCACTTTGCACGATTGTCTTTGTCCGTGTGGGGGCGGGACAGAAATTTGAAAATCTGATGGGCCGCGCCCGGACTGCCATTCGGGAAGGGCGGTTGCAAGCAGCTGAAACAATTCTCGATGCTATTCGGCGCAATCGTGCAGATGACCCGAAGCCCTACTTGGCTCTTGGTGATTTGGCTTTTGTGCGTCGAGAATATGCACGAGGGGTGCAGTTATACGGGAAGGCCTTGGGGCTTTCGCCCGGTAACCCAAAGATTTTGGTGGGTCTGGCGAAATGGTCCTATTTTGCCGGTGATCTTGAGAGTGCGAGAAGACGACTTCGAGAAGCTTTGAACCGGAATCCAACCGACCCAGAATCGAGGGCTTACTTGACGTACCTTGGTGAATCGGTTGATTGGCCAAAGGAGATTGGAAAAGCTGCCGCGTCTAAAGAGATTAGCCGAGGGGAAATGGCAGGGCTTTTGGTTGTCCAGATGGCCGACCAGAAAGGGCTTTGGGAGAATCCGTTTACACCAGTGTTAACGGATATTTCTTCGCACTGGGGGCGAGATTTGATACTTAGCGCTGTCCGTAAGGGTTGGATGGTTGCGCGGCCTGATCACACCTTTGGGCCAGACGATGGAATGACCCGGGTGACTTTGGCTAGGGTGTTGTACAATATTTTCTACCGTGGGGGGGTGAATGTGGAGGATCTTTCACACATTAGCCGACCGAGTGACATGTCCCCTCATCATCTTTTCCTGCGGGCGGTTGTGTTTGCTTTGGGGTGGCAGTTGATGCAGAAAAATGGGGATGATGCCTTTTCCCCCCTCGGCCGGGTTTCAGGTGTGGAAGCGATCGAGGCCGTGGAGCGTGCCAAAAGACTTCTCTATCCAATAGGAATGGAAGGTGGCTAATCTGAATGATCTGGACGCTCGGAAGGCCCCTCGTGGAGAGGCCCTTATCCAGCGAATAAGCAAGGTAACGGCAGCAGGAGGTATAGCTTGGAGTGTTGCAAATCAGATTACAGTCCTTCGTATTTTACTAGCCCCCCTATTTGTCGGTTTCCTAATCTATGAGATGAGAGTTTCTGCTCTAGTGGTTTTTTGCCTGTCCGGTGTGACGGATGCATTAGATGGAGTGATTGCCCGTCGATTTAATCAAGAGACGGAACTGGGGGCGATCCTGGATCCGGTGGCTGACAAAGTTCTTTTGGTTTCCAGCTTCTGGGTTCTTGCAGGGATGGGATTCCTCCCTACCTGGTTGGCAATTTTGGTAATTAGTCGGGACATAATGATTGTTGCAGGGGCTATGTACATGCGGGTGTTTGAAGAGGAATCAGTGATGCTTCCAACTCTCTTAGGGAAGATTACCACTTGCGTTCAACTCGTTACAATCTTCTGGACTCTTCTCTTTTACTTTATCGGTGGACATGAGATACCCTATCTTCGCCCCCTATCGGTGACCGCTGGTATCATCACCTTTGTTTCTGGTTTCCAATATCTGTTGAGCTTTATGCGCCGGGTGGGCGAGTCCCCCTGAAAACACGCTGTTGTACCCATAGGAAATCCAAAGACACCTAAGTTTTAAAGGCCTCTGAAGTAGTATCCCCTCTTCCCGGAATCTGCAGAGCCAGGTCAATCTCCTTCAAGTCTCCTCGCTTAATTTAGCGAACATGAAGATCAAGTCGGCTAGCCGATTCAGGTAGATTAGCAACTCTGGATTATCAAGTAGATTATCATCTCGGAGCCGGACGACCCATCGTTCTGCACGGCGGATAATTGTTGAGGCGAGGTGAAAAGCCGAAGAGGCCGTCCCATTTCCGGGGATGACCCAGTCCGTCACCGGGCTTGTCTTCTCAGCTTGGGCGAGCTGAACATCAAGCCATTTTACTTGTGCTTTTCCGATTCTCTCTGACAAACGATGAATTTGTGAAGCGTCGGTTGCGAGCTCGGATCCAATAAGAAAAAGCTCTTTTTGGATCCTTGAGGTATCCTCGCGGAGTTTTCTGTCGGAAAGTAGAGATCGGGCCAAGCCGAGCGCGGCGTTGGCTTCGTGCACGGCGCCGTAAGCCTCGACTCGAATGTGGTATTTGGAGACCCGGCCTCCGTAGAGCAAGTCCGTTTCACCTCCGTCCCCTCGGCGTGTTGAAATAGACAATCTAGACACCTCTCTTTTAATTCATAATGCTATGGAGAAATAGTTGTCCCCAAGCGGATTTAGCAATTCTGTATTGGGCTAGCAGTACCCGTCTTAAGTTCCCGGAAGCGGATGGCTGCCCGTTGTAGATAGTCCAGAGTCCATTCGGTCATCTCGTATCCTTCGAGCTCAGCCACTCTAGCCCAACATGCTTCCGCAATGTCTGAGCGGGCTATGAGGCTTCCTCCTGTGGGTTCACAGAGATAATCGATCAAGACGTAGTGATACTTAACTCTTCCATGATCATCTCGGTAGATTCGATCCAGTGTGGCAGCGTATTCGAGGATTTCGATTTCCAGTGCTGTCTCCTCCTTTATCTCCCGGTGTAGAGCTTCTTCCAGGTTTTCGCCTACTTCAACCGCTCCTCCTGGTACGCTCCAGATCCCTTTGCTTGGTGGTAAACCTCGGCGTACTATGAGTACCTCATCTCCGTTGCTTCGAAAGGTGAAGGCCCCAACGCCTACGATAGGCCGGGAGGGATATTTTCGGCCCATGGTATGTATCCTTTCAGAAGTGTTGAATATAATTTCGGAAAGAACCTTGATACTCTGGTTGCGCAACAGCTTTCGGTGATAGGCGAACCATATTCTCCGTCAGGATATGATGTCAATGGTTTGAGTTAAAATCAAATTTCTTTCTTATGTATGCCAATAACCTTGACACCCCAAAGGGCGCATGCTATGAGAGAAGAGTCGAAGTTGGTTTGTCGTAAAGGATTGTGACCTCTTGGAGAGAACGGGGAGCAGGTGCCACGAGGCTACGGGCCCATTCTAGAATTCGAAGGAGTCAGGCATTGAATAAGAGTGAATTGGTTCAACTGATGGCGGATGGGGCGGGAATTACCCAGAAGGAGGCGGAGAACGCCCTTAAGTCGGCGCTGGATGGAATTAAAAAGTCGTTGAAAAAAAAGGACAAGGTTACACTGATTGGATTTGGAACGTTCTCAGTTAGCAAAAGAAAAGCCCGGACTGGTCGAAATCCTCGGACGGGTGAAACCCTGAAAATCGCCGCCAAGAACATTCCGAAGTTTGCACCGGGTAGTGATTTGAAGGACGCTGTTAACTAAGACAACCCGCATTGAGTTTGAATCTGGAAGGGCAGGCACACCTGGGAGGGTGGCCTGCCTTTTCTTCTTAAGCACCTTATTGATGACGTTGGAAGGGATGTGTCACATTGGACTTGGATGCCCAACTTGCTTTCCTGACTCGTGGGGTTTCGGATGTAATCTCGGATGATGAGCTTCGAAAGAAGCTAACTCAGGGAAGACCTTTGCGGGTCAAGGCGGGTTTTGATCCGACATCTCCAGACCTTCACCTCGGACATGCAGTTTTGATTCGCAAGTTGCGGCACTTTCAAGAGTTAGGCCACCACATCCTGTTTTTGATTGGTGATTTTACGGCACGAATTGGAGACCCCAGTGGTGTCTCGGAGACTCGCCCCCAATTGACTGAATTTCAGATACAAGAAAACACGCGAACGTACGAACGGCAGGTTTTTAAAATTCTTGATGAGTCCGATACTGAAGTTGTGTTCAACAACACTTGGCTTGAACAACTAAGTGCAGGAGATATTGTTCGGTTGTCATCGAAGCAAACGGTAGCCCGGATGCTCGAGCGAGACGACTTTGAAAAGCGATATGCAGAGAAAAAGCCCATTGGGATACATGAATTTCTTTATCCGCTGCTTCAAGGTTATGATTCTGTGGAGCTTTCCGCGGATGTGGAGCTTGGGGGAACGGATCAGAAATTCAATTTACTTGTGGGGAGGAATCTACAGCGGGACAGGGGGCAGGACCCACAGGTTGTGATTACATCGCCATTACTTATCGGAACCGACGGGCAGCGGAAAATGAGTAAAAGTTTTGGAAATCATATCGGCATCGATGACCCACCCGACGAGATGTACGGAAAGGTCATGTCGATTTCGGATGAATTGATGTGGAATTACTACGAGTTGCTAAGTGATCGAGAAGTGAATGAAATTGTGTCTTTGCGAAATGAGACTGAGCAAGGGAGCCAGAACCCTCGTGATGTCAAAGCCGGTTTGGCGGCTGAACTCGTTGAGAGGTTTCATAGTGAGGAAGCGGCGGAGCAAGCTGAAAAATCTTTTGTCGCTAGGTTCCGCCAACATAAGATGCCCGATGATATGGTTGAGCCGAAACTGTCTCTTCGTATGGAAGGGAGTAAAGCCTGGCTTTGCGAGGTGTTGGCACGAGGCGGACTCGTCAAGAGCACGAGTGAGGGCCGACGGATGATCCAGCAAGGAGCCGTTCGGGTGGATGGAAAAAGGGTGACAGATCCTGACTTGTGGTTGGACATGAACGCACCTCGAGTTTTTCAAGTTGGAAAGCGGAATTTTGCACGAATTTTACCTGCAAATATCTGTTCTACTAAAACCTGAAATTATTTTTTTTGAAGTTCCCCTTTTTTTCTAGAAATATTCGTTTTTATTTTGTTTATATTGAGTCTCTGGAATAAGCTATTTTTCAACACATAAACCGTTCGTAGCTTTCGATAATCTAGTCATTTTAGCTATGGATTTTTACCGTGAATTGTTTTTTTTGAAAAATAGTTGACAAAGTAGGGGTGAACTTCCAAAATACTCGGTTCTTAAGAGTTTTTCAGTATTACCGCTCTTTGACAACAAAATAGGGTGCATCGCAGTCCAACGGAAGTTTCTTTGAGCAGTAGAATCAAGGTGGACCAGATTGGTCTGCCTGAAAGCAAACTCGCAGTTTAAACTGGAGAGTTTGATCCTGGCTCAGAACGAACGCTGGCGGCGTGCCTAACACATGCAAGTCGAGCGAGAAAGTTCCCTTCGGGGAATGAGTAAAGCGGCGAACGGGTGAGTAACACGTGAGTAATCTGCCCTTAGGTCTGGGATAACATTTCGAAAGGGATGCTAATACCGGATAGGACCACGGAGCCACATGGCTCTGAGGTGAAAGATGGCCTCTCCTTGGAAGCTGTCGCCTGTGGATGGGCTCGCGTACCATTAGCTTGTTGGTGGGGTCAAGGCCTACCAAGGCGACGATGGTTAGCCGACCTGAGAGGGTGATCGGCCACACTGGAACTGAGACACGGTCCAGACTCCTACGGGAGGCAGCAGTGGGGAATATTGCGCAATGGGCGAAAGCCTGACGC
>CAYTIB010000011.1:0-4871 GCA_964437725.1 uncultured bacterium | reverse complement strand
AACATCTTAGATGTCCGTAAAAGCAAGGGTTTTTCCCTTTCGGGAGGTGAACGGCGAAGAGTAGAAATATGTAGAGCGCTAGCAATCGCCCCACTTTTCATGCTTCTGGACGAACCCTTTGCCGGAATTGACCCTATCGTTATAGGGGACATCCAAAAAATGGTAGTTCAACTAAAAAACCGAGGGATTGGGGTTTTGATCACTGATCACAATGTCCGTGAGACGCTTCAAATCGTAGACAGAGCATACATAATTAACGAGGGAGAAATATTAGAAAGCGGATCTCCCGAATATATTGCAAATAGTAAAAAGGCCCGTGATATTTATCTTGGTGAGAGTTTCTCTCTAAGAACATAAACTTTGATAAAATGGTAACAATTCGATTAAAACGTGTACCTTTAAGGACTTATACCATCAAATTTGCTTGTAGAACGCTAAGAAAACAAAAAAAAGGGGTAAAAATACAGTTCGCATGCCAATACAAGCGTGCTGTTTTGACCACTCTTATCCTTCAATTCTGCTGTAGAATCCTTAAACCCACTCAGTTGGCATGTTCTTTTTCCTTATAAAAAGACATGATAACCTTCCCTCAGGGACAATATAGAAGTGTTACCAACTGGAAGGGCCTACAGAAATAAACGTTGTTTGTAACGTTCAAGACAAACAAATAGGACCTATTGTAGCTAAATCAAGGTAGCGGGCAGGGGAAATATTCTAAAACTTGACAATGGTTACCCCGTCATGAAATCACGGGGTACCATGGCTTTAAAATAATATATTCCAGAACAAACACTGGAAACCAAGAAAAGAATGGGAAGCTTGCAACCTTAACCCGGTGAGTATTCGCAGTGATGATTCAAGTAAGTTGGCCATAAGGCCAGCACTTCAAGATAAAAAAAGAAAGGAAATCTATCGTCGTGGGTTCGAACTTCTTTTTCACATCAGAGTCTGTAACGGAAGGCCACCCGGACAAGGTTGCTGACCAGATATCAGATTCCGTCTTAGATGCAATATTTGAACAAGATTCCATGGGTCGCGTTGCTTGCGAAACGCTCGTCACAACAGGATTGATTTTTGTTGCCGGAGAAATTTCAACTAGTTCTTATGTAGACATCCCTAAAGTGGCACGCGAGACTATACGGAAAATAGGGTACACTCGAGCCAAGTATGGATTTGACTGTGAAACCTGTTCAGTCCTAACTTCGATTGACGAACAGTCCCAAGATATAGCAATGGGTGTAGACGAAACAAATGATCACGAACAAGGGGCAGGCGATCAGGGGCTCATGTTCGGTTATGCCAACAACGAAACCGAAGAACTGATGCCCCTACCGATAATGCTAGCTCACAAACTCTGCAGGCAGCTTGCCAAAGTACGAAGGGATGGTGAGCTTTCTTATCTAAGACCAGACGGAAAAAGCCAAGTCACTGTGGAATACGAAAACGACCAGGCAATTAGGTTAGATACAGTAGTAATTTCTTCTCAACACGGGGAAGATGTTTCCTTAGAGCAAATCCGGAAAGACATAATTGAAAAAGTCGCAATACCAATTCTTCCTGAGACTCTAATGGACAGTAAACACATAAAATACTTCATCAATCCAACCGGACGGTTTGTTACAGGCGGGCCAATGGGAGATTGCGGTTTGACGGGTAGAAAAATTATCGTCGACACATACGGGGGGGTGGGAAGCCATGGCGGAGGGGCATTTTCCGGAAAGGACCCTAGCAAAGTCGACCGCTCTGCCTCCTATATGGCGCGACATATTGCGAAAAACCTAGTGGCCTGCGGTGCGATGGACAAATGCGAGGTTCAATTAGCATACGCCATCGGCGTCGCCGACCCCGTCTCTATTCTAGTTGACGACTTTGGAACAGGAAAGGTTGACCTGCAAACCGCACAAAAGGCTATTCGCGATGTCTTTAAATTAAAACCAAAAGAAATCATCAGTTATCTTGATTTAAGACGCCCGATTTACCGCATGACGGCAGCCTACGGACATTTCGGACGCAATGAAGTTGAATTTACCTGGGAAAAAACAGATCGTATCGACGACCTTAAGACCGCACTAAGCCTTTGATATTATTTTCTCTTGAACATTTTCAGCTTTGGAGCCGGTAAAAATGGACCATGATGTTAAAGACCTTTCCCTCGCAAAACGAGGTGAACTCCGGTTGGAATGGGCAATGCGCTCGATGCCTGTACTTACCTCAATTCGAGAACGATTCACCAAAGAACACCCCCTAAAGGGAGTACGTGTCGCAGCATGTCTTCACGTAACAACTGAAACTGCTGCACTGGCTTTGACACTAAAAAGCGGCGGCGCTGAAGTCAACCTATGTGCCTCCAATCCTTTAAGCACACAGGATGATACGGCGGCGGCTCTTGTGAAAAACCATCAAATCTCTGTCTTTGCTATCAAAGGAGAAGATAACGAAACCTACTACAAACACATCAACTCAGCGCTCGCAAACGGCCCACATATCACCATGGATGATGGCGCTGATGTCGTTGGTGTTCTCCATAGTCAAAAGAAAGAGATGCTCCCTAACATACTCGGGGGAACAGAAGAAACTACCACAGGGGTGATTCGTCTAAGGAGCATGGCAGAAGAAGGAGTCCTAGCCTACCCTATTATTTCTGTAAACGATGCCCAAACTAAACACCTTTTTGACAACCGTTACGGTACAGGACAAAGCACAATAGATGGAATCATCCGTGCAACAAATCGTCTACTTGCAGGTTCAAATTTTGTGGTTTCCGGATACGGATGGTGTGGGAAAGGTGTCTCTGCACGGGCTCGAGGTCTGGGAGCAAATGTTATCGTAACCGAGGTGGACCCCATACGAGCACTGGAAGCCCTAATGGATGGTTTCAAAGTTCTTCCGATGAACGAAGCTGCGCCCATCGGTGATTTTTTCTGTACAGTGACCGGTGATGTTTCCGTTCTCCGAAGTGAGCACTTTCAAGCCATGAAAGACGGGGCAATTTTAGCCAACTCAGGACACTTTAACGTTGAACTCGACCTGGAAGAACTAGCAGATATGGCAGAGGAAAGAAGGATAATTAGGGATTTTGTCGAGGAATTCAAGCTCCCATCTGGGAAGAGTCTAATAGTTCTCGGCGAAGGACGACTTATTAATCTCTCCGCCGCTGAGGGTCATCCCAGTAGCGTGATGGACATGAGTTTCGCGAATCAGGCTCTATCGGCTGAATTCATGGTTGATAATCATAAGGACATGAAAAAAGAAGTATACAAAGTCCCAGAAAATATTGACCTAGAAATTGCTCGATTAAAGTTGCAATCCATGGGAACAAAAATTGACATCCTAACTGAAAAGCAAGAGGAATATTTAACATCCTGGGACCAGGGGACCTAGCAATAACAAAGAAGAGCACCCGTTCCCAGGACTAGTAATTCGAGTTACTCCGACCAACTACATAGGCTTTGGGATATACAAATCGTTGGGGAAAAAAGATATGGCCACTTCATCTGTCACTAGTGAACAGGTACTCGACGTACTCCGCGGGGTAAAGGACCCAGATTTGAATCGAGACATTGTTTCTCTCGGATTCGTGAAAAACCTAAAGGTGAATGGGCCATCGATCTCCCTAACCGTGGAACTCACCACTTCGATCTGTCCCTATAAGGGCGAACTAAAAAAAGAGGTTGAAAAACATATCACAGAAATACCCGGAGTCGAGACAGTTGCCGTTGATATGACTTTTTGTGTCCCACAAGGTCGAGCGACAACAGATCGACAAGTCATTCCAGGAGTCAAAAACATTTTTGCAGTTGCTAGCGGCAAGGGTGGTGTAGGAAAGTCCACAGTCGCGGTTAATCTTGCTTTGGCTTTAGCACAGTCCGGTGCAGCCGTTGGCTTGATGGACTCAGATATTTTCGGTCCTAGCATTCCTCTCATGCTAAACATATCTGGGCAGCCCAATGTCGGTGAGGGTAATCGTATCTTTCCTCTCCAAAATTACGGTGTAAAGTTGATGTCCATGGGCCTTCTGCTGGGAGACCGAGAAGACACACCAATCATTTGGCGGGGGCCAATGGTGATGCAGGCCGTAACTCAGTTCATCCAAAATGTTGACTGGGGAGAATTAGATTATCTCGTTGTTGATATGCCACCCGGTACCGGTGACGCACATCTTACCTTGACACAAAAAGTGCCCCTGACTGGAGCCGTCATTGTGACCACCCCACAAGACATTGCCTTATTGGATGCAAAAAAAGGGCTTCAGATGTTTAATAAAGTTGACACACCTATCCTTGGGATAGTTGAAAACATGAGCTACTACGCTTGTCCCCATTGTGGAGAACGATCAGAGATCTTTGGACATGGAGGAGGCGAACGAATGGCTTCACGCTACAACGTCCCTTATCTAGGAGCTATTCCATTAAATGTCCGCATCCGTGAAAATGGAGATGAAGGTCGCCCGATTGTTCACGCGGATCCAGAAAATCCAGTATCTGCTTCGTTCCGAGAAGTTGCCAGCAAAGTAGCTACTAGAATCAGTAAGATCAACATCGGGGAGGGGACCGCAGAAAAACCGGACTCCACCGCGTTCATTCCACTCAAAATGGGATAACTAAGATCGCAGTTAAGGCTCGAATACAAGAAAGCATCCGGAATTCCTCACTGGTGGGTGAAAAAACCCTTAGAGTTTCTTCAGACTACAAAAACTCTAGCCAAAAATTCAGTTTCCTACTATGGATACAGGCGGTAAGACTGGTAGTAATTACTCTACTATTGGTCTCTTGTGGAACAAGGGGCACCCCGATGGAAGAGGAGAGACCATAAAGTTATAAGGCGTAGAGACGCAGATAGGGGGAGATAACGACAAAAGCAGAAAAACCGTT
>CAYTIB010000010.1:0-27024 GCA_964437725.1 uncultured bacterium | reverse complement strand
CAGTGACAACCCCTCCAGTGCGGAATCTTCGTCGACAGCTGCCACAGCGGCGATTTCATCCCCAACAAATCGGACCTTATCGGGTTGGAGAGGCAACTGATCAATTGGGCCATCCGTAACCCCAAAACGAATACCAGGGCCATCCTTCCCAGTAATCACAGCCTTAACACCAGGCAACCTTTCGGCTCTAGAGGTATCAATATTAAGAATTCGTCCATGGGGAATTGCACTCCGAAGGACCTTAGCAGTGAGCATTCCAGGTCGCTTGAAATCGCTAACATAAATAGCCTCGCCCGTCGCTTTGTCCCAGGCATCTATCCGCGGTAGCCGTTTTCCTATAACCGCATAATCGGTGGACATTTTCAATCTCCCCTCGAATCCTTTTTAAACTTCGATCACTAATTACTGGGAAGCATGCTTAACCGCTTCAACAATTTTCACGTATCCGGTACAACGGCAGATGTTTCCAGAAAGCGCACTACGTATTTCGTCCTCCGATGGATTTGGGTTTTCATCCAGCAGAGCTCGACTCGTCATCAACATCCCAGGAATGCAATAACCGCATTGAGTCGCACCAAAATCGATAAAAGCCTCTTGTAACGGGTCAAGCACTTCCCCATCTGAAAGACCTTCCACTGTCAGCACTTCAGAGCCTCCGATAGACGCGGTCAGCACTAAACAAGAGTTCACAGGCCGACCATCCAAAATTACGGCACACGCTCCGCAAGCACCCGTAGTGCAACCCTCCTTCGTTCCAGTCAGATTCAAGTTATCACGGAGTGTATGAAGGAGAAGCTCTCGAACATCGACTTCGATTGAAACAGCTTCACCATTCAGTGAAAACTCAATAACATGTTTGTTTCCAAACCCAGACATTGTCACCCCGTAATTCCTAAGCTATTCAAAATATCACCTACTTGGCCAATCCATCCTTATTGTTAAGTAATTGGAAAACTTTCCCGCTTTTTGGACACATCCAATTCCGAGTTTACGCTTTCCAACACTTTTTCTTTAACTGTCCGAATATGTTCACGAGCAAGCTCTTCAGCAAGGTTTTCATCTCCCGCTTCAATAGCTCGGTAAATAGCAACATGTTCCTCGACATCTCTTACTGGCCTACCGGGGAAATAGATGGATCTAAACCCCAAAGCACGACTCTGACTAATAACACTCTCAAGGAGTGCCTTTGCCTGACTATGGGCCGCCGCCTCGGAGATCCCCTGATGGAAATCACCAATAGCTTGGATACACCCATCTAGATCATGTCGTTTCAGACATTCGGTTTGGCGATCAAGAGCCTTTCGGATCCTCAAAAGAGCAGAGTTATCCCTCCGCTCAGCAGCACGGCGTGATACGAGACCCTCCAGAACCTCCCACAGAGAGTATATCTCTTCCACCCTCTCAGGAGAGTGAGCAAGCACAAAAACACCTCGGCGTGGGACATTTTCCAAAAGACCCTCTTGAATGAGTTTTTGGACAGCTTCCCAGATGGGTGTCCGGCTAACACCGAATTCTCGGGTAAGCTTCTCAACGTTCATTCTCGAACCAGGTGGATACGTTTCGTTTACAATCAGGGCCTTAAGCCTCTGATACACCTTCTCCCTTAGGTTGTCATGAACAATATTCAACGGATTTCCCTCATCCGACAAGTTCGCATCCAAAGGATCAAACCCCTTATTTACGGAAGCTATTTTTACATAAAAGACTATCCATATCAATTTCGTTATTAATTTTTCATGAAATTTTATACCAAAAAAAAAACGAAAATCGCATACTGATTTAAAGAGGCTAATTCAGGAAATCATAACCACTTAAGAGCGTTAATAATTCTTGCGTTGGTTGGTCGGTCTGCAGCATTTTTCCCAATATGGCGAAAACGCACGTACCCCTTCTGGACAATTACAAAAACGGCTGGACGCGCAAGGTTCTCCTCAGGATGCAAAATACCGTAGAGTTGAATAACTTTTCTTTTCGTATCTGCTAAAACGTCAAAGGAAAGTTTTAGTGATGACTTGGTTTGAATGGCAGTTTGTAAATCGTCTGCACTCACAGCAACAAGCCTGCCCTCCAGTGTTGAGATTCTTTCAAGATTAGCTTGCAACTGCACGAGCTGCTGACGGCAAAGACCTCAGAAAAATCCGCGATAAAATACGAGAACAATGGGACCTCGTTCCAAGTACTCCCCCAGATTAAACCCTTGCAGTTCGAACATCGGGGACTTGTCCCCCACCCTCGGGACGCTTTCTCTCGCCAGAGCATGCTGGCTCACCCCAACCGCAAAAGCAGCCCAAATTATTGACGCAAGAATCACGACAAAACTTCCAACCGTTATATGATTTCGAGAAAAACCAAAGGCCATAATGCACTCCGCCTTCCGTTTCGGAAAAGTCTAGGCCATCCAGAACAACCCAGTAGAAAAGGTTTTCCCATTCATGAAGTTTTAGGCAGATTCTGCAATAAACACCGGGATCTTACGAGATGTTTTTGTTTGATAATCGACATATGTAGGGAACGCTCTTACACCCGCATCCCAAAAAAGTTTACGTTCTTGCTCGTCTTCGATCTCCCTAACTCGCATTTGAAATACCGCAGTTTTATCTCGTATTTCTACATCCGGATTTTTTCTGAGATTGTATACCCACACTGGATTCCTAGGCCCCCCACCATAGGAACCGATCAATACATACCTTTCATCCACCTCAACCCTCATCAGTGGAATTTTTCGTATTGCACCAGTTTTGTTACCCGTATGAGTAACGATTATGCACGGCAAACCCGTATCTCTCAAAGTGGTACCCTTGGTACCTCCGCTACTTTCATACAATTCTACCTGCTCATGAACCCAATCTAACGCAGATTGAATATATTCAGTCATAGGATTTTCTTACCCAACAGATAATAAGAGACTGGTTCGTCCACCAAGAAAAACACACGAGACTTAAACAACAGAAACAGAAATAACCAATTATCAAGAAAATGGCTAGAGTACACGACCGTCCGGTGGATGACGAGTGCGTCGGTGCGGAGGACCAAAAAACTTGAAGTTGACTCCGTGACAGTCACGACATTCTTCGGCATCTCGGTATTTCCGAACCTTATACTTAGCCTTAACATTGCCCATGTGGTTTGCGGCGGCAAAATCCTTATGAACGTGACAACTTCTACAGTAATTGCCAACAATCCTGTTGTTCTTGGAGGCAAGAAAATCACCTTGCAGTGCACGTTCTAAAGGATCCTTAGAGCACGAAGCCAAACCGAACAGCAAACCCATAACAACCATAGATGAGACTACAATCCACGCGAGAGCAGTAACGCGTGGCAAGAAATTCCAACCCATAGGAATCTTAGCTTTATACGAATGGGAGTACTCTTGCTTTTTTACCATCCCTCTTACCTCTAATTTAATTTTTCAGCCCTAAACACTCGCTCAAAAATATAGTCGACGTGAGCAAGATGATCTTCCACACGGAAACAACCATCTAAAATACTCATATCTAAATGATTCAACACCTCCTGATCTGCGGTGATGATCTCCCGAAAATTTTTCCCATCTTTCGATTCGAAAGCACACCGTTGAACGATTCCATATGCCTCTTGGCGAGCGAGTCCCGACTGCATAAGAGCCAATAGGACCTGTTCAGAATGAAACAACTCTCCGGTTTCCTCCATATTTTCACTCATCGCCTCCGGATACACCTGGAGAGAATCTATAAGATCCCTTAGCTTCGTCAACATGTAATCAACAAGAACCGTTGAATCTGGTAATATCACCCTCTCAACAGAGGAATGACTGATATCACGTTCATGCCAAAGGGGTATGTTTTGCAGAGCCACTGCGGCATTCGAACCTACCAATCTAGCCAAACCCACCAATTGTTCAGACACCACAGGATTTCGCTTATGGGGCATAGCAGAAGAACCCTTCTGAGATGCTCCAAATCCCTCCGCTACCTCCGCCACCTCCGACCGGGAAAGGTTACGTATCTCTGTAGCTACGTTGGAGATAGAGGCCGCTGTTAGCGACAAGGCTGAGAGATACTCGGCGTGCCGATCTCGATGAATTATTTGAGAGGATGCAGGAACCGGTCGTAAACCAAGACGCTCACAAACAAATTCCTCCACTTTGGGAGATAGGTGAGCATACGTCCCCACTGCCCCCGAAATCATCCCGTATTGGACTCCCTCCATGGCCCGAGCAACCCGCTCCTCCGCTCGGGCAAATTCGCCATACCATAAGGCCAACTTCAGACCAAAAGTAGTAGGTTCAGCATGCATCCCATGGGTCCGTCCAATCATCACCTGATCCTTGAACTCCCACGCGCGCCGATGAAAAACATCTTTGAGAGAAGCTAGATCTTGTAAGAGGATTTGAGCCGCCTTAACCATTTGCAGTGCCAGAGTCGTATCAAGAACATCACTTGAAGTCATCCCCAAATGGAGATGGCGAGCATGAGCCCCTGCCTGTTCTTCCACGTGCACTAGAAAAGCGATCACATCGTGCCGCGTGTTGCGTTCAATTTCGGCAACACGCGCCGGATCCAAATCCACAGCCTTTCTGATGGAATCACCCGTCCCGGAAGGTACGATACCCAATTCTTCCATCGCCTCACAGGCGAGACACTCAATCTCTAACCAATGGGCCAGCTTTGTATCTTCAGACCAAATAACCATCATTTCAGGACGAGAGTAGCGAGAAATCATAGGCTAATTTAGATTCCCTGGATCGTGCGAGGTTGAATTTAACAAGACAATTGACCTCATTCGGCAAGGAGCAATCACAGCATCGGCAAATTCTGTTGATATCCATCAAGTTTAGGATTACCTGGTATTTCCATTGAACATGGAGACTTCTGATCAGCAATCAAAACGCGGGCGGAACACTCTCGGAGACTATCTTTTGCAACAGATCGCGCAAGATCAGGATCATTGTTATTCTTGCTCAGATGGGCCAAAACTACTGCCTGCAATTGATTATGAGCAATCTCACCCAACATGATTCCAGCATCCTCATTAGCCAAATGGCCCTTTGCGCCCGCGATTCTAGATTTCACACTAGACGGATACGGTCCGGATGCAAGTAGATCCGGATCGTGATTAAATTCAAGTATCAATGCATCGACTTTTGCAAGACAATTCATGACCTCACATTGCACCTCGCCTATATCAGTCGCAATCCCCAATCGAATTCCCCCAGACTCCAAAACAAATCCTACCGGCTCTTCAGCGTCATGAGGAGTAGAAAACGGATCAATAGTCCATGACCCGAAGGCAAACCTTCGCCCAGAACGAATGATTTTGACTTGAGATTTCGATAAAATATCCGTCATCTGACCGCTAAGCGCATGCGCAGTCCCTTCTGTCATGTGTAGCGAAATTGGAAATCGTTTTACCAGCGAAGAGAGACCCCTAACGTGGTCCGTATGCTCATGAGTCACTAACAGGTCACGAACCCGCTCCATTGAGCCACCGACTCCTGAAAGTCTCTTCTCGACCTGGCGCAAGGAAAAACCCACATCGACCAACAAGCCCTCCCCCCCTGATTCGAGGTAAACAGAGTTCCCTCCACTTCCACTACCTAATATCGAAACGTGAATAGTTCACCCCTTTCGCAAATCTCCATGCCGCCCAGCGCTCCAAGATTCATTCCAAGCGGTCTCGAACCATAGCATACAAAAGCGGGACTAAAATCTCATGATGGCCGGTAATCTCATAGCCGATTCCACCCGGCACCGTAGGCCGGCGAACAACGTTTTCCCGAGTCCGATAATGCTGAATCATATCGATGTTAGCCGTTATGATATTTTGTGGTTTTCCCTTTAAATTTCGTGCGATGTTTATCGCCTTCAGAAATACTTCTGGCATCACGACAGCCGACCCGAGATTGATATAGACTCCTCCATCATCCAACCCCTGAACCACGTTAGAAAATACCTGAAAATCTCGCATCAATGCCCTACCTAAAGCCTCCGCTGCTTTCCCCCTCTGTGCGTCAGGATGCATATGTACAATATCGGCACCAACAGCGACATGAAGCGTGGCCGGTATCTCTAGCGCATAAGCAGCAGAAAGAACACTCAGTGACCTGTGAGGAAAATTACTTTCTGCCACCATCCTACCCACTGCCTGACCCAGTCCATATCCTTCTTTCTCAGCAAGCGCAACAGCATCCCAGTAAACTTTTCCTGTTTCATCGGCCATTCCAAAATCACCTTTTGCCAAACCTTCAACCACATCTTCTGACGTGCTTCCGTGAAGGGCCATTTCCATATCATGGATCGCAAGAGCACCACCAGAAGCAATTGCATGAAGAGCTTCACGTTCGACGAGATCGATTAATAGCCGGCTAAGGCCCACCTTAATAGGGTGAGCACCCATACCCAGGATTACAGTTCGACCGCGCTGCACAGCAGAGACCCAGGAATCAGCTAAAGCCTGGATATCCTCACCCTTCAAAATGCGTGGGATAAGTGGCTCAATACTACCTTTCCCAGGTTGATAGAGGGTAGGATCTGGAAGATTCCCCACATCAATCTTACTTTTTCGGGTTTCTAAGGGGTAGGTCTTAGCGGACGAAAAATCGAGTGCATCATGTGGGGGGCGAGGTTTTATCAATTAATTATCGCTCACTATTCAGAATGGCACTAATTAGCGATGATGTAGAGAAGCCAGGAAGCAATGGTACAAGTTCGACACGACCTCCATTGTTTTCAACCCACTCTTTGCCAATCACTTGCTTAAGCGAATAGTCTCCTCCTTTAACGAGAACATCCGGGCGGACCGCTCGCAAGACACGCAAAGGAGTCGGCTCTGAGAATATTGTGACATGGTCAACAAAACGGAGGGACGCAAGAATTTCTGCACGCTGTTCTTGGGTGATGAGGGGACGTCCCGGACCTTTAAGTTTACGAATTGACTCGTCGTCATTTATACCCACAACTAAAAGATCTCCAAAAGAGCGTGCTCGCTGAAGTAGGTGAAGATGTCCAACGTGCAGCAAGTCAAAACATCCGTTAGTAAAGACCACCTTCTCACGCCGCCCTCTCGCCTCTTCCATCCGTATTTTCAGGGCCGAACGGGAAAGAACTTTTAAACCTGAAAGAAAAAGACCGCCATCCATTGCGCGGTCAAGAGCCTCTGGTTCAACCACTGCAGTCCCTACCATACCCACCACAATACCCGCCGCAACATTAGATAGCTTTGCCGCTTCCACTAAAGGAACACCTCCAAACGCGGCCAGACCCATTACCCCTGTCGCTGTGTCACCCGCGCCGGTCACGTCATACACCTCGTGGGTTTGAGTAACTGGAATGTAGGTTTTCCGAATAACATTTTTTCTTTTTTCATATAGATTCATTCCCTCAGGACCCCTTGTAACAAGAAGGGCTTGAACACTCACCCGTTTCATTAGATACCGAGCTCGAGAATCTATTCCAGCTTCGCCATCCGGTACGTCCTTCATCTCCCCAGTCGCCTCTACTACCTCTTTTAAATTGGGAGTCAAAATATCGACCTGCTGATACTGAGCAAAATTTTGTCCTTTAGGATCCACAAGCAAAAATGGACGCTTTTTGTTTTCCTTACTACCACGGCGGCGAGCTGAAAGCCTGGCTACAGCACTCAAAACCGGCCGACAACAAACCCCTTTTCCGTAATCAGCGCAGATAATTCCAGAGACACCTTTAGCCTGCCTCTTCACACACCCCGCCAATCGGTGCTCATCTTTCCCCTTAAACTGGCCTGCTTCCTCACGATCAATCCGTAGAACGTGCTGACCGCGTGCCATAACTCTCACTTTTTGACTAGTAGGCCTACCGGGAATAGTAATAACACCCGAAACATCCACATTATTGCTTTTCAGAATTTCAATTAGATACTCACCCGCAAGGTCCTTCCCTACAACTCCGACAATGCGTACCCGGCAACCCAAAGAAGACAAGTTCAGGGCTACATTCGCCGCTCCTCCTGCTGCATCTGCTTCTCGCTCCCAATTCAACACCTGAACGGGTGCCTCCGGAGACACCCGATTTACATCTCCCCAAACAAACCGATCATGAATCAGATCGCCAACAACCAAAACCGGTGACAACCGGCCCACATTAAAGGGAAGTGGCCAACCCAACCCAGGAACGGTTTTAGTTTCATGAGATAGCGAGTTAGACATAGTTGTTCCCGGCTTCTTAATCTGAAAATTCAGTTACGGATATTGCCATGCTCGAGACGACGGTCAATCTCCTCACAAAGTAAGTGCAGAATGAATCTCTGGGCCTCCTGAATCAACGGAACTTTGAAATTGGGGACAATAAAGGAGAGGTCAGCCTCTTTCTTGGCGTCTCCCCCATCACAACCGAGCAAAGCAACCGTGAACATTCCTCGTTCTTTTGCAACCCGAAGGGAACGAAGAACATTTTCCGAACGTCCCGTTGTACTAATTGCAAAAGCAATATCACCCTCCATACCTAAGGCTCTAATTTGCCGCTCAAAAATCTGCTCAAAACTATAATCATTACCTATTGCTGTTAAAACAGAGGAATCCGCCGTCAGAGCAACAGCTGGAAGAGGCTGACGCTCCGTCAAAAAACGTCCCACCCATTCCGCGGCCGCGTGCTGAGCATCAGCCGCACTACCACCGTTTCCAAACAAGAGAACCTTGTAGTTTCGTTCGAATACTTCAACGAATCGATCCACCATTTCGTTGAAAACCTTTTCGAACTCTAGCTTCTTCAGGCCCTCATACAATTCCAGGCGACACGTCAATGCTTCTAGCCAAATACCCGAACCATCCGGCGGTGTCCCACTCGTCATTTGAACCCAATTCTCCCCATCGTTCTTGCCCAGGTTGGCATAACTAACAGACATTTCAAAATTGAAAAGAAAATCCTCATAGCCTATAAGTCTGACTAGATCTTTCCCATCGATAATAACGCAGCCCAACCGGAGAAATCTCAAATATCTTTAGCATCTTGAAATCTCTGGTTTCAAAATTGGTAGTTATCAATTTAGCGTCGGACTACCTTCAAATCAAAGCACTATGGGACTTGGGAGCCCTGCAGACAGCAACCCTCCCCCTTAAATGTGAAGTCCGTAGTTAGGCGGCCAATTTCTCGCGGAAGTATTTCAACGTGTCTTTCAACCCATCCTGTAGGCTCACGGATGGCTCCCATCCTAAAGTTTTTTTGGCCAGGGAAATGTCTGGCTGACGCACCTTAGGATCGTCTACTGGTAGGTCTTTGAATTCAATTACACTTTGGCTTTCTGTTTGATCGATAATTGCCTTCGCTAATTCCAAAATAGTAATCTCGTTCGGATTTCCGATGTTGACGGGCTCAGCGAAGTTCGAACGTGAAAGACGGACAATTCCTTCTATCAAATCTGAGATATGACAAAAACTTCGCGTATGCGATCCATCACCAAAAACGGTCAGGGGTTCATTGCAAAGAGCCTGCGCAAAAAAGGTGGGGACAGCCCGGCCATCCTGAATGCGCATGTGCGGGCCGTAAGTGTTGAAGATTCGAACGATCCTTGTTTTTAGCGAATGAAATCGATGATAAGCCATTACAAGCGCCTCG
This sequence comes from uncultured bacterium, assembly GCA_964437725.1. Taxonomy (GTDB): domain Bacteria; phylum UBA8248; class UBA8248; order JACPRG01; genus CAYTIB01. The sequence continues at coordinate 17,458 of CAYTIB010000010.1, read as the reverse complement.
GCATAACGCTTCGCCTCATCGTAAACTCCGCGGGGTCCTATCGGATTAACATTTCCCCAGTATTTTTCATTTTGAGGGTGTACTAGCGGGTTACCGTAGACCTCCGAAGTCGAAGCTAATAAAAGGGTCGCATCTTTAGCCTTGGCCAGTCCTAGGGCATTCAGGGTTCCCAGTGCACCGACTTTAAGGGTTTGAATCGGATACTCTAAGTAATCAAATGGACTAGCCGGAGAGGCAAAATGAAATACAAAATCGAGTTTTCCGGGAACAGCTAAAAAGTGGGTTACATCGTACTCAATCAACTGAAATTTCTCACCCAGAAGGTGGGAAACATTCTCCTCACTCCCAGTCAGGAGGTTATCCATACATATCACTTCATGCCCTTCAATGAGAAGGCGCTTACAAAGGTGTGACCCTAAGAAACCCGCTCCTCCTGTTACGAGACTTCTCGGCGCCTCCATCAGGGTTTCCCCATGCAATGATATTGGAATCCTAATCTTCGGATAAGCTCCGCATCATAAATATTACGTCCATCAAAAATAACGGGCTTTGCCATAAGCTCTTTTATACGGCCCAGATTCAATTGGCGAAATTCCCTCCATTCGGTGACCACAACCAAAGCATCCGCCCCTTCCGCCGCTACATAGGCTGTCGGAGAAAATTCGACTCCATCCAGAATCTTCCTAGCATTCTCCATCGCAACTGGGTCATATGCCTTGATCCGGGCCCCCTCCTTTTGAAGAATACGGATCACTTCCGTGGATTTTGCCTCCCTCATATCATCCGTATTATCCTTAAAAGCTAGTCCCAACACTCCGATCAGCTTACCCTTAAGATTGCCCATGCCCTCCCTGATAATATCTAGCAGGTGAGGAGCACGCTCGCGGTTGATCTCAAGAACCTCCTTCAGTAGACGAAAATCATAACCCAGGTCGTCAGACTTGTAGACGAAAGACTCAACATCCTTAGGAAAACAGGACCCACCAAACCCAAGCCCAGGGTAGAGAAAAGATCGACCAATACGGGCATCATATCCCATCCCCTTGGCAACATCGTCCACGTTTGCATCTGCTCGTTCACAAACATTCGCAACGCCGTTGATAAACGAAATCTTCATTGCGAGAAACGCATTACTCGCGTACTTGATTATCTCCGCACTCGGGACATCTGTGATGAGCATGGGACGCTCCAAAGGCGAATAAAGCTCCAGCAAACGCATAGCCACTGTCTTATTAGGAGCCCCAATCACTATGCGGTCGGGAGAAAGAGTATCCTGGATAGCGGAACCCTCTCGCAAAAACTCTGGATTGGATACAACATCAAAACGCACCGGCTTCCGCTTAAATCGTTCAATGATATCTGAAACAAATGCGCCCGTTCCAACCGGAACTGTACTTTTAGTAATAATAACCCGGTAGTCCTCTATTGCATGCGCGATAGACTTGGCTGCACTTTCTACATAAGAAAGATCTGTTCCCCCATCTTCTTTTGGCGGTGTTCCCACACAAATAAAGATAAGTTCCGAATTCCGTACAAGTTCGTGGTTATCCGTTGTAAAAGAAAGGCGACCACCTTCCACGTTACGGTTAATCATCTCTTCCAACCCGACCTCATATATGGGGACCTCACCCCTATTCAGGGAGTCTACCCTCTCTTTATCGATGTCGGAACATACAACGTCGTTTCCAAGATCCGCAAAAACGGCGCCAGTTACAAGCCCAACGTACCCCAGGCCAATCACCCCTATTTCCATAAGCCAATCTCCAAAGGCAACAAGCAGAGACTACGAAATCAGATTTCTAACGACACTCCCCGCTGCACCAGATAATCTCTCAAGGCTTCCGGCCAGGACCGCATCACCGAGCCAGTCAACGATCGAAAAACCTCGTCATCGAGCACTGAATAAGATGGCCGAGGCGCTCTTCTTCCAAGGGTGGCTGATGTCGTTTCCTCCAAAAGCCCCACTTCCAGACCAGAAGTACTGAGAACTTCCTTTGCAAACTCGTACCAGGTGCAAGCGCCGTGTCCAGTTACATGAACGGTGCCATTTGCCTGAATGGAAAGCAATGCATTAAGAGCATCCGCCAAATCATCAGAGAAAGTAGGTGATCCTTTCTGATCAGTTACTACTTTGAGAGGCTCTCCAAGATTTCCTTTTTCCAAAATTGCGTCGACAAAATTTCGGCCTCCATGCCCATAAACCCAAGCTGTTCGAACAATCAGGGAATTATCCGGCCCCTCCTCAAGAACGGCCAACTCTCCCTTCCATTTTGTATTACCGTAGACACCAAGGGGAGAAACAGGATCCTCCTCCCGGTAAGGCTCGACCGATTTTCCGTCAAAAACATAATCCGTGCTCAGGTAAACCAATCGGCACCCAAGGCTTTTACAGGCTACAGCCACATTAGCCGTCCCTACCACATTCACTTCCCAGGCAAGTTCTGGCTCTTCTTCACATTGATCAACCAGGGTGAAAGCGGCAGCATGTATAACCGCATCTGGTGAAATATCCTCTAGCCGCTTCTTAACACACCGTGCATCTGTCACATCAAGATCTTCACGTGTTAGGCCGATGACATCGACCTTAGAAAGCCCCTTGGGCTATTGCCGCATGAGTGCCGTACCAACGATCCCTCCTGCACCCGTTACAGCTACTCGCAAAGCTCTGGGCCGATTCATAGAAGCTTTGTATCCCCAAACTACCGGAACGCTAAATCCACCCTCAGACTAACCGTCTTTCCGACTCCAATCGTAGGGAATCGAACCACCGTGAGGCTCAACCCGATACTCGTCTGGAGCTTCGTATCGGTAAACTTCGGTAGGGGTATTAAGAATTACTGCCATCTCAGGACTAATTCCCTTGAAACCGTGATAGATCAAAGGTGGAATTTGAACAAGTACCGGATTTATTTCACCAATAAAAAATTCGTTGACTGCTCCATGTGTCGGCGAATCAGGACGATTATCATAGAGAACAACTTTTGCCATTCCTTGGACACAAACAAAGTGATCTGTCTGAATCTTATGATAGTGCCAGGCCTTAACAACACCAGGGAAAACAGCTGTCAGATAGACCTGACCAAATTGCATGAACATCTCATCATCCGAACGCAGCATTTCCATAAGCCAACCCCGCTCATCCGGGATACGCTTTAGTATCTTGGTATCGACACCAAAGATTGGTTCTTTTATTATCCGACCGTCTTGCTGCGTTGACTGATTCATTGGATTTGAACCTGACTATTATCCCCAACTATGAGGCGGCAGGCAGCGGGCTTGACATCTGTACTTTCTATCACGCTATCCCGGCCAATCAAACTGTCAGTGATCCGATGCGGGATGTTGAGAACCATGCTATCCTCAAGAACTATACTGTTCTCAATTTCGCTACCGACAATACGTACCCCATCCCCCACAGCGGTAAAAGGCCCTACAAAAGAATCTCGAATTTCTGCCCCTCGGCCAATTACAACCGGACCTCGAATCGTACTATTCACAATACGGCTCTCCTCCTCCAAAACAACCCGAAATTCTATTCGTGAAGACTCATCCAGGATGCCCTCACGCCGGTCCTCCAACCCATCCAATATCAGACGATTGGCCTCAAGTAAATCCTCAAGCTTCCCGGTGTCTTTCCACCAGCCCCGAACAACGTGCGAGTGAACATCATACCCGTCATCAATCAAACGCTGAATAGCGTCAGTAATCTCAAGCTCCCCTCTGTCAGAGTATTTGATGGACCGAGCAGCATCAAACACCTGACTGTCGAACATATACACACCTACCAATGCGAGATTGCTCCTGGGTTCTTCGGGTTTTTCTTCCAAACGGACAACACGATCCCTCTTTAGTTCAGCCACTCCGAACTGACTAGGATTCGTTACGGGACAGAGCAAAACCATTGCATTTGGTGAATTCTCCCTGAATTCACCAACCAATTCACGAATACCACCCATGATGAGATTATCCCCAAGGTACATCACAAAAGATGAATCCTTGAGAAAAGGTTCAGCTGTAAGAACTGCGTGGGCGAGCCCCAGAGGCTCTTCTTGGTGAATGTAAGTAACATCCACGTCCCAACTGGAACCATCTCCAACTGCAGATTCAATTTCCGCGTGAGTATCCCCTACAATAATTCCGATCTCTCGAATCCCTGCATCACGGATAGCTTCAATTCCGTAAAACAATACAGGCCTATTAGCGACAGGAACAAGCTGTTTGGCATTCGTGTGAGTGATGGGACGAAGCCGCGTGCCTCGGCCACCACTGAGAATCAGTCCCTTCACTGAACCATTTCCTGACAGGAGAAAACCGAGTGTATCAAGGTAGGAGATATAACCTCTTTATTACCCTTCGCCTCCGGCAATGACGAAACGCAACGACTTCTTCGCATGCTAAATTTTCCCACCCGAATATGCCGCTCCGCTTTCCGCAAGGGCCGACACGATACCTTGCACCCCCTCAAAAAGTCAAGAAACGCAAAAAGCACAAGCAGCCTTTGATTATTCATCCGTATCCGGTCGACCATAGAAGAAAACTGGCTTCCCTTCGTCTCCCAGAATTCCGACAAGAGTAAAACCAATCTGAAAAAAAGTGTCATCCTCACGCTCTTGGTATTCGAATGTAAGCCCCCAGCAACAACCTCGATACTGTAGAAGTATGTTCTTTTCGAGAAGAGTCATATCCTTAGTCGCCCATCTCGCACCCCCTTCAAGAAAAAGAACTTTCCAAATCCGCAACCCGGCGGAGGATACATTGGTAAACTCATCCAATTCTCCCGCCTTATTGTCAATATATCGGGTCTCGTGGCGTGCGAACCAGTCCCGCCCTTCTCGGAGGTCAACACTAAGGGAATAAGAAGCAATTTTTCTGTCGTAGATATTGTAAGCAGTCTTTAAACCAAACTTCCACAAGCGAAATGGCTTGGATTCAACACGAAGAGAAATATCATTAATCGGACGCTCTCCTTTTTCACCAAATTTTCTCATATTGAGGGAATTAGAAAGCGAAGCCGAAACAACTTCACGTGTTTCAAAACTTTCCCGTCCGGTCGGAACCTTAGCCACCAAACTATGCTCCCAACTATAGGATAAAGTGTGTTCCGGACCCAATTCGTCAGTTGAATCCAATTGTACAATCTTCGCACGCTTTATCTTTTCAATATTGGGACGGTAGAAGTGATTGATATTCAACTGTGTAAGGTGTTTGACTACCGGAAACTTCTTGAAGTTCAAAGGATAAGTACGAAAAACCTTAGGACCTTCCACATCCAAGCCACTCGACCACAACGTGCGCACCATAGTGCCCGTCTTTTTGTTTTTATCTACCGGATCCCGGCCGGCCGTATATAGGGTCCCACGCCCCTTTACGTAGGGGCTGAATGTTAACCACTTAAGATTCGATATGAAATTGTGCAGAGGGACTTGGAGTTTGGGTGCTAAGTCTATCCGCCAATGCTCATCCCTCTGAGAGCCTTCCCGTCGATTAAAGTGAACCAGGGAACTTTGGATCGACGGACTGATTGATACAGGACCCAACTCCCCTATGGTTGGACTTACACTAAAACGCACATCAGGCATTCTTTGAAAATAATCGTTACTATCTTTTTCCGATGAATTTACAGATTTAGCTAGAAATGAGAAAGAAGCGGACTCCCAATTCTTCTGGACATTAAGCCTGGATTCGTAATCACGTCTCGTTCGAATTTCCAGATCATCTTCATATTCCGAATCAAAATTCCCATTACTTACTACCTCAACCTTATAGAACCCTTCAAATTTCTCTCCGAACTCTTGCCGATGCTCAGCCCGAACTCGCCAAAGGTCCTTTTTTGTAAGATTGTCACTAAGGTACTTAGTCTCAGCATGACCATAGGTAGTAGAACTCAAACGATATCGGGCCTCCGCACTGGACAAAAAGCCTCGTTCAACACGATATTCTAACCCAAACGTCGCGTCAGCATGATCCGAGAAAGCCCAAAAAAATTTTTGGCTGTACCGATAGCCATCTCGTTCGCTGTACCCAATACGTGGAGACAAAAACCCAGTCGAGCGCTTTGTTTTAATTGGCGCAACCAGATACGGTAGATACCCGACGGGAAAACCTAGCACCCAGAATGTTGGATGACGGATAAATGCAAACTCTTCCAACGTGATGTCCATCGAGTTTGACCGGAATTGCCATTCGGGAATTGGCCCTTTACACGTACTTATGGAACCTTCCTGGATTCTATAATTATTGATGTCTTGGCGTTCCAAACGCTCGCCGGCAAACTTAAATTCTCGGCCAATCTCTCCCCGAGCCCCATAAAGGATGGCCTGCTGGCGCCGCACGTTGAACTCTATACGTTCACAAAGTATGCGATTTCCTTTGTCTTGGAAAATCACATTGCCTTCAGCGATACCCTTTCCTGATTCTTGGTTGATCTCAACACGATCGGCCTGCAGGCGGTTTCCCAAATAATTAACGTTAACATAGCCTTTCCCCACCACTATTTTTCGCTCTAAATCCTGAGTTAGTGACTCTGCTTGGATCCGCGTTTCCCCATCAGGAAGGCGGATTTCAGAGGGGATACCTCGCGGGGCTGAACCTCCGGAAGGAGCGGGAGGTGTCTTAGGCGATAGTGGCAACAGCGGCGTCCCGGAACGCACGGGCTTTTTCTCGCCATTCGGTTTGAGGGCAAGGGGCGGGATAGGCTCGGTCCTAGATTGACTTAAACCCAATACAGGAAAGCCACAAATCAAAATTGTGCAAGCCGCGGCGACCACCCTAACGAGCGTTCTCACCAGTGCACGGCCTTTCTCGGACTTAAATCAACCCGTCCAAAGAATTAGAAGGCCTTCACCTTCAGTCAATACCAAAACTGTAAGATTAAGTCTTTCAGACACATAGTTACGAAAAGCGAAGGAAATGTCAAGGATTTGACCCTCGACTTATGTTTTACTTTCGCCTTCCAAGAGAATTCCCATCAACCCAGTGTTGACTGGGGTTAAGAGATTCTATTGAACAACTTATGGTTTTGTGGGGTTTCCAACATGTTTAGATAAACTTTTCCTGCGACTCACCACAACTAGCTTCCAAAAACCTGCAATGGGACCAAGGAAAACGTAAGCAAACAAACCCAAGAATAGGGTGACATGCGGGAAAGTGGCGACAACTACAAGAACAAGAACTGATCCCACCAATAGGCTAAATGGCTTGCGATCTTTCCATCCAATCCTTTTAAAATCATTGTAAGGCACATTACTCACCATCAGAAAAGCCAAAATGTATGCCAGGATTGCAGTCCCTAATCCGGGAGGGTAAGAAAAGAGGGAAAATTCCTCTGCCAACATAACCGAGGAGGCAATCAGTCCTGCCGCCGCGGGAATCGGCAAACCCGTAAAACCGTCATTGAATTTTGAATTTGATTGTATATTGAACCGCGCCAACCGCAGGGCACCGCAAATAACGAACAAAAACACAGCCACCCATCCAATTCGACCAAAGGGGCGAAGGGCCCAGGTATACAATAAAGTCGCTGGTGCTATTCCAAAAGCCATCAGATCCGACAATGAATCGTATTCCTTGCCAAAAGCACTGCTGCTACTCGTCATCCGGGCAATTCTTCCATCAAGACCGTCTAAAATCATCGCAATGATTGTAGCCGCTCCAGCCTTATAATGGAATCCATTAATAGCCGCCAATAGAGCATAGATTCCGGCTACCATTACACCAGTAGTAAATAAACTTGGGACCAAAAGAATGCCTCGGCGCATACGGTTTCGACCTCGCTGAAATTGCTCCTCCCTACGCCCCATCAGCGCCCTCCCAACGTGCGACAATATCTACTCCCCCTCGGACTCGATCCCCTGTCGACACAACAGGACGAGCTGTCCTCGGAAGTACAAGATCCACCCGGGAACCAAACTTGATAAGGCCAAAACGTTCGCCTGCACGAAGCACATCTCCTGGCTTTACCCAACAGATAATTCGGCGAGCAATCGCTCCTGCTATTTGAGAAACAACAACCTCCGGTTCCCCAACGCCCGTGTCACACTTCGTCAAAATCCGGAGAGTATTCCTCTCGTTATCCGCAGACTTCTCCGGCCAATTCGCCATGTTAAACTTACCTGCTTGATATGTAGTTTCCACAACTTTCCCTGCTACAGGTGAACGATTGATGTGCACATCAAAAATAGATAAAAAAATACTAATGTGCGTTTTGCCAGAATCATCTGACCTCACCAAATCCACTTTCCCATCTGCAGGTGCAACCACTGCAAATGGATCCTCCGGTGCATGGCGCTCCGGATCACGGAAAAAACAGGCGACAAAAATAGTAAAAATCCATGCGGCGCCTGCCACGACCGACCAGCCAAGGAAACCGGTTCCAATTGACACAATTAGACCAATCCCCAAATAGGGATACCCATCCTTGGCGAGGGGAAAACGCATATACAAACATTCCTTTTCGAATTAGACAGAAAATAGGGGTCTTACGAAAGGGGGCATGACAATTCGAAAGCTCCGTCTTTCGGAGAAAAGGCCTTCTTGCTCGGTCCGGATGATACCCTTGACACCAAGTGGATAAGGGAGTCCTAGAATTTCCATGCAACTCTGCAAGATACCGTCAACGCCTCAGCTAAGAACCTCTTTCCCTTCTTCCGAAATACTCTCAAACGGAAGCGCAATCATGCCCGTGCGGGCAATATGTTTAATATCGAATCTCTTCACCATTCGAATGGCATTGTCAATTTGTCGCTCGTTTCCACTCAACTCAATAGTAAGAACTCTCGATGAAATATCCACAACCTTGGCATCTAAGGCTTGGCATAACTGCAGAATATCTCGGCGGGTTTCGTCAGTGGAATGTACTGTAATAAGAATGAGCTCACGAGTCGCAGCCTCAGCATAAGAAAGAGGCTCCACCTCCAAAACGTCAATCAGCTTACGGATCTGTTTAGTTAACTGGGCAAGCCTATCCTCGTCACCTTGAGTCACCAGGTGAATCAGGGTGATAGCCGGATCTTCAGTTTGTCCAGCAGCGATACTCTCTATGTTAAAGGCCCGTCGAGTGAAGAGCCCGGCAAGGTGTGAAAGAACCCCAGGGTGGTTCCGCACCCGGATTGCCAGCATTTGCCTCATATTAGCCGTAGTTCTCCTCAATCATTTCCATGAGTCCTGCGCCCGATGGGACCATAGGAAGAACATTTTCCTCTTGGTTGATAAACACATCCAAAACAACCGGTCCATCATGGGCAAGGGCGTCTTCGAGAACGGGGCGAACCTGATCCACATCCTTTATCTGCATTCCACGGATTCCAAAACCCTCCGCAACCTTGGCAAAATCCGGATTGCGCGTGTAATAGCTCTCAGAGTATCGCCTTTCAAAGAAAAATTCCTGCCATTGGCGAACCATACCCAAGTACTGGTTGTTCAGAATAATCGTCTTCACAGGTAAATCATGCTGGACAATCGTGGCTAGTTCCTGGAGGTTGATTTGGAAACTACCATCCCCGTCCAGATTGACAACCAAACTATCCGGGTGAGCCACCTGTGCACCAATCGCCGCGGGGAGTCCGTATCCCATGGCTCCCAATCCACCCGAAGTCAACCATCGCCTGGGGTTGTCGAAAGGATAGAACTGAGCAGCCCACATTTGGTGCTGCCCCACGCCTGTCGACATAATAAGATCGGTTCCCGCAATCTCAAACAACTGCTCCAAAAAATACTGCGGCTTGATGCTGCCATCCCAGTCATACTTCAATGGATAACGGCGATTAGTTTCAGCAAGTTCTTCCCGCCAAGCAGCATAATCGCCAGGTTCTACCTCCCTCACAAGAGCCTCTAAAGCCGCGCCCACGTCTGCATGCAAGGATACCTGCGGCCTAACCCTTTTTCCAATTTCCACAGCATCAATATCAACGTGACAGATCGTCGCCTTAGGTGCAAACTTGCTGACATCCCCTGTCACACGATCATCAAACCGAACACCGAGTGCTATACAACAGTCGGTATCAGACAACGCGTAATTGACAGTGTGACTACCATGCATTCCTGGCATACCCAAACAAAGGGGATCCGAAATTGGATAAATCCCAAGTCCAAGCAGCGTGGTCGTAATGGGTATTTGAGTTTTTCGGACAAATTGACGGAGCAATTCTGAGCAACCAGACAACACTATGCCATGACCCGCATAGATAACCGGCCGTCTTGCATTTCGAATTACCTCGCACATTCTAGCGATCCCCTCCGGGTCAACCTCCAGAGGCGGATCATATTCTGCTAATGAGTGTTCTGATGTAACATCGGGATCGTAATCGGTCGCTCCAACCTGTATATCCTTAGGGATATCAATAAGCACGGGACCCGGACGGCCGGACTGAGCAATATGGAAAGCCTCTCGAATGACCCTGGATAAATCAGTAATATCCCTTACTAGATAGTTATATTTCGTGCAGGGAATACTCATGCCATATACATCCGCTTCCTGAAAAGCATCACTCCCGATCATAGCATTTGGAACCTGTCCGGTTATGGCAACAACCGGAACAGAATCCATCAGGGAATGCATAAGACCCGTCAGAAGATTGATAGCCCCAGGACCAGAGGTCGCCAAACAAACGCCTACCTTTCCAGTCGACTGAGCGTATCCGTCAGCGGCCATTGATGCCCCTTGCTCATGGCGGATCAAGATATGATTGATGTCACTCTGATAAAGAGAGTCATAAAGAGGCATGATAGTGCCGCCAGGCATCCCGAAGGTAACTTCCACCCCCTGTTTTTTCAACTCCTCAATTACAATTTCCGATCCAAGTTTTTGCACGATCGGAGCCCTCCAAAATTATAAGTAATCGACCGAAAGGGTCGGTCCACAGTAACCCCTCCGAATTCCGCACAAGCTTAACCAGTCTTATTCCGATAACTGCTCCTGATGCTTACGAAGAATCTGGGCCATCTCATCCTTAGCCTTAAGCTTCATTTTCTTCAGATGCTTGACCTCCATTTTCTCCTCAGCTGTCAGAAAAGATTGAGTTTCCAATTCCTGGATTTTACGATCCAACTCCATATGCTGATCCGCCACCGAAGCATATCCTGGGTTCGTCTGGCGTATCACATCAACTAACTCCTGTTCACCATCACTAACGCCTCTGCTCATATTCCTCTTTCTCCTTGCCTTCACAAACACTAGAACTAATATATGGATTTAACAACAATAATGAAAGTCCTTATTTTTTAATCTTCTAAGGTCTCTTCGAATGCCTCTCAAAATATCTCCGATTCCATTGCACCCGAGCCTCGGCCTCACGAATGTATCGAAGCTGAAAACCAGCAGGTGAATCCCCCTTTTCATTTCGTATCCGAAATTCAGCATTGGAGGCCACCTTTGCTGCCGCCGCAGGCCATCGATCTCTAGAAATGAAACGCAAACAACGTCCGACTTCCGACTCAAGGAACTCTCGATGTCTTTCAGCCCCACTGCCCCAGACCAGAGTTGTATGTTCGATAGTCCGGCAAAATTCTTTTGGTTCTAAGACCAAGTCCTCCGTGACCCGAACAAGCCCGTTTTCCTCCCACTTAAACAACGCAAAAAAAATCAATCCCTTTCCAGCATTCAGGATTGGGCAAAGCACTTCACCTCTTAAACCCATAGCAGCAGCCCAAGCCGGGAGTGTCTCTACAGCAACGATGGGGATTTCCAGTCCAGCCGAGATCCCCAAAGCCGTGCTGGCTCCAATTCTGAGCCCGGTAAAAGAACCGGGACCAGAAGACACAGCAATTCCAGTTAATTCAGAAAAGTCTGCGTCAACACTCTTCAGAAGGGTAAAGATCTCCCGAGCAAGAACCTCGGCATATGATGGTGGAACCTGAAAGGACGAAAGGGCTAGTTTGCCCTCGTCGGATAGCAATGCAACTGAACCTACAACGTCCGCCGTATCGATCCCCAAGATTAAAGACAAACGAGTGGTTCCTTTATAGAGTTCATTATTTGCTCAAAGGGGGATTGTGTCCATCCTGCGTCAGATGGTAGGTCAAACCTTCCAATTCGAGGCCAAGATCAACATTTCGTAGTTTGACATCCGTCGGAACAGAAATCCGGACTGGAGCAAAGTTAAGAATGGCACTTACTTTTGCGAAAACTAGCCGTTCAGCCACCTCCTGTGCGCTTTCCGCAGGGACAGCAATAATCCCAATCTGGATCCCGCGACTGCGAACGACCTTCACCAGAACGTCCATCGATAGGATTTCCTGATTCTTCATTCGACCTTTGCGGGTTCGTGATGGGTACTTGTCTAAAACAGCTGCAAACTCAAATCCGTGTTGGGCAAACCCTTGATAATCCATTAAAGCTGATCCGAGGTTCCCAGCACCGACCAACGCCACTTTCCAGATCCGGGTAATGCCCATGATTTGGCCAAGAGCATCGCGCAGCTCTCGAACTCGGTAGCCTATTCCTCGGATGCCAAATTCCCCGAAATAAGCGAGATCTTTTCGAATCTGAGCGGGATTAAATCCACATCGGCCCGCCAGGGTGGCGGAAGAGACGACGGCAAGCCCCTCATCAGCCATCAGATGGAGAACCCGTCCATAAACAGAAAGTCGGTGTATTGCCGCCTCAGGAATCTGATCGGTCTTGGTAGGCCGGGAAACGCGGCATGGATTCTTCGGACTCTTAGAAGAGCCAGCCAACTTACGAGAAGTCCCGCTTTTCAGCTTCCCCATTTTTGCTGAACCGTTTCGAAACTCACTTAAATCTTCGCCACCACACAGAGAAAACGGACTGAACCAGTCCCCGCTCCAACCGTGGGCACACGAGCATCATCGCGGGGCCGCTGTCACTCAAGTATATCTAGGACCCAACGGGATATGAAAGGCGGGAGACATTACTGAGTCTCCCGCCTTTCAATCGATTTAATTGACCAGCAATTTAAACGGATCAACAAACAACAAGATGATAGCGACCAAAAGAACATAGATCACCAAGGACTCGATCAGGGCCAGACCAATAATCAAAGAAGTCCGGATATCACCAGCGGCACCTGGATTTCTCGCCATTCCATCCATCGCGCTTACGATTCCCTTACCCTGAGCCGCAGCACCTCCAATGACCGCGATTCCCAATCCAAACATACAACTGAATGCGGTCACCAAGAAATAAGTCATCTTATCGGCGCTCACTCCCCCCTTCTCGGCGGCCCAAGCAAGATCACCACCGAACAGAAGACCGACACCCAGAAGAAGAAGGGCGACCAACAGCTGTCGATTCATCAAACTCTCCTTTCACTCAAGATCAATGATGCTCCTCTAGAGCACCAGCCAAATAGATCATGGACAACAAAACGAAAACAAATGCCTGGATAAAACTCAAAAAGATAGCGAACACAATCATCAAAGACGGTGCCAACATGGGTAAAATCAAATACTTATCCACACCAAGCACAACGCCAAGAACTATGATGTTTACAAGTACCTGCTCCTTACCAAATAGGTTCCCAAATAAACGGATAGAGAGGGATAAGGGTCTAGCCAGATGTCCAATCAACTCAATCACGACCATCAATGGAGCGAGCCACCATATTGGCCCAGTGAATTGCTTAATATAACCAAATCCGTGCGCTTTGAACCCAACGTAGTGCGTCATACAAAAAACCGTCAAGGCACATGCAACCGTAGTATTGATATTAGTCGTCGGCGAAAACATTCCTGGTATCAAACCCAAAACGTTAGCCGCAAAAATAAAAACACCTAAAGTCGCCAAAAGTGGGAAGTACTTCCTCCCTTGGTAGCCCATGACACTTTCAGTGAAGTCAAGGATTCCACCGAACATAGCCTCGCAAACATTTTGGCCACCCGACGGAATTGCCTTAACGGAACGACGTATAATTAAGGCGCCCCCAACCAAAATGAGCATGAGAATCCAAGTATAGGTCACGTGAAGAGGAAGTGCAGGGATGTGAAAATACATAAAGGGTTCTTTCATTCCCGCCGTTGCGGATCTCAAAAACCCGAAGGTCACCGCGACGCCCGAGGCAATACCGATGAGTCTTTTACTCACCTTTTCCATTCCTAAACCCTCAAACCTTTGCTAAGGAAGCCATGTCGTCTGACCGTTCTCGGGGCACCCTAAGTCCTGACCACACCAATGAAATTACCAAGAACGAAAACCCACCAAAGACAGCAACGGGGTGGGGTCCCAAAAAACGGAAGGCCATCACCAAAACAAGGGCCATCAGCCCGAATTTCGACCAGTAAATACCATGCGCCCACCAGGGAGGTCGATACCCTTTCCGCAAAACGTAACCGAAATACACCCTGATCACCCGAAAATTCAACATGGCTAGGGCTCCGCCCAAAAACAGCCCGAGAGCAACGTTAGAGTTTCCGAAGACAAGAACTGTCACTGAGACAACGAGCGACAAAAACCACCCACGCCACTCCACTCCATCCAGTATTGGGTCACTATGTCGAATTCCCGCTCTTCCCTTCCCCTGGGTCCCGTTCTTGATCCAGTCGGCGAACAACTCGAAAAAGATTTAAAAAACCTGAAGCAATACCCAGGAGAAGAAAAATCATCGTTCCCCAGGGTTTTGTATTCAAATATCTATCAAACAAAATTCCTAGCGCCAAACCCACCCCGATGGAACAAGCTACATTCCATCCCACAGACAGAAGGCCACCCCACTGGTTAAGGTTATGCGGTCGGCTATTACCCCGTACTTTCAACGGTTCGTCTTTTTCCCCTCGGCCCTTAGAACTTCGTTCGGAAGGCAACCCAGGGGGCTGCAACCCATAACCCCTAACAAATACGGGTTCAACATTCCCTCAGGTCATGGAAGTTACAGTCAGGCAAATACAATGTCAAGTTTCCATCAACCCAGAATAAAACACCAGCAATTGGCCGAAAAAGAAGGGACAACATAGGAGATATGATTGTCCTCATAAATCGGAGTTCGATTCTTCGAGTGTACGCGTTTCTTCGATGATCTGAGAAAATATTCGTCTGATCGCATCTGCAGACAAAGGACCACCCGCCAGTGTGGCCATCCTTTCCAAAACCTCAGCCTCTCGGTCGGGCGATCGTATAGGCCGTCCCTGGAGCCGTTTCAACTCCCCAACCTTAAGGCCAATTTCAGCACGGCGATTGATTAGCTCAATGATCTTATCATCCGCAGCGTCTATTTCCCTTCTGAAATCTTTAATCTCCATGGCAAGCGTAAGTTGTCACAAAGCCTTTTCTCGGTCAAGAGCCAGATACGATTCGATGACAATCGGAATTCTCTTGACACTACCGATATCCCTTGACGCTAACGGTGCGGGGGAATACCATAATCCTTGGGATTCGAGCATCAGACACGGGAAAACGCTTCGCAAGGAGAAACCGAAAAGAATGCAGGCTCACCTGCGTCGAACCCGCCAGGGTCAAATTTCATTTCTTCATTTCTCCCTACTACTAGCCCTTCTCATAGTTGTGGGCTGCTCTGCACGTAAGCCATCGGAGCATGAGTCATCACCTGGAGATTTGATAGTCCTCGGTCGAGAGAATGTACAAGACCAGGATTTCGAACGGGCCCGTGCCGCCTTTAACAAAATCCTCCAGGAATACCCCGAAAGCAATCTTCGAAGTGAAGCGCTTTTGAGCCTTGCCGACTCATTTTTCGCCTCAAAAGATTACCAAGAAGCGAAGTTTCAATACGAAAAGTTTGTTCAGCTATATCCTGTAAACCCCCAAACGCCTCGGGCAATATATTACCTATCCATGTGCGACTATCGGCGACTTGCTCATATTGACAGAGATCAAACTCATGCCGAGGACTCTTTGAAAAATTTCCAGAAGCTGGTTCATCAGTTCCCCGACAGCCCGTTGACCCCAGAAGTTATTCCGAAAATCTCTGAGTTGAAAGCCCGGCTTGCCCGAAAGGAATTTAACATCGGCAAATTTCACTACAGTAACTCAACCTACCAAGCCGCAATTCCTCGGTTTTTAGGAATCTTAAAAAAATATCCAAAAACGCCCTCTGTCGATGCCACACTCTATTATCTGGCTGATGCTTACAAACGCGAGGAAGACTACACCAAAACGGCCGACGCTTTACGAAAACTCCTTCGAGAGTATCCAGAGAGCAGATACCTGGAGCGAGCCAAAAAACTCTACTCTCGCCTACCTGATATTGTGAAAAAAGAACCTATGGGGGGACGAATTTTAACTAAGGTCTCCATGCCACCTGAGAGGGAAGTGTCCAACAAATCTTGGATAGACTACTTAATGTTTTGGAAGAATTAACCATCCAGGATGTCTGAAATCATGCCACAGTCAACCCATGTCCACGAATCCAAACTCCCCGCCAATTCTGCAACCAATGTGAAAGATATTCGCGTGTTTTTCCATCCAAACAAACTAACAGTGTTGCGTCTGTTCTTAGCACCAGTCGTCATAACGCTCCTGTTAACCGAGGGACTTTATAACGCTCCCTTAGCCGCAATGGTAATCGTATTATGCTCACTAACGGACTGGTTGGATGGCTACCTGGCAAGGCGGTGGAGGATAGAAAGTAATTTAGGCCGCTTATTAGACCCTGTCGCCGACAAATTGATTTTGGTTGCCACATTGATTCCTTTGTCTACCTATGGGTCTGTCCCCGCTTGGATCGCCGTGCTCCTGATAGGACGCGAGGTTGCCATCACTGGGCTCCGTTGGGTAAGTGCAAACCGAAACATCACCATACGGTCTAGTAATACAGGGAAGTATAAAACGGCTTTTCAAATGATCGCTTTGATTTTCTTAGTCCTAGATTTTGAATGGTGGATTTTGGATTTAAATTCAATCGGCATGGTTATGCTTTTTTTAGCCCTGATCTTAAGTCTCACATCCGGTCTGACCTACTTTCGCCAGTTCTGGCGTCAGGTCATTCAATCTTAAGGAGAACCGGAAGTTGAATGGGGTTCCAGTCGTACTAGCTTTTCTACTTGGATCGATCCCTTTCGGAATATTTTTTGCACGCTCTAGTGGAATCGATATCAGACAGACAGGCAGCAACAACATCGGGGCAACCAACGTCGGGCGAGTGGTGGGTAGGCAAGCCGGCATTTTGACTCTGGCCTGCGATCTCGCCAAGGGAGCACTACCCGTCATACTGGCAAACCTAATGGAAATACCTCAAGAATGGATAGCTAGCGTATGCCTGGCCGCCGTTTTAGGGCACGTATATTCACCCTGGCTTCGCTTTCGTGGAGGCAAGGGAGTCGCAACTGCTGCAGGCACCTTCCTTATCGCTGCTCCTATGGCAACTATAATCTGCCTGGTTATTTTTGCCCTGGTTTTAAAATTAAGCAAACGGGTTTCAGTTGGGTCACTCTTCAGTATCATTACTCTTCCTTTTATTCTGCATACAACGGGAGCAATCGGGCAAATGACGGCAGCCGGCACCATTGTCGCCGTGGTGGTAATTATTAAGCACACGGAGAACATAAAACGATT
>CAYTIB010000009.1:0-27278 GCA_964437725.1 uncultured bacterium | reverse complement strand
CACCAATGCCCTAAAGTCGGGTTTCGAAGAAGTTACCACACCCGTGACTGTAGTAATGATGGCCGACCTCTGTGATAATCCGGAAACAGTTGCCCTAATGTATGAAAAACTTAAAGAGGGTTTCGACCTAATCTGTGCTTCACGGTATATGCCTGGAGGCGAACGACAAGGAGGTCCCTTCCTCCAAGGTTTCTTTTCACGGTACGTCTGTTCAAGCCTCAAGAAGTTAACTGGTATACCAACCCACGATGTCAGCAATGCATTTAAGATGTACAGAACAGAGGTTTTACGTACAACACCGCTAGAAGAAGCGGGGTTTGCCTCATCGTTAGAAATCTGCGTCAAAGCCTTTCTTAAGGGATTTCGTATAGCAGAAGTACCCACCACCTGGAAGGGGCGCAAGGCCGGCCAATCAAGCTTCAAACTCCTTCGAGTTGCCCGTAGCTACCTTAGGTGGTACTTATGGGCCATCCTTTTGAGGAACCATCGTTTCTAATTTTAATAGCAGTGAACATGCACCCAAGGCTACTCGCGGACAATGAGTAGATTCCAAAATAAAGATCGAAACCTAATAGTTCTAGGAATAATCGGAACTGCCATTTTTCTTGGATTGGCCTATCAATGGGGAACAAGCGTCCAGAACACGATAGAAGGAATAAAAGCAATTAAAGTGGTGAGAGAACACATTGCGACCAATCTCACAGAATCCGCCCCTCAAACTGATGGCCGTTCATACGACTGGATCGCAAGGAAAGCATCGACAGACACTTATTATGTCAAGCACAACCTAGTCCTCGACAGAATTTGGCGCTTTGACCGATGGGAAAACTATTGCTGGATCGTCAAGCCATCAAATTCAAAAATAAAAATGGTGAACTGTAGCGTTATTGGGTGGGATAGGGCTCCTCAGATTCAGAGCCGCTAATCCGCAAACCAGCACGTAGGAGATATGCTGCGATTCCTGCAAAAGCGAGAACGAAAAGTGACAACTCAATAGCACGTTCTTGAACCCCAATGGCCACTTGTTGCATTAGATAATAGGCAGATCCGCTTTCTCCGGTAAGGTGTGCAATTTCTAGTTGGATTCTCTTCTCAAACCGCTTTTCAAGATTTGCCGCATCGGGAGGAGGAGCAGTTCGAAACAGTACAAGCGAGCGCTCAAAGTGCTGTAGAGACTCCCGATCCGATTCCGGGTCACTCTTCTCCTTCAGGGCGGCTGCAAGGTCAAAGTGCAACAGCGCATTGCCGGGTGTCCAACCGACCGCTTCCTTAAAAGCAGCAGCAGCTCTACCATAATCCTCTTTCGCCAAGTAGGTTTTTCCAAGTTCTCGTGCTGCGTCGCTTCGTTTTTTTCGATAGGCCGGACGGCTATCATCGTACCTATCCAAGCCCCGTTGAATTCTCTGTCGAATGGAAGCCTGTTCATTCCCTGAAATAGCAATAGCTCTTTGAGCAAAAAACGCGTCTGCATGTCGGTAGTGTCTGAGAGAGTCATTCTCATGGTTCTGCATCCGACTGTAAGTTTCCGCCAATTTCAGGTGAAGCCTAGGATTATTCGGTGCGTAGACTAATCCCTTTCGATATTGCATTACCGCCTTGTCATACCACTCGCCATTGAAGTGATATTCGCCTAAATTCCAAAAATATTGAACCAAGAAGTTTCGAGGAGGTTGGTACTTCGGAACAAGTTCGATTGCGCGGACTAGCAATGGCAAACCCCCGGCCCGATTTCGGCTCATCATATCCTGCCCAATCCCCGTCAATTCCTTAGCTAAAAACAAACGGGTTTCATAATCATTGGGAACTTTTTTCATAAGATCTTCAATGGACCATGATTCTGGGTCACCACTATTCCCTCTTTCTTTAAGAGGGATCAGCTTCCCGATTACATTCCATAGCGCATCTTTGGGTGTGCGTGGATTCAGTTGTCTAATTTCTCGCAAGACACTTTTAGCTTCTGGCAAACGATCCAACGCAGAGCGATAAGCTACACTTGCCTCCGATCGTAAACCGAGTGCTTGATAATGAAGACCCAACAAGTAATACGCCCGCGCATTTTTTGGACAATTCGCAATAGCTTTCCGAATAAGATTCAAACGTGCAGGAGGCTCCAATGCAGTCTCCGCTACAGATAAATATTTTCTTGCCGAATCTGGACAAGACACATTCTCTCCCGACCACCCAAAGGATGAATTCAAAAAAACAACTGCAAACCAAATACTCGCCACAAAGAATCTACAAATCTCCAATATTCCAAACTCCGATCGCTAAGGCTCCCCAAAAAAGAAAACCTACTGAAACTCTAGCACCTAATTAAGAAATTAGTTTAACTTTGAGACGTTCACTAATACGCTAGTTCCTGAAATACAAAACCATAAAAAGGGGTTCCTGGTTCTGAATCTACACAATCTGACCAATACCCCATAAACCCGTGGTCACCTGATTCTCCAAAAAAACAAGGCCTTATCCAAACTGCAACACAGGAGCAAGAGCTTCGCTCAAATCTTTTTCGGAAACAAAAGCAGCTGTTAACTCTTCATCGACAAAAACACAATTCGCCACCCTCAGAACCTCTTCACAACTTACCCGTTCCACAGCCTCTAGTTCCTCCTTAATGGTCCTCACTCTTCCCTCAAACAAAAGGCTCTCTCCATTTCGCTCAGCGAATTCGCTAGACTCCTCTTGAACTAGAACCATACCCCTTATGTGTTTTTTTGCCGCAACCAACTCTTCTTCTCCTACTAAGGATTCTCGCATCCGGGCAGCCTCACCGAGAATAACCCGAGTTGCTTCAACTGCTTTTTCTGGAGACACACCTGCCTTCATCTCTAGGTAACCCGTATCTGTAAAAGGGTGGACCCTCGAGTTAACACTATAGGCAAGGCCTCGCTTTTCCCTTACCTCGTCAAATAAACGACTTGACATCTTTCCACCCAGAATATCGTTCATGATTCGCAATGTAGAAAAGTCTGGATGTGACAATCCGAATGACCGGAAACCGATTGCCAAATTCACTTGATCCGTTTGTCTGCGAACTCCTACGATACGTTTGCTACTCTTATTCGGCAATCTCGGCCAATCAGGATTCTCACTCCCTCCCTCCCTAGATCCAAAATACTTCTCCGCAACACCTACCACTTCTTCGTGTTTTATACCTCCAGCGGCTGAAATAACCATATTGTCCGGTTGATACCATCGAGAAATCAATTGACGCATATCATCCGTTCGAATGGTTTGGATGGTTTCCCTAGATCCAATAACCCCCACCTGAGGGTTAAACATAGTTGTTTCTAGTCGGTCGCTAACAACAAAACGCGGCATGTCTTCATACATTTTCAATTCTTCGAGGATAACTAGTCTCTCTTTTTCCCATTCATCTGCGTCCAATAAACTATTGTTGATGGCATCCGCATAAACTGGAAGAACTTTACTAAGTACTTCCGCCGGAGCCACAAAAAAATAACAGGTCCGCTCGGACCCGGTATTCGCGTTTATAGATGCGCCGACACCTTCCATTTCTTCTGCTATTTGAAGATAGGTCCGTGAGTTGGTCCCCTTAAACATCATATGTTCAAGGGCGTGCGAAACTCCAACCACTTCGTCGGGTTCATGCCTTCCCCCACACCCAAAATAAATATGAAAAGCTACTGCTTCGCTCCCAAGTCGCTCTTGTGTAACGACTCGAATACCATTGTCAAGAGTGGCTTCCTGGATATTCATATCCTTTTTCTTCACCCCTTCCGTAACGCTATCTGAATCTCCATGCGATAGCGTCGTGTTATGCCCAATGGAATGCTAAAGAGAACAATCATGGTATATATTACTCCTGTGGCCATGAAATTACTGTCTGAACAGAGTTGACACTATCAGGCCAAATTACAAATTACTGGGATTACGTGAATAAATTTGTGCTCTCAAAACACGTATAATTTTACCCAATTGCTAACTGTACCGACAAAAGGAACCGATACGACAATGATTACGGTAGGTCTTTACTATGATGTCACACCAGGCAACGAAAAGTTATTCGAAGAGAAGTTCGAAGAAGTTTTGAATGCACTCGAGGGACAACCAGGCCACAAGATCAGTTATCTTTATCAACAAGTTAAACGTCCCCACTCTTACGCCATACTCTCAGAATGGGAACAACAAAAGGATTTCACCAGTTTCATAAAAAGTGATCTATTCCGACAAGTTACCAACTGGGGCCTTGACGGAATACTAGAAAATCGACCCTCGCACAAGGTATACGGACAGAATAGGGACCTAGCTTGAGCCCATCCAAGAACTATTCGAGTCCGTGAAAGCAAAAGTCAAGCCTCCGCTTTGATTGGCTTACCAATTCTCTGATTAAAAATCCACAATAGATTTCCATCTGTTTCAAAACGGAAAAACAGAGGGGCTTTGTCGTCACTTAATAGCGATCGCTTCTATCTCCACCAATAATTCCGGAACTGCCAAGGCAGTCTGTATGGTGGTTCTCGCCGGAGGATCTTTAGGAAAAAACTTCGCATAGGCTTCGTTCATATTTGCGAAATGCCTGACATCAGGCAGGAACACATTCACCTTAACAATATCCTCTATAGACCCTCCTCCCGCAGCTAAAACAGCAATCAAATTCTTCAGTGACTCAGTGGTTTGGACACTAATGTCACCGATGCCAACGGCATTCCCATCCCGATCCAACGAGGTTTGGCCCGATGAGAAAATCAATTCCCCACCGATAGATCCTGGAGAGTAAGCCCCAATTGCTTTGGAACCATCTTCCATTGCGATAATGGTTAGACTCATCTAACTTTAATTCTCAAACATTGCAATGACCTCGATCTCTACCAACCAGTCCACTCCAGGAGGAACCATTAGAATCGTAGAGCGCGCAGGCTGATCTTTAGAGAGTATTTTTGCATAAACTTCGTTCATTCCCTCGTAATTGCGCATATCCGAAAGGAATACGGTTGTCTTAACTATGTCATCCAGTGTTCCTCCTGCATCAACCAAAACCTGCTCGATGGACCGCAATGTTGCTTCTGTCTGACCCCTCACATCCCCGCGAGCAATAACGTTACCACTAGAGTCCATTGCCGCTCTGCCAGACAGGAAAAAAAGCCCATCGGCTCCGGCACCCGGAGAGTAAGGGCCTATTGCAGTAGAGTCCTTGGATTTGATAATTGTTTTCGGCATATCTCCCCCTTAGTCACCAACATAAGCGACGGCTTCAATTTCCACTAGCATCTCAGGACGTGCCAAGGGTGCCTGGACAGTGGACCGGCCAGGTTTGTCGGTTCCCTCAAAAAACTCAGCATAAGTTTCGTTCATATCCTGAAAATAACGAATATCAGAAAGAAAAACGACACACTTAAGAATATCTCCCTTGGTTGAGCCAGCCTCCTCTAAAATCGCCTCAATATTGGCAAGACATTGAGCAGTCTGCGTCTTAACATCGCCAATTCCAACCAAAGTTCCGCTAGAATCGTTAGCAACCTGACCGGAGGTGAAAATAAAGTTTCCCTTCTTAATTCCCGGCGAATAAGGTGCTGCCGGAACCGGCATGTTCTTGGGTTGGATCACTTGTTTCGACATGGTAAAAATAACTCCCCGCTGAAATTCAGATTATTTTTTGGGAAAATTCCCCCTATCCAGAAGAAACCACAATTGAGTATAAAATAATCGTTCGCACCGAACAACTAATTCACCTCATAAAGCTACAGGATTCAATATTTTGTCGTGCGAACGGGTCTGAGGTCTACCTTTTCTTCTTGCCACTGATAAGTATACAACCCGCCCTTTTAGTTCCCCCGGACTTAGGCATACCGCCCATTTTAATAATAGGCAACCCACCCCAAGACCGGAAAAAGCAGACACACCAATAGCCCGAGAAGCGCTATGGGTTTGGAGAGCTTTCGCACGGCTTTATTTTGACAAAAAAATGAGAAGAAACTAATTGGGAACGTGGAACTCCGGGTTTCTTAGATGGAAAAAGTTTCTTAAGGCTTCTTTAGTAAAGTCTTCAATCTACCTCCTGTTTTCATGTTTGAACGTAATCATCACACTTACTTTTTGATGCTATCAATATATTGTAGTAATACTTTAACTAATATCTTATAACATATTTATATTTTTATGATTATACATATTTTATATATCTTTTTTAAGTTGTCTATTGGTGGCTTATAGGATTTCCAGTGTGACGTTTACCTTTTACCCCTGAGCAGTTCCGTTTAAGTCTGCCCTCGGGATACTAAGGAGGAACCTTTTTGAGGCCGTGTAAACAGCACTCCACCATAACGTAGTAGGACCGGCGCAATAATTGGGTGCCTGCCCCCCTTTAAATTTCCCGGGAGGAGGGGCCCAGTAGAGAGGTGAGTTCTGGGAGCGGTGAAGATAAAAAATGCCCATGCATATTTTGTGCATATACTTGTACATATTTGTGCCGATCCATGAGTAGGGAGGCTGAGAACCAGATCACGCTCAGTGGTAGGTGAGGTGGGCGATTAGCCCGTTATCAGTGGGTTTACGGGGTACGGGAAATTGGTGCTAAAATATGCAGTTAGAATACATTTTACTGAAGTAACGTATTGCCTGATCAATCTGATCCATCTAACTTGAGGAACGGATTCTCTAACTTGAGGTGGAAAGCATGAAAAAACCGTTGATTTGGATCGCTAGCATCCTAATTTCTATCGCCTTTCTTCAACCTGGGCCTGCGAGTGCAGGAAAAAAACAATACTTTGCAATCGCTACTGGAGGAATAGGAGGGACCTATTACCCATTGGGTGGGGCGCTAGCAGCTGCACTTTCGGAGAGAATTTCGGGATTGATAGCCACCGCCCAAACCGGAAATGCCTCTGTAGCCAATAGTAACCTCATTGCCCGCCGAGCCATTGAGTCTGCTTTCATTCAAAATAACGTGGCCACTTGGGCATACCACGGAACAGGCCTTTTCAAAGAAAAAAAACCCGTAAAAAACCTACGTGCTATCGCATCCTTGTACCCTGAAGCCATACAAATTGTTGCAACTAAAGACTCTAATATCCGTACCATCGAAGACCTGCGAGGCAAGAAAGTCATAGTTGGCGCACCTGGAAGCGGAACGGCTGTGGACGCATCACTCGTTTTACAAGCTTACAGCTTAAAATTCTCCGACATGAAAGTAGATTATCTTGGATTCTCCGAGGCGGTCCAACGACTCAAAGACAAACAGACCGATGCCGCATTTGTTTCTGCAGGAATCCCGACGGCAAGCATTATCGAGTTAGCCTCTCAAAAGGGGATAACCATTCTTCCGATAAACGGATCCAGTCTTGATAAACTTTTGAAATCCGCCCCTTATTATGTGCCTTCACTCATTCCCGCTGGAACCTACAGTGGGATGGATCGTGATGTGGAAACGGTTACGGCGATGGCTCAATGGGTTGTGGAAGCTCGAATCCCCCAGAAACTTGTATACCAAATGACTAAGGCCTTATGGGAATCCACGAACGGTAAAGCCTCAGTGGCATCAGTCCTAGCAAAAACCCATTCTAAAGGTCGGGAGGTTACGTTAGAAACGGCACTCAAAGGAAATGGTATTCCACTGCACCCGGGTGCAAAACTGTATTACCAGGAAAAAGGCATGATTAAATAATGAACCGTAACCAGGGATTTGCTATTGCAGTAACCCTGGTCTTTCTGATTGTTTGTCTCCCATGGATTCCAATCTTTGAAGTATACGATTTGGAAAAGCGGGAAATTATTTATAAGCGTTACGCCCCGCCCAGTTTAGAGTTTGACCTTTTGGTTTTTCATTCCGTTGAATTGGGGTACTTAACTGATCGACTTAGAGTAGAACCAAATGGAAGCCTTCGCCTTGTTTGTTCAAAGTTTCCAACACACGGATCGGGCCTTCCCTCGGTTAAAACAAAAGGAGAAACATGGATTCGCAATCCAAAAGAATTCGTTCTTTGTCGGAGGGGCAAGATTTTTTGGGAGTTAATTCTTCGTGTGGAAAAAGAAAACAGAAACCCACTTCAAATACATAATCTCTTAGATAATTTACCACACACTCTGGTTCCAAAAATCGGACCAGGAATTTACAAAATCGCAATTAGTAAGTATTCACCTATGAATATGCTATTCAAATGAGCAACTCCTCTCACATTCGTCCGGAAAAGATGGTCGCATGAATTACAAAAACAGACAATCCGAGCCTAGCTCTCCGGACATATCTAAAATCGATCCGGGAATGGCAACTCGCAATCTCTCGGGTTGGACTCGAGTACTGGTATGCATCCTGGGGGTTGGACTTTCAATCTTCCATGTCTACACGGCCGGATTTGGTGTCTTGCTCGAACTGAAACATCGTTCGGTCCACCTAACATTCGTTCTCGCTCTTATCTTCCTTCTCTTCCCAACCCGACGAACCACGAGGAGAGTTTCGACCCCAGAGCGGATCATTTATATGGATGCCCTATCCTCTTTACTGATCGGATTCATATTGGCAGTCTCCTTCGGAGAGCTCCTTCATGTGAGTACTCCTATGCGATGGGCAGTTTTTCTTGTAGGGGTTTTCACCTCCCTATACCTTCGAAGACGAGAGACCTGGAGGAACCCATGGAATAAGCTCTCCGACCTTTCCATAAGCATAATCGGATTGATTATTTGGCTTCATTTCGTGAGAGATGGAATAATTCCGTCAGCCAACTGGACCAAAGCACTTCAGTTTTGGTCCTTTTCTGTCGGGCTTGCAACCCTAGTTTGTCTATTGTTGATAGCGTGGAGAGGAATTAGCCCCCGATCAACCTCGTACACAGTATCTCCCATTGACTTTTTGCTAGCTATTTTAGCAGCTGCTGCAGCTTCCTACGTGGCGGTGGACTTTCTTGGAATCGTCGCTCGAGCAGGACTACCCATTGAACGGGAACTCCTCTGGGGCGGACTGGCTATCTTAATGGTATTTGAAGCTACAAACCGAACACTTGGTCCCGATCTCTCCTTGCTAGGCATCCTTGCGTTGGCCTACGCCTACGCTGGTCCATACCTTGAGAACATTCCTATTTTAAGTTTCTTCGCCCACCGGGGCTACGGAATAGAGCGAATAGTTGAGCACATGATACTTGGCACTGAAGGCCTCTTTGGAATACCTCTGGGTGTGGTCGCAACCTACGTCTTTCACTTTGTCCTTTTCGGAATTTTGGTCATGCGAACCGGACTCGGCCAACTATTTATTGACACCGCCATCGTTCTTACCGGAAGGTCTCGGGGAGGACCCGCAAAAGTAGCGATCCTTGCAAGTGGATTTTTTGGATCCATTAGCGGTAGTTCAATAGCCAACACCGTAACCACAGGAACACTAACCATCCCTCTCATGCGGCGACTCGGCTATTCCGGTCAATACGCCGCGGCCGTCGAAGCTACAGCTTCAACGGGTGGTCAGATTACACCACCAATTATGGGAGCTGCCGCATTTATCATGGCAGAATTTCTCAATATTCCCTATCTGTCTATAGCAACGTGCGCCATCCTTCCGGCTCTTTATTATTACTTGGGCATCGGGACCATGGTCCACCTGGAAGCAGTTAAGAAAAACATTCAGGGTCTGCGAAAAGATGAGCTTCCAAACCTGAAAGCCACCTTTGTCGCAAACGGTTGGATGCTCTTACCCATGGGTATCATAATCGCACTTTTAATTCGTGGGATGAGTCCTTTTCTTTCGGCTTTTTGGGCTACGTTGCTCACCATCTCTCTCTCCCAAGCTAAAAACGCAAGACGCCCGTTGCTTATTCCAGCATTAGTGTCCGTGCCACTTCTCCTCTGGCCCAACAGCTTCACAACATTCCAGTGGGAATGGGTATTCATAAGTGCTTTGCTTTGGTTTTTCTTCAGATCCGGCCATGCCTGGGCTAAGTGGGCAGCAGGAGGGATTCTTGTAATAGAGGGGCTACTCATACAATTTTCGGGTCCGCTCCTTGCCGGAGTCGCGGGAAACCTTCTGGTCCCGCTAACCGCCTGGATTGCCAACGGGTTTGAATCTGAAAACCATGACCGAGAACCAACACAGTTAGGGCTCCGAGATACCGTCATTGCCTTAGAAAGTGGAGCGAGAAATGCGCTTTCAATCGGGGCTGCCTGCGCATGTGTGGGAATCGTAATCGGCACAGCCTCGTTAACGGGTTTTGGATTAAAATTCGCCCAGGGAACAACACTCCTTGCTGAATTCATGGCAAAAGGACTTGCAGGATGGGGCTTACTTTACCAATCGATTGATCCCTTAAGCGTTCAGGTATTTATCACACTATTTCTAACCATGATTGCTTGTTCAATGCTTGGCTCGGGTCTTCCAACCACCGCTACATACATTATCCTTATCACCTTCACAGCCCCAGCACTCAATCAGCTAGGAATCCCTCTACTGGCAGCGCACATGTTCATCCTCTACTATGGTGTTTTGTCAGATGTCATACCGCCCGTAGCACTTTCGGCTTACGCCGGTGCTGCACTCGCGCGTGAAGATCCATTTAAAACTGGCTTTACCGCCATACGACTGGCCGGATGCGGTATAATTGTTCCGTTCGTTTTTGTTTATAATACTGACTTGCTGCTTCTACCATGGTTAGGGTTAGTGCATTCACCCAAAGCCTACCCCTTAGCGGCAGCAATAATTTCAACGGCTCTCGGAATCATGATCGCCGGATCCGCACTAACGGGATACCTGATAAAGAAAAACCGCTGGTACGAAGGAGTCGGTCTTGCCTTCGGAGCCATTCTTCTCGTGTGCCCTTCTTGGAGCACAGTTCTGATAGGACTCATTTTGTCCCTGGGGATTGGATTTGCACAACGAATTCGACGCTAGCCACCGCAGGTTTCATATTTACTTCGTTGCCTATGCATTATAGGCCGGTCAAAAGACAAAACAATTCACCCTTGACAGAACTCCGTAATCGTTCTAAATTCCGGGAGTTCGAAGGGGAAAATGATTTTTCCTGAAGATGGATTTTGCAAGTCTCCAAATTCGCAAATTTCAAAGGGTTTAGGGGAGTTAGAAAGCGTGTATGCTGTGATAGACAATGGTGGACACCAATACCGGGTGACCGAAGGTGAAGTTGTCCATCTGCAAAAAATTGAAGGCGAAGCAGGGCAAGTGGTTGATTTCCCAAAAATAATTGCTATCGGGGCGGGAGAATCCATAGAGACCTTACCTGGCAACCTCGGGAAAGCCCAGGTCAAAGGAGTTATTGTGGATCAGGGTCGCGACAAAAAGATCGTAGTTTTCAAGAAGAAACGTCGAAAAAATTACAGACGAAAAAACGGACACCGACAACACTTCACGGCAGTCCGAATTACAGAGATAATCTCAGCCTGATAAGAAAAAACTATTATGGCACATAAAAAAGCTGCTGGTAGCTCACAAAATGGACGTGATACCGCAGGAAAGCGCTTAGGAATCAAGCGACATGCGGGTCAACAGGTAGACGCCGGGACTATTATAGTTCGTCAACGTGGGACCTCCTACCATGCCGGTGAAGGAGCTGGAATCGGCAGTGATTACACGCTGTTTGCGAAACGAAGTGGTCGGGTGAAGTTTCAAACCGGGCGCGGCGGTCGCAAATTCATCCATATCGTCGAGGTATCTTCGGAACCCGACTAGCCCCCCAACGAGAATGTTTATAGACTCGGCTCGCATCACCGTTCAAGGCGGAAACGGAGGGCGAGGATGTGTCAGCTTTCGACGAGAAAAGTATGTTCCCAGAGGTGGCCCAGACGGTGGTGACGGCGGAAACGGGGGTGATGTCCGAATGGTTGCATCGACTTCAACCAATACCCTTCTTTCCTTTCGAAATAAAAACCACATAGTTGCTGGGAATGGAAGCCCCGGGCGTGGCAAAGAGCAACACGGTCGTAAAGATGAAAACATAAAGCACAAAGTTCCCGTAGGGACCCTTGTGCTAGACGATTCTACAAACGAAGTTCTCTTTGATCTAGCAATGGAGGGAGATGAAGCGGTAGTCGCTCATGGGGGTCGGGGCGGTCGTGGAAACGCACGTTTCAAGTCATCTACCCTGCGCGCACCAAAATATGCTGAGGAGGGGGAGCCCGGAGAAAAAAGGTCCTTGCGTTTGGAGTTACGCCTACTAACTGACGTCGGCATCATAGGGGCACCCAACGCGGGGAAATCTTCCCTGCTTGCACGAATTAGCAACTCTACCCCCCATATTGCAGACTACCCCTTTTCCACTTTGGAACCAGTACTAGGAGTTGTGCAATTGGATGAATTTGAATCATGCGTAGCCGCAGATATTCCGGGACTTATAAGAGGAGCTCACCTCGGTAAAGGGCTCGGGTCACAATTTCTACAACACGTCCAAAGGACGCGAGTACTCATTCACGTAGTAGATCTCTTTCCACTCGAGGGAAATCCAGTCAAAAATTATGAAGCCGTAAGGAGAGAGTTGGGCTTATTTGATAAATCTTTACTCAGTAGGCCTGTGGTCGTTGCCGCTAATAAGATAGACCTATCAGAAGCACGAGATGCTGTACCGAATTTCTTGAAATCGATCTCAGCTGAGGAAGTAATTGCAATTTCTACCATCACTGGAGAAGGTCTTACAGAGCTCCTACGTGCGGTTCGCCGCATTCTCTCAAAAGAAGTGAAGAATTCACCGGACAAAGCAAACGAATGGGAACCATTGGAAACACAAAACAAGGGGCCGGTAACTTGACAGGAAGAGAGCAACTCCACCGATGCCGACGGATTGTGATTAAGGTCGGAAGCAGCGTCTTGGCAAGTCACTCAGGTGTGGGTTTAGATGAAGCAACAATTCGCTCCCTTGCAAGTCAAATGAGCGCAATCAGATCAAAAAAATGCCAAGTTGTTTTAGTCTCCTCGGGAGCTGTGAGTGTCGGTGTCCAAACACTAGGGTTGGGGAGCATTCCTAACAACATGCCGTTGAAACAAGCCGCTGCGGCAGTCGGCCAGAGTCGCCTGATCCAGGCATATCAGCGAAGCTTTGAGAAGGATTCCATTACAGTAGGGCAAATCCTTCTTACACACGATGACGTCCACCATAGAAGTCGGTTTCTTAACGCCAGAAACACGATCTTTGCTATGCTAACTCAAGGCATTTTACCTATAGTAAATGAAAACGATACCGTCTCCGTTGAAGAAATACGATTTGGAGACAATGATACACTTTCCTCACTAATTGCAACGATGATAGAAGCAGACCTATTAATTATCCTCACCGATGTGGACGGCTTATACACAGATAACCCCCACAAGGAAAAATCTGCAAAACTTATTTCCGAGGTCAACGGAGTAGATTCGCGAATAGAAAAGATGGCTCAAAAAGGAAAAAGTGAATTTGGCGCCGGTGGAATGATAACTAAGCTACGAGCAGTCAAATCTGCCACAGAAGCTGGAATCCCATCTGTTGTAACTGGGGGGACCCTGAAGGAAATTCTTACCTCAGTTCTCGACGGAGAATCCGTTGGTACGTTCTTTTATCCTGAAAATGATCCCATAAGTGGACGGAAAAGCTGGATAGCCTTTGCACGTAGGGCTCAAGGTAAAATCGTTGTCGATGAAGGAGCACGCATTGCTCTTTCCGAAAAAGGAAAGAGTCTTTTACCTTCTGGTGTGGTCGCTGTTGAGGGAAATTTTTCATTTGGAGATTCATCGACATGCTGCACTCCTGCAGGTGTCGAGTTTGCCAGAGGATTGGTAAATTATGGGTCCAATGACTTAGATCGCATTAAAGGTAAGAATACATCCGCTATCCAATCCATTTTAGGGTATAAGGAATATGATGAAGTCATCCATCGCAATAACCTAGTTCTTTTGTAATGAGGATGAACAGAATCTTGAGATCATCAGGAGATTTGGGGAACAGTAATAACCGAATAGGAATCCTGGGGGGGACCTTTAATCCCATCCACATAGGACACCTAATTGCTGCAGAGGAAGTAGGCAAGGATTTCAACCTTGGCAAGGTGGTTTTGATCCCGGCCAATCTTCCTCCACTCAAAGAACACGACGAGCTTAGTACCCCTGAGCATCGAATGAAAATGGCTTCGCTAGCAATAGAAAAAAATCCAAGGCTAGAAGTTAAAGATATAGAAGTTCGCCGTGGCGGTGTAAGCTATACAAGCGAGACATTGAAAGACTTAAGAAAGGAGACAACCCCGGACACTGAGTTTTTTTTCATTATTGGCCAAGATGCTTTTCGACAAATAGGATCTTGGCGAGACAAACAAATCCTATTCGGACTGACGCACTTCGTAGTCGTCAGGCGTCCAACATTGTCTGTTGATGAAATGCTAGGAATTTTAAAAGAATCTCTTACCTCTCCAGAAGGAGGGCTCGAGTTCACACGGACTGGATTTGATCGTCAGGTGGCGGCGGAGGGAATCAGAGTAGAGCCCTACAAAAATCAAATCTGGCTAAAGGACATACCGTATTTTGATATCTCTTCCTCCATGATTAGACAACGGCTTGCCTCAAACAGAGGCATCAAATATCTTGTACCCGATGTTGTGGAGGAGTACATTCAAAAGCACCTTATTTATAACAATCCGGCAGAACAAGGATCACAGCAGTCGTAAAGGCCAATCTTTGGAAACTGAACAAAAGGGACTGATAGCATGCCAAGCGGCGGTTGATCGAAAAGCCATAGATCTTGTAGTGCTAGATCTTAGGGGGATTTCAAACATCACGGACCTTTTCCTTATCTGTTCCGGACAAAGCTTCCGTCAGATGGAGGCAATCGCGGAATGCATTGATGAGCGCCTTTCAGAATCAGGAATTGAACCGCTCTCGAGAGAAGGAATGAAGGAAGGAGGTTGGATATTGCTTGATTATGACGATATTGTGGTTCATGTGTTCAGTTCGGAATCCCGTGGTTTCTATAACCTAGAACGCCTTTGGACCCAAGCACCACGACTCAATAAATTAGCAGGGCAAGCAATCATAGGGAAACTCGATACAGACAAAGACCCTCAGCCTGTCACAAACCAGGATAGAAGCTTACAATGAACAAAAATACCCTGAAAAAACATCGTCTTAAGCTACTGGAAACCCGTCGCTCACTTATGGGAGATGTTGACACTCGAAGAAGAGAAACCCAGGAGATCGGTGATGATGGTATGCCGGATATTGCAGATCAAGCAACAGGGATCAACACCCGCCAAATCCTCATAGGATTGGGAGAAAAGGAACGTGCCCAACTAAAACTGGTCGAAATCGCTCTTGAGAAAATTACTAACAAGACGTTTGGCATTTGTGAGCGATGTGAATCCAAAATTCCAGCCAAACGCCTTTCCGCTATGCCCTATGCAAGACTTTGCATAGATTGCCAGAGTGAAGCAGAGCGGAAACCAAACATTACTCACTAGGAGGGCTAACGCCCGGTTCTAACTCCGGGAGCGCTCATGCCTTTACGTTTCATATTTACCTTGGGACTGCTCTTGCTCGGTGGTCTTTATCTCCTGCCAAATAACACGGAAGACGTTCGACTGACTTTGTGGGGAGGCCGAGAGTACGGTGTCCCTTTGATTCTTGTCGTGTTGGGGTTTGCGTTGATTGGTGCCCTAGGCACAGCGATCTGGGACCTACCATCTCGTGCGACCACCGCGTTACGCAGAGGTCGACAAGGGCGTGCAAAACAACGTCTCCAAGAAGCAGAAACTTTTTATCAAGCTGGGCAGGCCTCCCTTACCGAGGGCAACCATCAAGCAGCTCGGCGTGCCTTCCGTCGCAGCCTTCGCAGAAATCCGATCCATAAACTTGCTTTACTTGAATTAGGCAATCTACATCGCTCCCAAGGAAACCTGGATGCAGCCTTCAACTTACATAAAAAAGCTATACAGGCTGGCAACAAAGACCAACGATTGATTGAGAGCCTTGCCGACGACTTTGCAAGCGCCGGGCGACCAGATGCACTTCGAGCCCTTTTGGAACGCGTGCGTTATACCGGAGGGGATGAAACCATTCCCTTGACGCGAATTCGAGATTACTACGTTTCTGCAGGGGCATGGGAAATTGCCACCGGATTTCAAAAAAAATTAGTCCAACGGAAAGGAGCAGCAAACAATCCGGACCGTATGCTTCTTGCTCATCTGATCTACGAAACAGGATGTCGGTCCTTACAAGCCGGAAAACTGATCGATGCAGAAAACCACTTCAAGGAGGCAACTGAAGTCCATGCTGAGTGCATTCCTCCACGTGTAGCTCTTGGAGATGTTTATTGCTCCTCAAACAGAAATGTTCAGGCCCTTAAAATTTGGTGTTCCGGATATGAGAATACAAGAGCATCCATTTTTCTCGTACGAATCCTCTCGATGTTCGATAGTGGTTCGCTAGGAGAAGATTCCATTCAATCCTTACGAAGGGTCCAACGTAAATCGTCTGATGACAATCATTTACAACTTACTTTAGCCGAGGTCTTCCTTCGCTTAGATCAACCATCTCAAGCATTACAGTATCTTTCAGAGGATCCAACCAAGGACACTGAACAAGCTCGCCTGATTCGTACACGGGCACTTATGGAGGCAAATGATGTTTCTGGCGCTCGCACAGTACTGTTCTCTCCACTAAAAAGTGGGGGAGAACATAAATGCAATTCCTGCCAAGAACAGCTAGCAGAATGGATGGGTCGCTGCCCATCTTGTGGTCGCTGGGGAACAATAGAACAAAACTAGTCCACCACTCTCTTTTTATTAAGAAAGATTGTAAGGTTATTCAAACGACAGGAAAGAGAAAATCATGGAGGTGAAAGAAGTACCTTATCCCCAGGACGGATTTGCCCATCCTTAGAGAGTTGATTCCAGGCCAATAGATTTTTCATTTTAATCTTATACCGTTTCGAAAGATGCCAGATGGTATCTCCCGGATTAACAACGTGGTGGCTAGAACGACGATTATCGGAACCTTCTCGTAAGGTTTCGGTGAAAGCATGTATGGCTTGTTTACGACGGGAATCGCCAGGCAAAATCAGCTCATCCCCAATGTTAATCCGGTTCGGATCATTAATTCCGTTCAAGTCTACCAGTCGTGCCAGTGAAGTCCCGAATGCTGCCGCAATCCCGCTTAGAGTATCCCCTCTTCCCACCTTATACTTCCGACCATCTAAAGCCGCCTTAGAAAAACTTTTGACAGCTGCCACCACCCGACCGGAAGTACCGGGGGGCACCCTCAGTATGTAGTTATGATAGTTAGATGGTGTCCATCCTCTCCTTACCTTCAAGGCGGGATTTAAATCTTTTATATCTTCCATCGAGACACCCGACTTCTCTGTAATCCACACCAAACGTGTCATTTTGGGAACGTGAACTTTTTCAAAGGAACGCGGCTTTTCGTAATTCAAATTTTTAAACCCGTGGGCCTCCGGGTTACTTCCTATGATCGCGGCTGCTATAAACTTCGGCACAAAATTTCGTGTTTCCCTAGAAATGTAACGGGCCTTAGCTAGTGACCAAAAATCCTTCTTACGCTTTAGTCGGTTCAGTCGTCGCAAGCCCCGACGCACCCTCCCCTCCCCTGCGTTGTAGCCAGCCTGGGCTAAATCCCAAGATCGAAAAACCTGGTGAAGATCCCTGAAATATCGAGCTGCAGCTCGAGTTGATTTTTCCGGATCACGCCTTTCATCAATAAAACCGTTTATCTTTAAACCATATCTTTTGGCTGTCGCTTTCATGAATTGCCAAATGCCCGTAGCACGTGCCTTAGAATATGCTCTGGGATTGAATCCGCTCTCAATCATGGCAATATAAAATAGATCCTCTGGCACCCCTTCTTCCCGCAGAATCTTTCGCATAAGATCTGAATAGCGACCCGACCGAATTAAGTATTTCTCAAAGTTTTTACGGTGTGGCCCCTTGAAATACTTGATGAACCAACGAACCCTTTTATTCAAAACCATCGGGATCTTCGGTCCGGCATCCTCACGTATTACAGCATCACCTTCCCGTATTACAGCATCACCTTCACGACCTAACGTTTCCTCTTTCGAACCCAAAAATTTTTCGGGTTTTTCAGGGAAAATGGGCGAAGGTTGAATCGGGGCCACAAACTCCTTTTCAGGAACGGAGAGACGGCTAGTGATGGTTCTTTTCTCTGTTATCTTCGGTGGGGGAGTGACCTTCCGATCCCCAGAAGCCGAAAGAAGCTTTTCCCAATAAAATGCGGGGCTACGGGAAACCACAATAGATTGAGAATTCTCACGTTTCGTATCCAATTCAGCATTGCGCCCTGAGGGCACAGGGGCAACGGCACAAGCACTCAATACGAACAGGACAAGTACTGAAAGGGATATCCGAAAAGTATCAACGATAGTTGTTTTATTCATGAGGAAACATTAAAGAGGAGGGGTTGAAATTCCAGTTCACAAGCTCCACTCCCTCAGATTAAGGAACGAGCGAAAATTCACAAATCCACCTGCTTCCATACGCATACTTTATTCCTGCTCCTCAGCGGGTGGATGTTATTTGTT
Source organism: uncultured bacterium (assembly GCA_964437725.1). Lineage (GTDB taxonomy): Bacteria > UBA8248 > UBA8248 > JACPRG01 > CAYTIB01. The sequence goes on along the minus strand of CAYTIB010000009.1, from coordinate 8,817 downwards.
TCCAGAAAAAAAGTCAACGCATATTCGGCTCATTCTACTGAAACCCCAAGCCTAATATCACCTATCAGACCCAAAGAATACTAAAGGCTTCTTCAGAAAACCATCGCGCGCAATAACTTTACTGTCCTCTGAAGAAAAATATATCAAGAGTTTAGCAAAGCAAAATTGCGAACACAAAATCCGGACCAGGGATTTTGTGTTACACTTCCGAAAATTCCTACTAAAATCAAGATCTAAGCTTGCGCATTGATTCTAGCCTTCGATATTCCAATTGCAAACACATAGAGTTTCATGTCAGCCTTTAGCTAACTTTTACTAGAAGATGTCCAAAAATTGACCTCAATAGATAAAATCAAAGTTCAACCCCTACCAGAGAGAACTCTTATGAAAATGAAAGCCCGTAAATTCATGACAATAACTGAGGAAATTCGACTGGAAACCGGCAGAGACGTGAATCCACCCATAAGAAAGGCAGCCGCAATAGCCGTATTTGAAAACCCCTATATCGGTCGGTTTGATGAATCACTCGATACTCTAATTTCAATCGGCGAGGAGGCAGGAAGCATCTTGGGAAAGATGGCTACCGAAGCTATAGACAAAAACGTCTACCATAGCTACGGCAAAGGGGCAATTGTCGGGACGGCCGGAGAAATGGAACATGCAGCCGCCATTCTTCACCCCAAGCTCGGTAAACCACTGCGAGAGTTAGTTGGTGGTGGAAAGGCTGTAATCGCTTCCTCCAAAAAACGAGGGGCAGCGGGCACTACCATTGACGTCCCTCTACATTACAAGGACGCCTTATACGTCCGATCACATTATGACGCTATGACCATTTGCGTCCCCGATGCTCCGTTTCCAGATGAAATTCTTTGTGCCATCGTGGTCACGGACGGAGGTCGCCCATTCCCAAGAGTAGGGGGTCTAAAACTCGAGGAAATCGAAGGAGAAGATGGCCTTCGATAGCTTTTCTTAAATTGAATTTTGTCGGCGGGCTTTCTGAATCGGATCATCAATAAAACCGCAGCAAACAGCGCCAAGAAAGAGGAGTAACCCTGTCAAAAGAAAAGCTGGCGTGTAATTTCCCAAGGCATCGAAAATCATACCTGCCACCAAAGGCCCAGAGAGGGCGCCGAGGCCATGAGCCGCAACTATAAACCCGTACAAAGTACCCATTTGATTCTGAGGGAATATGTCAGATGTTGCTGCAGAAGTCATCGGAGTGGTTGCAAAATAGAAAAATCCATAGATCACAATGAATATCCAAAATCCCATATAACTTCCAATCAAGGGTAGGAATAAAAAGCAAAGTGCGCGGATAATGTAGATACAGGTCAAGGGGTATCGGCGACCGACTCTATCAGAAAGGGCCCCTAGTGCAATAACTCCAACAACGCTAATACCACTAATAATTCCGTGGGCTGAGCCACTAAGAAATGGACTGATTCCAACATCTACTCCGAAAGGCGGGAGGTGGGCAGCTAGCACAAAATCACTAAACCCGCAGGCGAAAAAGCTTATTGCTAGAAACCAGAAAGAGCGACTCTTCAATGAATGTCTTATCGGAATTTCTGTTTTATCAAATTCCGACGCTTGGACTTCAGAGCCTTCGGAACGAAGAGTCCCATTTCGAAGAAAGATGAATGCCAACGGCAAGGGTAAGAGCAAGGTCACAACCCCTACAACGTAAAATGCACTCCTCCAACTGGAGTGAAGTACCCAATATTGGGTAAAGGGTATGATGATAAATTGACCAGCGTTAAAACCTGCGAGAGCAACGCCTAGAGCTAATCCGCGGTTGCGACTAAACCACTGAGTAACAGCAATACTAGAAACATTAATCGTTGCCATTGAATAGCCAAGTGCCAGCACAATACCGTAGGCCAAATACATTTGTCCGATTGATTGAACAGACCCTGCGCAAAGCAAACCAATCCCCAGAAGACCCATTCCGGTAACTATTAAAGCCTTGGGACCAAAGTGCCTTAGTAATTTTCCAACTACCATCATCATGCAAAAATAAACAGCTTGAGAAAGGGTCACAACAAGCGAAACCGATGTGCGAGTTATGTCAAATTCGGCCTCCAACGGCTTCACGAAAATCCCAAACATATGCCAAACGGCGCCGGCAAACCCTATGGTTACAAATACTATGGCAACCATTCCCCAAGCACGGCGACTGTTCTCAGATGTAACCATCCTCGACTCCGTTTCCGGCAGAACCTGCGTCCCTAATTAAAAGCAAAAGAATCTTGCTTTAAATCACTTCTCTAACTGCTACACCTAACGGATACTATAGAACAATCATAATTCCAATACCGATCAAGTGTTACTTTTACTTCCATCAAAAGAAGCGGGATAATAAAGGGTCCTCCAGAAAAATTGAAAACCTCGTGTAGCATATGTAATGATATGCCACTGAATTTGAAATAGACAATAAGGTTAAGGTATCACATAGGTCGTTTAAAAAACTCCTTCTCTCTTCGGATTGATGGAGCACAAGAAACGAAATCCATTCTCGTGCCAGGAATATTTGTTGATGCAACAATCGCCGCCCGAATCCACTAAAAAGGCAGCGTTGGCTGATTCGATTGAGTTGTCCATCATCATCCCTGCGTTTAATGAAGAATTGGTCTTGCTAGAGTGCCTCAAAACCGTTGAAGATTATGCAGAAAAACAAGGCAACTCCTATGAAATAATTGTAATAGATGATGGTAGTTCCGATAGAACAAGCGATATCACTCAGACTTTCATGGCAGACAGAAACACCATAATATTGTTAAACAATGATCGGAACCGCGGGAAAGGATATACCGTTCAGCGGGGCATGCTGAAGGCCAGAGGCAATTTAGTCCTTTTTTTGGATGCTGACCTTTCAACACAACCGAAAGAATTCGATCACTTCAAAAAGTGGTTCGATCATGGGTATGAAGTCGTTATCGGGACTCGCCGCACAGAAGGAGCAGAAATCGCGCAAAATCAATCATTTCTTCGTGAGAAGATGGGAGCCATCTTTACTTTACTCTCTCGATGGCTCCTAGGATTGTCGGTGAGCGATTTCACTTGTGGATTTAAGTGTTTCAGCTTGAAGGCTGCGCAATCTATATTTTCCCTCCAAAGGATAAATGATTGGAGTTTCGATGCTGAAATTCTCCACATTTCCAAACGGCAGGGTTTTCGGATAAAGGAGGTACCCGTCCAATGGAAAAACGCTGAGGACTCCAAGGTTCAATTGATTCGTGATTCCATCCGATCACTTTTAAGTCTCCTCCGAATACGCCTCAATTCACTTCAAGGGAGATACGATCGTTCTTAAATATTTCTGCCAAATAGATTTGGTTCTGGCTGCAAAATCAACCAGAACTAGTTATTCTTTGCAATGAAATATGGCATTCCCGGTGAACAGCCTATAACCTATGTTTCAAGAGAAAAAATTAGCAGGAGGTAGGTTTGCACATAAGGCTTGGCACCTCTAAACTTTTTCCCATGAGAAAAAGTTTTCCAAAAAATATACTTCAACAAAAACCCTTCCTTGGAATTTTTACTATCGGGGTCACGCTGTGGGTAATCATGTTCCCTTCTTTCGCATTCTCAAAAGTTCCCTCGAAATGTGTCTCTAACAGAAGTTGGAAAGAAGCCTTAAAGAAAGCAGAAACACCACAAGGGAAATTAAACGCGCTACAAAGAGCAGCATCCGCATGCCCAAAAGATCTTGAAATAATCGAAACACTAGGAGTGCTTCAACTAGCACAAAACCATCCGGAAGCCGCTCTTAGCACCTTCAAAGAGGGTCTTAATCGAATCCCTAAATTTATCAATTTCCTTCTTGGTTTAGCAGAAGCAGAAATCACTCTAAACAATTACCAAGAAGCATTAAGAATTTATAAAGTAACCGCGAATATTCACCCAAACCATCCAAAAATCCAAATATTTCTCGCAGATTTCAGAGGATTCCTTCCTTTGACAAACCATGAAAAGGGGATCGAAGATTCCTTGCTAAAGGTATTTTTCGAGGGAAGAAAAGCAAAGGCTCAACTTAATAAGTTGGGTCGAACTAAAGAAATCGGACAAGCGCATTCTAATTACCTCCTGGCCCAAGCTAAGGCTTTAGTTCGAATCGGGAGAACTGAAGAGGCTAAGAAAAGAATTCGGGAAGCCATCGAATCTGATCCCAATTCTCGAGGTCCAAGAGAAGCGATGGTGAAGCGTGTTCTTGAGGATGGGGACTATTATTTTCGAGGTGAGCATTTTACGGAGGCCCTGAAACTATACCAAAATGCCCTCAAGTGGCTAAACAACAGCATCCCAACCCACATTCGAATTGCTCACACTCTCCGAATGCTCCCAGGGAAACGAAAAGAGTCCCTCGACACATACGTGAAAGCCAAACACCTTTTAACGAGTTCCGATTACGAAATATCAGAAGGAGAAAGGGCAGATTACGAACACGACATTGCGGAAGGTTTCATTCATGTGGATCGGAAAAATCCTGTCTACCGAAAACGTGCTGCTATAAAAGAGCTAGCGAAGGCAGAACAAGCTACAAAACTGGGGCAACTTGGCAAAACAATCGAAGCGTACCACAGAGCTCTTACATGGACACCTGAAGATGGGCGTATACACGCCTCTTTAGCGGATACCCTCAGATATGTCCAAAGAGATTGGAAGAAGGCAGTACAACACTATGCCCTAGCAATTCACCACCTAAAAAAGAATCCCCCCGCTAGTGCTTCCCCAATGACCCTTAGGTCTCATATCCGTCACGCGGAACGAGAACAAGCTAGACTCGAGAAAAGCCACACTGGATCTTTGGCCTACATCCGAACCAGACTTTTCCTTGCCATTCAAAACCGCACCCTCGAAGCGATATTATTTCTTGTGGTTTTCGGTGCAGTGTTGATATTCCTCTGGCGTTCGAAAACAGCCGATGCAGAATGCGCGCTCAGCAGAAAAGAGTGAGAAGCGATGCCAAAATCCCACATGCTATAATCCCCTTTGACTCCACCCATTCCCCGGCACCGTAGTCTAAAAGGAAGCGCAAGGAAATCAAGGATGAAAACTCGAGGAAACCTTCCACGCCTTAGTGTAAATGATATTTTCGAGAAGGACTTACCACCTGATGATCCTCGCTCAAAACGATACTTTGCCATGTATTCAAGCGTCTTGGGAGGAATTGTCACAGATCCACGGCTTATGACAATACCCTTCGATGACCACATGGTCCACCGGGGTGATGGGGTTTTTGAAACTATGGCGATCCATCACGGGCGAATATACCAAATGGGGGCACACCTTGACCGCTTAAAGCGATCGGCTCTTATCGCAGGCATTGAGTTTCCGCTGCCAGAGAACGAAATAAGTGAAATTTTGCTGGAGACAGCATCTGTTGCCCAGTCCAAGGAAGCAATCGCTAGGATTTTCATTTCGAGGGGGACAGGTGGTTTTTCGGTCAATCCTAAAGAATGCAGATTTAGTCACTTGTACGTGGTTATCACAGACTTTGAGAAGGTCCCTGACTCTTTCAAGTTGAAGGGAATGCGAGTAATTACAAGCAACATTCCTGCCAGGAAAGAAGGTTCTGCCCAGTTAAAAAATTGCAATTACATGCCAAATGCAATGATGGAACTAGAGGCGGCAAAGCGGGGTGCTGACAGTGCTATAGCGTTGGATGAAGACCATTGCTTAGCCGAAGGGTCAAATAAAAATGTTGCTATTGTCACAAAACAAAATGAATTCATAACCCCAAGTTTTCAAAACGCTCTCCAGGGAACAACCCTTACCAGAGCGTTGGATATCGCACAAACATTCGTAGAAAAAGGAGACTTACTTAGGGCTAAACAATCCGAAATCAAACCATCCGAAGCCTACGCTGCCTCCGAAATGATGTTTTTAGGAACAACCTTTCTAGTGGTCCCAATCGTCGCATACGATGAACACTCAATCGGCAATGGTGAACCCGGGACAATAACAAAACTCCTTTTAGAATCTCTAGAGCGTGACATGCAGGAAAACGGAAAACTTCTAACATCAGTACCATACAGCGAGGAAAATTGAGAATCTTAATTCGCCAAAACTCTGATGCTAGGCGGCAACAGGCTTCACCGGGTGACCAAATTCCAGTATGTCACCGTTAACATTTTTCCTTTTCTCAAAATCATTTCCAATGAAAGGCCACTAAAATGTCTGAAAAACCAGGTCAACCTCAAGTTATTCTCCGAACAACAGGAAAAAACATGCAAATGCAGATGTCCACAAACACAGGAAAACATTCTTACGTGCTAGATGAGCCGGAGATCCGGGGTGGAGATGATCTCGGCCCAACCCCCTTCGAATTTTTTGTGGCTGGATATGGCGGGTGAAGTCTCCTTACGCTATTGGGAATAGCGAAAGCTAAAGGCATCCAAATCGACGATGTAGAAATCCACCTAAGTTTTAAAAGAAACTTCGCACCAAAATTCCATAAGGACTATCACGGCGATCCAAATCGGCGTAAAAACATGATCTCAAAAATTGTCTCTGATGTTTACATAAAAGGTGATTTAAGCGAAAAAGAAAAAGAAATACTTCTCGAGGATCTAGCCCATTGCCCATTACACAACACGCTTGCGCACCCACCTGAGCTTATTGAAAAAATTCATCTGATCCAACAAAACGAAACAATGCCTAAGTATGATTAAGGATTTTACAAACCTTGGAAACATCTTGTGCACCAAAATTTCTAAAGCGTGTTGAGGAACACGATCAGTGGAGGTTCACAAAGTTATATCTAGATCCTTGCGGATATAACACTGAGCAGAGTGAACAAAACTCTTCAATCAACACACCGTCTAGCTCACTTTTGTGGTGTATCTTCTGAGCACAAGAACTGCGGTTCTCGGTAAATCTTTAAGGCTAGACTGGCACCGGCGTTAGCAATACCTTGACCTCCTCAGCAGCTTCAAGCCTTCGAAAGCAGGTTTCCCACTCTGTGATCGGGACCTGGCTAGAGACAAGTGCCTCTACATTCACCTGTCCTTGGCTAATCAGAGTCAAGGCACGTTCCCAATCTCGCCAATTTTGAGAAAACATTCCGGTAACCTGTATTTCTTTATAAGCTATCTGCTCCCAATCTATCTTAAAAGGTTTGCCCATCAAGCCAATTTGTGTAAATTTCCCTAATTTGCGAACCATTCCAAGAAGCATTTCAGCCGCCTTTGGAACGCCCGCACCCTCGAAAACTACATCTGCTCCAAAACCATCTGTTAGTTCTTTGATATATTCACCAGGATCCTCTCGATCAATATTCATAACCTGGGAAAAGCCCAATTCTTCGGCTATCTTCAGACGATTTTTATCGCGATCAGTACCCAAGATTACGACACAACCACCCTCCGCCCGAGCCACCTGCGCTACAAGTAATCCGATGGGTCCTGGACCCGTTACAACCACCACATCGCCAGCTTGGACACCAGTCAAGTGAATCACACCGTGTACAGCGCAAGCCAGGGGTTCAGCCAAGGCACCAGCAACAAAATCCACATTATCCGGTAAGCGATGAAGAAGCTCTTTTCGGGCAATAACAAAGTTTGTAAAAGCTCCGTTTACACCATACCCGAAACCCAATCGTTCATTGCAAAGATTATAAGCACCTCGACGACAGTACCGACATGTGCCACAGGTTCGGGCAGCTGTTTCACATGTAACCCGATCTCCGGCCATATAATCCACAACACCCTTACCAACCTCGACAATTTCACCACAAAACTCGTGACCCATCACTACGGGGGGATTGGACATGAAGTGGTCATTAAAAATGTGAAGATCCGTTCCACAAATCCCCGCATTTCGAACTGCAATCTTGACCTCTCCAGGGCCCACTGTCGGCTCTGGAATCTCCTGTACTTCAACGTTTCCTGCCCCCCTTGCGACCTTCAAAACACCGAGCATAAAACTAGTCCTCCGACGCTTCAGGAAACAAGTCAAACTCGTACTACCCAAAAAATTATTAAATTCCAAGCAGTTGATTTTATTAATTAATATAAATTTATCAATTCAGATCTACTGCATCAATACGACGTCTGGATCTTCTAACATTTCCTTCAACAACGACAGAAATTGCGCGGCGGGAGCACCATCAACAATGCGGTGATCAAAGGATAAGCTCAAATAAACAATATCCCGAATTGCAATCGCATTTTCTATGACTATTGGAGTTTTCGTGATCTTTCCGATTCCCAAAATGCAACTATTTGGATGGTCAATAATCGGCGTAAACAATTGGATTCCATACCCACCCAGATTTGATATTGTAAATGTACTACCGGTCAGTTCATCTGGATTCATCTGTCCCTGGCGTGCTTTTTCAGCTAGTTCTTGGACTTCTCTCGAAATTTGTCCCACATTTTTCTGATCCGCGTTTCGGACCACAGGAACCATTAGCCCCTCTTCCAACTCAACAGCTACCCCAATATTGACCTCGTTCAGTATCTCAATCGCATCCTCATTTAAGCGAGAATTAACCCTCGGAAATTTACGGATCGCATGTGCAACTAGGGACACAAAAATATCATTGTAAGAAACTCTGACTCCATACTGGTTTTCCCATGTAGCTTTATATTCCTGGCGGAGTTCAACAATCCTCGTGACATCTACGTCGATGACCTCAGTAACATGGGGAATAGTAGTCCAACTTTGCTCCATTCTCTGTCCAATAATCTGACGCATACCCTTCAAAGGAATAGTTTCCAACACTTCTCCATCCAAAACATGCATTCCCGGCACGGCACCCGACTTTCGCTCAATGCTCATAATGTCCTGTTTGATAATTCGTCCGTTTGGCCC
>CAYTIB010000008.1:0-47368 GCA_964437725.1 uncultured bacterium | reverse complement strand
AAGAGTCCAATGGGCATTAGGGTAGTTGATTGCAAAGTATCGGAGATACTTTGAATTGCATTTTCACTTTTATCAAGCCTTCATACTCCCTCACAGGGTGCGACACGTGTCTTGGAACGTCGCACAGGTTCGTTACACCTGACCCGTAGCTTGGTGTTGTGCTCTGGTGTTCCAACCGGTTCTGTCTTGTTTCAGGCGTTTGATTTTACCAATTATTTAGGCAAAGGGGATCAGTTAAGGTTACTGAGGGGCCCCTAGTGGAAGGGATTTTCCATGATTGTCGATGTTCACACGCACATCTACCCGAAGATGTATATTCCCCGCCTCGACGAACTCAGCTCACGTCACGAGTTCGATATTAAATATGGGGAAAGTGGTCTCCCGACGATCTATTGGAATGGGATCGATTATGGTCCGATTATGGAGCCTGCCTTTGACCCCGGGGACCGTATTCAGCAAATGGACAAGGCAGGGATGGACATGCAAATCTTGACCAATGGTTTCCCAAATGGGGAACTCCTGAATCCGGAGGACGGGATCGCACTTTGCCGGGATTTGAACCACGAGATGGCGGAGGTTTGTGCAAAAAATTCTGATCGCTTCGCGGGTTTAGCGTCTGTCTATATGCAGGATCCGGAAGAGGCGGCCAATGAGCTAGAGCGCGCTGTGAAGGATCTCGGCCTGAAGGGGCTTTTCACCGTCGCTAACGTTGCAGGCACCCCCGCAAGTGATAAGCGTTTCAGGCCTGTTATTGCCAAGGCTGCAGAATTAGATGTTCCAATAATCTTTCATCCAACGGTTGGCGCCAAGCACCCACTTTTAAAAGACCACCATTTTGGAGCGCTGATTGGATTTATGTTCGAAATCACAATTCATTACTCAAAACTCATCTATCAGGGTATTTTTGAGGAGTTTCCAAACCTCAAGATGGTAGCTACCCATTTAGGCGGTGCGCTTCCGTTTTTGGCTGAGAGAATCAGTTGGGGTTACAACTATCCGGATACGGAGAAGAATATCCAGAAAAACCCATATGAGTACTACGAGATGCTTTACTACGATACCACCAGTTTTTATAAGCCCGCCTTGGACTGCACCCATGCCTTAGCGGGAGCAAAAAAGATGATGTTGGGAAGCGACTTCCCGTTTCAAATTGGCAACCTCGAAAGGGCGGTCACGAGTATCAAAGAATGGGGACGCCCGGAGGACGAGACGAAACAAATTTTGGGTGAGAACGCGGTGAAGCTCTTTAAGTTGAAATGTTAAGAGCCTTTTTACAACTTCCGTTAATGATCTTTTGCTTTTACTGATTTTTGAGTTTTGTCGTTCTGACTGGGTAGAGGATCCAGAGGGGTTCCCCATGTTACGATGGTATTTATCTTGAATATGTAAGTAGTATTTATAGTCATTTTGGAGAGCGGCAATCTAATGGTAGCAAGCGGATCAAGATCTGGAAATAGTGTCTTCTACGGATGGCATGTTTTGGCCGCATCGACGTTCGTGCTTTGCATGTCGTTTGGCACCACCACGTCCATCGGTGTTTACTTCAAACCCATCATTGAGGAGTTTGACTGGCTTCGAGGGGAATTGTCTTTGGGTATCTCACTAGGGTACCTTCTTTTTGCTATTGCGTGTCCCATCGTTGGACGGATCGTCGATAAGTTCGGATCTCGAATTGTTTTTACGGCTGGTATTATTCTAATGGCCATCGGTTTTGGTCTGATGTTTTTCGTATCGAAGCTATGGCATTTCTACTTTTACTACGGTGTTTTAGTTGCGTTGGGTGGGGCGTCAAGCACATTCGTCACTGTTTCGGCCACGGTGGTCCGGTGGTTTGAGAAACGAAGAGGCATGGCGCTTAGTATCGGTAATTCAGGGGGTGCCCTGGGACTTCTTTTGATCGTTTACCTGGCGGCTTTCTTAATTGAGAAAGTAGGATGGAGGCAAGCATGTGTCTACAGTGCTTTGATTTTGGCAGTAACCACGTTGCCAGTCATTATTACAGTTATCCGAAGTGACCCTCGCGACCTGGGGCTACTTCCGGATGGGCGAACGGCGGAGGGTTCCTCTTCTGCTGAGCCGGGAGCTCTTGCTGGGAGATTGTCGAATAGTCTTGCCCACTTAAACTGGCGACAAGCCATGAAAACCTCTCCCTTTTTTTTGATTTCAGGGGGATACTTTGTTTGCGGATTTACGGTCACAATGTTCAGTATCCACATGGTTCCCTACGCGACGGATTTAGGATTTGATTCATTGACTGCTGCTGGAGCTGTTTCGTTCTCGGGTTTTTTCAACGTTTTAGGAACGCTAACGGCTGGGATGATCTCCGACCGGGTTGGACGAAAGAATATCTTAGGCATTACTTATTTTGTTCGGGGTTTATCCTTTTTGATTTTTCTTATGTGGCAGAATATGTTCACGTTGTTCGCTTTCGCTGCTGTTATCGGATTTTCCTACTTTGCCACGATTCCCTTGACGGCAGGTTTAGCGGGAGATATTTACGGTCCACGAAATATGGGCGTGATTTATGGGGCGATGACGGGAATCCATCAAGTGGGTTCTGCGGTTGGGGTCTACCTCGGTGGTCTGATTTTCGATTGGTCGGGGTCGTACCACTGGGCTTTCGTCATAGCTTTTGTTCTTCTTATGGGCGCGTCTATTGTGAGTTTTCTTGTCCAAGAGTCTAAGTATCGGGATTTGGTCCCGGTCGAAGGGTAATTCATGATGTCCAGTACGGAATCTTCGGATAAACCGAACCATAGAATTTTTTATGGTTGGTTTGTCTTGGGAACACTGACGTTTTCTTTGTGTATGACATTTGGAACTACGGCTTCCATCGGATTTTTTTTCAAACCACTCCTGAACGAGTTTAATTGGACTCGAGCTGAGCTCTCGGGTTCTATTTCTCTAGCTTATTTCCTGATAGCTTTGCTGAGTCCCTTTGTTGGTTATTATCTGGACCGATATGGATCCAGACCAGTTATTACTTCAGGGATTATCCTGATATCTCTTGGTTATATGCTTTTGGGATTTACGCAAAATCTTTGGATGGTATACCTGTTCTATGGGATCGTTGTTGCTGTTGGAGCTGTTACCACAAGTTTCGTTCCAAGTGCAACTTGTGTTATGCAATGGTTCGAGAAGAAACGCGGGACCGCTGTAGGGATATGCAATTCCGGAGCACCGTTGGGACAGTTAATTGTAGTGCCGTTGTCGAGTTTTCTAATCCTTGTTTTAGGTTGGAGATTGGCATTTCCGGTTATGGGTTTGATCCTCTTGGCGACGGCTTTCCCACTTGTCTGTCTGGTAGTTCGAAGTAAGCCTAAGGACATGGGTCTTTTGCCGGACGGAGAGTCTGTTCGGGAAGGAACTGAAGCAACTGATTCAGTAGGACCTGAGGAACAACCAAATAACCTGGGGCACCTAACGGGGCGGGCAGCTCTTAAGACAAAGCCCTTTTGGCTTCTTGCCCTTTCCTTTTTCACATGTGGTTTTACTGTAATGCTGTTTTCTGTGCATTTCCCTTCATATGTAACCGACGCAGGATTTGACGTTTACGTAGCTGCGGGGGCTGTGGCCGCTGCCGGGTTCTGCAACGTTTTTGGAACGCTTTTTTCGGGATGGATATCAGATCGAATTGGCAGGAAGAATCCCTTAGCTGCGACTTATTTTATCCGGGGGATGTCGTTCCTCTTCTTTGCGTTGTGGCAGAACTATCTGACATTGTACATCTTTGCAATCGCTACGGGGTTTTCCTGGTTTGCTACAGTTCCGCCGACAGCGACCTTGACCCGTGAGATTTATGGCCCCCGAAATGTCGGATTCCTTTATGGGTCAATCTCTGGAATTCATCAAATTGGATCGGCCGTCGGAGCTTTTGCCGGTGGTTATGTCTTTGACTTAACAGGGTCTTACACTCCTGTATTTGTCGTAGCTGCAATTTTGTTGGTTGTTGCTTCGATCCTGAGCTTTAGTATTCAAGAAATGCGCTATCGTCAACCATTGACGGTTGCTTCTTGACGTGATTTGTCGGGGCACTTAGATAGATTCAACAGAACTGAATCGGAGCGAATTGGAAAGAGACTCTGGGAATCTAATTTTTTTGTGCTACGGGATGGAGAGGCGATGCCGATTAAGCCACATGGAGGTACGTTAGTTGATCAGACCATTTCTGAAGCGGAACTTCCTGATATCCTCAAACGATCCCAGGAACTTTCTCATTTTCCCCTAAGGATTATGGAGCAGGAAGACTTAAGACTGATTGCGACCGGAGCATATAGTCCCCTCCGGGGATTCATGGGGAAAAGTGATTATGAAAGCGTGGTGGAAACAGGTCATTTAACCTCCGGTTTGCCTTGGACGTTACCAATCGTGTTGGGGTTCGATCTTGAAACAGCGGATAGAATCTCGGATGGTGATGAAGTGGCTCTCACAGCGAAAGGGACCGGAAAACTTATTGGATTGATGACCGTCGAAGAGCGATTTTCGGTCGACCTTGATAAAGAAGCTCAGGAAGTTTTTCGAACCACGGGAGACGAGCATCCGGGTGTCCAAGCGATTCGAGGTAGAGGTGAAGTGCTTTTCGGTGGTTCCGTGAGAATGTTACCTTCGGAAGTCTCATCTGAATGGGCCCATAAGTATTTGGAGCCCAAAGAAACGAGAATGCTTTTCCAATTGCGAGGATGGGAAACCGTTGTAGCTTTTCAAACACGGAACCCCATCCACAGGGCTCATGAGTATCTCATGAAGGTTGCCTTGGAATTTGTGGATGGTTTAATGATCCATCCGCTTGTTGGTTCAACGAAGGGTGACGATATCCCTGCTGATGTTCGTATGGACTGCTATCAGGTGATGCTAGATAAGTACCTCCCCGGTGATCGTGCGGTTCTGTCTGTGTTCCCTGCCGCGATGCGTTATGCCGGACCCAGGGAGGCTGTTTTCCATGCAATTGTTCGGAAAAATTATGGTTGTACTCATTTTATCGTTGGTAGGGACCACGCTGGGGTGGGGAACTATTATGGGACTTATGATGCACATGATATCTTCAAGGAATTTAGTTTGGAAGCAATAGGAATTGAGCCGCTTTTCTTTGATCATGCTTTTTTCTGTTCCGTTTGTGAAGGAATGGCGACAACAAAAACCTGCCCTCATGATCCGAAAAACCGTATATTTTTGAGTGGTACAAAGGTTCGGGAGATGCTCGAGAAAGGTGAAGTGCCTCCACCCGAATTTACCAGAAACGAGGTGGCTAAGATTTTGATTCAAGCCTATGCAGGTGACGCGCAACGCGTGAGCTGAGAACCTCACTGAAAAGATGAGTCAATCAAAGGGATATCAATGAATCTGTCGAGTTTCACAATATGGATGACAGGGTTGCCTTGTTCGGGCAAAAGCACGCTCTCATTAGTTCTCAAAGAAAGGCTTCATGGTAGGGATTTTTCTCACGTTGAAATTTTCGATGGTGATGAGGTACGTAGCCATCTTAGCTCGGAATTGGGGTTTTCTAAAAAGGATCGTGACACTCACGTTCTTCGGGTTGGATTTCTCAATCACCTCCTGAACCGCAATGGTGTCCCCACCATTACTGCCGTCATTTCGCCTTACAGGAAAATCCGGAGACAGGTTCGTGAGCAGATAGAAAATTTTGTAGAAGTCTATGTTAAATGTCCGGTGGAAGAGTGTGCTCGTAGGGATGTCAAAGGAATGTACGCTAAGGCATTTAGCGGGGAAATTAAGAATTTCACTGGTGTATCCGATCCCTACGAGGAACCAGAGAATCCAGATGTTGTTGTTGAAACCGACCAAGAGACTGTCGAAGAAAGCGCAGATAAGGTGTTCGCAGTACTTGAAGAATATGGATATCTCGAGCCGAGTGCTTACCAGTATACTCCAAAAGAAGCTGAAGCCATCAAGTCCAGGCTCATGGAACTAGGCTACCTTGATTGATTTCCCCTTCATTATTTTGTGTTATCCGAAGAACGGCAGGTCGTCAACTTCTGGTATGGGGTGACCTTGCATTTCGTTAGGAACGGGAAGTCCGTATAAGCGTAGTAACGTGGGAGCGATATCATATAGGGTCAACCCAGGAAGTGGTGCGCCGGGCGCATCGTCCTCCGATGCTTTCTCCCATTTTTGTTTCTGAGACATAATGAAGATTCCATGCGTGTCGTGATTGGCATCATCTGGGCCCGTGTCGTTTTCACGGGTATGGATGGACCGATGCCCCACGGTTCCTACAGAGCGCCAATCTAGATTTCCAAAATAAGCAATAAGATCAGGTGCCGCACCTTGGACTTCGCGGTATATCTCATGAGGGTAAAAGACACGGGTTCCTAATGGCTTTCCAGATTCGTCTTTCATCTCCTCTAGCCCAGTTTTTATCTCAGCGCAAACTCTCGGAACATCGTAACTAGGAACAATTCCCATCGGCTCACGTCCCCGAACGTTCAGATAGATCCGGCCATAGTATCCGCCCTCCCCCCACGCAAGTGTTCTCTCCCAATCGAACTCTAGTTGGGACGGAGAAGTAAGCTGATTAGGATAGTTTTTCAATCGAAGGTATTTTTCACTAATCAGCCATTCGTTTATGCAAACACCGCCTTCCATTCTCTTTGCGCCATGGTCGGATACCACTAGGATATTGGTGTCTTCGCTGATGCAGGAGAGAAGTTTTCCAATCTCTTCGTCCAGGTATCGATAGTAATCCCGGATAGCATTTTCGTAGGGATTCCCTTTTTTGTACTTTATGTGAAGAGGATCGTGAAACTTCCAAAATCCATGGTGAACGCGGTCGGTTCCCATTTCGACGAACATAAAGAAATCCCAGGGCTTAGTATTTATTAAATGCCGTAAAACATGAAAACGTTTACGGGTCATGTCATAGATTCGTTCAAGTAGGGCAGGCTTGTCGTCGGTCCGGAATCCTTCGATATCGAAAAGATATTCGCCGACCAGATCCGAGATTTCTTCTTGGAGTTCAGGAGGATATGTATGGGGGCTGTCCAGATTTGGTGTCAGGAAGCAAGAAATCAGATTTCCTTTTACCGGGCGAATAGGATAAGTGGGTGGAACCCCCACAACTACTACGTCCCGCCCTGCCTTCCCTAAAATATCCCAAACTCTATCCGGCTGAATACTAAACGACGATGCGATTCCTAACGCGTCGTAATCGTGAGACTTCCGATTGCGAAATCCGTAGACTCCCAATTCCCCGGGGTCGCGGCTAGTCATCATGCAGGCCCATGCGGGAACGGTAATAGGAGGATCGCAACTTCGAAGGCGCCCGTAAGTTCCCGAGACCATAAGTCGTCTGAGATTGGGAAGCTCCTGAATCCATTTGTCGAACACCAGGCTTGGCTCAGCACAGTCAAGCCCGATGAGAAGTACCTTTGCCATTTGAATTATCCCTTGCGATTTAAATCAGTCTGGGCGATAAGATTTTGAAGCTAAACAATTTTTTGAGCTTGAAGACAGGAAGAACCATTGGAAATATGTTCTCCTGTCCTACTTAGAAAATTATTTGTCCGTTGTGGAGAAAGTTTCTCATAAATTGCCTCTACCTGTTCAAGTAAGGTTTGCGGATTCATTTCTTTTCGAAATGTACGCGCAGCGCCTTTTGCAATAGTTCGGGACAGCCTTTCGGAACGCAAAGTCGCCAAGAGCCCCATGGCAAAGGCTTCTGGTTTGGAGTCTAGCACCACGAAGGCATTTTCCCCATGTGTCAGGTTTCGCGCGGAATCGGCAGATACGACAATTGGGCGTCCCACAGCTAGGTAGTTTAGCAGCTTGATAGGGTACCCTGAGCAGCGGGTTCTGGGCAAAGCGAGTACCCGGGCGTTTGTCATCCATTTCCATTCCTCCTCCATCGTGACCCCTTTTTTAAAAAATACTCGGTTCTGAAGCCCTAGTTTATTTAAACGGAGTTGCGACTCCGCGGGATCATTATGGGTAAGCACTATTAAGTTTGTTTCAGGCTTCTGAGACAAAACGATTCGAAAGCTTTGAAAAAGAAGTTCGATATCTTGATATGGGTGAAGATTCCCCGCATAAAGAATGTAGGATTTTGGCTCATTCTCTAAGGGGCTTTGAGAATTTGATGGGAATGGAGGAAATGAAAATGGCGGAAGGTAGTGAACGCGTCCGGATGAAAACCTCATCTTCTGAAACCACTGAGCTGTTCTTGGACTTAGTGCAATGCAGTGATCGGCTAGCCGTGGGAACCACCGGTCTGCCCCTGTGCCAAGGGCTTTTGCAAGGATCCGAAATCCTCCTGTTCGAAAATAGGTTGGCAATTCCTCTCCAAGTAATGTGTGGCTATGGTACAAGACGGGTATCGGAATTTTTCTTCGGACCCAAAGGGCAGTAATCAACCCTTCATGGCTGTGAGCATGAACTAGATCTACCTTTTCCTGGCAAATGATTTTCTTAAGCAACCGGGCCAGGGCCATATCCATAAAAGGTTTATAGATGTGAGGACCAGAATGGTCTGCTGGATAGGAAGTCCTGGTTTGTGCCCGGTGGATACGGCAGTGTTGCGGACGCCGCCAGGTTGAAGTTGTTCCAAAAGGATATGTCACAAGGTGTACTTGGTGCCCTCGGCCACATAGTCCGGTGATTAGCTCCTGGATTAGTATCTGAGATCCTTGAACGCTTGGAAACGGACAGGCTGCCACCATAGCAATCCGCAGAGGCCTTTTCGCCGTTCCTAGTTTCAAGGGGTGGTGAGATTCCAGTGAGCTTGTCTCTAAGCCGTGGTTGTTACAGAGTTCCAATCTCCTACTCCAAGTACCCTAGATCTTTTAAGCGACGAGAGGACAATGTTTCCCAATCAGGCATCTTTGAATCGAATAAACCCTTTGAAGTGTCAATAGTCGGAATGAATTTGTTTTTGGTGGGATAGGACATACATGGACCGATTTGATCCAGTACATTCTTTATGATCTGTCCCTCCATCTCAATTTTTGGTTCGGTTCCTAGGTAGGCCATGACCGTCGGAGCGAAATCAGTGAGATTAGCACAAAGTTTTGCGGTATTGGATTGAATACCGGGCCCGGCCATCACGAAAAATCCATTTGGCCGATGGGTTCCGTTCATGCCTCGTCCGCGTGCACCCATATGCTCAGCCTCACTAAGCTCCTGGAACCATAGATTGTCGGAGGTTTTGCTAGCTCTTAAGTTCCTGCTTCCCAGAAATGAATATGAATATCCATTATTGGGAGGATGGCACAACGAGCCATCCCCGCCTTCTAGGTTAGGTTCCAGAATAATATCCGCGAACCGGTCGACGTAGGGCCCTTGGTACAATTCCTCTCGTTTGTGGGCTTTACGGAATAGTTTTTCTCCTGTTCTCGGATCTAGAAGAGATTCGGCGGAATTAATGATCGTTTCTCGAAGGTCTTCATAGTTGGCTTGAGGAACAGTTCCCTTAGGCTCGCGGCCCTTAAGGTTGATCCAGATACTGGGGTTGGAGTTCATTTCTTCAGAAAACGCAGATGTATCCGAGAAGTCTATAGCAGAAAATCGTACCCGAGATTCAATATTACCAGCTAGCGTTTTGTGTTGACGAAACAGATTTTGCTTCAACCCACGCGGGACCCTTCTGAGACCAGATTTTTTTATGTAGCCGAGTGTCCTGTCAAAAAACCCTGACCCCTTAAAAGTAAGCCAGTTTTCCGAGGATAGCCACTGGTTCAAGTAAATCACCCCATTACCGACTCCTCCCGACCCGTGATCGGAAACAAGTAAGACACCCACATCAGGTCCGGTAGAAGCCATTAATCGGCCGATGGAGGAATCGATTCGTTCATAGACCTCCAAGAGGAATCCCCGGTGCTTTTTGAACTCCGTGCTACTTCTTCCGGGAAATCTTGGAGATTTCTGGTCATGAAACATCCAGTAATGGTGACAAGCCGTGTCGGTTTGGCCAAATACAATAGCGAAAACATCCCAGGGCTCCTGTCCTAGGAGATATTCAGCCACCCGGGTTTGTTGTTCCAGTGATGCCCGAATTTCTCCTTTTGCTCTTTCATGCCATCCGGTTGTGACATGATCTTCATTACAGGCCGTGAATCGATAACCGCCAACAGCCTCGGTGATTTCACGAAAATAGAAAGCTGGGCGGACAAAACTTTCATCCCATTGGTAGGCAAGGGGCGAGTCAAATCCGCTTATCATACATCCATTCAATGTCTCTGGAGGATGGGTCACGGGCATTCCGATAACGGCAATTCGTTTGCCAGTAGCACTCAACTGGCTCCACATAGTGGGTGTTTTCCTATCATTGGCGCAAGCGAATCTCAGGGCATAATGGTTCGGTTCCCGTATGAGAAAGTCGGTGAGCCCATGTCGTCCTGGCCCTACCCCAGTCATAAAGGAAGTCCAAGCGGGGTATGTTGATGGGGGAAGAGTGGACCGGGCAATCCCAAATGTTCCCCGCTCCATCAGGGAGGTTATATGGGGTAGGCGTCCGGTGGCGGACCAGGGTTCAATTAGATCTAATGTTCCTGCGTCGATACCGATTATAAGAAGCCGGTTGGTAGGGGGATTACTCTTTTTGTTCGGCAATGATTTCTGTTCCGATTTGGTCTCCGGGGTGGGGAGTTTCAGTCCGAGTACCCTTTTCACATGGTCCGAGTTTCTTATCCTTATACCTGTGAGACCGGAGGACAAATATTACTCCTCCCAGTAGGCTAATAAAGCCTCCGACTAAAAACCCGAGAAACCCAAGTAGAGTAGCCGACTCCAGGGTGACTCCGATGCGGCTAAGGAAGAAAATAAAAGCCCCCTCTCGAACCCCAATGCCTGCAATCGATAAGGGAATCACCGTGGCCGTAATCATGAGGGGTCCAGTGAACAGAATATCGGATAAATCGATGTTGGCTCCAACAGTCAGGGCAGTTCCGTAATACATTAGGGTGGTCCCTAGGTGGATTACGATACCCAACCCCATAGCCTGAAAAAGAAGACCTCGCTGGTTACTATACACAGTGAGTGTTTCAATAAACCGTCCGATGGATTTTGTCCATCTATTGTTCTTCCATCGCTTTGCGTCCGTGATTTTTCCGAGGAGGTTAGGGAACATGAGAGCGGCGATGGAAATCAGCATAGGAAAAAGAAAAATGGCTAGAATGAACCCCACTCCTTCGGTGCCGACCATCTGAGCTCCTGCCCCAGAAGTGATGAGAACCAGGAAGGACAAAGAGAAAAGACCTATGACTTTATCCACGAGGGTGACGGAGATCGACGAAGCTGTTTGCCTTGAGAATTTCACTAGGTCATAAGTGCGATAGGTATCGAGACCAATAGTGCTCGGAAAGAAACTACCGAAGAACCTACCTTCCAGAAAGGATGCAGTCAAAAATCTCAAAGGAATGTTCATCCCTTGGCCCCGAAGGAGCAACTTCCATCGGAGAATACTGGCGAACACACCGCAGGATTTGAAAACAAAAGCCAAGAGCAGCCAAGAAGGTGTCATCTCGAGCATAATGGATCTGAATCGTCCTAGGTCCATAGTTATCAAAAGCCACAGCAAAAGGCTGAGACTGACTAGGATCTTCAACGCAAGAAGCAACTTCCCCTTCATTTCTCTTCCCCACAATAAATAATTATGATGCAATACTGAACACGGTCAGACGTCAATGTTCAGGCCCATTGACCCAACCTATTCAAGATACCCCAGATCTTCCAATCGCTTTTCGATGGCGGCAGTTTCTGAATCCGAATATGGGTCTTTAGTCTCTAAACCTGTTACGGAGCCATCTGGGTCTGTCTGGTTACCCCTTGCGACAGGTTGCATTTCCAGTACTCCTGGCTTGAATATATCTACCAGGACCTTCCCGTCCATTATATCGGGAACTTGATAGCCCATGGCGTAAAGTATGGTAGGGGAGATGTCGGCAATTTCCGCATCGGAGATTCGTTTGCCCGGTGATATACCAGGTCCACAAGCCATGAAGAGGCCATCGGGTCGATGAAATCCATTGGGAACGGCTTCACTAGATCTAATGATCTCAGTAGCACCAAACATCTGTCGGCCTAGCACGGCGTAATTTTTGGCCTTAAAAAGGATATCAGGAGCATATTGGGTCTCGGGTCCATGATAGACTTCTTCGCGAAACCTCACCCAATCGACGAGGGGAGTACCCGTTTCTTTACATCGGAGTTCTTGGAGTTCCTGTTTGATTTTCTGCCTTATCGATTCGTAGGTTTCCCCTGGCTGAACAATGCCAAATTCTTTTTGCTGGATGTTGATATAGATACCCTGTGCTGGAATACTCGGGAAAAAAGCTTTGGTGTGTTCCCAATCAACGGTCTCATATAGGTCTGTTACAAATGCAGATCGGCCCCGTCGGGCCCATTTTCTCAACTCGCTTTGGATAAATTCGGGAACAGCTTTTCGAACCCATTTGATATCATTCATGGAAACGAGTCGGTAAAGCCATTTCTTGCGCGCAGCTACCTCGTTACGTATGCGTAGGTAACCCTTTTGCTCAAGCCAGGTGCTGACGTTGAACCAGGATTTCGTTGGTCCAAACCCGTGATCCGACATGATTAAGAGGAGTGTGTCCGGCGTCATGTGTTCTCGTAGGCGACCTAGAAATTTATCGATAAGCCGATAGCAGTCAACAATCTTTTCTCGTAGCTTATGAGCCATGGGACTTTGGTGGAGATCGCAAGAAGGGTCGAGGTATTTCCAGAAAAAGTGTTGTAGCCGGTCGGCGAGAATGAACACACCCATGAAAAAATCCCACGGCTTGTTATTCATCATATAGAAGAAAGCTTTTTCCCGTTGGAGAAAGGCATGGGAAACAACGTTCATGAAATCTAGTGCATCACGGTAGCTTTCTGCTTCGTATTTAGGAAGGTCGATATCTGGTATGTACTCCCCTCCGATAGCTTTTAGAAGTTCGTCTTTGAGGGACGATGGGTAGGCAAAATCCGCTTCGGGACCCGGTGTCAGCATACCGGAAACCATGCAACCATCTAGAGGCTCGGGGGGATATGTAATGGGGACGTTGAGGATGTTGGTTTTTTTCCCAACTTTATTGAGGCGATGCCAAAGCCGCGGTGTTTGTACAGAAGAAAGATTGATAAGTGGGCGTTCCGGGTGTCGTAGTGGGGATTCACGGAAGTCATAAATTCCGTGCTTGCCAGGGTTGACGCCGGTGAAACATGTAGTCCAAGCAGTTGGCGTGGTTGGTGGAACTGTTGAGTCGAGGATTCCCGTACAGCCTTCTTCACGTATCTTGGCAAAATTCGGCAGTGTAGCGTCGTCCATCCAAGGTTCGAGCAAAGACAAAGTGCCGCCGTCAATGCCCAGAAGGATGACCCGGTTTGCAATAGTCAATTGAAAGCCCGTTTCGCTTATCAGGGAAATGGTTGAGTGGACCACCCGACCGGTTGGGCCACCTTACAGGTCCCCACCCCACCTACGATACCCGAAATCTAACAGAATGGTACCGTGGATTCAACGGGGATTTGGGTGTGGGTTAGGAAATTGATACGATTTTTGAACAAAAACCAAATTCTTAACGAACGGTGAATTTTCACATATTTTCTTAGCCCTTCATTAATCTCGGACGAGAAGGGTTAATATTTGTTATAATTTCCTCGTCTTCCCTTTTAATGTTTGAGCTTAGCCGAGGCATCGAGGCCCTTAGATGTTTGTTTTTTCCGCCATGTCCTAGAACAGAGAGTAATTGGCGGGGAAACCTGATTTGGTTTGGAGATTCAAGCGGTGATTTTTAACGATCTTCGAGAATTTATTAACGAAGCGGATCGGATTGGCGAAATTCACCGAGTCGACGGAGCGGATTGGGATCTAGACATAGGTGCATTGACCGAAATGATCGCTGAGAAAGACATCAGTTCCCATCCTGCTCTGTTGTTTGACAAGGTCAAAGGACATGAGAAGGGCTTTCGTGTTTTGTCCAATATCTTGACCAACGTCAGACGTAACGCCTTGGCACTAGGTCTGGATCCAGATACGCCCCCGTTGGAAGCTCTCCGATATTGGAAGGACAAGGTAGCGTCATATAAACCTATTCCTCCGAAGGTTGTTTCCGAAGGACCGGTGTTTGAAAATGTGTTGCAG
The DNA here is from genome assembly GCA_964437725.1 of uncultured bacterium. Lineage (GTDB taxonomy): Bacteria > UBA8248 > UBA8248 > JACPRG01 > CAYTIB01. Next base: position 33,279 of record CAYTIB010000008.1, on the reverse strand, counting down.
CAAAACGACGTTGACATCTTGAAGTTTCCTTCTCCCCGTTGGCACGAGAACGATCCTGGGCGTTTTATTGGGACGGGGAATATGGTTGTAATGAAGGATCCAGACGAAGGCTGGATAAACATTGCGGCCCAGAGGAACATGGTGTTCGAAAAGGATACCATTGGGATTCTCCCTTTACCGGGGAAGACACCCGCCATCTTTCTAGAAAAGGCCCATTCTCGAGGTGAGAGTTTGCCGGTAGCCATCAGTTTCGGTCAGGAGCCACTGACCTGGATCCCAGCCGGTTTTTTCTTTCCCTACGGTCAGAGTGAATACAATTATATTGGTCACTTACGAGGTGAGCCATTGGAAGTTGTGAATGGCCCCGTTACAGGCCTTCCTTTTCCCGCCACCTCAGAGATTGTAGTGGAAGGGCATATCCCGCCCATGGAAACTGAACATTGTATGGAGGGCCCATTCGGCGAGTTTACTGGGTACTATGCGGGCGGTCCACATCCTCAGCCCGTTGTGAAGATTGATGCTATTTACCATAGGAATGACCCCATCATTTTTGGAGTTCCTCCTTTAAAACCTCCAGTTGGCCCTTATACGGGGATCCCGCTTTTGGCAGCAGATACTTGGGATGCCCTAGAGAAGGCCGGAATTCCCGATGTTATGGGTGTTTGGCAGCCTGTGAGTCGGCTCATGACGGTGGTCTCCATCCGGCAGCGATTTGCAGGTCACGCAAAGTCTGCAGGATTGGTTGCAGCCGGCGCTAGAGGTACGGCTTATTTCATCAAGTATGTTATTGTGGTAGACGATGATATTGACATCACAAGCCTAGAAGATGTTATGTGGGCCGTTGTGACGCGTTGTAATCCCGATACTTCGATGGACATTATCAAAGAGACCTGGGGATCCTCACTTGACCCCAGTATTTCTCCTGATGTTCGCTTGAATATGGGGCCAGAGGCCCACCTGAATTCTAAAGTTATCATCAATGCCTGTAAGAACTACCAATGGTATAAGAACTATCCATTGACGAATAAGATTTCCAATGAAGTACGTGATACCACAAGGAAGAAATATCAGGAACTCTTTTCTGATATAAAACAGAGAAAAGTAGTAGTTTGAGCGGTTTATACCCAAGAAAAAAAGGGAGGGAATGGTGATGGAAAGAATTTTTAAAGTTGGCTTAGCTACTTTTTGTGCAGCCCTTTTACTCGGAGCAGTAGTGGCGATCTCGCCAGTTTCGGCCGAAAATCTCAAGTTTGGTGTTTCAAAGCCGGGCGGTGCCTGGTACCCCATCGGAACTGCTATCCAAAAGTTAATGAAGGATGATTACGGGGACAATGTGACACTGGATATTGGTGGCGGTACCGCCAACGCCCTGAACGCTTTGAGCGGGAAGATTGATATGGGTTTGACCCAATTAACGACGGTTGTTAAGGCACTCAATCATAAAGGTCCCTTCAAGGGTAAGAAGACAAAGGATCTGAGAATCGCAGCGGTTCAGTACAACCAGATGTGTGTTTGGGTGGTTTGGGCCGATTCTGGAATTACCCACTGGTCTCAACTGAAGGGAAAGCGGATTAATGCGATGCCAAAGCGGTTCTCCGCCCAAGCCATAAACAAGGATATTTTAGGGGCATTCGGGATGTCCTACCGGGACTTTCCGAAGGTTTTGCACCTAGGCTTCAACGACGCGGTTTCACAGATGAAAGACGGCCATATTGATGCCTATATGGGACCAGGAGAAAGGGTGTATGCCCCTCTCATGCAGCTAGCCGCGCACAAGGCAATTCGTGTTCTTGAGTTCAGTGATGCGGATGTGAAGAAAATTCGCGCCGTTCAGCCTGCTCTCATTCCAGTAACACTCGAAAAACAGTATTACAACAGGAAGAAGGACGTCCAGGTTGTTGAGACCTATCAAATTGTTGTTACCAATGCAAAGGTTCCAACAAATTTGGTTTATAAGATGGCCAAGGCTATGTACAAAAATATTGACTATATGAGAAAGGTAAATCCGAACTTCAAAAGAGTAGACGCTAAGGATGCCGCGCAAGACTTAGGTGCTAAGCGCCATCCTGGATTGACGAAGTACTTGAAGGAAATAGGGGCTCTTTAGGAGGGTCTCAGGGATTGTTTTGAAAACGAGAAAGGGGGTCGGCATCGGCTGGCTCCCTTTCCGTTTTTAGTTGATGTTGACTTTCGGATTTGCGAAACTTCCCTAGATTTGTGAAAAACAAGTCGTTGCTTTAATCGCGGTGATAGTTTATTGGATTTCAAGGATGATTCTGTTACGTTTGGGTTCATGCTTTATTGAGTGATTTGTAGTTTGCATTGAGGTGAGAAGAGGTGCAGAGAAAACTTGAAGGTCCTTGGTGGACTTTGCTGAGTTTAATTGCCGCAGCTTGTTCCATCTATCATATTTGGACAGGGTTTTTTGGTCAGCCAGAAGCCTACCTTCATAGGGTTATTCACGTTTCCTTCATGTTCACTATCGCGCTAATGACCTACGCGGTAGTCAAAAAGCGCGTTTCAAATAAACTCCCCTGGTATGATGTCCTAATTCTGCTCTTTTGGTGGACCTCGATGGGATACATTTTCTATCACTACGATTGGATCATAGAGCATATTGGGCACGTTGATACCTTCGCAGTTTACGAAAAAATCCTCGCATTTGGAGCCATGGCGGTTGTTCTTGAGTGTTGCCGGCGTGTAATCGGATGGCCACTTATGGCTCTTGCAATTTTAGTTGTTGTTTATGCTTTTGCGGGACCGTATTTACCCTGGTTGTTCTATCATTCAGGCTACTCAGCCTCTCTCGTGATCGACAATCAGTACTTTCTTCCCGACGGATTGTTTGCCCTACCCACTGCTATTTCCGCATCATTTATATTCCTTTTTATCGTATTCGGGGCTTTTCTTGAAAAATCTGGATTTGGTTCATTTACAATTGACTTTGCAACCGCGGTGGCCGGCCGCCTGCGTGGTGGGCCAGCAAAGGTAGCTGTCCTGTCGAGTGGGATGATGGGTTCGATATCAGGCAGTAGCACCGCAAATGCCGTAATCACGGGTTCTTTCAGTATCCCAATGATGAAGAAAAATGGCTTTAAAGATTTCATGGCAGGTGCCGTGGAAGCTGCAGCGTCAACTGGTGGACTTATCATGCCACCTGTCATGGCTTCGGCCGGATTTCTGATGTCTGAATACACGGGGATCCCTTATGCACAGGTCATGAAGCTGATTGTTCTTCCCGCAATTTTATATTTTTTGAGCGTTGGGATCATGGTCCACATATATGCAGTCAAAGAGGACATACCCGTTGTTCCCAAGGATGAGCTCCCGAGTCTGAAAAAGATCATTTTGGAGCGTGGTTATCTTGCTCTTCCGCTGATTATTCTTGTTTATCTTTTGGTGTCTGGATACAGCCCAGGATTCGCAGTTGTTCGGTGCCTAGCAGGAATTGTCGGAGTATGCTGGGCCTGGGCGCTTTTGAAAGTTGTAATTGTTGCTGTCAGAGGTAAGGAGCGAATCAGTCGCGAAAAGGTTTTGGAGATTTGGAGACGAGAGAACCGGATGAGTTTCCGGAACATTTGGGACGCTTTGGTTCGGGGAAGCCTTCAAGCCGTGATCGTGGCTGTCGCGATAATAACCTCCGGGATTATGGTTGGAATATTCGACCTAACGGGAGTCGCGGTCAAGTTTTCGAGCCTTCTGGTCGATATCGCAGATGGGAATTTGTTTGCTGCTTTGGTGCTTTGTATGTTGACCGCTATCATTTTGGGAATGGGGTTACCTCTTTCTTCAGCCTATATTATTCAGGTTGGTATCGCGATCCCGGCTCTCATTACGATGATGAAGGGTTTGGGTCTGCCAACAAATATCCTCATTCCTCAGGCTCACCTCTTTGTCATTTTCTTCAGTGCTTTTTCTGCAATCACGCCTCCTACTGCTCCAACTAGCTATGCGGCTGCGGCCATAGCTAAGGCACCGATTATGCCAACAGCCATTGAAGCGATGAAACTTGCGCTACCCGCCTTCCTCCTGCCCTATATGTTTGTTGTTGATCCGTCGCTTCTCCTGATCGGATCTGCCGGGAAGATTGTTTTCGGAATTTTGTTTGCTTTGGGCGGTGTCATTTCCATGGCAATGGGGATTCAGGGTTTTGCTTATGTCCGTCTGGATACCGTGCGGCGTCTTATGTTTTTTGCCGCTGGTATTGGAATGATTGGCCCCAATTTGTACTGGCAGATTCCCGGGGTCATCGTGGGGGGTGGACTCTTCCTTTATCTGTGGTCAAACCATGGGCGTGGGCAATCAGTGAAAAATGCTACCGGGCTCTAAGGTTTGAGAGAACTGCCTCCATCGCATTCAGCATAAGTGGATGATGTCTACATCCCCACTCATTTGCACATATTGCGGAAACCGGACCTTTGTTCTTCAGAACCAGGAACCAGATTGTCTTATCTGTTCGAATCGGTATGTCCCGAAGCCTTCAACGGAAAGAGAACGATTTGTACATCCTGAATTGGTTCGCTCTCACCACAAAATGGATATTCTTCAGCTAGAGGAGGATATCTGGCGGATTTGCTTAGAACCCACTTTAGGTATCCGACACTTTGCTTACTTCGTTGAAAGGCCGGATGGAAATGTTCTAATGGATATGCAACCCCTGCTGACGGCCGATCTGGAAGATTGGATTGCATCGAAGGGTGGTCTTCGGGTCATCATTCTCTCTCATCCACACTACTATGGGGCAATGGATGAGTTCTCTGCTAGATTTAAAGCACCTATCAAAATACATGGAACGGATAAAGAGTGGTCGGTGGGATACCCGAATGTAGAATTCTTTAATTTTGAAGTTTTATAACTTGGAGAGGATTTGGAGGTTCACCACATTCCAGCTCAGTTCGAGGGTGGGCTATGTCTTCTCTATAAACGATTCGGAGGCGTTATTTTTACTGGTGATACCATCATGGTTTCGCCGAGTACGGGCGAATTAACTGCCTGGAAAAATACCCCTCGACAGGTTCCCTACCAAATCAATGAGTTTCTGGTTATACGTGAGCGGCTGATGGCACTTGATTTCAATCAACTATATGCCTCTGTACGTGGTGAGGTTCGGCGGAATGCAAAGGACCTCTTATCAGCTTTCTCCCGGGATTATATTGAGACGACTGCAGTTTCGAGCGCTGAGGCGCAGCGACACCTCCTCACAGAAGAACGTGGCGTTCCGGAATCCGATTACTTTTTCCGCTAATCAGTCAACGTATGTATTACAAGAAACCAGAAAAAGACTGTGCTTTAATCCCTGTCTACGAGAAGGAAACGGGAATCTTCGGCTAGGCAAACTGCTTCGGGAATTCCTAACTCTCGCCGGACAATGTTCCCGCCCCGAACAATAGCCACCATTTTGAAAAATGCATGTCGTCGACTCATCCCCTCTCTACCGAACCCACAGTTCGAGGAAAGGAGTAAACGATCGGGAGGGATGTGTTTTAACGCTTCACGGACCATATGGGCAATTTGTTCAGGCGTCTCGATTTGAAGGGTGCGATGGTCAACCACGCCAATTGCGATTTTCTTGTCTGTTATCACCTTCCCTATGGCTTCGAACTCCCATTTGGGCGAGTTGGCGGCCTCGACGGTGATCACGTCTGTCTGAAGCTGGTTTAACTTTTCAAGAGATCGAGAATACAATTGTTCTTTGTCATCGTAAAAACGTTGTGCGGCGGGACTTCCCCAACAGGTGTGGCACCACACCTCTGTTATGTCGTTGAGCCCCTGGACGGTCCGATTGAAGGCCTCGACATAAAAGTCAATACCGACATCCCGATCATCTTCGTAATCCTGAAGGCGATGAACCCAAGGTTCCTCCATCTGGACAATAGGACAGCCTGCCTTGGCCAGATCTAAGACCTCTTCATTAATTACTGACGCCAGGTCCATAATAAGTTCCCGGCGGTCCTTGTAGTGCTCGTTGCCACAGGTGGATTCTAGGCACTCAGCCGTGATAGTGCCGAATTTAACAGGTTTTTGAGTCATCTTCTGGGCTGTTTTCCAGGTCGGGGTAAATTCTAGCGGACCCCGACTCACTTGTTCGGTTACGATCGGAAGCATCCTGGCCTCGAGTATCTCATAGAGCAACTCACCCGGTGCGGTCCCGCCCCAATTCGTGTGCCTAGTAGTGTGGTCATAACCCGTCATGCCATTGATTCGTTGGGCTGCATAAGTCACCCAGGATCGCCCTCCAACGTCGCTGTCAAACCGGCAATCGCCATCTGTTAGTATGTCTAATCCCGCGCGTTCTTGATCTCGGATAAAACAAGATACCGCATCGTTATACTGTTCGCGGAAAGTGCCTTCCGCCATGGCTTGCCGAAAAGGTCTTCCAGAGAGATTGGCCGTGTACCAGGACGGACGGGGTAGTGATCCGGTGATGGTGGTTGCCAAGGCGATGTTCTTGGTTGCCTTGATCATGAAACGCCTCCTTGTGGATTGCTCATTTGAAGACAAAAAGGGCGATCGAAAGAATTGCAATAAGTTATTTCCCACCAATATTACACGTAATTATTTTTAGTTGAAATTTAAATCCTTGTAAATTATTGTTTTACTTCTTATGTGATCAGTTGGAAGCTTTTTACGAGAGACAACCGCTGCATCTCCACTAACGTCCGAGTTAGGGTTTGCTCGTATTTGGAGCGCGCGGCTGCCTGAAGCTCCCTGAAACTTTGAAAGGAAATTCCGATCATGCGGTTGCAAGAAGCCCTGGAAAGAGCGCTGACAGAACCGACAGGTCCCGTGGAAAGCACGCCGTCGGAAGATCAACTGAGTGAAATCCTGGAGGCTGCGCGGTTGGCTCCCTCAGCTTACAACATGCAGCCTTGGCACCTTCAAATACTTCGAACCCCGGCTGAACAGGAGGAGGTGGCCCAGGTCTTTTCCATCTCAAGAGACCCCGGCGATGCACAAGCCTGGATCCTCTGCCTGATGGACAGGGATCGTATGCTCCCCGTCGCCGATCCGTTGGGGACGGAAACGTATATCGCTCTGGGGGCTTTGTGTCTCAATGTGAAGCTTGCCTCCGCCGCACTCGGCCTTACGTGCCGCCTCTTCAGTCCATCCGAGTTCAATGCGACTTCTTGGGAGCCTCAATCGCTCTCGCTCTCATCCAAGTTGGAGCCTTACTTTGTATTCAGCATCGGAAAGGGGAAGGAGCCAACCGCTGCATCTGCTGCCGGGCCGGCTATCTATCGACTGGATTCCTTTGGCTCCGATCCGCATCAAGACCCACCCGTCTGTAAAACCGAAGCCTTTATGGATGCATTCCAATGCCTACGTCTGCGTCGGGTAGATCGGGAACCGTTGCGCCGGGGAGGTTCCTGGGCGGAGGATCGCGTACGAATCCTGTCGTCCGGAAGAAGGGCCCTCGAAGCTCACGGTGCGGGAAGCGTGGAGTTATTGCTTGTCGAAGGCGACCGAGGGACCCTGGAGCTGACCCGTTTGCAGAGCGAGGCATGGCGGAAGGCGATGACGAATCCCAAGAGGCTCGCCGAGATCAACCCCTGGCTACGATTCAGTCAGAGCAAATGGAGGAGGCGGGGAGACGGTGAGTTGGTTCACCATTTCGGTTTGGGCTTGCTGAAAAGGCTCATCGGCCAAATCGGACTTAGCACCGGCCTTGCCCCGTTGGGGCTCCGGTTCGGGGCGGGGCGTCTCTTCCTAGCGGAGACTCCGGCCTCCCCCGAGACGACCGGCGCCTACCTGACCACGGTCCTAGAAGACCCCGCGGGCCGATTTCAAACAGACGATCCCTACCGTCGACAGATTTTGACGGGCGTCGGGGCTTGCCTGGAGGCCATCTGGCTGACTGCTACGGCCCTGGGCGGGAGCCTGCAATTCCAGACATCGACCATGGTGGTGGAAGATACCCGGGCCAAGGTTCGAAAGGTTTTGGACGTACCGGACACCCACGATGTGCTCTCAATGGTTCGCATGGGGTATCCCGTCCGCGATGCTTACTACACCAGCGTTCGTCGGGACCTGCGCGAAGTTTCGGGCTCTCTGGAGGAATAGAGCCACACGGCTGTAATAGCCGGCTGTCCGTCTCGAAATCGGACACGTAGCCTTGTTGCCCGGGGAGTTTTTGCGAAAGCCACCTCCCGCCTTATCCTGGTCCACTCCGGAGATCTCACCCTCTAAGGTGGTGGATATAAAGACATACTTCTGACATAAAAATCTGCATTTTGATGCAGGCCTGTGACCCTGTCGGATTAAACTGAATTAAGGTAAACATATGGCGGACATGGGTTTAGGACTGGGTAGGCCTGTTGCTATTGGGTTTTTGAAAGGCAGGATTTGAGCGCGGAGATAAAACACGGATGTAATGGCTAGGAATATCTTTAGAAGCTAGTAGATTGTAATCAAGGCCCCCCCGATAAAAATAACTAAAGTTGAGATAAGAACTCGGCTTGTTATGGTTTCAATGTTTCGGAAAAATATTGCCATCAAGATTACCGTCATTACAGGAGAGGAGTTTGAAAGCGGTGCAACCCGCGCCACCATCCCTGCTCCAAGAGCAAACATGTGGAAGTAAAAGCCAACACCGAGAAATAATCCAGCGATCAAAAGGTAAGGTATCCCGGGCCGCTTGAGTTTCCATCGATTCTCTCGTTTGAACATTGGGGATGCAGCCAAAAGGGTTATTAAAGCTGCAATGACGGTTATCAAGCCACCGAGTGACGACCAAGGGATCATACTCATCCCAAGTTTTCGGAAAATGGTAGATAATGACCAAAGAATTGAGGCCACTAAGGGTATGGAAATTTCCTTTAGTGTCCAGCGGAGTTGCCCTTTCTCACTAGTTAAGAAAACAACTCCTCCAACTACCAAAAAACAACCGATATACACGGGTATACTCGGACGTTCACCGAGAAAAACGACCGCAATAAATAGTGAAATCAGTGGCTGAATGCTGGCGATTGGTGATGAACGTGCAACTCCGATGCGCTGGATGCTGACAAAATAGAGTAGCAGCGCTAAGCCAGGGGCAGTTACTCCTCCCAGGAAAAACCAAAAAATCCCGGTCCAGTTAATTATGGACCCCGACCATTCGTAAAGAGTGAAAGGTAGTAGAAAAACTCCCGTAACTAGTGAGATGGTGAAGGTGCTGACTAAGGGGGTGGTATATTCCTGGCTTGACCTAACGAGTATATTCCGGGCCGCGAAGAACAACGCGACTAGCAGTGCTGCAGCTTCAGTGGGCATCCAGGCAAACATAAGTCCATTATAGCTCAGCCCGTTGGAAATAATGGCCCAGATTTATTTTGACTAAGTGCGTTGTTCTCGTCACATCGTTAAGGTAAAACTGTTTATAGGGTCACGGGGTGGTTTTGCTTAAAATCAATATTTCTACTTTTCACTCTGTTTAGGGGACAATTCTTTGACTTTGGCACAGGATATTGTCCTGCAGTTGAGACTGGCTAGCTACATTGCAGTTTTTATTGATTTTACTGCAGGCCTGATAAGCACTATGGACGACATAAAACAAAACTGTTTCGTCGGCTTATCTACGGCTGAATGGTTTAGAATAAAAGATAGTTGTAAAAACTTAGTGAATTTAGGGAGCCGAGAATGACTAGGTTTTGGGTCATAAGGTCGTTCATGGTCCGGGGAACTGTTTGAATATGGTACGGAAAAATACTCTTTGCGCCCCTCACTGCGGTAATCATCCTTGTGCCCTCCAGGTGGAAATAGAAAATGGCACTCCGGTAAAGCTTCGTACGCATCCTAAAATGAGGTTTCCTCCTTGCATTAAGGGGTTTCAGCTTATTGACCGGTTGAATCACCCGGATCGGATCCTGTTCCCAATGAAACGGACTGGAAAACGCGGAGCAGGAAAATGGAGCCGTATTTCGTGGGAGGAGGCTTTAGGTCTTGTGGCTGAAGGGTTGGAGCGAGCAAAATCTAATTACGGAAACCGATCCGTGGCACTTTACAACTATGCTGGCCAGCATGGTCTCCCCGGTGGTTCGAGGGCTGCTAAGTTCACTATCCACCGACTGCTTAACTTGTGGGGAGGGTTTGTTCCAGCTGTCGAGCGTGGCGACCTTTGCTGGGGTGCATACCTTGCGGCAACAGAGGCTCTTTACGGTTCGTGGCATGTTTCACTTCCGTCTGATGAAGATTGTGAGACGGTTATAGTTTGGGGAACTAATCCTCTGGAGACAGGTGTTCGGGGCCCCGCCCAATCTTTAAAGCAGGCAAGAAAAAAGGGAACAAAGATTGTTTTTGTTGATCCCGTGCGGAGTCTCTCTGTCCAGAAACTTGGCGATCTTCATCTGGCCGTTCGCCCCGGAACGGATATTCCTTTGGCTCTATCTATGTTGAATGAGATTTTCATCAACCGATGGGACGATGGGGCTTTTTTGGTGCGTTACACAAACGCACCATTTTTGGTTCGTGAAGACACAAATCGATTTCTTCGTGAAAAAGATGTGATGAAGGGTGGGTCTGACGCACCCATGATTTGCGATGTGTCGGGATGTATGCATCCAGTGTTCCCTGGACAGGAATTGCCCGCGGCATTGAAAATCGCGTTGGAAGCCTCGGGTACCTATAAGGGGATTGCCTATCGGACAGGTTATCTCCGCTTTCGGGAAGCGGCAGCGTTTTGGCCAGTAGAGAAGGCCGCCGCGGTGTGTGGGGTTTCGGATGTATTGATCCGGGAAACCGCCGCGCTATTCGGAAAATCCAAACAGGCCAAAGTGAAGGTTTCTCAGGGAGGATATCAGCGAAACAGGGGTGGTGAGGCCGCCGTTCAGGCAATTTCCTTATTGAATATTGTAACTGGACGGATTCGCGGAATGACCACACCTGGCGGTCTGGGTCCCTTGACTCGTGCAGAAGATCCTATAGGGACCAGACGCTTTTATTCTCTAGGAATTTCGGATACCGCGATGCGCTATGCCGTTCCTAATCCTGTCAAGGACCGATTCCCGGTTAATCGCCTGGCCGAAGCCGTGCTCAACGCTGAGGCATATGGGACAGACCTTCATGCGCTACTGGTGATGTGGGGCAATCCAGTTAGCCAGAACCCAGATGGTCAAAAAACAATCCAGGCGCTGAAAGCCCTAGATTTTGTGGCTGTCTCGGATCTCTTTATGACTCCTACTGCTAAGTATGCCGATGTGTTCTTACCAGTTTCCAGTTTCCTCGAACGCTCAAGCATCATCGAAGGTGGTGAGGTTGCCCCAACCCACATCAACGACCTTCGCCATTTTAACCCCCAGCGGCAGCTTTTTTTCGCCCGGCGCTCCGTTGAACCCAGGGGAGAGAGCCGGGACGATTTTGAAATCATCTGCGATTTGGCGCGGAGAATGGGTTACGCAAAAGAATTCCCCTGGGGAACTTCAGATGAGTGGATCGAGGAGATCGTCGATTTGGCTCGAAACGATCCGCGCTTCCCATGGCTCGGTGGCGTAACAATGGAATGTCTGGACCGCGACGGTATTGTGAATATGCCTCTTCCACCCCTAGAAGATACATGGAAGATGGACACACCTTCAGGAAAAATAGAGCTTTACAGTGAACAGGTGATCTTGCGGGGTTCCTCCTCGCTTCCCGAATGGCCAGAGGACGGAGAGGCTTTTGAGAGACTGCCTTTGGAGCAAAAAAAATTGCATAAGGATTCTCCACCTTTCCCGTTGATTCTCGTTTCACCCAAGTCTATCTTCAGGTCGCATTCAACATTTTCCAATCACGAAAAGCTTCAAAGACTCGGCTACAATCGTGCCTGGATGAATCCAGATGACGCACTTTCCCGCGGCATTGAGAACGGGGATCGAATCCGGTTGTTCAATGACCGGGGCGAGACCGAGATTGAAGTTGAGGTCACAGAGAATACCTCTTTAGGTACGGTACGAATTCACTCGGGAGGTTCCCCCGAATTGGGTGCGGCCAACTTTCTCACCCCCGATCGCCCGACGGGCTATTCGGAGGGGGCTGCTTTCAATGATTGCCGTATCCAGGCAGAAAAGATCCTCGTTTCGAACTGAAATTCCTTGCGGTCTTTTTCTTTATAACCTTCTCACTATGGCTTCACTTCCTTGTGCTGCAAGTTGAAACCCTCTACGCGGATTCTTTTTTCTTGGTTTAACACCCTCTGTTAATTCTGAGACTAGAGTTGCTGCCCGAGATGGCCCTATTCTTTTTGGATGGAATTTTTTGCCATTGCCTGAACTTGTTGAAGCAATTCTTTGTGGTTGTTGCATCCAATGATTTCATGGTCGGGCGGGTTCAGAGTCGAAAGCGAATTCCGTACTTTGTCGATTCGGGTTAGGGACTGCTTCAGCCTTGTCTCTGATATTCTTCCTTCGAGAACAGCTTTTACCAAGCCGTCCCGAGCGGCAAGTTGACGGTCTGGACGGTGACAGTAAAGTAAAAGATCGCATCCTGCATTCAAGGCGAGAACAGCAGCCTCACTTGAGTCGTAATGCTTCATGATCGCACCCATTTCCATATCGTCAGTGATTATAAGGCCATCAAAACCAAGCTCTTGTCTTAGTAATTTGGAAATGACTTTCGGGGATAAGGTACCGGGACATGCAGTCTCCATTGCTGAGACTAGGATGTGGGCAGACATTATCGATGGGAGCCCGCTCTGAATTAACCCTTTGAAGGGGATGAGCTCTCGTTGCCAAAGTGTTTCGAGTTTTGCTTGGGCCGTAGGTAGCTCAGTATGAGAGTCGGCGATTGTATCTCCGTGCCCCGGAAAATGTTTCCCAACTGGGAGTAGTCCCGCCGATTGTATTCCATGCATGGCCGCCACTCCGTGGCGCACGGTGTGGTCAGGTTCGATGCCGAAAGCCCGATCACCAATTACATTGTTTTTCGGTTGCGTTCGAAGGTCGAGTACCGGTCCGAGTTGGACGTTCGCTCCTACAGCCGAAATTTCTCTCGCCATTGCTTGAAAGACGGCTTTTGTCAAAGAAGTATCGTCTACTTGGCCCAACATCCACTGAGAGGGAAAATGCGTAAATGGCTCCGTTAGCCGGTGGACCCGTCCCCCTTCATGGTCGAGAAGAATTAAAGGAGGGTGGCCAGGCTCCCCGGCACATTCGGTGATTTGCCTGCATAATTTTTGGAGTTGTTTGGGTGATTCAATATTTCTAGCGAAAAGAATTACCCCGGCGGGGCGGATCTCCCTCATCATCCGCCGCTCTTTCTCCAATAAGGTTTTTGCTGATATTCCTACTACTATCAGGCCGCCGGCTTCAAACTCCATTTATGTCTTTTGTCCAAATTCTTGAGGCTAGCACTGCGGAGGTAGCACCGGTAAGAGAGTCTGAAATCTGGAGAAGTCTAGATCGGTAAACGAAAGCCTTTTGGATGTTGCAAGGCGGGTTTATTTTCCATTTGGTCGTTCCAGGTTAAACAACTTAAGTGCGTTTTCGCCGAGTATGTTTCGTTTTGCTTGGTCGGAAAGGAATGGGAGGTCGAAAATAGTGCTTGGAAGGTCAAAGTCCTGATGTGGCCAGTCCGACGCATAAAGTAGCTGGGTCTCTGCATTTATCTTTCTAAAGGTAAATTCCAAACCATCGAGGTCATTTCGCTCAAGAGGCTGAGAAGAAAAAAACATCTCCCGTATGTATTCGCTCGGGAGGCGTTTCAGCATTGGCGCTTCTGATGAACGTAAAAGATACTCATTGTCCAGGCGTTGCATGATGAATGGAACCCAGGCAACCCCACTTTCGATCCACACCACGTCTAGATTCGGAAAACGCTCTGGTAGTCCATGTAGCACCCAATTGACCAAATGAACGAGGTTCCATAGAACAAAAGCGACGGAGTGCATACCTACAAATCGTTGTAGTTGGGATATAACGGGTTCTTGCCAGTAGTAACCGCCATGAAATGCAAGTGGGAGCCCTCGCTCCTGGAGTGCCGCGTAGAGTTTCATATATTGGTTGTCGTGAACTGGCTTGTTGCGAACGCTTGTCACCATAAACCCAATTACGCCAGGCTCTCCGGAAAACTCCTCGACCGTCTGGAGTGCCGCTTCCGGATCACTGAACGGCAGGTAAAGCATTGATTTTATGCCTTTATCCGCCTTAAGCATGGTTTCGACCATCCACCGGTTGTAGGCACGGCCTAGCAGAACCTCCATATGAAGCTGCGGATGCATTCCTAGGCTCAGCATCCCTGTGGGAAATACGATCATGTAGTCCACACCTAGGCTTTCCATGGCCCTTCGTGTTAAGACCACATCACGGTGGACGTCGCCCTCTTCAACAACCTCACGTCGATCCATCTGATGAGGGACCCGGCCGCCAACGTCTTGGTACCGCATCCCGAAATCCCCATTGAGCCCATAAGGTGGAGAACCAGTTCGATAGGAGTGGTAATCCTCCGCCTGCGATCGGATCACAGGGTCCTCGATGAATCTTGCTACCTCGCTCCATGACGCAGTTTCTACGTGGTGTGAATCCACATCAACGATCACATAATTCTGATAATTTCGCTCCCGGGCTTGCTGTTCCGCATGAGCAAGAATGTCCCGTGTGTCGGTATGTACATCAATCTGTTGGATTGGGACCTCTTTGGTTTCCTCCAGTTTCTGTTCCATCGGACTCACTCCTGGGAGATTATCTCTGAGACCAAGAAAAGCAAGAATTACGGGTTAGCCCTCACGCCAGAACATATACCTCTCCGCCCCGAACCTCAACTTCGAATTTGCGCAAACGAAGTTTAGGGTCGGCTGGTACAATTCCGGTTTCAATATTGTATTCGTACCCGTGCCATGGACAGACAATGTGGACCTGATCATCTGAAAATTTCAGGCCTTTGCTCTTCTGGTCGGCGTCAAGGTTCTCTTCAACTTTATGAAATAGACGGCCTTGGCAAACGGGACCTCCCTGGTGTGCGCAGTGGTTCTCATAGGCATAAAAGTTCCCGTTGACATGAAAGACGCCAATCTCCAACCCGTCCTTAATGATGACTCGTCGGTCTTCCTCGCCGAAATCGGCTTCATTTCCTATATAGATTTCTGCCACATCCTACTCCTCACTCCTAGGGAATATGTGATTCACCCCATTGAGTCCAACACGTTCTTCGATGTTTCCAAAACCGGTTTTCGATTGCGATACCATCCATTCTAGCGCGGGTTTTTATCAAACCGCCGATTCCTTTCAAGTAATCTACTTGTTGGCAATTCTATGGGTCAAGTTTCCCGAGAGAGATTTTCAAGGAAAATTTGGGGAAACCTAATTAGGAAGAAACGTGAATCTTATGTTGGCATGAGAGTTTCATGGCATATACTGTTAATGAAAGGGACGGTGGGTCCGTTCGCACAATTCATAAAATGTTACATGGATGAGGTGATTCGTGAAACGCTGGTTACCATTAATTATTGTTGCGGTTGTGCTTCTCATTATTTTCGGAAGTGTTGGAGGTCGTTACAATACCCTCGTTGGGACTCAGGAGGCCGCGCGAACTGCATGGGCCCAGGTGGAAAACCAGTATCAGCGTCGTGCAGATCTTATTCCTAATCTTGTCGAAACCGTCAAAGGGTTTGCTAAGCAGGAGAAAGAAGTTCTTACCGAGGTGACGCGTTTACGCAGCCAATGGGGAAAAGCTCGAAAAAGCGGTAATATTAACAAGAGGATGCAGGCGGCTCGGGGATTAGATGCGGCTCTTGGTCGGCTGATGATTGTGGTAGAAAGATATCCGCAACTTCGCTCAAACCAAAATTTTCTAACCCTCCAAACTCAACTGGAGGGGACCGAGAACCGTGTCAGCGTCGAGAGGCGCCGATTCAACCTTGCTGTACAACGCTACAACACAGAGAGTCGCCGGTTTCCTGCCAACTTAATCGCCGGGATGTTTAATTTTGATCGTATGCAGCTCTTTGAAGCTGAGGCAGGAGCGAAAAAGTCACCGAAGGTCAAGTTTTGATCTGGATTAACCCATCCCCAACTCGTCCTCGTTTTTTGAGGAAAAAGCTATTTGTGCATTTTGTGGCTACTTTTGTCCCCGTCTCAATGCTTTTTTTGAGCTTTGGCGTGGTTTCAGTGGCTGCACTTGATGTCCCTCCACCTCCGAAGACCCGAGTTACAGATCTGACGGGTACACTGACGGCTAAACAAAAAGATGCCTTAGAGCGGGGACTAGCTCAGGTCGAGGAAAAAACCTCGAACCAACTTCTTGTGCTAATGATTCCAACGTTGGATGGTGACAGTCTCGAGGACTTTTCTATTCGGCTGGCCGAGAAATGGAAGCCGGGCCAGAAAGGAAAAGACAACGGTGTGATCCTGCTTGTGGTCAAAGAAGATAGAAAGCTTCGCATTGAAGTTGGGTATGGTCTCGAGGGAGCATTACCAGACGTGTTGGCTGGAACGATTATTCGAAACGAAATTGCGCCTCGATTTCGGAAGGGCGACTATTTTGGTGGAATAGCGAACGGCTTACGAGGAATTGTCGCAGCGACAATGGGCGAATACCAGGGCCAGCCGCGTGCGAGGCAACGAAAACGCGGAGGTGTCTCCCTCGGAGGTGTAGGAATTCTGCTATTCTTTTTGTTGTTTGGTGGGTTTCGTCGCCGACGTCTTGGGTATTGGGGCTTGGGGCCTGCCATGTTTCTTGGAATCGGTCATCATGGTTCTTCCACTGGAAGAAGTGGTTTAGGCGGTGGGTTTGGCGGCTTTTCCGGGGGTGGTGGGGGTTTTGGTGGAGGTGGCGCCAGCGGGGGTTGGTAGTGCCCGCAACGCATCTTAAGGAGCCTGAAAACGTATGGGGCGAACGAATAATCCCAAGAAGTTCTTTTCTGCAGAGGAGCAAGAGCGGATTTTGCTCGCCATCCAGAAAGCCGAGGATCATACCTCGGGCGAGGTCCGGCTACATTTAGAAGGGCGTTGCCCTACAAACGAGCCTTTGGACCACGCGAAGGATTTGTTCTTCAAGTTGGGGATGGATAAGACAGAGCAGAGAAACGGCGTAATTATTTATATTGCAACGGCCAGTCATCGGTTTGCTATTCTCGGTGATGAGGGAATCCATCGGGTGGTACCCGAGAACTTCTGGAGGGATGTTAGGGAGTTGATGGTTACGCGCTTCCAGGAAGAAGATTTTTGTGGAGGGGTGGTTGAAGGCTTAGCTAGAATTGGTGAAAAGCTTCATGAATTTTTTCCTTGGCAGTCCGATGATGTTAATGAGCTTACAGATGAGATCTCCTTTGGAGGGGAATCCTCCCCCACAGAGACAAATTAGCTTATCCGTCTTTGTTCCTTTTCGTTGAAACCAAAATTTGTCAATTTGATGGTTTTCAAAAACATAATAAGTAGGAGCGAGAACAGGCACCAAGCGACCTGCGATCTCCGTTGTGGTTTCTTTAATTTTGTCGCGCCTTATTTGTGAGTGGGACTTCCAATGAGCGAGAAATCTGCCAACCGCCTCAGCCGAGAAACAAGCCCGTATCTTCTGCAACACGCCCATAACCCGGTGGATTGGTACCCTTGGGGTGATGAAGCTATAGAACGAGCACGGCAAGAGGACAAGCCCATTCTTCTTAGTATTGGCTATTCCGCATGTCACTGGTGCCACGTGATGGAGCGTGAATCGTTTGAAAATGAAGACATTGCTGCCGTCATGAATGAGTACTTCATTAGTATCAAGGTAGACCGTGAAGAGCGACCAGATCTGGATGACATCTATATGCATGCTGTTCAAATGATAGCTGGTCAAGGTGGTTGGCCCATGACGGTTTTTTTGTCCCCGGATTTGCGTCCCTTTTACGGCGGCACCTACTTCCCACCGGACGATCGGTATGGGCGACCAGGATTCAAACGAATTCTTAAGTCGTTAGCCGATGCCTATCGGGAACAAAAGGACCAGATCCGTCAAAGTGGCGAGCAGATTGCGCAGAACCTGGAGCAGATGTCGCGTGTCCAGCCTTCCTCCGACTCACTTACCGAAGATTTGATCCGGAATGCTGTAAGAGAATTAGAAAACCGATTTGAAGAAAGGTATGGTGGATTCGGGAATGCTCCAAAATTTCCACCAAGCGGAAGTTTGTCGTTAATACTTCGTTTTTGGAGACAAACCGGAGAAGATGCGCTTCTCAGCATGGTGGAAAAAACACTTCAGCACATGGCACGAGGGGGAATGTATGACCAGCTTGGAGGAGGGTTCCACCGCTATTCGACCGATGATCAATGGCTTATTCCCCACTTTGAAAAGATGCTCTACGATAATGCTCTGCTCGTTCCTGTTTACCTGGAAGCGTATCAGATAACCGGAAATGAATTTTATGCCGATGTAGCCCGAGAAACGCTGAATTATATTTTGCGGGAGATGCATTCCCCCCACGGAGCTTTTTATTCTACTCAAGATGCAGACAGTGAGGGCGTGGAAGGAAAGTTTTTTGTTTGGCGGCCAGAGGAAATACGGAGGCACGTTGATGAAGATGCCGCCACCCTTTTTTGCCAATACTATAACGTGACCGATGAAGGAAATTTTGAGCATGGAACCAGCGCTCTCCATGTAACGAAGTCCTTCGAAGAGGTCACTCAAGAGCTTGGGTTGGATTTGGAAAAAGCAAAAAGTCTTCTCGCGACGACCAGGGAGAAAATGTTCGAGATTCGTGAGGGGAGGGTGAAACCTGGCCTAGATGATAAGATTTTGACCAGTTGGAATGGGTTGATGATTTCTGCCATGGCTAAGGGGACACAGGTATTAGATGATCCGGTCTATGCCGAAGCTGCAATGCGGGCGGCGGACTTTGTAACTTCCGATATGTGCCAGGATGGCCTGCTTTTGGCAACCCATCGGCAGGGCCGAAGCCGACTCAATGCCTACCTCGATGATTATGCCTTTCTGGTTGCTGGTTTGACCGATTTGTACGAGGCGACTTTTGACACTCGGTGGCTTGTTGAGGCAAAGCGATGGACAAATGCCCTGATTGAAAATTTTTGGGATCAGGAGGACGGAGGATTTTATTTCACTGGGAAGAACCATGAACAGTTATTGACGAGAAGCAGAAGTGGTATGGATGGAGCTATTCCTTCGGGGAACGCTATCGCGGCGGAAACACTTTTACGGCTTTCGGTACTGACAGGTGAAACTGATTTTCGCGCAAAGGGAGTCGAATTATTTCGTGTCTTCAGGACGATGATGGAAAAGGTTCCAGCGGGTTTCTCCCGGTTTTTTATAGCACTGGATTTCTACCTGGATACCCCGCAAGAAGTGGCTATAGTTGGTGCTTTCGATGCATCGGACACTCAGGGTTTTCTCCGGATGGTTCGGCAGCGGTATCAGCCGAATCAAGTTATTGCGCTTATGGATCCAGCCTCTGATACTAAAGCGATTTCGGAGGAGGTCCCTCTTTTGGCAGGGAAAATTCAACTTGAGGGGCAGGCGACAGCCTATCTGTGTGAGAATTATGCATGCCAAGCCCCCACTAATCGCATAGAAGAATTTTCGGAGCTACTGGGCGCTTGACTAAAGTTAAGTCAGACCAAATTGATTGCCCCCTCATGGCTTTTCGGCTATAGGACTAACCCTGAAATTTTGTGAAATCAATCACCCTATCACTTGGGTAGGGTGACGCTTTAAGGTGTCCCAATCATGACCTGGGAGTATTATTCCTCCTCTGCCCTTTATGAAATCTAGAGCGTATAGTGAGTCCGCCATGTTGAAACTTGCTGTTGGCCAGTTCGATTCTAGGCTCTCGTAATGGATAGCAGCATCGCTTGCAATGATGACCTCACCTTCGGACGTCTCAACCGTTACGACAGTCAAATCTGGACTGTGACCACCGACACGGTAACATTGGATCCCCGGAAATATGCTTTCGCCGTCCTCTACAAGTCGAAACCGTTTTCCCAGTTCTCTGTGAAGCTCTTCCATGACATAGTCGGGATACAACCCGGGTTTAATAAGGTTGGGGTGTGAGGGTGAGTGAATGGACTCCCATGCCCGACGCGCCATGATTAGTTGAGATTCTGGAAATGCCGGCAGGTTGGCTGAGTGATCTGGATGCAAGTGGGTAAAGATAATGGCATCGATCGTATCAGGAGTGATCCCTAGTTCCCTCAATTGCTTGATGGGGTCTTTCTCAGGGGGAACATTCCATGAGCATTCTTTGCCAAATCGTGCAACTGTGTTTTCACTTTCGATGGCCGCTTGCTCGGAACTGACCCCGGTGTCAATCAAAATAGTTCGACCTTCTCCCTGCACGACCCAAAAATAAAATGGAATATTTAAGATCTCGCCGAACCGGCTGAGATTATACAGTGCCGGCCCTGGAAATCCCTGGTCACCATAGTGAATGATCCGCACTTGATTGGGCATTTTGAGTCTCCTACTCCTATCCCTCATGGGGGTTGAAAGGCCAAATCTCAGGGTCTAATTCGATGTTGGGGGAAACATGGGATTTAGGTCTGAGAAAAAGTCTATATATTCTGCTTCTTCGAGCACTTCGCCTCCGTGGGGCGTTCCCGCTGGAACCACCAGAACGTCCCCCGGACCAACCGTCTTGTGTCCCTTGTCCCCGATTTGAAACTTCAACTTACCACGCACCATATGAGTTATTTGATCGAATGGGTGACTGTGCGTTTCCGTAAGAATTCCCGCAGGTGCGATAATACGGCACGCCATAACTTGATCCGTCCTTACGACCCGGGCTCGTGCAGAGTTCTCCATGATCGTTTCTTCAACGTCGTCCCAATGAACCAATGACATATCTAAGTTTCCTTTTTGATCCGCCGTATCTCAAACAGCGTAAGTAATCAAGGTTTTCTAATGTTCTCTATGGAAACGGGAGATCGGTTGCCTTTGAGTCTTTTTCTCCGTATCGAAGTGCTTATGGCTACTCATCGGTTGCCCCCAGGATCTCATTGATTGGAACACGCCGCCCTTCGTTAGCCGATTTGATTCCTGCACGTATCACTGCCAGAGAAGACAATGATTTTTCTCCATCCATTTCTGGTTTTCGCGTCCCCCGCACGCTATCGGCAAACTCCTCCAGTTCCTCCAAAATGGTATCGTTTTTTTTGCACTGGATTAATTCTAGTTCGGTCTGACCCCGAGGTAAATATCGTAGCCCTTCCTGTAGATTGTAGTAGGCTGTGGCATCTGTCCCATAAACGTTGAACGTATATAGTTCGTCCGAAGCGCAGTAGCAGGCAAGAAGGTTGGAAAGCACTCCATTTTCATGCTCCATCTGCAAGGCGGCTACGTCTGGATTTTCGCCTTCCATCGCCAGATGCTGAATTTTACCATTGACTGTTTTTACTGGTCCGATGAGGTACTCAAGAACATCTACGTAGTGAAGTCCAATCTGAAGCATAACACCACCCGGCATCTCGGAAGCCTGGTGGCGCCAGGAGGTAAGGTCGAACCTTCCCATCCGGTGCCTGGCTATGTTGGCTTCTGCTTGGGACAAAATCCCAAAATGCCCTTCTTCGATTTTTTGTCGGATCCATCGGAATTGATTTTCCCGTCGCCGCTGATACCCCACGGTGAGAACTATGTTTGCCTCTTGGCAGGCCCGAACGATAGCTCGTCCGTCCTGAAGAGTATTAGCAATGGGTTTGTCCACAAACATGTGTTTTCCTGCCTTTGCCGCAGCTATGCAAGTTTCTAGGTGGACGTTATTGGGTGTAGTGTTGATCAAGCCTTCGACGGAGGGATCTGCAAGGATTTCCTCTAATGAGGGTAGAGCTTTGCAATTATACTTCTTCGCAAAATTCGCACGTTTCTCCTCAGTCCGGGTGTAGCAGCTCACGATCTTAAGTTTGCCGGATCGCTGAATGGCATCCGCTAGAACATCAGACCACCATCCCATTCCGATGCAGGCGACAAGTACCGGATCGACCCTCATAATAATTCTCCTTGATTCAATTGCTAACGCTTTTTCTAATTCGTAGTTGAGTTTATTTCCTTATTACGTTCAGACCCGTTTTCTTCGTTTTCGGGCCTCGACCAAAAAAGGCCAGAAGATCGATAGGACGGAAATGATTAGAAAACTTAGACTAATAGGTGATGTAAAAAAAATCGAAATATCTCCCTTGGACCCAGTAAGAGCGACACGGAGATGTTCCTCTAGCTGGCGCCCGAGTACTAAGGCAAGTAAAAGGGGGACAACGGGGATATTTAGCCACCGGAGAATGATCCCTAAAATCCCGAACCCAAACATCACAAAAGTATCGAAGAAAGAATTTCTTAGGGCGTAACTTCCAACAACACAAAGGACAGCGATGATTGGCATGAGGACTTGTTTGGGGAGATCAATGATCTTGATAAAAATCCGTACACCCGCCAATGCAACGAAGAAAGTGAAAATATTCGCAATAAAAAAAAGGATTATGACAGAGTAGGCAAAATCTCCTCGCTCCATAAAGAGTAGGGGACCAGGTGCTAACCCGTGGACAAGTAATGCTCCAATCAATATTGCAGTCACGGGATCGCCCGGGATACCGAGAGTCATCATCGGTATGAGAGCCCCGCCACAGACAGCGTTATTCGCTGATTCGGGAGCAGCAACCCCTTCAACACACCCCGTTCCGAATTGTTCGGTGTTTTCACTGAATTTTTTTGAATAATCATAGCTGACAAATGCTGCAATGGGGCCTCCGGCCCCGGGCAGGCTCCCAATGAAGGTGCCGACCACTGCTCCAATGGAGGTAGGAAGCCGCATTTTCTTGAGGTCTGCCCATACGGGGAAAAGGTTTCCGATTTTGGTGAATTCTTTCTTGGAGGTCCCGATGGTATCCCTCGAAAGGAGTTCCGACGCAATTTGGGGAATTGCAAACAAGCCGATTAGAGCTGTAAGAAACTGAATTCCTGAAAGTAGATTGACATTACCAAAGGTGAAACGCGGTGTTCCCATCACTGGGTCCTGCCCCACGGTGACCAATACTAAACCGATCAGCCCTGATAACAGTCCCTTGACAACCGATTTCACCGCAAAACTGCATATGATTGTGAGACCAAAGAACACAAGACTGAATAACTCGGCGGAATGAAAACGAAGAGCAACCATGGAAACGAAAGGAGCGATTCAGAAAAGGCAGATTGAGCTGAAAAGCCCGCCAAGGAAACTGGCAAGAATGGCCGTTCCAAGTGCGCGACCAGCTTCTCCGCGGCAGGCCATGGGATATCCATCGATTGCAGTTGCTGAGGCCGATGGGGTGCCGGGGATATTTAGCAAAATAGCTGAGAAGCTCCCCCCGGCCATGCCCGCAGCGTACAAACCTAGCAAGAGGGCAATCGATGTGACTGGATCCAGTACAAAAGTCAGGGGCAGAACCACAATGATTCCGGCACTGATGGTCATACCGGGGAGCATCCCCACCGTCAATCCTGTTACGACTCCGCATGCAACGGCCAAGAGAGTTGCCGGAGACAGGGCCTGGGAAAATCCTGCAATGACATCTGGACTCATCCGTTGTGACTCCGTCTATCCGATCAGCCCTGAAGAGGGAAGCGGGATCTGGAACAAAATCTTGAACACGAGATAAAAGGCCAGGGGAAGCACAACGGAACAGATGCAAAGCCTCCCCGGACGTTTCTCCCCAAATATCGACATCAGTATTCCGAAGAAGGGTGGTGTGGAAATTAAAAAACCAACGAATGGTAGTAATGTCAGATAAATCAAAAAAGCTAATAGTCCTATCGATGCAGTTTTCCAAGATGTTTTTGCTTGCGCTGATTTTTCCCCGTGGCCAGGAATCCTCTTAGATATGACCGACTGACCTAACCAAATCGTTGATAGGGTTAGCAGGCAGATCGTTATACACCAAGGCATGAAAGAGGAACCCGGCGTATTAGGAAGGGTTCGTACGCTCAGACCGCTTGTTAAAAATCCGTACACAACGGCGAACACGATAAAAATAAGCGCACCCGCAATTTCTTTTGTGCGCATTCCGGTGCTCCGACCGAGATAGATAACAGCAAAGAAACGGGGACCGGTTGGTCATCTATATACCCGACCGGTCCCCGAAGGATAGTTTTCTATTTCTTTTTGGACTGGTAGATACCGGCGCTTTTCATGATAGAAATGACGCCTTGATCCATCTTGCTCAGATATCCGCCGAAGGCTTTTGGACCCATAGGTTCGACCGTGAAGCCTTTTTTCTTTGCTAGTTTCATGAAACTGGATGAACGAGCAGCTTTCGTCATGGCGTCGGCCAATTTTGTTTTTACTGAGCCGGGGGTCCCTTTAGGTACACTCAGGCCTCGGAATAGATCAATAACTGCAGAATAGCCGAGTTCCTTCATGGTCGGTACGTTTGGAATGACGGCGTTCCTTTGCTCGCTGGGGACGGCAAGGATACGGAACTTTCCCGCTCGCGAAAGACGAATTGCACCTGTTAATGGAGCAGCCATAGCGTCAGCTTCTCCGCTTAACAACCCGGCATTTCTTCGTTTGATGCCGAGAGGCAGGTGAATTACCTTGCACTTAGCGGCGCTCGTCATTGCGATGGCGGCCAAGTGAGTGGCACTTCCTGTTGAGGAGTTGGCGACTTTATACGTATTGGGATTTTTCTTGCAATCTGCTACGAAGTCATTAAACGTTTTCCACTTGGAATCAGCCCGGACAACAAAAGGCATAGGTTGGAATTCGACACGTCCAACGTGATCCAGGGCGTTGTGAGTGAAGTCAACGTTTCCTATATTTGTTGTGGTCAAGATGGAGGTGGAATTCCAAGCCACTGTGTAACCATCTGGCTTAGCATTCTTGACGTAGGTGTAGGTAACTGCTCCGCCGGCGCCCGGTTTGTTGACGGCGACGATTGGGACACCGAGAATCTTGCTCATTGACTTTGCAAGCAATCTGCCTTCGATGTCCGCCCCACCACCCGCTCCGAAGGGGATAATGAACTGGATAGGCTTGTCCGGGTATCCGGCTGAAGCCGAAAATGATCCGGTGGCGAGAAAAACCAGAGCTGCAAGAAGGACAAGCAACGTTTTCCCTTTTTTCATGACGAGACCCCCCTTTTATGGACCTAAACATTTAGACAAAACCTCACCCACAACCTGTAAATCCCTTAATCCAGGGCTATAGGGAGGAAAAAGCTCGATTTTCAAACTGAAGATGAACCATAAGAATTGTAACCGATCTAATTCTCTGAACCAATCTACTTTTTACTCGGTGCTTTTCATTTATGGGTTGGAGGGAAGTCAGTTTCTAGTCGATTTCGAAGCCTGCACCCACTGCCTTGATAGCGATTTTGGCAATCTCCTCATCCTGTTCCCAGGTCCCGCCGCTCACCCCAATTCCACCCAGACATTCACCATCTAGGATAATTGGAAATCCTCCCTCCATGGCCGTCCAACGAGATGGGCCTGCTGCTAGGGCAAGACCAATGGCATGGGCGGTGTCTAGCTCTTGTCCTTGGGCACCTCGAGTTGTTGTCGGCCGCTTATTTGAAGAAGAGCAGGTAGCCTTAGTGATGGAGGAATGGACTGTGTGGAAACGCCCATTGTCCATACGTTCCAGAAGGACGAGGTGACCACCCGCATCGACAATGGCGATTGTCGCGGCGATGCCAAACTCCTCTGCCCGAGAGATAGCAGCACCCATCATTAATTTGGCCCCGTTGGTAGTCAGTCGTTTGATATCGGTGAAAGCCATGTTTAACTCCTCATATCTGTTCATTTTTGGTGGCTTCGATATCTGTGGGATGTTTGGAACAGTTAGTCCTGGGCAAGCGACCAGATGACATCCGCACAAGCTTTTGTATGTTTTTCGAATCTGACTTTGTCGATGTTCTCCGGAATATCTAACTCGGTGTGATAATAATCGTCGAGTTCGTAAAACCACACTACAGGAACTCCCAATTTTTGAAATTCGTAGTGATCACTGTAGGCATGGGGAGGGCAGGACATTTGGGTGATTCGGAGGTCGTGCTTCTCCGCAATTCGTTTTGTTAATGCCTCTGTTTCTTTAGTGAACTCGGCATTGGTTCTGCCCTCTTCGGAGCAAATCATACCGTCTAGATTGATGACTGCTTTTGCCTTGCTTATTTCTTGCGCGTGGCGTGCAACATACTGTTTGGCCCCCAAAAAACCGAACTCTTCACCCGGTAAGCCGAGAAACTTTATTGACCGACGAGGGTGAACTTTTTGAAAAAAATTGGCTAGATCAAGAAGAGCTCCGCATCCCGATGCGTTATCTGCTGCGTGGGGACCCATTCGATGGCTATCGAAATGCGAAATAACAAATATTATTTCCTCAGGGTTCTCTTTCCCCTGCACTATTCCGCTGATTGATTGAGATGTTTCATTTCTGTATTCGCCAGTAACTTCGAGTTGCACACGGACAGGATTGTTTTTGAGAAGCGATTGAAGCTTTCGACTTTGTGAAGGGGCTACGGCGACAGCGGGAATTCTACCAGGGACACCAGAGAGATTAGTAACTCCCACGCGAACGACTTCCTCTTCCATCCGAGTCCCAAGGATAAAACCCAAAGCCCAGTTTTCTTCCGCCCTGGGGACCGCCTGGTAAGATTTGAAGGCGTCAGCCAGGACAATTTTCCCAATGCAACCTTCCCCTTGTTTGGAGAGGGTTGCGTAATCTTCGTCCTCCCCTTCACTGGCGTAAACGAGCTCAGCTTCTGTTCCCCCTTTTGGTGTAAACCCTGACAGGCCCAGATCGTCGCAGGGGATGGACAGGGTCTCGGGCGAGATAACGCGGAGAGTTACCCGCTCCATTTGGTACCCGAGATAGTTCATGTCTTCCGCTTCGCATTCTTCAAGTTTTTGATTTTTGAACTCATTTAGTAGGTACTCTCGGGCTTTTTGTTCCCCATCTGAGCCCATGAAACGAGGTCCAAAATTACAGATAGTCTCCATGAAATCGGGAGCTTTGAAGGTGTGGGAAGTCCACGCTTCATCAAAAAATGAGTTTGTCATTGTTACCTCCAATCACCAATTTTATACATACCGAAACCAATTAATGGGTGACATATCCTCCGTCCGCTACCAGGTTATGTCCGGTAATGTAGCTGGCGGCATCACTTGCGAGAAACAAGCAGACATTTGCAATTTCATCTGGCCTACCCAGCCGGTTCATAGGAACATTCGCTAATAGGTTTTTTAAAATTTCTGGGTTTTCCTGAAAGCCTTTATTGATTCCAGGGGTATCCGTGGGGCCGGGGGCAACAGAGTTCACCCGAATGTTACGATCTGCCAGTTCATAAGAAAGTGCACGGGTCATGTTAAGGACAGCTCCCTTCGAAGTACAGTAAGGGGAGTATTCGGGAATGGTGACATAACCGAGCTGGGAGGAAATGTGAACCACGCTGCCTCCCCCTCTTTCGATCATGTGCGGGACGACTTTTTGTGTCAAAAAGTAATAGCTTGTGACGTTGACTTCAAGAACCTTTCTAAAATCCTCAGGTTTGATATCTAGGAATGGACCACGGATACGAAAGACGATGGTATTAACGAGTATATCAATCCCACCATAATGATTTTTGGTTTCACCTACGAATTGGTCCATTTCGCCGAAGTCGGCCGCACTTTTCTCCAGCGCCAGAACTTTTGCTCCTATTTTCTCACACCTCGCTGCGGTTGTTGATAAACCCGCCTTGTCCACGTCGACAATAGTCAGATTGGCCCCTTCCTGAGCAAACTTTACGGCGGTTGACTGGCCGATTCCAGAGGCTGCTCCCGTAACAATTGCCGTTTTTCCTTTGAGTATCATCTTTTTCTTGTCCTATCGAAGTGAGTTGTATTTTACGTCTAATCCGCGTTTAGCGGGTCAATAGTATGGAAAAACGGAGTAATCTGAACTCTGGTATGTCAAAAATGGAGGATACAGGAAGCGGGTCTTGAAAGACTCCCTCGTCGTGAGGTTACTTTCTTTTGTCTTTTGGGAATACTTTAGTAGCCTCACGTTTTTACACCCAGCGCCCCCAGCATTCGTCGATATGCTAAGGCGACAGCATCCGGCCCCTTTATGTGAAGCTCCTCTGCTAAATCGAGCGGAAGCTCTTCAGGCCGCTGTTTTTTGACGATCTCAAAATCTTGCTCGAAGATTAAATCGTGAAGCTGGAAAAGTTTCCTCACCGATTCATCTATTACCTTAGCCTGGACTTCTTTGTCTTTAATAATCACTGGCCCATGAGAAACGTCAGTATCGTCCAAATCATAGTTGCGGACAACGACCATATATTCCGTCGTTTCATTGGACGTGTGAGCCGTGTGAGGGGAAAAGAAAACCTTTGCTTTCCCATGCTCTTCCTCCTTCCTCATGTGCAACGTCCAGGGTGCGTAAAGGCGGTAGCTGCGTCTATGGACAAAAGGCGCAGTTTTATCCGGAATATTGTTAAACCAGAACCGAAGCATCTCGCTTCCCTCATGCATATGAATTTTCGGGGTTAGGGGTTGTGACCGGTCTCCGAGGATGCCGTCGTGGATCCAGGCGAAATGGCCTAGATCTACGAAATTTTCCATTACACGTGCAGCTTCCCCTTCCCACCGTTTACTTTGTATCATGAAGAGTTTGTATGTGGGGTTGTCATATTCTGGAAACTCAGGGATAGGATGGCTAGGTTTGTCCGAAAGGCAGACCCAGATCAGACCGTATTTTTCCTGGGCAGGGAAGGGCGTCAAGCATGCTCTTTTGGGAATAGGATGTTCCGGTGGAATTGACGGTATATGGACACACTTTCCATCACTTCTATAGGACCATCCGTGGTATGCGCAGATGAGGTTATTGTTTTCCACCCACCCCAGAGATAAGGGGGTTCCTCGGTGGATACAAAGATCATCATAAGCCTTCACATCCCCTCCAAGCCGACAGATGACTAGGCGTTTATCTAGGAGCCGAACAGGAATTGGTTTATCGTCCTGAAGGTCAGTAGATAAGGCGACAGGATGCCAATAGGCGTGTAGCAAGGGCCAGAGGCGATTCTCTTTCATGAATCTTTATCTTTCAGGTGTTTTTCAAGAAAAGCGAAGGTTCGTTCCCAGGCTAGTTTGGCCGCCTCAGAATTGTAGGAATCTGGTTTGCTGTCGTTGGCAAAGCCGTGAAGAGTCCCGGGGTATTGGATAATCTCGTGATCTTTATCGTGATTTGTAAGGGATTGCCGTATTGTTTCGAGGTGTCCTTGAGGAACTGTGTGATCTTTTTCCGCATAATGAGCAAGTACAGAACATTGAATTTTTTCGGTCATCGCGACCGGGGCAATTGGCATATTTTCCGTTGGGTTGTCACAAACGATCCCTCCTCCGTAGAAGACTACACACGCAGAAAGTTCTGCAATTGTGCAGGCAGCTAAATAGGATAGGCGCCCGCCCAGGCAGAATCCAAGCGATCCAATACAGTCGGATTTAATGATCTTTAAGGTCTTTAAATAGTCAACAGCAGAGCGTATTTCTACAATGATCTCACTATCCTTGAGCCTGGAACGCTTCTCCAACCCAATTTCCGGATGGTCGAAGGGCGAAGTGGATTCTTCCTCTCGATGAAAATGGTCAATCGAAATAGCAACGTAACCTTGCTCAGCCAGTCTCATGCAGACATTCTTAATGTTTTGATTGATGCCAAATATCTCCGAAAAGACCATTAAGCCAGGGTGAGGTTTATCTTCGTCAGGTGTCGCTAGATATGCAGGGATGGGATTGCCACTGGCCCAGATTTTGATGGACTGTATTGATGCCATCTTGTATCCCCCTCAGCTTAGCTTTTGAGGACCTCATACTTCGTGTCGGCCCACCAAGGCTCAATTCCCATGTCTTCGGCAATAGCACCGGAGGCGTTGTATCCGTTAGCGCCATGACATCCCCCCCGCGGATGGGTGCTGGGTCCGCAAAGATACAAGCCATTAATAGGCGTTCGGTAAGGAGGATACCCATGAAAAGGTCGAAAGATACCAGCTTGATCTAGCATGGTGTGACCACTGACCATGTCCCCTCCGACCATTGAAATGTTCTCCCGTGCGATGTCAAGGGGAGTATGGACCAACCGGCTTATGACCGAGGCGTTCGTCACGTTTTTAGTAAACCGTTTGTAGACATCCATGCAAAGATCCGCATATTCCTCCCTGATCTCATCCCAGAGCTGATCGCCTCCTTTGGGATGGCAAGGACCATATTGCCAGATGATGGTGATGTGCTTTCCTTGGGGAGCAATAGAGGGATCATAGCGAGTTGGGTGGAGGACCATGTAGCCGGGCTCAGAGATTGGTTCTCCAATGCTTATTTCATAGAAATGTTTTCGGATCTCGTCTTGAGTATCGATTCCAATTTGAGCATTAAAAGCTTGATTAGGGGCGTCGTCTTCACAACGGTAAATTGGGTTTTCTTCGAGGGCAAGGTGTATGCCGAATATAGTGAAATTAACGAATTGAAAATTTCGTATCTGTTCTTGAAACTCTTCCGAGAGATGTTTCTTATCAACCATTTTTTGGAATACTTGTTGCGGTTCAGAGTTGCTTGCGATCGCACGTTTAGCTTTGATCTCTGTTCCGTCCGACAAGCGAACACCTGTTGCCCTATTTCCCTCGGTCAGAATTTGTGATACGTGACAGTTAGTTTGGAGCTCCCCCCCGTTCGCCTCTAGGCAGGCGACCATAGACTTCGTCATGCTTTGAGATCCACCGACCGACAAGGAATTTCCACCACCTCGGTGTTGGTTGACTAGGTTTGAGACAGGAACTAGTCCGGTTCCCTTGGCGTGTGGTTCATTGACTGTCTGACCGCAATAAACAATGAACCACACCCTCACACATTCATTTTCGAACAGCGCGTTCGCTACATCCTCAATACTCATGAGCCAACTCTTCAGAGCGCGCATGCCGGCTGGTGTCTCTTCAAGCAATTCAAAGAGTTTGGAAAAAGGTTTCGGTGGTTCGAATGTCGCCCGTGTTATAAATTCGAAGATCGATTCATTTTCACGAATCCAGTCTCGATATCGGGCTGCATCGTTTCCGGAGAATTTTGCGATTTCGGCCACCGTTGATTCCAGATCTCGATAGAGAGTTAGGCTACGCCCATCACTGAAGATGTGACTGTAAATAATATCCGGGAAGATGTATCGGGACCCAAACTTCTCTAATTCTAGGTCTTTTCTTATCGGCCCGTTATGTACCCAGTTGTGGTTGACAGCATGAAGGGATGTGGTAAATCCAGGCACAATTTCTTTTGAAGTGACCCCCCCGCCGGGGTGAGGTTGTCGCTCGAGAACAAGGACATTTTGTCCGCTCTTTGCTAGATAGCACGCCAAGGTCAGACCGTTTGACCCTGCCCCAATAACAATCACGTCGTATGGAGTGGGCATGTTCTCGCACTCTCCTTTCATTTTAAATGTATAAACCCGAATAGAGCGATTGGAGTAGGTTACGTGGATCCCTCTCGCATCATCTTAATTAAGTCGGGGACATTTTCTAAACCAGGATGTGAAGGGACATCCGGAAACGGTTCCTCGAACGGCCGTGTTGCATCGATGCCCATTGCTGACCCAAGAGTCCCTTCAGAAACGGTTGGGTCTAGTGCTGGACTAGGATACTTAGGGACTACGACAATATCTTCCTTCGGGCGTGCACGGGTGGCGATGGCCCAGAGTACTTGTTCGTCCTTGAAGACGTCTATGTCGTCGTCTACAACTACTGCGTATTTTGGATGGAGGACGTGTCCCAAAACAGCCATCAATGCATTGCGCCCTTCCCCTAGAAACGTAGTTTTCATACTGACATAGACCATGTACTCACAGCACCCTGCAGCCGTGTAGTTGACAGACTTGATGCCTGGGAACGCTCCTTTCAGGTCCTTTTGCATGGTCATCTCGTAAGGAAGGACCTTCAGGAAGTGATTTTCTGTCATCGGTGCCCCAGTCAGACCCGCGTGATAGATGGGGTCCTTTCGGTGGGTGATAGCTGTAATTTCCATAACAGGGCGTTCCTGGGCTGGGCCGTAGTAGCCGGAGTATTCACCGAAGGGGCCTTCCGACTCTCGGTGAT
Source organism: uncultured bacterium (assembly GCA_964437725.1). Classification (GTDB taxonomy): domain Bacteria; phylum UBA8248; class UBA8248; order JACPRG01; genus CAYTIB01. The sequence continues at coordinate 1,330 of CAYTIB010000008.1, read as the reverse complement.
GAGGTAGCATCAGACCTTCGATGACGATTTCTGTGGTCGCGGGAACCTCTAGGTCTACGGTTTCGCATTTAACCAGTTCGATGGCTTTACGCTTTAGTCCACCGGCATAGTCCATCTCGTCTTGACCGTACCCTGCTCGAATCTGGGTGGCTAGCATAATTACAGGGTCGACACCCAAAGCCACGGCAACCTCCAACGCTTTTCCTTGCGCTTCGGCTTTAGCGTATTGGCGATAGAGGTCGTGATAGCCTTCGCAAAGGATGCCTAACTGGCGTTTTCCTTGTAGTTGCATACGGTATATGGATGCATTTTTGGTGCCGGTTTCAGGGTCCTTGCTGATTTGAACACCGTGGGTAATGAATGCCCCTCCGTCTCCCTTGGCATAGGTAGGAATCGGAAGTTTTTCAAGGTCAACTTCGTCTCCCAATAGGATAATTTCTTTGCAAGGACCGCTTTCGATTAGTTTCGGCGTTACGGGATTCATTATTCCTTCATAAAAAAAATCGTTTATTTTTTCTGTAGGAGTTTCCAAAGCCATAAGCATCCGCTGTCGTGTCGCGAAAATACCACCCACAACAACCTTTTCATGTCCTTTGACATTTTCGAAAAGAAGGGCGGGTCCTTGCTGATCGGAGGTTTTCCTGATGTAAGCCCCGATCTCGTGCTTCGGATTCACTTCACTTGTGATTCGGAGCAACTCTTTCCGTTCTTCAAGGTATTCCAAAAAATCCCGCGGGTCATCAAAGGGCATTTCCGGTGTTCCTCCCTCCGTGATTTGGGCATCTGCGGTAGGTGATATCCGACATTTTATTCAACGCCCAGTTCTCCCATCATCTTCCGGTATTGAAGTGCAGGTGCGTCAGGTCCCTTTATGTGAAGCTCCTCAGTGAGATCCAATGGGAGTTCCTCGGGCCGTTGGTTCTCAACAATTGCACGGTCCTGCTCCGCAACCACATTTTGGAGTTCGGCGTGCTTATCTCCATCGTAGGGGCCGCCCTCATAGTTCCTAGCCGTCATAAAAAATCGGTCGCACTCACCGGCCGATATGGGCATGACCGTGTAGCAGAAAGCCTCCGTTTTACCGTCTGGCTCTACCTTCCATTGGTGAATCGAGAAGGGGCGGGTGACCCGATAGTTGTTTTTGTGCTCGACTGCGTGGACTGCGTGGCTTTGGCTTGCTGACCTTGTGGCTGAGAAGTGAAGTTCGTTGTCTTCCCTTTTTAGTGTGACCTCAGGGGGTATGGGTTGATTGCGGTCGCCTAGGATTCCATCGTGCACCCATGCGAAATGTCCAAAATCAAAGAAATTTTCAATGGCCCGGGCGGCGCTA
>CAYTIB010000007.1:0-103379 GCA_964437725.1 uncultured bacterium | reverse complement strand
TTTTCTGTGAGACTTCCGGGAATTAAATGAAATGTGTGGAATTGTAGGCGTCCTTCGCTTGGATCATGGTCCTCCGCTAGAGGAAACCGTATTAATTCAGATGCGGGACACTTTGGTTCACCGAGGGCCAGATGGAAAAGGCCTTTATCTGAGTCCAGAGAGAAACGTTGGTTTAGCTCATCGGCGTTTGACCATTGTGGATCTCTCGGAGGCGGGCAGGCAACCCATGAGCAATGAGGAGGGCACCATCTGGATTAGTTACAATGGAGAGGTTTATAACCATCTCGAACTTCGCCGTGCTTTGGAGAATTGTGGGCATCGGTATCGATCTAAAACTGACACGGAAACTGTAATCCATCTCTACGAAGAATATGGAGTAAGTAGTGTTTCTAAGCTTCGAGGAATGTATTCTTTTGCCCTTTGGGATTCATCACAGAAACAGATGCTTCTTGCTCGAGATCGGTTGGGAATTAAGCCACTTTATTATGCTCATCACAATGGTTGCTTACTTTTTGCGTCCGAAATTAAGGCTCTGTTAGCATATCCAGGTTTTCCGCGCGAAATCGATGAAACAGCTCTTTATCACTACCTGACATTTCAAAGTTGTCCCGCCCCTCAAACACTTTTCAAGGGGGTACACAAACTTCCTGCTGGAACTTTAATGATTCAGGAAGTAGGGAAAAATGCCAGGACTCAAGTCTATTGGGATGCCATCGTTCCAGAGAAAGAAAACTCGAATGAGAGTGAAGATGTATGCATAGAAAAAATTCGAACATTACTAGTGGAATCAGTAGATTTACGTATGATGAGTGATGTTCCATTCGGTGCGCTACTGAGTGGCGGGATCGATTCAAGTATTGTAGTAGCCATGATGGCTAAGAGGATGGAGCGATCGGTCGATACGTTCACCGTCGGTTTCCGGGGTCATGAAAAGTCGATGAGGGAGATTCCGTACGCGAGAAAAGTGGCTGCCCATTGCAAGACGAATCATCGTGAAGAGCTAATTAATCAAGAGTCGTATCTTGAAATTCTTTCTCATATCGTTTACCACCTAGATGAACCTGTTGCAGATCCTGCAACAATTCCCCATCACTTTGCCTCGAAGTTGGCGTATGAAAATGGTGTGAAGGTTATTCAGGTGGGCGAGGGAAGTGATGAACTGTTTTGCGGCTATCCCGCCTACCTAGATATTCTTCATTTCCATAACCGCACCTGGCGATACCTGAATATGATTCCACGTATCTTAGCCCGGATCATGTATCTTGCCACGACGGGGCTCTCGCGAGAGTTTCACCGGGGATTTCAAATTTCTGAGAGCTTCCGTAAAGCATCTTGTGCTGAGGCGTTTTTCTGGGGTTTAGGAACAGGATTTACCGAATCTGAGAAAGTGAAGCTTCTTTTGCCGCAGTTCCGAAGGGGTATTTCCACTAGTAGTTCCTACGAAGTGATTCGCCCGCACATAGAGCGGATTGCAAGGGAAAAACCCGAGAGCGGTGATCTCGAACGGATGATCTATCTTGAGCTAAAACATCGGCTTCCAGAGACCCTTCTGATGAGGGTGGATAAGATATCAATGGCCTCATCCGTAGAGGCACGTGTGCCCTTTCTAGACCACAGATTAGTGGAGTACGCGATGGTTATCCCTGCGTCGATGAAAACCGAAAAGGGACAAACAAAATCCATCTTAAGGAACGCCGCTAAAGGATTAATACCAGAAGAAATTGCCCAAAGGCCAAAGCAGGGATTTACTGCCCCCGTGAAGGAAGACCTTCTTGATTCGTTAAGTAGCATAATGGGGGATGTATTTCGGACTTCGGCACTTCGTGAGAGGGGATACTTTGATTATAACCATATTGAGAATTTACTGGTTCTCCATCGAAGTGGACGGCTAAATTTTTCCACTAAATTGTGGACCCTGTTTGTACTTCACCTTTGGTATGACCAATGGTTTTCGGTCTCTGTTGAGCCCCCTTCTACTTTTGGAGTGTAGGATTCTTTTGGATTATTTGGTAAGGGAGGATTCATTATTTCGTGGCTAGCAATGGGGATGAAAAGGTAGTAAGGACCCTCGCAGAGAAAGCGACGATTGCTTTACTTAAGCGACTCCGAGCTATAACTGTTCTTACCTATCACGAGGTAACCAATGAACCCAGTGAGTTCTTGGGTCCAAATTTGGTTACTTCGATAAAGCGGTTCGAGCAGGAAATGACTTGGATCAGACAAAATTTTTTGGTTCTTTCATTGGAGGAAGTTTTAGAAAAGCTGAAGGCAGGGCAAGTTGATGAGGCGGCATTTGTTGTTACCTTTGATGACGGATTTAAGGGGGTCTGTGAAAATGCCTGGCCGATTCTTCAGCGATACTCTATCCCGGCAACTATGTTTGTCAGCGGTGCTTTTGTCATGGGGGGGGAGGTCAGTTGGGAATTTAAGGCCATGGTTATTGAGAGAGATTGCGATCCAGATGTAATCAGAGAATGCTTTCCAGATTGGTGTTTGGAAGAGCCTTTACACCGACATATTAAGAGAAATTTCAATCTTCGTCGTTTAGAGAGACTCCTGTCTCTTTCCCCTAAGGAAAAGATTCCGAATAGGCTTTATGCGCGAGGGGATGATCTTAGAAAGTTGAATGATGGTCTATTGTCAATTAGCAATCATACTCAGAATCATTACGTCATGTCAGCGTTGTCTCATCTAGAACAGGAGCGGGAAATTCTCCAGTCGCACGATATGTTGAAAGGGCTTTCGCATTATCGGCCATATGTCGCTTTGCCTTTTGGTTTGTGGAATAAAGACTCCTTTAGACCCATTCGGAAATATGGAGAAGGTTTCCTCATTACCGGAAACGGTGGAATGATTCGTCGAATCGAAGGCCCAGGTGACCTAATTCATATTACAAGAAATGGAGTTGGAAACGATAAACCTCCGCTTATTACTAACCTTTGGCGGAAATGGATTCGTCTTCGTTTGGGTTTGGATTTGGCAGGGGGAAAACAGGTATGAAGGAACGAGGTTTCAATTTAGCAACTTTGAAGAGAATGTTTTCAAAATCGTTCCGTCTTCTACGACACCTTCTAAGGATTCTGAACGATTATGATGTCATGAGCTTAGCTCAACGTGAGAAGCTTATACTTCAGGGAGAAAGTCATCGGATTGCATATACCGCTCGGTTTCGAAATGGAGAAAACATCAGGTTGGGTCACAGGGCACAGGTGGGAGAGTTTTGTCATCTTTATGCGGGCGAATTCGGAAAAATAGATATCGGAGAATACTGCATTATGGCCCCCCATGTAGTTATTATTGCCAATAAGCACGGGTATAAAACAGGAAGTCCAATGCGGTTACAACCGAACGAATTCGGAAAAGTCCATATAGGCAATGATGTCTGGATAGGGACTCACGCAGTTATTCTCGAAGATGTTACCGTAGGGGATGGAGCTATTATCGCTGCTGGAGCAGTAGTCACTAAAGATGTGCCACCGGATACAATTGTAGCTGGTGTGCCTGCTAAGGCAATTGCCACAAGGTCTTCTCGTGAGGTGTCCGAATCCTCCGAAGAGATATGTCTCGATAAGAATTTGAAATGATTGGATGGGTCAAGGCAGGATTTCCCAAAAAGGAGTCAGTGGACTATTATGAAATTTATTAAGTCCATCGCGAAAAAAACCCCCATTGTCTTGAAAACATATAATGGATTGCAGTCTTTGAGGACGATTCCCGCACAGGATTGGTTATCTTTTAAAAAACTTTGGCTATTTTATAGGTTGTCTTCGTACACAATGGTTCCATACAGGCGGCTATCAAATTTGCATGCTCTAGCCTCAAATTTACTAAAAAATAATATAGAAGGTAGCTTTGTGGAGTGTGGTGTTTGCAATGGAGGCAGTGCAGGAATTATCGCTGAAGTTGCAAAATCAGATAAAAATCGTAATGTTTGGCTCTTTGATTCGTGGGAAGGCTTGCCTGAACCCGGAGGAAACGATGTGTCTCATAAAGGGAGCCGATTAGACAAGGGAAGCCTTCATGGCTCAGAGAAAAAAGTCCGAGAGCTGTTGTTTTTGAAGTTCGGGTTAGATTTGAACCGAGTCCATCTGAACAAGGGTTGGTTTTTTGAAACGCTTCCTGCGAGCAAAAACAGAATTGGTAAGATTGCCCTCCTGCACTTAGATTGTGATTGGTATGATTCCATGAAATTCTGCTTGGAAGAGCTTTATGGAAATGTGGTGGAGGGGGGATTTGTTGTGATTGATGACTATGGTTATTGGAAAGGATGTAAACAGGCAGTTGACGAATTTGTCGGGCGTAAGGATGTGCAAGCAGAATTGATCAACGTAGATTGGACAGGTGTGTACTTCCAGAAAACATGATCCTATTCAACTCTATTTATGGAAATGATCGATAGTTCTTCACTGATTTTCAATTTCGACGATTTCCCTCTTTATTTTATATGCAAGAAGATTGATCTTGTTTCTACTTGGACTCTTTGTACTCCTTGTGCTAACAGGTTATTTCATTCCTTTTGTAGTAGGAAAGCAAACTCCAAACCCATCAGATTATGAAACCAAGAATCGAGGTTGAGTGATTTGCCGGAAAAAGTGTTTTTAGATCTAGCTGCAGCCCTACACGAGGGTGGTGACTTGCAAGGGGAAGGTTTTTTTTGGCCAACTTCTCCTCACGACTACAATCGTTTGACAGAAGATCTGAATGAGGCTTGCAAAGATATTATAAAAGCATATGAGGGCTCGAGATTGCTTTCAGTGCTTTTAGGTGTAGGAGTGATGCTCCCGTGGGAGATTGGGCAGGTCTTAATCGCACTGAAGAATCTCCGAATTATCCGTGATGCGGGTTTGAAACCAGTTGCCAGTGAGGAGTCGATTTTATATCGGCCATTACTCGAAGACACATCGTTACCTGGACCACTTCTATTTGGGCGGCAGCCGTTCTCTCGAGCCTGGTGGAAGCGCAGCCTTACGCGTCCGGCCAATTTCCTGTTTTCTTTAAAATATAATTTTGCCGTTGGAAAAACAAACCGTTGGTTTGGAGATCATCGTGAAGGTAGGGTGATGGCGCTTTATAGACCAGGGCCACTGGGTGAACGTTTCATGGGCTCCTTGAAGGAGTGGGTGGATCTTCGCCTAATAGCCACCTGGTTCGGTCGGTCAGGCAGGCCTGTACTTCCAGAAAAAACCAAACAGGGGATTGAGAAACTAGCCGAAGAGGTGGTTTCGCGTTTTATCGAGGTTGGATTTGCCAATGATGTACTAGTAGGTCGGCCCATGCAAAATTATTTGAAGAGCTTAACCATCACAATGCTCTCTCGTACAGCCCGTGATTTGGTTCTTGTCAGAGATGCCTTGAAAAGTGACACTGTAACCCACTACCTGGGTGTGAGCGGAGCGAACTACTACTCGAAGATTGTCGGATTAGTTGTCCGGGAGATGGGCGGTATGGTTACAGCTTTCAGCCATGGATATGATACCTGCCGATACCTAAGAGATTACTCAGTATATGAGTTTTCGGCCTGCGATCACTTTGTGGTTGGCCAGTCGAGCCATGTCCCCCTGTTTCAAAGGACTCTCGATTTTTTCCCTCCGCCGTTGAAAAATCCTGTCAAATTGGTTTCGGTGAATGATGACTCTCTTGTGCCGACTTGGAAACGATATCGAAGGCAACCGGCAACAACTCATATTCGGCGAGTCATGGTAATGGGGGGGTTCTTTCGAGGAGAACATGTTAAATGGAACAAGCTTCCGGACCTAACAATGTTAGATCTAGAGCTCAGGATTATTGACCTACTTGTGAAGGCTGGGTATGAGGTTCTTTATAAAGGACATCCGGAGGGGTTACTAATGGTCAAGCAATATTATCGTTTCCCTGCCAACGTGAGGGTGATCGTTGAACCCTTTGAGCAGGTGATGGATGAAGCCGATGCATTTATCTTCCATCTAACGGTTACGACAACAATTGGACCTGCTCTTTGTACTAACAAGCCTATCATTTACATCAATGGGGGTTGGGAGCCGTGGTTCGAAGATTGTTTGGAGAAATTTGGAAAGCGGGCGACCATTGTTTCGGGCAAACTAGACGAAAAAAATCGGGCTTTATTTGATGAGGCGGCTCTCTTAGAGGCACTAGAGAAAAAAACCATGAAGTTAGATGAAGCTTTCATGAAAACCTATTTGCTCCCAGAAACCAATACGTACTCTTAATATGGGCGGATGCTTTTTCCCCAATAAAATTTTTATTTCCTGTAATTTCGAAAAGACTGGCAAGGTATTTTTGGAAATCTAGTTTTCTTTTTCAAAAGAGACCTCTCCTCTGGAGTTGTTCCTAATAAGAAGGGATGCAATGCGTATTCTTCTTGTTACATCAAGGTATCCACCGGAATACACGGGAGTTGGTCTTTGCATGAAGCGCATTTACCGATACCTGTTGCGGAAAGAACCCGCTTGGGCGCTTCGTGTGATGACAGGATCCCATGAGGTCGAAGGAAAAGGTCAAGATGGGGGCGTTCCTATCTATCGATTGCGAGTGCGACGGCAAAGTCAGATTAGATGGAAGATAGTGCGTGCCTTTCCAACTTTATTTTGGGCTATCGTAGAATTCTTTTTGGCGGACAGACATTTTCGGAAATTGAACCCAAGAGACTTCGATGTCGTACACTCCTGTGGAAATTCTTGGTTGGCCCTGGCGGCAAGCTGGTGGGCTCATCGAAACCGACTCCCTTTGGTAAGGGAATTGACGTCGATGAATGAGCACCCTTATAACCGGACTTGGGTTCGTCCATTCATACGAGCTAGCTTAAGGTGGGCTTCTTTGATTGTTCCGGTATCCCCTTATTTAGCTGAGGCTTGTAACCGCTATGGTCTTGGGGACCGTGTGCAAGTTCGTTCTAATCCTGTCGATGCAGACAGGTTTTTTCCCGTTTCCGATGAAGAAAAATACAGAGAAAGGGAAAGGCTCTTCTCGATAAGTATTAAATCGGATGCTGTGTTGATGGTTTCTGTTGGTCATATTTGTCCCTGGAAGAATCAGAAGTTCTTGGTAGGAGTCTTGGATCGTTTACCCGACAATTACCATCTAATTATGATTGGTCCGGTTTTGCTGCAGGATCAGGAATACTTAGATGGAATTTTATTGGATGCTAAAAGTCGTGACCTTCTCCATCGACTGCATGTTTTGGATGGGCATTATCCTGATGTGGAGCGTTACCTCTGGGCTTCGGATCTGCTAGTTCATGCGTCGACCTCTGAGGGTTTGGCAACGGCAATATTGGAGGGGCTAATGTGTGGTCTTCCAGCCGTTGTGCATTTGATTTCGGGAGTTACAGATGCTGTTATCCAGGAGGGTGTGAATGGCGCTCTTAGCCCCTTGGACGAGAATAGATTTGCTGATGCTGTTCTCCGTAGCTCTGAGCTTTTGTCAGAAAAAGATAACATTGCTTCTCTTGCCAAGAGCCGTTATGAGACCTCGCAAATTGCCGAAGATTTCGCTGCACTACTGAAAAGGGCAATGGCCAAAAATACCGATGATTCTTTCAAAATAGTGAAACCTGTCGTTGGCAAAGAGGCTTAAATGAAGTTTGTTCAAGCGAATTACTTGAGATTGGTAAATGGGAAATGGTTTTTGTTTCGAAGCCAACCAGTTAACAGGTCCGTGATTTGTGGAATTGTACTTCTGGGTTTTGTGCATGTGTTGTTTACAGTTGGTCTCTATGGCATATCTCGGGCAGGTTGGTTCCCGAATTTTCACGATGGGATGGGGACTTGGAATGCTCTCTCAGATAATCGTGGGGACCAATTGGGCGCTACTAGGTTGGCTTCACTACTAAAAAAGAATGAACTAGCTTCGTGGTGGGCGGTTGGTGATGATAGTGCTCAAGTTCATATCAGAATATCTTCGGTCTTTTACTATCTTTTCGGTAATTCGAGGCTAAGCCTGGTACCTTTAAATACAGGGGTATACATGCTGCTCCTGTTGCTAATTTATCAATTGGGAAGATGTCTATTTGGTTCCAAAGTCGGAATGTTATCTGCTGCTATGGTGGGATTGCTTCCCACTTTTCTTATTCAATCTACACAGATGGGTAAGGAACCTTTGTATATTTGCGGATGGCTCCTTTTTTGGCTTGGACTAATTGAGATTGTCAGAAATGGCAATACAAGTAAATCAGGATGGACGAGGATGGCTATTGCCGTCTTCGGTTTTCTGATACTAATTTGGACCAGATTTTATATGGGTGAGTTAGCGATTATTTTCTGGGTACTAAGTATGTTGATTCTTTTATACCGAATGGGTTTCAACAGGAAATTTCAGTGGGATAGATTCTTGCAACTTTTTTTGCCCCTGATCATTTTTGTTTCGATAGTTTACAACCTGGGATTTGTCGGTACGCGTTTCGTCCCAGCCGCGCATGATAAGTTGAAAAAGCGTGAATTGTTGGATGGGAAATTGGTCAACTATTCAACTTACTTGAATCAGTGCCGGAAGTTCTCTAGTGATTTCTTTCGCCCGGGTTGTTGGCTGATGAGATTTGAGAATATGCGGGAGGGATTTAGACTTTACGATCCAGAAGCAGGTTCCGCTGTTGATGGCAGAGTAAAATTTGCGAATCCCAGGGATGTTATTAGATATTTGCCCCGTGCGATGCAAGTCGGATTTGGGTCACCTTTTCCAAGTTTGTGGTTCCAGCGGGGTAAGTTTGTAGGTTTCTGGGGTAGGGCTATGGCAGGACTTGAGACAGCGTTTATGTACTTGGTTTCCATCTTTGCCTTGTTTTGTATTTGGAACGAACGGAAAAGGATGGAAATATGGTTGGTGGCCTTTTTTATTGTTTTTGGCACTTTGTTGCTTGGCCTGGTTGTCACTAATGCTGGGGCGATATTTAGATACCGTTATGTCTTTTGGATGATTAGTATGATTCTGGGCTCCAATGGTTTGTTGGTTTTTTGTAACCGCCAAAAACATCGAAAGTTTGATGAAACTTAAATGATGGATAAGGAGAGATTTGTTTCCAGAAGGTTTGCGGTCGGTTGTCAAATTTGTGCAATTTTATATTTCTTTCTAAGCCAAGGGATAATATAGGTCTTGGAAATACTTAAGGATTGATTGTTTTGAATATCGGTAAGAGAATTGATTTGAAATGGATATTATTTGCTTTGATTATAAGTAGTGTCTTGGCATTTCTCCCAGGAACATTTCTTGTTCTTACTTTGGTCTTCTTCATTGTTGGATTCCTCCTCCGATTTGGGAATGTAGAGGATAGTAAATTTATTGTCGGAATCTTTTTGATTTCCTTTGGGATACGGTTTTTGTTTGGCACCATCAATGAGCTTTTTTTTGTTCAGGCGAAATTTTCACCTTTCCTTGGCCCTGATGGTGAGCGTTACTCTGCAGGTGCATGGTATATTTCTAATGTTTTTGCCGGAGTGAAAATGGATTTTGCTGACGTCAAGTTATTTCTGAGTCAATTTCCGGCTTCAATGAAATACGTTGTTTATGCAGATTTCATGTCAAGGTATGAAGGTCTTCATGTTCCACCTTTGAAGGGATTTCACGGGACGGGGTGGTTCACGTATGGACTAGCTTTTTTGTACCATTTAGTCGGTTATGCTCCTTTAGCCTTAAAATGGATTAATGGAATTTTTGGAAGTCTTTTGGCGGTTGTAGTTTATTTCGTCGGGAAGAAATTATTTAGTGTTAGAGCTGGGAAAATAGGTGGGATTTTAATAGCTTTTAACCCCTTTTTAATTATGTGGTCTTCAACTGCTTTGCGGGATCCCTTAGAAATTCTCTTGTTCTCTATCATAATTTATTGCCTCCTTTTTTGGCTATCGGGGAACTGGTCAGGTTTGATTGGCTTAGTGGGGGCCACCATCGCCTTGGAAATCCTTAAGGAGGGAATGGGAGGATTTCTAGGGTTTTTAATAGGTTCTGTTGTTTTAATTTGGTTCGGGATTAAATATTGGCGGTTCTCGCGATGGATTTTGGTTGGTTTATCTGCTGTAATCATTGCCATTTCCATTTCATCTTGGCCTGCACCGAGAACGACTTTCGATACCCTGCTTTCACGTGTAGTTAGATTTAATATTCGTCGGGAAGGTGGTGGTGGATCGTCTAACTTCAAAATATTCCCCCCCTCCATATATGCACTTTATTCCTCCGCAGGCTACGGTATGAATCCTTATGATGTGCACTTGCATTTGTTTGGAGAAAAATCGGATAAGTTGATAAAACTTGAAAAGGAAATGGGAATGCCTTTGCCTGGTAGATGGGGTATTTTAGGAGGCGTTTTTATGGGTGTTAGTCACTTTGCTTTTCTTCCTTTTCCCTGTTGCTTAGAGGGTAAGAGACAGATTGCAGCAGTTGTAATTCAGCTATTAGGGTATCTGCTAATCCCTTTCGCTTTTTTGGGTTTGGCACGTAGCATTATAAATTCTCCTCCGTTGGGGATTCTTTTGTTAGTGTTGTTTATTGGCATATCCATTCCAATAAGCATTTTAGATGCGAATGTGTGGACGCTAGTGCGCCATAGAGACTTATTGACACCTTTGTTCATTGTTTTAGCAGCTGGTGGGTTATCTGCCGTTTGGTCGCAACTGAATAAAAAAGTTTTGAACTAATGCGACGATAGTTGTGTCTCTGTTCTTCATGTAACGGGATAGAAAAATTGCCATTTCTAGATGAAAAAGGTCGTGTCTTTTCAAGAATCAACATTATTGATTTTTTGGCATTAATCGTTCTTGTTCTGCTGGTTGTCCTTTTTTATTTCGGATTTCAGCTATATTCCTCCAATTACAAAGAGCGTGTTCGACATGAAATTCGTCATCAATTAAAAAAGGAGTTGAAAGGTGTAGATATTGGAGCAGAAAGGACAGAGGCGAGTGTTGTTGTCCTTGTAAAGATGAATAATCTTTTACGCAAGACTATTTCCGTTGGGGATTTGGAGCTACAGGCAGATCCCAATTATCGGCCACGAAAAATTACCTATATTGAAAGTGTTTCTGGTCATCCGAGTTGGTATCTAATTTTGCTTGAAGGAGAGGTACGTAGGAGTTGGCAAGGTTTACTGTCAGATATGCGAGGCCGCGAAATTCGAATGGGAGACCAATTTCAATTTATGGGTGCAAACTATACATTTAAAGGGGAGATCGTGCAGATCATTCTTGGACGTCCCTCCCGGGAAGATTTTAAGCGCTCTGTTAAGGACCTTGAGTATGTTTTGGAGTAGTTTGACAACTAAAAAAGGAAGAGAGTGGCTGGAATGTTCTATTCTCTTTCGCTTATCCCACGAATATACGGAAGATGTGAGAGAAGGAGTGACGAAGGAAACTGGGAAACCTTCAAACTCTATTTTGAATTCAAGTGTTATTGTTTCTCGAGCACAGATGTTGTTGAACCTGTTAGCAAGTTCAGGTAGAACGTCTATGGTTGTTCGTTGGGTTGCTAGGATACTTAGGAGGCGACAAAATCTTCGCCTGACATCTTTAGCCTTCATTCTTTTTTTCGTCACAGTTACAACCTCTATGATTATTGTCTTATCTCCGGCTACATGGCTCCCTTCGATTAATTTGTGGACAATAGGATTCCGAGTTTCACTTCTTTTGTTAGCCACTGTAGGTGTTTGTTGGATTTTTTTCGATTTTGGCGGACAGAAGAATTGCAACTGATGAGGAATCTGGAAATCCGTTAAATTAATAATAACCTTCTTAAAAGGAACAAGGATAGTTTCGTTGAAGTTTAAGGCATTGGGCTATGCTCCTCCCTTTTGATTGATTTTCTTGGAGCGTTTGTTGAGTATCAGGTTCCCTTCCCATCGTTGGTTTTTCAAAGCATATTGAACTTGCTTCCCAAGTAGTTTTCGTGACTTCAACTGTTTGCTTCGAAAATTTTGATAATAGCGAGTTTTTCTGTGAAAAGTATGTGGGCATATGGTTTGGCAATGCTGTTGGCTGGTGGAGCGGGTTTGCTCTCTCCCAATCTTTTCGTTGAACGTTTCGAAACAATAGCTACTACTATTCTTTTTTTGGTGCTTGTTCTCTTTTACACTCTTATTTGGGTGCGGTTGCTAAAAGAGTCGATTTTCAGTTTAGTTGCTTCGGGTACTCTGCTTTTCCTTGTCATGAGTGGCATGGTTTCGGTTCTGGATATATCCGCTCCAATTCCTGTTCGTTGGTGGCCATTGGGACCACGTGAAATACCAGGAATTTTTGGTGCATGCGTTTTTCTTTTTTGTATTACTGAATGGTCTTTGCGAATTGCAATAGGAACATGGAAGGAGTCCCACTTCGACATCAGTAAGAGGTCGCGTGGTGGGTCAAAATTCATGGCGTTTTTTCTTCCCATTCCTTTTTTGCTCCTAGGTCTAGTTGGTGCAGGACTTTTTTTAGGAAAAAACCCTGCATTTAGGATAATTGCTTCAGTTACTGCAGTTTTGGTGATTGGGCGGCTCTGACTATGTGAAGATCGAATGACGGTGCCATGGAAGCGCATTAAAGGTTATTTGCGTCAGACGGTTTCGGTTTTTTTGAATGATGACCGAGTATTCATTTGTTTTGTTTTCTTATTTGCATTTACCATTCGTGCTGCTTTTGCGTTCAGTTTAAATAAGGCGGATTTAGATCCGACACTTCTTGGTGGCCCAGATAGTGGCGTCTACGATGATGTAGGTTGGAAGTTGGCGAGTGGTCTGAGAGAGCTAACTGATCCGTCTTTGAATATCTATGCCCATAATGCGGGTCCTGGCTTGTTTTATGCTTTAGTCTATAAAGTTTTTGGGCATCGTCCGGACATTGTCCGTTACATCCATGCTTTGCTGAGTGCTGTGTCCATAGTATTTCTCTTCCGTTTGGGCGTTGTTTGGTTTGGGCCTTTGGCAGCTCGGATAGGCGCCTTATTAGTGGCGGGTAGGGGATATTTAATCATCTATGGGACATATCTTGGCTCAGAGGCTTTGGGACTGTTCATACTTTCTTTGATGTTGGCGATTTTGTCTCGCATCCAACATGAAAGTCGAGAGTTGGAAAGCCCAGGAAGTAAGTGGTATGCCCTAGTAGGAGGATGCTTGATGGGCGCCCTGATTTTAACAAGACCAGAGTACCAAGGTTTTGCGGTAATCGGGGCACTTTGGTTGTTACGAATGGTGCGTCGCTGTAGAACACAGGTTTTGGCTGGCTGGATTATCGGAATTTTATTGCTGACGATCCCTTTGATGGCAAGAAACTACACGGCGCATGGGCGCTTTCGTTTGAATAAGCCAGAGGTAATACAAACAGCCTATAACATGCCCTCTCTGGATAAGGAAGTAGGGTTCATCCCTCTAGGGGTTTTTGACGGAAGATATATTCGCAATACGGTCAGTTTTATCGTTCATTCCCCATTGCATGCTACTAGGATAATTGGAGGAGACCTTTTTCGAAATTTGTATGAATTCTGGAACTGGAAGCGTTATGTCAAGACACCTGGTTTTGTGTATTTTATTTCGAGTGAGCGAACCATTATGTGGGTTGGTGCTTTTTTAACAATCATGTTCATAGTTGGTATTTTTGCTGGAATTGACCGTGTTGGGCCTTTATCACTTCTATATATATTAGTTGGTTATAAAGTTTTCATTCACCTCTTCTTGTATACACATGAATGGTGGAGATTTACCGTAGAACCGCTTATTAATCTATTCCAAGGCTACGGGTTATTTTTGATGTGTGATTACTTTCTAAAAAATAAAATGGGACGTGCTCCAAAGTTTACGGGGCTAGATAGATGAATCGATTACTGATCATTGCAGCGTCGTTGGGTGGAGGGGGTGCAGAGCGAGTACTTTTGACTTTGCTTAACCATTTGGATCGTGAGAAGTTTACAATCCATCTAGCCTTGGTTAGTGCATCCGGACCCCACATCAGTCAAATACCATCAGATGTAGAAGTGACAGATCTTAGTGTGAGCCGTGTGAGAAAGTCATTTTTTCCTATTATTCGCCTTGTTAGGCGGCTTAAACCAGATGTTGTTTTTTCCACACTTGGATATCTTAATTTAATCGTTATCGGGAGTAAGTTTTTTTGGCCTCGCAACACGCAATTATGGGTCAGGGAGGCAAACTTACCAAGTGCCTCAATCAGTAGTTCTCCCCATTCCGTTTTGATGCGTTGGTTATATCTCAGGCTCTATCCTCGTGCCGATGGAGTGATTTGTTTGACTCGGGAGGTTCGGAGGGAATTAGTGGGACAATTTGGAGTCTCAGATTGCAGGCTGAAAGTTCTGGTTAATCCTGTTGATGTTGTTGAGATTGAGGAACAAAGAGGTCTTGCGAACCCTACGAAAAAAGAAGAACGGATGGTTCTTGCTATGGGACGACTTACCAAGCAAAAAGGATTTGACTTGCTGATGGAAGCATTTGCATTTGTTAGTCGTCAACGATCGGATGTGCGGCTTGCGATCCTAGGAAAAGGTGAAGAAGAAGCGAGGCTCAAAGACTTAGCGGACTCGTTGGAAATTTCTGATTCTTTATTGATGCCTGGTTTTGTTGAAAATCCATACTCATATTTTTGGCAGGCGGACCTTTTTGTTCTCTCTTCGAGATGGGAGGGGTTGCCGAATGTTGTACTCGAGGCACTGGCTTGTAGAACACCTGTTGTTGGTTTTGATTGCGTTGGGGGCGGGATGAGAGAAATTGCTGAGAGTGCATCGGGGTTAACCCTTGTCCCTTCTCAAGATATAACGGCCTTGGCCCAAGCTATACTAGAAAATCTGGATTCAAAAAAGATGGGACATTCTGTTTTGGGGATTCCCTCAAGGTACCACGCGACTAACGTAACAAAGGAATATGAAAAAGTTTTGACATCAACTGTAAATATGTAGGCTTCTAAGGTAGGTTTTTTGCAGCAAAGGTGCAAATTTTGATCCCGTTCTTTTGGGATGAGAAAATCAGAACTGATACCTTAGAGAATGAAATAGTGGAATAAGGTGATGCGTCAAAAAACATTTATTTTCCTTTTAATTATCCTGGTTGGCTCATTATTCCTCCGCACTTTTCAACTAGCAGATGTTGGATTGCAGGTAGGGAACGAAACAAAGAATTATAAAGGGCCTGCAAAAATAGCGACTCACATTCGTTGGTGGGGTCTAAATGAGGGAGAGGATGTGCCTGCTGAAGTCAGCCAAAATGCGCTGAGAGATCAGATCGCTGACGTTGGGGGAAGGGGAGGTTTTATTCATCCCACGAAACCTTTCTTTGCTCTTTTAACATCGATTTTTTTCCTTGTAGTGGGTGTCTCTACTTATAAATTTTTGTTACTCAATGCAGGTTTAGGGTCTCTGACGGTTCTCCTTGTTTTCTGGTTAGCTCGGAGAGTATGGCAGCAGGATGATTTGATTTCGTTATTTTCTACCCTTGCCCTAGCTCTTTCAGGTTTCCATCTCATTTGGTCAAGAAGTGGGTTTGCTCATATTGCAGGGACGTTCTTCCTGGTTTTAGGATTAACCTGTTATTTGAAAGCAATTTGGAAAAATCGAAGAAATGGTCGTGCCTGGTTCGTAGCGTCAGGGTTTGCGCTTGGTGCGGGTGTGACCTCCCATCCCATAGTGGCAGCGTATGTTGGTGTTTGTTTTCTGAGTGAAGTATATCGGATAGTCCGTGGTTTGAGCATTCGAAGAGGAGTTTGTAATATTCTTTTGCTCGCATTGCCATTGCTTGGTGTCATATTAATTATGGAAATGCTTATCTGGTCAACTGAATGGTTGTTACTGCCAGATCACTCCTGGCTCTACGGAGACAAAATCTCCTCCTATATTTCAGGGATTTTAATTGATAAAAGAACTGTAGTTGACCACTTGGGTATAAAAGTCACTTGGGCATGGCAACTCAGCGGGTTACTTTGGATGCCTTTTCTATATGGAGAAGGGATTTTGGTAACCCTACTTATTGTTTTGGGATTTTCTGTGACGGTTTTGGCCTTCATGCGAACTAGGTCCACACAGGAATTTTTCCTCTTAGCGGGGATTTTGCTGCCTATTGGACTCATGATAATTTTGGATCTAAAACCATTCGCTAGAAATATGGCTCCTTCAACGTTGTTTATGTCTATGTTGGCTGGAAGGGGCCTATTTGTGTTATGGAAATATGACCGCTTGAAACTAGTGCGTTGGGGCTTAATTCCAATCTTCATCCTACTTCAATTTTTCCACATTGAATATCTTTTTGGAGTTCGATCGGGCTATTTAACGGCAGCGAATTGGTTGAAGGAGGTAAAGGGAGAGGCTTTAGTCGTGCAGGCGCCTAGGAGGGATCGATGGACTACAAACGGAATTCGTAATGTGTATTACAACGTCAAAAATACAACAGAAAAAGGAGTTATTGATGTTATTGACGTGGCCTGGGACCGCCCTGGGAAATTATCGATACACCAACGGGGTTTGTATGTAGGTCTAGTGGGAGAAGATTATAGTGATCAGAAAGAACGGGAAATTGAATTTTGGCTTAAACTGGTGGACCTGGAATCCCCACTAGGGCGCTTTTCTAATACTGATCCATTCACAGCCAAGAAGATTCAACTAGCGAATTGGGCCTCGTGGGTAGGTAGAAAAGTTAGACTTCCTTTTTTGGTAGAATTGGCAAACAGGAAGTTGAAAAATGCTAAGGAAATTGAGAGGATTTGGTCATTGAGAGTTTATAAGTTTAAAGCAACTAGTGCCGATGATGTTTGAGTAATTGACGAAATAAGAGACTTTAAACCGAGTTAAAGGAAACTGATCTTAAATGGAAATGGTAAGTGTTATAGTCCCGGCGTATAACGAAGAAAATGGGATCCGTGAAGTAATGCGTGAAATTATCGATGTTATGGAGGGGTCAGACCATCCATATGAATTGATTGTTGTGGATGATGGATCGACGGATAAGACCTCTTTGATTTTGAGAGAGTTAGAAGTGAAGGTGATTACGCATGAGGTAAACCAAGGATATGGTTCTGCACTGAAATCGGGTATCCGTGAGTCTAAAGGTAAGCAGATTGTTATTTTGGATGCAGATGGAAGTTATCCACCAAAAGAAATCCCTAGTCTAATTAAAGAATCGAGTGAATTTGATATGGTAGTTGGAGCAAGATCCGATCTGGATTCTAGAATTGAAAAGTTCAGGCGATTAGGAAGGTGGGTATTAAAGAAGTTAGCTAACTTATTGGTAAATTCTAGAATCCCGGACCTCAATTCGGGGATGCGAATCTTCAGGAAAGATGTTGCCGTTGAGTACTTTTATCTATTGCCACAAAATTTTTCGTTTACGACAACCCTTACATTGGCAATGTTAAGTGATAATTTGAAAGTGAAATATATTCCTGTGGATTATCAAATAAGAAAAGGTAAATCAAAAATAAGACCAATAAGAGATATGAGCAATTTTTTATTGTTAATCATAAGGACAACTGTTTATTTTAATCCATTGAAAGTTTTTTTCCCAATTGGAATGATCTTGTTTTTTATTGGGTTGCTAATATTGATATGCCGAGTGATATTTTATGCTGATATTGGACAGATTGAAATATTAAGTTTGTTACTAGGTGTTCAAATCATGATGATGGGATTTGTAGCCGATTTGATAGTTAGAAGATCTAAATATAAAGCAAATGATAATTAAATAGGTTGTTAATCTTCTTGATAATAAAGCATATCCAGAATAAATCCTAGATCAAATGAATGCACTTAAAAAAATCATACTCTACGTAATAATAATCCCGACGTTTATTATTATTTTATTAATAATAGCGATTGAAGGATTTAATTACGTCGGGGAAAAAACAGGGTTTATTGAAAAGAGTTTTGGATTGAAAAGTTTGCATAATTTCATTAGGGAAAGTGGAATTCCAAGCCTACCATATGAACTAATACCTGGGACTAAAAACGAAAGATGGGGAATAAAAGTGAATTCGCTTGGTTTCCGATCAGATGAAATAAAACTAGAAAAAGGTCCTGAGGAAATTAGAATTATAGTTTTGGGAGATTCTGTAACGATGGGAATTCTCCAAGGGAACTCTAATACTTACCCTGCTATCCTTCAAAAATTATTAAGGAAAAAAACTGAATTAAATGGGATTAATAAAAAAATCAACGTAATTAATATGGGGGTTGGAGGGTATAATAGTTGCGACGAACTTTCCCTGCTGAGGAATAAAGGTATTCAATTAAAACCCGACCTTATTATATTAGGTTATGTTTTTAATGACCTCGATGATTGCGGTAATCCTATGTATTTAAGGAAAAATACAATAATAAATAAAATAAGAAGATGGGGAGCTATAAATTTAAAAGGGATCTATAAATTATACATTAAAACATTAAAAGTAATTAAGGTGTTAAAGCAATATCAGGAAATGAATGATGATAATAAATATTTAAGTGTAGAAACTAAAATGAAAGATGAAAAGAAACAAAAAGTGGATGTTGGAAATAGAGTGTCAATTAGAACTAAATATATGATGAATCTTTATTATCATAACCCTAGAAATTACCATAGTCATGTCCAGGCATTAATTGGAATTAATAAGATAGGGAAGGAGATGGGTGTCCCTATAATTATCACACAATTACCTATTTTGGACTGGGGTCCGAATGCACATGTTAATGATAGGTCAATAAATTTAGAAAATAATTTAGAGAATGATATTAATGATTTGTAAAATAGAATATTTGATAAGTTTATTTTTTTTAGGGAAATCATGAAGGATTTGAATCCATCAGAATATCGTCCATCTTCATCCGATCCTATTCACCTGAATCTAAAGGGTAGTATACTAATTGCCCGTATCCTGTCCGAATATATCCTTCAAAATACTAATCTTATAATCCATAAAACTAATTCTTTTAAATGAAAAGACCCCCGAAACTCAAAAATTAATTGATGACTATTGAAACTATAAAAAAAACTTCCAGTCAAAATATTCAAAAGCAGTTGTTTTTACTATATATAGTGTCTTGGACCCTTCTATACTTTGTCTGGCCCAAATGGTATATCCCTGTTTCTCGGGAAATCAATATACTTATACTATTTTTTCATTTAGTTTATTTTATAATCAATTCTTTGATACTTTATAATATACTGAAAAGAATTAATTTTACTGGAAATTATAAGGTTGGAATAAAAAGAATAGGATTAATATTCAAAAAAGAATACGGATATTTCCTTATTCTTATCGGTACAGTTGTAATTAATTTGTGGTTTATTTTTATAGTCCCTTCGAATTATTATTTCAGTGATGAATCTTATCAAAGATTTTTGGCTACTAGTCTTATTCATAAAGTAGACATATTATTAAATGAATTAGGTTTAATTAATTCGTTATCAATTTTACGAATAATTATTCTTTCAGTATTCCTACTAACTTTCTATGCATATAAAAAGAATATTAAATTAACGAACACTATCGACTGGTTTTATAGTTATCGTGGTATTTTAATAGTTGGAATTATAATTTTTATTATATCCTCTTTTGTTCTTATAACGATGGTTCCTGCAACAATAGATTTATACGTTTTTCCTCAACTTGGCAGGATTATTTATGTTTTTGGTTATTCCATTTTAGGGAATACAGTTTGGACGGGGAGAATTATCCAACTGATATTTGGAATTGCCTCCTGTTATTTTATTTACCTCACTATGGATCTAAAGTTCGACCGCCAAACATCACTTTTAGCTGCTTTCATTTATCTTCTCGTCCCAATCTCTTTTTATTTTAGGCAAACAGGCAATTATGCAAGTGGGACCTTATTTCTTTTAATTTTAATTTCCTACTGGTTTATAAGATATGAGATTCATAATCAATCAGAAGATTTATTAGTCGCAGTATATCTTGTTGGTGTAGGGTACAATTACAAAAGAGTTATTATTTATATGATTATAGTGTTTTGGGTTTATTGGGGATTTAAAAGTATTCCATTAATTTTCAAAAAACTTAAATTAGAGATTAATAAAAAATTACTATTTACATGGGTAGCTTTAATTCCTATTGTTCCAGCATATATCACAGACAGAATGTTTAGCGAAAGGATTGTAGGGTTTAGGATTTCACGATTAGTAGATTTTGATGATTTGTCTCTAATGTTTCGAGCAATGCCAAATGAGGTTACTATAGCTATACAAATATTTTTTGTTTTGGGTATATTTCTTTGTTTTATAAAAAAATATTATAAATTATTTACATTTCTTATTATTTGGTTTTCAACTTATTATGTCATGTTTACTATGTGGTATAACTTGTCTAATCCAAGATATTTATTTTACTTTATCCCACCTGTTGTAATGATTGCGTCAATTGCCCTTTCAAAAATTATAAGCCTTCCGGTTTTTTCTCGTAAAATTAGAACCACTTTCATATATCTATTTTTATTAATTCTGGCCTATTCTAGTATTCCTCACGGCCTTCCAGATCAGGAAGTGAGAAGATTTAAACGAAATCAATCTGTGGAAGAATTAGAATGGGAGAGAGGTATAGTAGAATCTGCTTTTAATCGAATGAAACATATGTGGAATAGAGACCCTACTGAACGACCTCCATATCCAATAAAAAAATAATTTATTTTCTACTATACAATATTTTAACCCTTGATTAGTTTCATCCTATATTACTTATTCGCAATACAGGGGATGCTCTAATGCCTCGTATGGATATTTTCGAAAATATCCGAATATCCAAAGTTCTACCATTTATTCAAGGCCGGTTGCTGGATTTAGGATGTGGTCATAATAATGTTGTAAATCAATATGGGAGTGGCGTTGGAGTAGATATTTATCCCTGGGAAGGGATAAATATACTTTTAGACAAAAGCTTACAACTTCCTTTTAAGTCAAATGTTTTTGATACTGTTACTATAGTTGCTGCATTGAACCATATTCCGAATAGACTGGAAGCAATTAAAGAGGTAAATCGTGTTTTAAGGAATAGTGGGATTTTGATAATCACGATGATTGGCCCGCTGACAGGAAAAATAATACATGGATTGTTTAATAAAGATGAGAAAACAAGAGGTGGTTTGAGTGAGGGGGAATTGCCAGGGATGGATAGAGAGGTAATCGAAGGGGTATTCAATGAAGGAGATTTTTATATTGAAAAAGAGATCCCTTTCGAATTTGGATTGAATAGAGTTTACATTGCCAAAAAATCCCTTTAAGTAAAATTTTTAATGAAGACATCTATTCCTGGAATTTGAATTTGTCTCAATTTAGAGAAGATAGGGTTAGTTGAATGGTTCTAATTCGCCGGAATCAAAATTTAATTATATTCGGGACAGCATTAATTTGGTTATTCATTGTCCTGTTTTTTATGGGTGCGAGAACAGGGAGAGATACTAATACTCATCTCCAAATAGCTGATAAGTTGCTTACTAACCCTAAGGAGATTTTAACAGGTTATTATTTATTGTATTCAGGTTATGCATTTATCATTGCTTCACTGAAAAGCCTATTCGGAGTTTATGTAAAAGAGTCCATAATAATATTTCAAATAATTATTGTGGGTTTGATTCCAGTTATTACTAAGATAACATTTAGGAAAGTTTACCCAGAATTTAATGAAAGAATTATAGCTATAGTTTCATTGTTCCTGTTTTTCCCACTTTTTGATATGTGGTTATGGGCATACTATATATTAACTGATTCCGTTTTTTTTGTTTGGACTTGCCTTGTATTTTTCTTAATGATTAAGGGTATTCTCGATGGGAAATGGTGGCCTGTAATTTTAGTTTCCGCCTTTGCTTCAGTATTTCGTCCCCCAGGATTTATATTTTTTATAATTATTGTAGTTACCTTTTTATTTGGTAAGGCAATTGATAAGTACTATAATCCTAAAAAATTATTATTTTTATCATTAATTTCGATCTTGATAATTACTTTAATTACTATAGTGATCCATGGGGCAATGATTTATTTGGATTATTGGCCCAAGAACTCTGGAGAATTATCTGTTTATCGAAATTATTATATACAAGGATGGGTAATTGAAAATCGTCCGAGTACATATCATTCGGTTCCTGAATCAATATTCGACATTATCTTAATTACCCTTGATCGATACCTGCAATATTTTCGTTTTTGGCACTCTGAATATAGTATCAAGCATTTAATAGTAAACTTTTGTTATTATCCATCTATTTTTGCTCTATCTCTTTATTATATTTGCAGTTTTTTTAAAAACCTCGAAATGAAAACAGATCTTTTCAAAATAAAATTATTTTTCCTCACAATATTGTGGATTCATGGGTTTACTCTTTTCTTTAGTATGACACTTATAGAATACCAAGGTCGTTTCTTCCTTTCTGTTTTTCCACCAATATGGGTTATGGTCATTGGAGCTTTTGATAGTATTAAATCTGCTAAGAATTAATACTTCAGAGTAATCTATATCTTATTAGGGAAAATATATTGTTTCACCGTAGCCTAATTAGATTTATCAAAAAATTTCTTTTTGCACTGGTTCCCTGCATTTTTCTATTTTTGGGGTTTGAATTCATTCAACGCGTTCGACATCTAGGGTTTCACACTAGAATTTTTTATTATCACCTTTCATCTTCTTTTGCTAATAAAGAATTAGAAGAAAAATTAAAAATAGAGAATTTGAAAGAAGGATCTATCTCTTCGGATGGCTTATCTAATCAATCTTTTAGATCGCAGGTTTCCAAATCAGGAAAGCATTCTTCTGCAATGTCACAAGGAGTGTATGTTTATAAATCCAAGGAATATCAACCCTTGAAAGGTGTTTATTATTACAAGGGGGTCCCAGGCAATTATTCGCATCGATTTATTGATTCCAAAGGAGAATTGAAAGTTACATCTTATACGATTAATTCATTAGGCTTTAGATCTTCTCCATTTACTCCTCAAAAAGGAAAAGACATTACAAGAATTATCCTCACAGGTGGGTCTTCCGTAATGGGGTTGGAAAATCTTGATGACCAAACATTATCCTCTTTTTTAATGAATTCATTAAAATCTAGATACCCTGTAAAGAATTTCGAGGTTATTAATGCAGGGTTTTTAGGATATTCATCCAATGATATTTTGACTCTTGTAAAGCACGAACTTACAAAATACGATCCCGATATTATTATTAATTACTCCGCTTATAATGATACAGCCCATGGACGTTTTATTTCACTGAAGAAGATATCTTTTTGGGGCGTTCCCTTTATCAAAATGCACCAATGGTTAAATGGACATAGTCTTCTTTACACTACTATTTCAGAGAAATGGGCTCTTTGGAGGAGGGGATCTCCGATTCCGGAAGTTCGTTTCCAAGATCGATATCGGGGTGTGTTTGTTAAAAACATGAAAGGGTTAATTGATATTTGCAAGGCTCGAGGTATTCGATTGATATTTGTCCTTCAACCTTTGTCAAGTGGGACAGGTTTAAGTCAATTGAAATCTGGAATGTCTCCTGATGACCTTGCAGGATTAAATCCGGCCATTGGTTTTTGGGAAAGTGCATTGGAAAGGCAGGCACTTCGTCAAAAGGTTCTCCTTGCAGAATTGCTTAAATTGGCCCATTCGAAAGATGTCAAAGTGATTAATCCACTATTTGCTTTCGAAAAGATGCGTTTAAATGGAAAGCAATTGTTTCATGATATCGTTCATTTGACTCCGAAAGGGAGCTCGTTTTTAGCTCATCTCATCGTGCACTCTAATCTTATTGTGGATTCCTCCAATTGAGGTTTTTGTATATTTTGATTCGCTTAGTAAATTCATAACGTCGCTTGACATGTATTTTTTAAAGCATTAATGATTAATCAGTCTACTTATCACGGGGCGTAGCGCAGCCTGGTAGCGCACCTGACTGGGGGTCAGGTGGTCGGAGGTTCAAATCCTCTCGCCCCGACCAGATAACCCAATGGGTTATAGGACATCTGTAACCCATTAGATATCCCTTGAGGTCAGCATTCTCTTACTGTAAATGCGAAGGCGAGTCTCCGAATGATTATAGATTGCCACGTTCATGCAGGTAAGATTGGGGAGCATTATCCCGAGTGGTGGGTGAAAGAGTTGTACCGAGCCTGGGGAGGGGTTCAGCAGTGGACCGGAGGGAAAAAGAACCTGAGTGTCGGGGAGCGATTGGTTGCACAGATGGACGAGCACAAAGTCGACATGATGTGCATCATGACTTCCGATCACCGACGAGTTTACGGTCGGGTCAAGGGCCCTTACACTCCTAACGACTTTCTTATGGAGGTCCGAGAGGCAGCACCTGAACGTTTTGCCTTGACATGCAGCGTGGATCCCCTGAGAGACGTCTACGAAGCGGTGCAAGAGGTGGAACATTATATCCGAGACCAGGGTTTTCACGCTTGCAAGATTTATCCCGCTTACGATCATTTTGATCCGCGAGATGAGCGCCTATTTCCACTATATGAGAAATTCATCGAGCTAGATATTGCTGTCCAGATTCATATGGGCTGGACGCCGTGTATGAACGCCCCCATGAAGTACCAACAGCCATATTTGTTAGATGATGTAGCTTTACGTTATCCAGAGATGAAGATGGTTGTGTGTCATCTGGCTTGGCCCTGGGTGGATGAATGTATGGCTCTTATTGCGAGGTATGACAATATCCATGCAGATTTGGCTTACTGGGGTTGGTTTACAAGAGAGGAGAACCTTCGGACGATTCAGCGCTTTGGCCGGCTATGTGGATACGAAAAACTTCTATACGGTTCGGAGAATTCCCATACACACATGGCGGTTGAACTTATGCTTGGCCTGAACGATGAAGCAAAACGGTTGGGATTGGAACCTATAGCGCAGGAGGATATGGATAAGGTGATGTGGAAAAATACGGCGCGCCTTTGGAAGATTAATTTGTAATTAGTCTCACAACAAACAAGAAGGGATTCACGAGAGCTCGGAATCCCTTCTTGTTTGTTGTGTTGGACTTTGGTGCCCGTTCCGTGCTTGTGTCTGATGGGCCTTACCCGTCTGAGTCGACCCCCAGTCCGTTGGCCCGCCGGTTGGTGTAGTTGAAATATCCAACTATTTGTACAACGTCAAAAATGTCTTCATCTGTTAGTCCTTGCTCCCGCAAGGGAGTGAGATCTGTCTCTGACATTTCACGAGGTTTTAAAGTCAGCTTTTCCGCATACTCCAGTATGCACCGAGCCCGTGGGGCTATATTGGCTTTGTGGAAATTCTCGATAATTTGCAGGGCAAGTTTCTCATTGTTTAATTCGTTACGGAGCGACCCTCCGTGATTTTTGACTCAGTAGTCGCATCCGTTAATTGCCGACACAACTGTCGCAACCATTTCCTTCTCGATACGAGAAAGACCAGACTCTCCATACATTACTGCCGTGTAAAGATTACCGAGCCCGAACATCACATCGGGTTTCAGGCTATTCAGCTTAAAGATCCCTCTTACCTGTCCATCTCTTTCTATGAGTTTATTGTAAAAATCCTTAACTTTTCCGGTTGCATCTTCGGGCTCAACTTGCTGAATATATGCCATAGTTACTCCTCATGGTTAGGATTTTAATGCCCCTTGTATTTCGGTTGGTTTTACTAGGCTTCAGGCCATTGCGTCAATGGAGAATCAGGTGATGGAAAAGTGGTACCTCGGAAATATTGAGATTGAGCGTGTCCTCGAATTCGAAGGTCCGTTGTTGTCTCCTTTTGAGATGTTTCCCGATTGCACGGAAGAAGCTATTGAAGGGCATCGTCACTGGTTGGAGCCTTCACTGATGGACTCAAATTCTGGATTGTTCATCCTTGCGTTTCACTCCATTATCATTCGAACGCCAGACCACACGATTCTAGTAGACACTTGCGGTGGTAACAACAAAAATAGGCCTCAGCGGGCTCGCTATCACATGAAGCAATGGCCCTACCTTGATAACCTTGCCAGTGCCGGTTTAGCACCTGAGGAAGTGGATTTTGTTTTTTGTACTCATCTTCATGTTGACCACGTTGGGTGGAACACACGGCTTCAAAACGGGCGTTGGGTCCCAACATTCCCCAATGCACAATACCTTTTTGGTAAACGGGAGTGGGAGTATTGGAGGGAACAGTTCCAGGGATCGGAAGGGGGAGACCATCCACATTACCAAGACAGCATTTTGCCCATCATTGAAGCCAACCAAGCCGAATTTGTAGATAATGACTTCGAACTCGATAAAGTTATGCGACTTGAGCCAAGTCCCGGGCACACGCCCGGGCATTTTTGCGCGCACTTGTCATCAGGGGGGTCGGAGGCCATCCTCAGTGGTGACCTGATGCACCACGCTATCCAATGTGCTGAGCCGGATTGGAGTAGCTGCTTTTGCATTGATCCAGAAAGTGCGAGGACCACGCGGCGGGCTTTCTTGGATCAATACTGCGAGACGGATACCCTCATTTTCCCAGCTCACTTCCCTACTCCGGTGGCGGGTCGAATTATTCAGGCTGATGATACTTGGCGTTTTAAGTTTGAATAAGAGCAGATTTAGTGAGTGAGGAAAAGGAACGGGCTTCTTCTGGACCTTTCAGTTTTCAAGACCAATTTCTTTGAGCATTTTTCGGTATTCGATGGCTGCAGCATCGGGGGTCTTGACGTGAAGCTCTTCGGTTAGGTCGAGAGGCAATTCTTCAGGGCGCTGGTGTTCGACTATTATGGAGTCTTGTTCGTAGACAATTTCATGGCTTTGGATAATTTCCTTGATGACAGGATTTTCGATATCGCCTTTGACTTTTTCTTCAAGAACAAACACGGGACCGTCCGCAATATCACTTTGTTCAAGATCATAGTTTCTTAGACCGATCAGAAACCGCGTACTCATATGGCTCGAATGGGGAAGGCCAATTACAAAAAGTACTTTCGCTCGGCTTCCGAGTTCAGCTTTTTGCATATGGCAGCAGAAAGGAAGATAGATATGGTATGTCTGGAGATGTGGAAACGGTGCTATCGGAGTTGGGATGTTCTCGAATGAGCAGACGAACTCCTCTCCGTTTCGAGTAAGGTTCATTTCAGGCGCAATGGGGTGAGAGCGATCGCCGAGGATACCTTCGTGGACCCAAGCAAAATGGGATTGATCTAAAAAGTTTTCCATGACGCGAGCTGCACTACCTTTCCAGGTTTTTTTTTGCATTAGAAACGGTTGGTAGGATTGATCATCAAATTCGGGGCACTCCGGAACCGGAGTACGGGGAGATCCAGATAGGCACACCCATATGAGGCCGTAGAGTTCTTGAGCAAGATAGGTGGTCAGGCAGGCTTTTTTGGGAATCGAATGTCCGGGTGGGATGGAAGGAATTCGCACGCACTCTCCATTTGTTTGGTATGCCCATCCATGATACGCACAAACGATATGTTCTCCTTCGACCCACCCAAGTGAGATTGGAGTTCCCCGGTGAATGCATAGGTCATGGAAGGCACATACCTTTCCCTTGAGACGGCATATTGCAACTTGTTGGTCTAAAAGCTCAACGGACACTGGGCGCTCGGCTACCTCCTCAGAAAAGGCAACCGGATGCCAGTAATCTCGGAGAATGGGCCAGAGCTCACTTTCTTTCATTTTCAAGCTGGCGATTCGAGTATGGTTTTGGGACGTGTTTGATTAGATCTCAAAATTTTTATTGAAATTGAGGCATTATTTCTTTTGCCACAATCCTCATTGACTCTCTGCATTTTTCCCATGGGCAGAAGGCAAGGTGGAACTCTTCCACGCCGATGTCGATCCACTCCTGTAAACGGATTGCAATGTTTTCCGGTGAGCCAATGAAGGAGTTGGAATGCATGAAGTCCATTCCGATATCCATTTGATGGTGTTTGACGAAATAAGACAATGCGGGCTCCACGGCGCTCTCGGCCCTCTTCAGATCGTCATCGACGGCCGTCCAAGCCTCACAGATAAAGCGGAAGTTGGCAAGATCACGGCCTTCTGCCTCAGCAACCTCCCTAATCGCTTTCATTCCATTTTGCATATGTTCGATGGTTGGTGCCCAAGGGCCCCAACCGCATCCGATTCGGGCAGCTCGTTCCCAGGTTCGCCGGACTTCACCCCCGAACCAAAACTCTGGATTTGGTTTCTGGGTGGGTTTGGGCTGAAGAGAGATATCCTCCAATTGATAAAATTCGCCATTATGGGTCACAGAATCTTCTGTCCATAAGCGGGTGATTACCTCAAGGGCTTCGTCGTACATTCGACCCCGTGTTTTAAATGGTGTACCAGTGGATCTGTAGTCGGGCTCATAGGCACCAATACCGACGCCGGTATCAAGACGGCCGTTGGAGGCGATATCAAGCGTTGCAAGAGACTTTGCCAACATTAGTGGGTGTCGTAGAGGAACTAACAGAACACCTACACCGATTTTTATAGTACTGGTGACAGCGGCAATTTGAGAAAGAGTAACAATTGGATCGTATATGCCCTCTTGTCCAAAAGACGCTAGCCCCTCCGTGTAAATCGGATGATCGGCGAGGTAAACACCTGAATATCCGAGATCTTCTGCTTCCTTAGAGGCTTCTTTAAGGAATTCTAGCGTGATGGCTGGGTATCCGAATGCAGGGAGAAAAACGCCGAATTTTGCCACAGTGTTAATGCCTCCAGCCGAAACGGCTTTTTAAGTTTTGACCCGAATTATAAGCAGGGTAAGGTTATCACCACCCGTACACGCAAACCTCTCTCAAAGCGGCTGGGATGTTAGCATTATTTAAGGGTTTCGGCAAGTGTTTTGGTTTGTTGAGACCGGTAATGAATAATTGATTTTCATGAAATTCAGGAAGGGGGAAAAACCTTCTGATATACTGAGGCTTAAGCTTATAAGTCTAGGTATGGTGGAAGTATGGTTCTGTCTGAGGGTACGGAGCTGAGGAGGTAAGTTGTATGTTTATGGAGAGTCGTGAATTTGCGATTCGAGTTATAACCAACTCGGACAAGTATGCTGAAAGACTTCGTGAGAAGGTTTTGGACAAAATTGACTCGATAGACCGAAAAGACCTTGTTCATGTCCTTAAGAATCGAGTTTGGTCCGAGTTTCATTTGGGTGTTCTTCGTCCTGCAAAACAAATTTTGCTTCTCCCCGACGAAGACGTGGATCTCAGATGGATGCTGACTGAGCACCTTATGGAGGAATACAAGCACGCACAGGTTTTTTCTGAGATTTTGGAGGACATGGGAGAGGATGGCGATATAACAAACATTCAGCCCTCACCTGAGGATTTAGAGTTGCTTCATTCGACCCTGCAGTACAATGACCCCATTGAAATTGCTGCGGCTTTTCAGGTAACTGGAGAGGTGGTCCTTATTGAAATCTTGAAGCATTTGGTGACACTCGTAGAATCTCATCACGCCAAACGTATTGAAGAGGAGATTATCATCGATGAGGGGAAGCATGTGAAGAACGGTCGCCGCCTTTTGGAGCGTTACTGCACCACTGAGGAAACTCAACGTCGGGTAGTGGAAATCTCTGAAAAAACCTTTGAGGAAATATGTAGATGCTATGACGTGGATTTCTATGGAACCATCAAAGCAGGTATCAAATAAGAATTCCTCGGGACTGTATCGGAGCCAGGAAATAGCGTATGTGGGATGAAGTAAAAGAAAAAGTGGACGATGC
Organism: uncultured bacterium; assembly: GCA_964437725.1. Classification (GTDB taxonomy): domain Bacteria; phylum UBA8248; class UBA8248; order JACPRG01; genus CAYTIB01. Next base: position 73,828 of record CAYTIB010000007.1, on the reverse strand, counting down.
CTGTCAGGTTCTGGAAGAGGTCCTCGAGGAGACGGGTGAGCCTTATCCCGCGGATGTCTATCTCCTATGGAACGACTTGGCAGTTATGGGCTACCAGCTTGATGTCAAGTGCAAGTGTTGGGATTATTATCTCCCCGTGGTCGGTTTTCGGTCTTTACGGATGGATAGGACCCTTTTTAGGTATCTGAAATAAATTTGTGTTCCACTGGCAACTAGATAGGCGAGTTAGAGATTTCACTTCTACTCTGTTAGGTTGAGATGACTAACCTTATTCTCAGAAATGCGCTCCTTCGGGGGCAAGATGATTTGCTTGACGTTAGCATTTGTGAGGGTCGAATTGGTTCTATTTCCAAAGATTTGTCGACAGAGGGTCTGAAGGTGTTGGATGTTGGAGGCTTCCTTACTCACCCTGCATTTGTCGAGCCTCACACACATTTGGACAAGGCCTTAATCAGCGATAGGATGCCCCCCAATGTCAGTATGTCTTCTGAGGAGGCTCGAGAGAATCTCCGAGAGGAAAAACGACGATTTACAGTGAGGGACGTTGTTGACCGAGCGGGGACCGCACTCGGTTGGGCTTTGGCGGCTGGGGTTACGGCATTACGGACCCATGTGGATGTGGATACGGCTGCCGGGCTGACTGGTCTGGAGGGTGTTCTTGAGTTGAAAGAACAAATGGCTGAGCACGTGGACATGCAAGTTGTCGCTATGCCCCAGCATGGAATTGAATCTGATCCGGGAACGGGAGATCTATTAGAGGAAGCCTTACGTATGGGAGCAGACCTGATCGGTGGTTTTCCGGAAGAGGAGTTTCATGAGGAGGCCGGAAGAAGACACATTGAATTCATTTTTGAATTAGCAAAGCGGTATGACGTTGATATTGATATGCACATAGATATCCGCTATTCGCCCGATGTACGTTACCTGCATTATTATGCGCATCGGGCGTTTGAGGAGGGTTACCATGGTCGAGTGACAGCCGGACACGTTACGGCTCTTCCCTATTATGATCCTTATCAAAGTGCTCACGTAATCGATGCGGTTAGGCGGGTTGATATGTGTATCACAACTTGTCCGCCCACAACAATGATGTTGGGTGCACGGCTATATTCAGAGCCACGGGGTAGGGGAGTAACACGGGTGAAAGAATTTCTGGCCGCGGATGTAAACATTGCCTTCGCCCAAGATAACATTTTGGATCCATTCAATGAAAACTTTGGTGACGGAGATCCCCTAAGGAATGGTTTTCTGGCTGCTTACGCAGCACAGATGGGTAGCAGGGAAGAATTGGAAGTTTTGTTCGATATGGCGACGGAGAAGGCCGCGAGGGTTTTGAATATCTCGGATTTTGGAATGAGCCCAGGTTGTCGAGGAGACCTTGTCGTTACTCCCGTCAAGTCTGTCCGTGATGCCTTTCGTTTGCAGCCACCGAGGCGCTACGTTATTCGGAGGGGGAGAGTTATTGCGGAATCTGAACTAAATCGTGATTTCGCTTGGGAATTAAATGAGGCAACGAATCAGCCGTTCGGCACAGTTAAGACACATTGGGAGGGGTTGGCCTGATGGCGAACGTTCAGGAAGTTTGGCAACGAGAAGTGAGGACCTTCGAAAAACAAAATCCCAAGTCAAAATCCTTTTATTCACGTGCGAGAGAATACCTCCCAGGAGGTAGCTCACGGGCTCTCACCTATTACCCGCCATTTCCCCTCTATGCTAAACGCGGTGAGGGTTCGAAGTTTTGGGATGTTGATGGCAACGTACGGGTCGATTTGTTTAACAATGCGACCTCGCTTGCTCATGGTCACGCCCATCCGGATATTGTGCGCGCGATTTGTGAAGTCGCCTCACAAGGAACAGCCTTTGCCTCTTGCACGGAAAGGGAGATTCTTTTAGCTGAGATCCTTGTGAGTAGGGTACCGTCTGTGGAAAAGGTCCGGTTTAGTAACAGCGGGACCGAAGCAAACGTTTGTGCAATTCGAAGTATGCGTGCTTTCACAGGTCGACCTAAGATCGCGAAATTCGAAGGTGGATATCATGGGTCGTTTGATGATGTCAGTATAAGCGTTCATCCGGCAGTAGACGCGGCCGGTGATAGGGAGGCCCCTAATTCCGTTCTTGATTCTGAGGGTATACCTGAGGAGGTGGCTGGAAACGTTGTAGTTCTCCCATTCAATAATCTTGAAGGTGTTAAAGGGATCCTTGAATCTTTCAAGGATGAGATTGCGGGCGTCATTGTGGAGCCGATCATGGGGAGTGCCGGAATGATTTCGCCAGTTCCTGGGTTTCTCCAGGGCCTGCGGGATCTAACGCTAGAGTTGGGAATGCTCCTGGTTTTTGATGAGGTGATGATGTTCCGACTTGGGTGGTCTGGAGCGCAAGGTTATTTTGGTGTGAACCCCGATCTCACGAGCTTTGGAAAAATTATTGGAGGGGGACTTCCTGTGGGAGCCTTGGGAGGTAGTGAAAAAATCATGAAACTGTTTGATTCTTCTGGTGATGGTCCAACGCGGATTCCCCATGCGGGTACCTTTAACGCGAACCCAGCTACTATGGCGGCAGGGGTTGTCTCGATGGAATTGCTGAACACGACTGCTTTTGATCAGATGGCGTCGGATGGCGAGTACCTGAGGAGAAATCTAAAAGGACTTATTCAATCAACCGGAATACCTGCCCAGGTTACCGGTGAGGGTTCCCTTTTCAAAATTCATTTTACCGAAGAAACGCTAATTGATTCTCGTGCTGCACATACCAGTGATAGAAATCTTGAGCGATTGTTTTTTCTTTATGCTTTGAATCGCGGTGTGTTTATTAACTCACTGGCTAGAGGTTGCTTGTCGACAGTAACTCGGCAAGCGGAGATTGACCCCCTTTTAGAAATCGGGGATAATTTTTTTCGAGAGATCGCTACCACTTTATAAATTGGAAACGCTCGAATAAGTCCATCTATTTCATCGTTTGAAATTAATGAGAAAAGGGAAAAAGGATGACGCGTTCCGATCTTCAGACCACCGTAATCCAAAATGCTCGCCTGCTTGATGGTACCGGCGCTCCTCCGCAGGAGGAAACGACGGTTGTTGTTCGTGGAAATATCATAGAGGAGATTGGTTTAAGCAAGGAAGTTGAGATCCCTGAGTCGGCCGAAGTGGTTGATGCTAAAGGAATGACACTGATGCCAGGTTTAATAGATGCGCACCTTCATCTGTTTGGCATCCAGAACTATGAGTTTTTTGCTTGGGCAATGGAAGACCCCGGTATGCACGCAATACGCAGCGTTTATGAAGTCGGTCGCCTTCTCGCGGCTGGGTTTACAACTATTTCCGATTTGGGTAGTGATAATGCTTTGCTTATAAAAAAGGCTGTTGAAGAGGGTAGTATTGCAGGTCCGCGAGTGCGCGCTGTCGGGCGGTTTATGTGTCAGACGGGGGGAATCCCCGATTTGTTTTTTCTTCCAATTGAAACGATGGAAGGTCGCAGTGGTCGAGGCTTCTGCCGTTTGGTGGATGGCGTGGGAGAATGTTTGAAGGCTGCAAGAGAACAACTGCGTGATGGTGCAACGGAACTCAAAATTGGGACGACGGGGGGAATCGACCCTTCTTTTATTGTCGCTGAATCGGCTTTTACCGTGGAAGAAATTCGTGCTATCAGTTCCGTTGCACACAATGTTGGTACAATTCTTCGCGCCCACAACAACGTCCTTATGAACGAACCACTGACAGGGATTAAAAAGGCAATAGAAGGGGGTGTGGATGCGATTGAGCATGGCTATTGGATTGATGATCCAACACTTGAGCTTATGGCGGAAAAAGATGTTACTTGGGTGGTGACAATTGGTTACCTTCAAAGGGCCGTGGAGCACGGGAAAGAGCTTGATCTTCATCCAGTTTATGTGGAGAAATGTGCCAGGGCTATTGAAGCAATTGCAGATACTCTCCCTCGAGCTAAAAAAATAGGGGTTAAGCGAGCAGCCGGGAGTGACTTTCTCGGAACCCCGGCAGATCCACATGGGGAAGAGGCATTTGAGTTGGAAATGCAAGTACGTTGTGGTTTGTCTGAGATGGAAGCGATTGTGTCATCGACCAAACTCAATGCTGAGTTTTTTGGTCTGAATACTGGAACGGTCCAGGAAGGCAAGTTGGCCGACCTGATTCTAGTGGACGGTGATCCCTTGGAAAACATTAAGGTCTTCCAGGATACGGATAACATTAAAATGGTTATGCTTGAGGGTGTTGTAAGAGTTTAGGGCTAGTGTTTCCTATTGGTCACTAGTTGGCGGGCCTCAATGCCCTATGCCGTTATAAAGGAGATGGGATGTCATGAAGTTGGCACTTTGCCAATTTATTGGAGATCATAAAAAAGAACCTAATGTCCAAAACGTTTTGAAGTTTGCAGAGGAAGCGGCGGAAAATAACGCGAACCTGCTTTGTTTTCATGAGATTTGTACCACTTCATACTTTTGTTATGAGGAAAATTATGATCATTGTTCTTTAGCCGAACCGGTTCCAGGGCCTACAACGGATCTTGTTGCGGAGGCGGCCAAGAAATTTGGAATGGTGATTGTTCTCCCGATGTATGAAAAGGCAATGAAGGGGGAACTTTATAATTCGGCTGTAGTCATCATGCCGGACGGTACAATTCAGGGTGTTTACAGGAAAACTAATATACCCATGGCCAAGCGCCCCGAAAATCCATTCGGAAACGAAAAGCTTTACTTTAAGCCAGGAAATCTGGGGTATCCGGTTTTCGATACTCCCTGGGGAGTGCGCTTTGGAGTTGTTATCTGTAACGATCGGCATTTTCCTGAGGGCCCCCGTGTGATCGGAACACGCGGGGCGGACCTGTTACTTGTTCCCACTGCATCATTTGGTCGACACTATTTACCCCTGTGGGAAATTGAGCTTCGCGCTTATGCTTATCAGAATGCTTATTTTGTAGGTGGACTCAACAAGGTCGGAGTTGACCGGGGTGTCAACAATCAGAATCACTATTACGGTAGTTCTATGATCGTTAATCCTAAGGGCGAAGTTCTGTCACGCGCTGGCGATCAAAATGATGAGATTGTATATGGCGATATAGATCTTAATCTCATTGAAGAACTAAGAAATGTTTATGGGTTTTACCGTGATCGCCGTCCCGAACTTTACGCAGAGTTAGCCCGCTAGTCCGCCCAGGAAAGTTTTAGCTCCCGCGCAGAGGACTCCGCTAAAACACGTTCTGAAAACGGTATCGTGAAGGTTATTGACAGCTGATTTGAGTCCAGGTCATATTTTTGTGAATGGTCCGCTGCTCTCGTATCCCAATTGGAGGTCAAGTCAATGAGCGATAATTCCCCACCTGCACACAATCCCAAGGCTCTGGAGCGGGGAAGAAAAAATTACGGCGAGGAGTATACCAAGCGTGTTTTCGATCGCCTGAACTCTATTGATCCAGAATACTCCCAGCTTTTTCAGGGTTTTGTATATGCTGGACTCTATGACAGAGATGTTATTGACCACAAAACGAGGGAGCTTTGTGCAGTGGCGGCGCTTGTTGTCGCAGGACATGTTCCTATCCTTCGTGCCCATTTTGATGCTTGTCGTAGGTATGGGGCCAGGGACGAGGAGATCAGAGAAGTGATTCTCCAAATGTCTGTTTATGCAGGAGTCCCAGCAGCATTGATGGCACTGAACGAATTTGAGAAGTTTCGGGCAGAGGATAGTCCCGTCCTAGGTTTTGGTGACTCCCCGGACTAGATTGAGGAATGAAATCTTTTCAAAAGCATGAATAATCTTTCTATTTATCTCATGGCAGCAAACAAACTTTTTAACTCGATTTTCGAAAGTGACGGGTGATATGACGACAGATATGGGTGCCTTAGACCGAATTTCTCTAGATGAGCTTTTGCGGGAATACAACAAACGGACACCCACCTCTAGATCCTTGCATGAAAAAGCTGAGAGGTCGTTGCCCGGTGGAAATTCACGGGCGACGGTTTATTACGATCCGTATCCTATTGTGATGGAGAGGGGTGACGGATGTCGTCTGACTGATGTTGATGGGCAAGTTAGGATTGACGTCAACAATAATTATACGACCTTGCTGCTTGGGCATAATAATATTGCTGTTGCAGAGGCGATTCGTAAGCAATTGGAACGTGGAACGGCAGCGGGAGCGCCTATGGAAGTTGAGGAGGCCCTTGCTTCTAGGATCTGCGAGCGCTTTCCGACGATTGAGAAAGTCCGATTTTGCTCAACGGGAACCGAGGCTAATATGAATTGCATCCGGGTGGCCCGTGCTATTACGGGAAAACCCAAGGTGGGAAAATTTTTAGGGCACTTCCATGGGTCCAGTGAGCATGTAGAAGTATCCATTAGTCCGGCATCGGAGGAGTTTGGTGATCCATTATATCCGAAGAGCGTTCCGTCTTCTGCTGGAATTCCAGGTGGGGTCCTGCAGGATGTGGTGACCCTTCCATTCAACAACTCCGAAGCCGTGAGGGAAATTGTGGCTACTAATCGTGCTCAGATGGCAGCCATCGTTGTTGAGCCTGTGACGGGTGCGGGTGCTATCCCGCCTCGGGGGAATTTTCTTCACGATCTCAGACGCATATGTGACGAAAATGGTGTTTTGCTCATCATTGATGAGGTAATGATGTCTCGGTTAGCACGTGGAGGTGCGCAGGAATATTTTGAGGTTGATGCCGATCTGACCGCGCTAGGGAAATCTATTGGTGGTGGATTACCAATTGGAGCCTTTGGTGGGCGGGAAGATATTATGAAACACTTCGATCCCTCCGGAAAAGGGCCTAGCGTTCGCCATTCTGGAACTCATAGTGGAAGCCCTTTGCCGCTTGCCGCCGGGGTTGCCTCATTGGATCAGATGAAACCCGAGATGTACACGCGGTTGAACAATCTTGGGGAAACCCTACGGGCCGGGTTAAAAGACACTTTCGAAGAAATGAATGTGCCTGCTCAGGTGACTGGTGTTGGATCGGTCTTCGCTGTGCATTTTACGAAAGAAGAAGTATGGGATTATCCTGCTTATGCACGTGGTGATAAAATTGCATTAGAGAAAATGTTCTTTTCTTGGTTGTTAAATGGTGTTTTTATGACCTCGCGCGGATTGGGTTGCTTGTCGGTACCTATGGAAATTGCCGACGTCGATGAGTTTCTGAACGCTACGAAGATTGCTCTCACAAAGTCAACAGCTAGTTAGGTCCAGTTACATGTGTGTAGATTATTAAATAGACCGAATGTGATTCGGGTGTTTCGTGTTTCTTGTGTTTTTATAAGGAGAAGTAAGCTGTGAAGATAAAAATCGGACTAATCCAGATGACCTGTGTTGATGAAAATGATCCCGAACCTAATTTTACTAAAGCTATGCAGATGGTCGACGAAGCCGCAAGTCGAGGGGCAAATATTGTAGCCCTACAGGAAATATTTAATACTCCTTACTTTCCGAATCGTCCGCGTGACAGCAAAAAGTATTTTGAAATGGCAGAAACCATTCCCGGACCAACAACCGATCGCGTTGCCGCTAAGGCTAAGGAACACGGGATTGTCATTATGGCGCCGATTTATGAAAAAGAGATGGCCGGAGTATATTACAATTCTTCAGCGTTGCTTGGTCCGGAAGGCGAGCTTTTAGGTTTGTACCGGAAGATGCATATTCCCCATAGTGACGATTTCATCGAAAAGTATTATTTCAAACCAGGAAATCTAGGATTCCCTGTTTTCGAAACCCCATTTGGAAATGTGGGAATGCTGATTTGTTACGATCGCCATTTCCCGGAGGGTGCCCGGGCTCTTGGGTTGGAAGGCGCGGATATCCTTTTGGTTCCCGTGGCGAGTCCCCGACCGACAGCGAGCGAGGTATTTGTCAAAGAGTTGATGGGAATGGCTATTGCGAACCAATATTTTGTGGCTGCTGTCAACCGAGTAGGTGTTGAAAATGGCGATGAGTTCTACGGAACGAGTTTGGTTTGCGACCCCAGGGGCAACGTAATAGCGAAAGCGGGTGACAAAGAAGATGAGGTTGTTGTTTCAGAGGTTGATCTTGACCAGGTGGCTGATACCCGGAACAATTGGTTATTTTACAGGGATCGCCGACCGGATGCATATGACATCCTAATCGATTGACGGCAAACTGGATTTTTTGTGTTTTAGGTTGTACTTTTGGATAGTGATCCCGTTTGTTTTTCTGCTCTGTATGTTTTTCATGTCCTTGTGGCGACTAGCGGTGAACACGGTTGCTGTTTTTTCGATCCCCTTTATTTAATCTGATTATGGATCTCCTATTAAAAAATGGAACGTTGATCACGCCTGGTGGGATCGTTCGGGCCGATATTGGAGTTGCCAATGGAATTATCCATTACATCGGCCGATCAGAATTAAGTTCGCTATTTGAGGTTCGCGAGCTAGTAGACTGCGAGGGATGTCTACTCCTGCCCGGCGTAATAGACACGCATGTTCAGCTAGAGGTTTCTTTTGAGCATGGCGATCTAGGAGATGACTTCCGAACTGGAAGTCGAGCTGCTGCATGTGGTGGAGTAACTACCTTTATAGACTATGCCCGTCAACAAAAAGGGGGAAGTCCCCTGGAAGCTTTGATGGCCCGAAAGAAAGTTGCTAGTGCCAAGGTAGGCATTGACTACACTCTTCATCTTACTCTTGTTGACCCGACCCCTGAAGCCATATCGGAAGTACCACTTGCTTTAGGGGAGGGGATCCGTAGCTTCAAGATCTATATGGCCTACGGAAAACAAGGTCGCCGGACTGATGATGGGGCAATCATAGATTTGATGCAGGAGATTTCAGGGACAACGGGATTTTTGGGGATTCATGCTGAGGTAGATGAACAGATTAATAGGGCCAGTGAGACCCTTCTCAGGGCCGGTCAATCATCGCCTCGGTATCACGGCGAGGCGCATCCGCCCATCTCAGAGATAGCGGCAGTTGAATCTGTTATTCGTTATGCAAAAAGTACAGGCTGTGAGGTGTATATCAAGCATGTGTCAACTGCAGAGGCTGCCGCTTTGATAGATGAAGCTCGTAGAGATGACGTTCGTATCTGGGGGGAAACTTGCCCACACTATCTCATTCTGGATGAGGATTTCTATCTGCGGGAAGATGCACCCCTGTTTGTCATGAGCCCTCCACTTAGACATAAAGCTAATCAAGCAGGGCTTTGGAAAGCCCTGGCTTCTGGAGGTCTCCAGGTGATAGCAACGGACCACGGGTCGTATAGTCGTCACCAAAAATTTCATAATGTGAAGACCTTTGAAGATGTCCCGCCCGGTATTCCAGGAATAGAGACTTTGTTGCCTTTGATGTACACATATGGGGTTGATGGAGGAAGGCTGGATCTCGAGCGGTTGGTTCAGGTTCTATCTGAGGAGCCTGCACGAATCTTTGGGTTATATCCTAAGAAAGGAGTCTTGCAAATAGGGGCGGACGCGGACATTGTGGTTTATGATCCGGCTCCAAATTCCAAAATGGATGCTTCTAAACTTGCAACGAACTCTGATTTTTCCCCATTTGAGAATATGCATATCAAGGGCATCGTCAGGGAAACGTTTTGCCGAGGGTATTGTGTTGCCAAGCGAGGCCGTTGGATTGCGAAGGATGATTGGCATGGAGAGTTTATCCCTGTCCAACAGACCATCGTTAGACAAACTACATAAGGTGGAAGAAAAATGAAAAAACTCGAAGGGCAGGTAGCTTTGATCACGGGGGGTAGTCGAGGACTCGGACGCGGCATGACCTTCGCTTTTGCAGAAGCCGGAATGAAGGTCGCTTTTAATTATTTGCAGGCAACGGAGGCTGCACAAGAAGTAGTGAAGGGAGTAGAGGAAAGGGGAAGTGAGGCCTTTGCAAAACAGGCAGATATTACGCAAGAAAAGGATGTGGAAGATCTGGTTTCCGAGGTTTTAGAGCGTTATGGAAAAATCGACATTCTCGTAAACAATGCAGGAGTTGCTTTTCCTAAGCCATTTACCGATATGAGTATCAGTGATTGGGACAAGGTTCAAGGAGTCCATGTGCGGGGAATGTTTCTTTGTTCTCACTTTGTTGTTCCAAGCATGATTGAGCGAGGAAAAGGAAATATCATTAACATGGTTGGTTCATTTGGTATAAAACCGGAGGGCCTCTTTGCGCATGTTTCAGCGGCCAAGGCCAGTATGATTGCCTTTACACGTGCATTGGCACATGAGCTAAGCCCGCAAGGAGTGCGAGTCAATGCGGTCTGCCCCGCGATGATCAAGACGGAGATGATTGAGAATTACGATCCGGAAATGCTAGAGACGCTTCGTCAGCGTTATCCCCTGCGGCGACTGGGGGAAGTGGAAGATGTGACGGCGACCGTTCTCTTCCTGGCATCTGATGATTCAGCGTATTACACGGGTCAAACATTGGCCCCATGTGGGGGTGATGTGATGGTCTAAGAGCAATGTTTTGCCTCGTTATCGGCGTCCGCATAATTAGCCGATCACGCCACTGGGATGACGATCTAGAACCTCCCAATCGTGGCCAGGGAGGACAATCCCTTGTCGCTTTTGGATCCAGTCGAGTGCCCTGAGTGCCTCAAGTTGATTGTACCCATTGCTAGGCCAACCAAGCTCTAGACTGTCGTAGAACATCGCCGCGTCACTTGCAATAATAACCTCACCGACTCCCGTCTCTACGGTTATCGACGTTAGGTCTGGGCTATGCCCACCCATCCGAAACACGCGAACACCCGGAAAGGGCTCCGAGCCATCGTCTACTAGGCGGAATCGCTTTCCCAGTTCGTCTCGAAGGTAGTCAATCACATGATATGGAAACTGACTCGGAGGAACGAGCCCGGGGTGTGCCGGTTCACTGATGGCCTCCCAAGATGGTTGGGACATTATGATCTCAGCATTTGGGATGTTCGTGATGTTGAGTGAATGATCACCGTGAAGATGAGTCAAAATAACGTGTTGGATATCCTCTAGCTGGATTCCGAGCTCGCCTAGTTGGGTTTCCGGACTCTTCTCGTGAGGAATGATCCATGCAGCTTCTTCTCCGAACTGTTCAACGATTGCTTTGTTTAGCTCTAAAGATTGCTTGGTGCTTACTCCAACGTCGACGAGAATTTTTCTTTCCTCGCTTTCTATTAACCAGAAATAAAGAGGCACCTGAATCATTTCGCCGAAACGGCCCATGTAATAAAAGGCTGGCCCTGGAAATCCTTGTTGTCCATATTGGATAATTCGGACGCGATTGGTCACTCTCGGTTTCTCCTATAACAAATTGATTGAATCTATATTGTCGTGCGCGGGATTTTTCTGGCTAGCATCTTACCACTTTGTCGATGTTGGAAGACTACTTAATTTTAATTTTAGGTTACCATTGCAATTAGATTCATACGACCCAAAATTGGAGGTACAATCTTTGGAATTGGATGAGCCAACTCTCCATTTTCGAAAAGATTGTTTAACGAGGAGTCTGCCTAGCCATCCGTTTGGTCCTTTTCCGAGGAATCAGTGTCCACAGGTTAGGTGAGGTAAATTTATGTGCTTTCTCCTGTCAGGGGTTTGGCGAAGGGCCTGTTGTAAACAGAATTTTTTTGTTTGATACATATACTAGCTGAGGGTTAAATTGAGTTCCGAGGTTATTTGCCTTCCAGAAGAATTAAAGAATTCGCCTTTTCTTAAGGCCTGCCGACGCGAGAAGACCCCTCATACGCCCATTTGGCTCATGCGGCAGGCCGGCCGATATATGAAAGAATATCGGGAGATTCGAAAAGAGGTTTCCTTTCTTGATCTTTGCAAAAATCCGAAGTTAGCATCGGAAGTTACAGTTCACGCGGCTTTGAAGATAGGAGCAGACGCCGCTATCTTGTTTTCTGATCTCCTTCCAATTCTCGAACCCATGGGTTTGAATTTGGAATACACCAAGGGGGATGGACCACTTATCCGAAACCCTGTTCGGGAAACTGCTGACGTGGAACGTTTGTCTGAGATCAACCCAGAAGAATCGCTTTCTTTTGTTTTCGAAACGATTCGCCTTTCTCGGGCAGCTTTGCCTGCCAATATTCCGCTAATCGGTTTTGCGGGAGCACCTTTCACCTTGGCTTCGTATGCGATTGAAGGAGGTAGCTCCAAGAACTATGCATACACAAAAAGGTTGATGTATCAGGATGCCGGTGCTTGGCATGCTCTTATGGAAAAGCTTGTTTGTGGATTGGTAGATTATCTCAATTGTCAAATTTCCGCCGGTGTTCAAGCCGTTCAAATATTCGATAGTTGGGTAGGGTGCCTTTCTCCTTCGGATTATGCTGTGTATGTTCAGCCCCATTCGCGTGCGTTGGTCGAGGGCTTGAGACCGGGCGTGCCCATTATTCATTTTGGTACAGGGACAGGTTTGTTTCTGGAGCAAATCAAAGCGGCGGGGGGAGATGTTATCGGAGTGGAATTCCGAATAGAGTTAGATGCTGCCTGGGAAATCCTTGGGGATGTGGCTGTGCAGGGAAATCTTGATCCGACTGTTCTACTTACAGATTTGGTTCAGATTCGAGAACAGGCCTGGCGGATTCTCCAACAGGCCTGCGGCAGGGAAGGGCACATTTTCAATTTAGGGCATGGGGTCTTACCTGACACTCCAGTGGAGAATGTCATCGCATTAATTGATATGGTTCATGAAATGAGTATTCGGAAATAGTGTTTATGTATGATGGGATTCTTTTGATAGGATTTGGTGGTCCAACTGAACGTGCAGAGGTCCGCCCGTTTTTGGAAACAGTTCTTAAAAACCGCAAGGTACCCTCGAGTCGAATTGATGAGGTGGAGCATCACTATGAAATTTGTGGAGGGTATTCTCCCTTTAACGAACTAACTATCCGGCAGTCAAAGGCTCTGAAGATTGAATTGGAAGAATCGGGTGTTTTCGTTCCGGTCTATGTGGGGATGCGAAATTGGCATCCATTCATTGCCGATATTCTGAGGGAGATGTCCTCAAAAGGCATTCGGAATATTCTGGGAGTAGTCATGGCTCCCCATCGGACTAAAGCTAGTTGGGATGCCTATCAATCATCGGTTCGGGAGGGCCTTCGGAGGCTGGGAAAGTCCGCTCCAAATGTGGATTATATCGGAGGATGGCATGACCATCCGCTTTTTGTTGAAGCCGCTGCGGAGCGTCTTAATGAAACGCTAAATTCTATTGATTCTTCCCGTAGTGAAAAAGCATTGTTCATCTTCACAGCGCATTCGATTCCCTCGGAAATGGCCAGGCTGTCCCACTATGTGGAGGAATTCGGCGAATCTTCTGCCGCGGTCGCAGAATCGGCTGGAGTGAAAAAGTGGACGATGGCCTATCAGAGCCGAAGTGGCAACCCCAGCGAATCCTGGTTGGAGCCGGATGTTGAGGAGGTAATTCGCGAGGCTGCAAAGCGTGGTGTCGAAGATGTTGTTCTGATTCCAATCGGTTTTCTTTGTGACCACATGGAGGTACTTTTTGATCTGGACATTGAAGCAGCAGAAATCGCTCAAGGTATTGGGATAATGTTACACAGAGTGGGTACCGTTAGCGATCATCCCAAGTTTATTCGAATGCTTGCGGAGAAAGTATTAGAGGTTTCCAAGAAAGGCCAGGAGCAATTATACTAAAGTTTTTCTTCAACAGTATGTGGGTTTTAGTATTTATCTTATTGGTTCTTTTTGTTGCCTCATGCTCCATTACCCCCGCGCTAAAAAAAATCGGATCCAAGGGGTTACTTACTACTACCGGTCCTGTTGCGCGTTTTGATCCAACTCATCCCGCCGTTGAGATTTGGACCCCGAGTAGTAAAAAGCTTCCTCCTGTAATGGTTTATGCACATGGTGGTGCAGGGTACCGTAATTCTGACCGTGCTCGGATTTCAATGTTTCGCCGAAACGGGTTTGCCACTATTTCTTTTGATGCATATGAGATGAATGGACTTGATTGGAAATGGGTCAGGTACGAATTTTCCAACCTTGGCAAGCAGAACATGATATGGGGTGTTTTTAAGGGGGCAGTTGATTATGCCATTAACAGAAAAGGTTGGGACAATCGAAATATCTTTCTATATGGAATCTCAAACGGTGGGAGAGTTGTGCTTCATGAAGCATCAAAGCTAACGACTGATAAAATCAAGGGAGTAATCTCTGAGGCACCGGCCGCAGCGGGAAGAGAACTAGGTGATCTGAAGGTTCCAACAATTATCGCTCAGGGGAAAATGGACAATTGGGGAGGCCGTTTTGAAACTGATTACATATGGAAGAGAACTTTTCCATTCTCGCCTATTTCTGTAGGAAAATGGGTACAATCACTTCAAGAAAATGAGCGGCCAATTAGATTTATTTTCTATGAAAATGCGGGACACTCATTCCATTCAGGATCGCTTGAGAGAGTTAGTCAGGTCAGGGTCGGAGCCGCGTCTTTTACAGCATATTTAGGAGCGAATGAAGGAGTAGTTGCCCAATATGAACGAGATATATTTGCATTTGTGAAGGAAAATATGGTGCGGTGAAAATAGGTTTGGCCAGTATTTTGAACTGACCAAACCTATATCAGAAACTCTGGAGTAGCGTTGGTCTATATTTAATCAAGCGTTCAGGTTTTGCCGAAGCAAGATAGTTGGTCTCATTGTCAAAACTTAGCTAAGGGTGAAAATGACAATGTGCAAAATCCCTAATCCGCGGGTCCGGTGGATCATTCTTCGACGATGTCTCCGGAGTATTCGATCTCGATTCCCCGTTTCACACTTTGGGAGGCAGTGCACTTGCTTTCGTGGACTTCCAATGCGCGTTCTGCCTCTTCTCGTTTCCCCTTAGGTACTTTTACGTTGTAATGAACCCGTATTCGGCTGATATACGTCTTTCCGTCTATTTTCTCTATGTCCCCTTCAACCTTTGCGGAAAGTTTATTCGGATGACTTGAGATTCCGCGCGCTTCCAGCGCGCCTCCAAAATTTCCAGTCATTCAGGAGGCGACGGCAGTTACTATGTAGTCGAGGGTTGCTGGTAGGTCCTCTGGGGTTTCTACACCGTATATTGCCTTGATTCCAGGGTGCATTCCAAATCGTACGGGATCGGGAAATTCTTCGATGTATGCTCGACGAACTACACCTTCATCTTTCTCGACGCGGGAACGAGTGGTATGTAAAATTTCCCTCATTGATTTCTCCTTAAAGAGTTTAAATGGTCAAGAAACACTGACTTATGTTACGAAAGTCCATAGGAAAAGGGAAGGTAGCCATTCCCCCTTAGGCCCTTTTGCTTCTACCCTTATTTGCTTTTAGGTGTTGCATTGACTATATTCCTCAGGGCAGGGTTTCAGTTTGCAATTGCCTGTCTCAGGTGATCCTTGTTCAAGTTTTGACTGTGTGGGTGAAGAATTAGACTTTAGGGGTTTGGCTGATGAGCAGTGTTGTGAAGAAGCGCAGAAAAAAGATGCGCAAACATAAGCACAAAAAGCTTACGTCAAGAAATCGCCATAAGAAGAAGTAATCAGATAGTCCTGCCTATTATTTCTTTAAGAGTTCTCGCGCTGGTTTCAAAGTCCATGAACCGGCCGGCGTGCAAGGCCTCCTTCTTCATCGTCCTTAGCTCTTCCGTGTTCCCAATAATCTCTTTGATGGTTTCAAGAAGGCGGAGTGGCCCATGTTTGCCTTCCATGTCTACGATCCGGCCGGTTTTTTTGTTTGATATTTGGAGGGCCCCGTATGTTGTGCTTGAGACCGTTGGGATTCCATGTCGTAGAGCTTCGACCAAAGACAGACCGTAGCTTTCGTGAAGAGAGGGGGAGATAAAGAGGTCTGCAAGCTGAAATAGGGCCCGTTTTTTTGCTCCACTGACTTGCCCTGGGAATGCCACCCGGACATGTTGTAGCTTGGAAGCGGTTTTTTTAATCTTTGCTGCGTACCTTTTTCCTCCCATAAATGCTGCGCTTCCGCAAATAAGAACTCGGACGTTTTGTGGTTTATAAGAGTGTGTATAATTATTCCTTCCTTCTTTGATTTCTTTTTCCCAAAGGAGAAGAGCATTAAGGAGGCGCTCGATGCCTTTTTCTGGAGATATCCGGCTCATTGTAAGTAAAATAGTGGTTCCCTGCCGAAGATCGAAATCTCGGATGGCTTTTTCTGTTTCCCTTTTAACCTCTATTTCAGAGGTCGAATCTTCCCAACTTCCCCATGGCACAATACTGGTTTTCCCGGCAATGTCATCTGGGTAGCATCGTTTGAGAACATGTTGCATTGAGTTTGATGGAACGACAATTTTTGAAGAGTATCGGATGCAGCTTGCTTGTTTTTCGAAGACCAGCCTCAAGACATCTGGGAAAAGCTTGGCTAGATAAGTTCCCTCTGCCCACCGGAAGAATTTCACCAGTCTCAGTGGGGGGCCTTTTTTAGTACCGAGATATATTCGAGAAAAGAAATCGACCACGTCTACGTGGAAAATAGTAGTTATTGGAATTCCCATAGCGGCCACACGCTTAAAATTTATTCCTTCACAAATATCATTGGACAAGACTGCAAAGGAAGATGGAGATGACCATTGGTTTTGCAGAGATTCGAGGTACGATGTGGTGGCCTTCTCAAACCTTCGGCAAAAGCGGGCATAACTTCTTCGGTTTAGTTGAGCGGGATTAACGTTGTTTTTCAGTACGGGAAGATGGACGTATCGTATGTTTTCTGGGAGTTTATGTGGTTGAGAACTCGGAGAAAGAAGAGTTAGGGAGATTGCAGGATCTGAACTCCATGCCTTAACAAGTTGCTGAGAAACGGTGGCCCCACCCCCCAAGGGATGCTTCTCTGAGTGAAACCCCCCATGAGAAGCAACGTAAACGATTGGAAGAGGTGACCGATTCACCTCGAATCCTCCATTAGGGTGTTGTAACCACTATTTTGATTGCCTTCGATCCCATCCTACAATGAAATTTCAATATGTTGTGGACCGAAGATACTACTTTGGAGGTTAATTAACACTGATCAGGTGTTCTAAAACCTGTCGAATAGCTGAGGTGAAAAACTTGGCAGTCAATCTATCTGCTTTATAATAGGACCATTGCTTTGTGATATTTGAAAGCTATGATTAGTTATTCTTGGCTTTCGTTTTCCTTTGGGTGTAAGCATTTAGTTTCACCTGCTTAAATGGGGAACGCCAGTTGCGTTTCGATTAATCTGTGGATTAGGGGGATTCTCAGGGATGAGCTTTCAGGAGTACAGGAGCAAGTATGCTCGAAAAACAGAGAAAATCAACGGGGAGGAGTGGATTTACGTTGAGAGTGCGGGACCTGGTCCTTCCCTTATCATGATGCCCGGAATGCAGGGGACTGGAGATGTATTTTACAAGCAGATATTGTCTCTTGGTGATCAGGTGAAACTAATCGCTTTGTCCTATCCGGCTGATCCGAGCCCAGAGAAACTTTCTGATGGATTGGATGAGTTTTGTCACAGAAAAGGATTGCAAAAGACAAACCTGTTGGGATCATCTATTGGTGGGTATTGGGCACAAATTTTTGCCCTTCGAAACCCCGAAAGGATTGAGACGCTTTTCATTGCCAATTCACTAATCGATGCTAGTTCAATCCAGGCGAAGGGGCAGAAGCCCGAGGAAATAGAAGCAATGTCGCTAGAAGCGATTCGGGAACGGTTTTTGGGGTATATTGAAAACTATGACATATCAAATCCGAATATGATGGAATTAAAGGAGTTGATGCTAGATCAAGTTGGGGAGGGTGTTCAGACACCTGAAACCCTCAAGTCCCGAATGATGACCATGGCAACGGCTGTACCAGTCTTGCCTTTAGGAATCCCGGATTCTCGGGTCGTCATTATCGACTGCGAGGATGACCCAATCATGAGTGAAGCAATCAGAATCGAGGTTAGAGAAAGATATTCGGATGCTGAGCAGCACACTTTGATGACGGGGGGGCACTACCCGGCTGTTCTGAATGCGGAGCCTTATACCTCCATAGTTCGTAGACGTTTGGTTGGGTAAAAATAACTCGTCTGTTGGATAGAATCCATAGGAGACTGATTCGTGGTGAGTAAACTGGCAGGACAGACCGTAATCGTGACTGGAGGCGGAACAGGTTTCGGCGAGCAGGAGAGTATAGCGCTTGCTAAAGAGGGGATGAATGTAACGGTAGCTGACGTCAATAAGGCTAATGCGGAGCGTGTTGTTCGGGAGATAGAAAAGGCAGGAGGTTCATCCATTGCTGTGGGAGTCGATGTGTCATTAGAAGAGCAAGTAGAAGATATGGTAAGGACCACGCACGATCGGTTTGGCCAGATTGATGTTTTGATTAACAATGCAGGGATTAATGCTCCAAGTGGCGATTTGACCGAGTGCAGTGTGGAAGAATGGGATAGGGTGTTTGCCGTGAATGTGCGGGGCATGTTCCTTTGTTCCAAAGCAGTTCTCCCTCACATGGTCGAACGGAAATCGGGACATATTGTAAATATTTCGTCGACCACGGCTCGGTTTAAGTATAAAGATATTCGCTGCATCCCTTATACGACGACAAAATATGCTGTAGAGGGTTTTAACCATTGTCTTTCGGCGCAAATGGAGAAGCACGGTGTTCGTGTGAATGCTTTTTGTCCTACGATGGCCGACACAAATTTTCAGGCCGACACCCCACGGGAGTATTTCGTACATAATATTTGCATGACTCCTGAGCACGTGGTTGAGCCCCTTTTGCACCTTCTAACTGAAGTGGAGGGCACGGGTAAATCAGTTGAGACTCTGCTGTGGTATGAGGAGCGGGGGATGATGGACAAGTATCGCGAAGTTTTTCCTTAGAAAATGATCCACTTGTCGAACAAATATGAATTTCAAATCCAGAGATCTTGATTTGACTTGGGATGACTAAGACCTGTTGAATTGTGTGAATGGCTAGACGAAGAGAGGGGAGTAGGAATGGTAAAAAGCGCAATTGAAAAGACACCAATTACGAATGGAATGCTCTGGCCGAATTTGCGTGATTACTGGCACGTTGTAGCTTGGTCGGAGGATGTTAGGGAGAATGAAATTTTCCCGGTTCAACTTCTAGCCGAGGATATAGTTGTTTGCAGAATAGGGGAGGAGTTGTCTGCATTCTCCGACCTTTGCGTCCATCGGGGCACGCCGATATCTCTTGGTCATATTGAGAACGATCGGTTGATATGCTGTTACCATGGGTGGGAGTATGACCGTGGGGGGAATTGCACGCGCATTCCGTCTATTTCTGATGAGCACCCCATTCCCAAGCGTGCTTGTCTTACCAAATATCAGGTGGCCGAACGGTATGGAATGGTGTGGGTTTGCATGTCCGAGAATCCCCGTACTCCCATCCCAGATTGTCCACTAGCGGAGACGTCGGAGTACAATCCAATATTTAAAAATAAATGGGTTTGGAAGACAAGTGCAGGTAGAGCAACTGAAAATTTCTTTGATCAAGCACATTTTGCTTTTGTCCACCGGGGGATTTTAGGCAGTCCGGAACAACCGAGAGTATCAGAGACGCAAGTTGAGCGTAACGGAGAGATTTTGCACTTTCAAGTGGATGTTCCAGCAAATAAGACTATCGCCCTTCCGCATGTCCGTAATTACAGTGTATTTCGACCGTTTACGATCTATCAGAGGAAGGAAGAGCCCAATGGACATAAAGAGGTCTATCTGAATTATTCCTGTCCGAACACTGCTAAGGAAACCACCCGTTTTCTAACGATTTATCGGAACTTTGAACCCGAAGAGGGTTCGGTTACCGGTATTGATGAGCTTCAAGAAGTTGTAACTGAACAAGATCGAGTTATCGTGGAAAGGCAGCGTCCAGAAGAGTTACCACTAGATCTGTCAGAGGAACTCCACATCAAGGCTCCGGACTCCATTGCGGTTCAGTACCGAAGGTTCATGGCGGAACTGGGTGTTGAGTGTTGAGAATTCATGTTTTCAAGTTGAGAAGAGGCATCTTCGTTTCAAGCTTTCCCACTTGCTTGCGACCAAATGGACGAAGTTGGCTATAGCCATCCGATTGTTCTTTTGGTCGAAGTAGTAGTTTGGATGATCTGTTCATTCCAAAATTGGTCGTTAAAAATGGGAATTTGCGGCGGTTAACCACCAAGTCCGGGTTGTTGTTCTTTCTAGGTATTTGGAGGTTTAGGAAATGCTCCAAGCTTTTGAACTACCGTTTTCTTTGGAAGAGTATCGAGGCAGATTAAAAAAGGTGCAGGCTGAGTCTGCTACGCGTGATTTAGATCTTCTAATGGTTCACACGCTGGAGAACACTTATTACCTGACGGGTTACAGAACTATTGGCTATTATTCTTATATGGCGTTGTTGGTTCCCCCGTCTGGCGACCCCGTGCATCTGTCTCGATTGATTGAAAAAAGCGCTCTTCAGGGAAGCTCTTGGGTTGAGGACCTGGAATTTTACCCGGATACAGAACATTACTTGGATGCTACGGTCAGAATTTTGCAAGAAAGGGGTTGGGACCGGGGAAGGATTGGCGTCGATAAGAGTGCTTGGTATTTTACCATCGCAGATTACGAAACCCTGCAAGAGCGACTTCCTGATATAGAGTGGGTTGATACTAGCCTTATTATTGAAGATATGCGCCTTATTAAGTCTCCGGCAGAACAAGAGTATAGCCGACTTTCCGGACAGGCTGCTTCGACTGGAATGCGTTACGCTCTAGATCTTCTTAAGGGAGGAATTACCGAAGACGATCTTATGGCGGCTGCTTACCAAGGGCTCTTCAGTAAAGGGAGCGAATTTCCAGGCTTACCACCTCTGATTAATGCAGGTGTCCGCCACACCATGGCTCATGCAATGGCCGAAGGAAACCCCGTTCGGGCCGGCGATGCGGGCTACTTCGAAGTTGGCGCGAGCATAAAACGTTATCATGCGGCTATCATGCGGATTGGTTTCGTCGGGAACCCGCCAAAGATTTTTTATGATCTTTTTGATCTCTGTAGACGGGCTTTGGATGCAGGCCTTTTACTTATGAATCCCGGAACGGTCGCTGAGGAAGTGGACCATGCTGCTCGGAAAGTGATAGATGATGCAGGCTATGGCGACAAGTTTCGCCATAAGGCTGGTTACTCAATTGGTATCGCTTTACCCCCGGACTGGAGTGAAGCACGAACTATGATGCTCCGAGGTGGAGAAAAGAGGATCCTCCAACCAGGGATGATTTATCATTTTCTTCCAGCCGTCTTCGAGTATCGCGAATATGGTGTTGGCTTAAGTGAAACTGTGTTGATTACTGAAGAGGGTCACGAAGTTCTAACAGATTATCCACGTGAGCTTTATGTCGTAAAGTGAGCAGGTCTTTAAGGGAATACGCACTAGTATGGTGGATCTGTTAATTGTAGATGCTGATCAGGTTGTTACAGTAGATAAAAAACGACGAGTGATCCGTTCGGGAGCCGTGGCAATACGCGAAGACCGGATTCTCGATATTGGTAAATCAAAAGACCTTAAGGTCAAGTACGGGAAACGAGCAACAAGGACGATTTCAGCCAAGGGGAAATTGGTTCTTCCAGGTATGGTAGAAGGGCACATTCACCATACACAACATCTGGCCCGGGGTGTTGGAGACCAGATGTTTGTTCGTCCTTGGCTTATGCACTTCATTTATCCCTTCGAAGCAGTAATGACACCTGAAGAAGCCTATATTTCATCACTTCACTGTCAATGGGAAATGTTGAGGTCTGGGGCAACCACTTTTATCGAAACTGCAAACTACTTTCCGAAAGAATTGACTCGAGCGACAAACCAGACCGGGATGCGAGGTGTTTTTTGTCGCAGTACTTACGATCAGGGGGAAAAGCCCTTTGGCAAGCTTCCGGACCAACTGTTCACGCAGACTACATCCCAAGCCCTTAAGTGTGCGGAAAAAGATTTTGACGACTGGAATGGTGCTTGCGACGGGCGTCTGCGTGGGGGGTTTAATTTGCGGATCCCTTCCAACTGCTCGGACCGTCTTATTCTAGGAATATACCGCTTGGCCGAAAAGCACGGTGCTCTTATCCAGAGCCATGTGGCGTCGGTATTTGAACAACTCACCTCTTCTTTGTATGACTACGGGATGAGTGAGTTTGATCGAATCGAAAAACTAGGTGCATGGGGGCCCAATTGGCTTGTTATTCATATGGGTTGGGTCCGGCCTAAGGAAATGGAACTTCTTAAGCGTTATGACATTAAGGTCTGCCACTGTCCCAGCTGTACGATGCATTTGGGTTATGGGAATTTTGCTCACGGAAGCTTTCCAGAAATGGTTGAGATGGGTCTTACGGTTTGTCTTGGGTCTGATGCTTCACCTGCGGGTGGTTTTGTCGATATAGTCAAGAACATGTATTTAGCTGCAAATGCTCATCGGGATGCTCGGCTTGATCCAAGTGTGATGGGGATCGAGACTGTCATTGAAATGGCTACAATTAATGGAGCGAAGAGTGCTCTTTGGGAAGATGAAATCGGTTCTTTAGAAAAGGGCAAAAAGGCAGATCTTGTGATGTTCGATATGTCCGGTCCTGAATGGTTTCCACGGTTTAATCCATTATTTAATCTTGTGCATACTTCTAATGGAACTAATGCTGATACTTCTGTAATCGATGGGAAGGTTGTAATGGAGGGGGGAAGAGTTTTGGGGATTGACGAATCGGCCCTTCTGAAGGAAGTGGAGGCATGCGGAAAAAGAATTCTCAAACGAGCAGGACTCAGCCATTTAAACAAGACACAATGGAAGGTTCAGTAATATTCATTCCATGAAAAGGAAGTGATGAAACTCCGCATACTGACAGAGCAAGATGTCCGATCTCTTATGAGCATGGCTGAAGCTATCGATGTTCAAGCTGAGGCCTTCCAAGCCCTTGCCCAGGATCGTTCTGTCGAGGGCCTGAGAAGTTATGCGATTTCCGAGTTGCCTCCCGGCATTGCTATATTCAATCCTTCTTTTTTAAAAGAGGGAAAGGGGTACGGAGTTAAGGTTGTTTCAGATTTCTATGAAAACGAAAAAAAAGGCGTTCCTCGGATGACCGCTCTGGTGGCCTTATTCGATGGCAATACGGGTGCTCCTAGGACGGTGATGGAAGGGGGACATCTAACCGATCTGCGAACGGGAGCGGGGACGGGACTGGCTGCTCGATATTTAGCTCGTATTGAGAGTGAGGTGATAGCTATCATTGGAGCAGGGCGTGTAGCCCGGAATCAATTGCAGGCGATAGCCGAGGTTTGTCCATTGAAAAAGATTTGGCTTTCAACTCGATCGCAGAAGCGAGGACAGGAGTTTATCGCGCGAGTGTCAGAGTGGGAAGAAACCAAGATTCCTTCAGACGTAGAGATGGTTGAATCTCGTGAAGTAGCGGTGAGTGAAGCTGATATCGTTGTGGCAGCCACGACCTCGCACGAACCCGTTTTTCCCGGGTCAGCCCTGAAGCCTGGAACATTTGTTGTGGCGGCTGGCGCTTATGATCCTCACGCGCGAGAAGTGGATTCTGAAACAATTCGCCGTTCCTCTAAGTGGGTGGTAGACAGTATAGCGGATTGTATGCAGGATGCAGGAGATCTCCTTTATCCCATTTCCGAGGGTATTATCAGTAAAGAGGACGTTGCCGGAATTGCTGATGTTGTAGAAGGGAAGCGGGCTGGCCGGACTTCGGACGAGGAAATTACTTATTACAAGTCAATGGGTGTACCTATCCAAGATCTTGTTACAGCTCAGCATATTGAACGTCGTGCCATGGAACGTGATGTTGGGGTAGTCATAGACATAGGTGGAGATCATGACTAATGAGAACCTTCCATTGATTTTATTTCGGTCGCCAATCTTGCTCCTGTCTTTGGTTGTATCTGGCTTGTGAATCTGATAGCTTCGACAGATAGTGAGATTGGTGGGCTTGGTTCCACGAACGTTGGGTTTGTCCCATCCCATACCCTTCGGAGACCTTTATTGTCCCGAAGAAGGAGACTTGTTTCATGAACATGGATTTAAGTTTTCTGCAAAAACCTCATCATTGGTCGCCTCGGCGTAACTTTAGTGTGACAGGTACCGACTGGCAAATGCGGGTTGATCACGATAGTATTCGCAAAAATCGTCTTCAGCGTGCCAAAGATATGATGGAAAAGCATGACATAGATGCGTTGGTTATGTACGTAGGAGAAAATATTCGATATACCTGTTCGGTTTATCAGGGAAACTGGAAAAATAATATTTTTATCCGTTATGCCGTTCTACCGCGCGGGGCCGATCCGATTCTCTTTGAAACAGCCGGATCAGATCTTCAGTGTGCAAAGATCGATGCCCCTTGGTTAGAAGGGCGGATTCGTCCGGCCATCACTTGGAAATGGTCTGAGTCGGCCGAGGAGATGATGGTTAACCGCATGGTGGACAGTGTTATTGACGTTCTCAAAGAGCACAACGTGGATAAGGGTAAGGTAGGAATTGACATAATGGATTTGCGTGCCTACCAAGCTTTCACAAATAAAGGTATCAATTTGGTTAATGCCTGGCCGGCGTTAAGTGAGGCCAGAGTAGTCAAGACACCTGAGGAGATCGAATGTCTTAAGATTTCTTCTACCGTAGGCGATGCAGCCATGTGGAAAATTAAGAACGAGTGGCTCAAGCCGGGGATTAAGGAAGCCGATATCACGGCTAAGGTCAATGAGTTTCTTTACGTCGAAGGTTTTGATTTTGTGTACGACATAATCGTGGCTTCGGGAGGCAACACAAGTCCCTATAGGCGTTGGCACACCGACCGAATGATTCGGGATGGGGATTTGGTTGTTGTGGACATCAATGCCATCGGTCCCGGTGGATACTTTGTTGACTACGTGCGGTGCTTTAAAGTAGGTGGGAAATGGACGGCAAAGGAAAAAGACCTGTACAAGGAGGTTTACGACTCTATGTACGCTGGCCTAGAGCAGCTCCGTCCAGGTAAAACCACAAGAGATGTTTCCGAGAATTTTCCAGTATATGACGATGATAAGTATGGGACTGTGACCCTTCAGCAGTTCGCACACAGCATCGGCTTGTCTCTTTACGAGGGAATGTGGATTTCCCGAGCTTATTCTCTCGATTACCCTGTTGAGATTAAGGAGAATATGTACTTTGCCATCGAGACCTTTGCGGGTCACCCAGGATTGGAGCAGACAGTCCGCTTGGAAGAAAATGTCCTTGTTTCTGCTGATGGGCCAGTCATCTTCACTATGATGGAGCATTACGACGAGTGTATTGCCTGACCCGGGTTCTCGGGGAAAGTTTGAGGTTCCAACAGGCTAGTACTGAAACGGCTGGGGAGTGTTTGGCCCCGGCCGTTTTTTGTTTTGGTTTTTTGGATAAGTATTTTTTAGGGATCCAACTCTAATAATGTTGCAAGAATATAAATCTTCCAAAAAGATACTTTGGCAACGTTCCTGCTGCAGGGATTCTCCTGTTTTGCAGTTTTCAAATTTTATTTTCTATCAGGATAATCTCTGGAAAGCATTTCGACTGATATAATTATGCTTGGAATTTGTTAGGAATGGGGTCAGGAATGAGGAGCAATAGCATTTGGTAAAAGACAGTTTTAGACGAAAGGGGATGAGATTGAGATTTTTTGCTCGATGTTTGTCATGGAGGCGGATGGTTTTGGCTCTTCCTCTTTTTTTTCTGATTGGTTGCTCGACTGTATTTTATGAGCCAAAACGTATCCATTATACTTACCAAGTTACCATGATAAAGCCGGAACGTTCTGATGCCTATGTGCTTCGGGATGACGCTCTAGATATCCGCTTTCAGTTTTTGGAGGATCGGCTTTCTTTTCATATTCACAACAATACGTCGGTACTCATGACTATTGACTGGGACGCATCCCGTTACGTTAGCGAAACTGGCATGTCAAAGGCAGTTATCCACAAAAAGACCTTTTATCGGAATAGAAATAAACCGCAGCCGCCAACAACCCTCTCTCCGGGTGGTTTTTACGATGATTACATCATTCCTGTGGAGAACGTGATTGGAGGACCTCTTCGTTGGGATGTTCTTCCTATATTGCCTGATTGGGATTATGAAAAAAATCGATATTTGCCAAACAATTCGGTTTCGGCAGATCGGATGGCAGAGCGGCGGAGAGGTATCGCTTCTAGCTTGAATCAACGAACCATAGGTCTAAATTTAGCCGTTCGTGTAAAGGGAAAAGTTAGGACCTATCGGTTCCGCTTCCTCGTGCGGGTTTTTAGAAATTGATTGATTTCGACTTGTGAAATTGCCATACAGAAATTCGAATTGGGTGATAAGTTGCGGCGAAACCTATGCCGGGGGTAAAATGCTCTCGCTTTTCGGAAGTCTCCACAAATTGAGCGAGCGTTTTCTACACATTGATCCTGAGATTTGGAGATAGAATTCCTCGAAGTGGCATCCTCATGTGGTGTGGAGAATTGTCTTTTAGCTGGAATTGCCTGGAAAGCTCTTAGGATAGAAAAATCCCCATCTAGGTTGGCATTTCTGGGCGGAACTTATGGGGTATTTTAAGGAAATCTCGAGGGGAGGAAAGATGTGGGCGGACAGAAACGATTGTCATAAGGCCCTGACGGGAGTCGTAGCGGGCGGTGAGACCGGATTAATCCAGGTTGAAGATGAAGAACGGTTGCGGGGCGATCTGATTGATCAGATTGCGTGGTGCGCGGTTCATCACAATACCAAGGACTTGAGGGACTACTGTCGTTGGCTGATTCGCAGTCTGGCGGCGGTTCAAGGTGTGTTTCCTGCATCGATTCATGACCTTTACATGGCAATGGGTCGTGGGGAAGCGGGAGGATTTACCACACCAGCTATCAATGTTCGTGGGCTAACCATGGATGTAGCTCGTTCAGTTATTCGGGCTGCGGAATCCACTTCAGTGGGTGCACTAATATTTGAAATCGCCAGGTCCGAAATTGGGTATACAGAGCAGCGGCCAGATGAGTATTTAGCCTCTGTGCTCGCAGCTGCGATTAAGGAAGGGTATAAAGGGCCGATTTTCATCCAAGGGGACCACTTTCAAATCAACGCCAAGAAATTTTCAGCGGACCCAGATAAGGAAGTCGAAGCAATTTTTGAATTAATGAAAGAGGCCATCCAAGCAGGTTTCTATAATATAGATATCGATTCTTCTACCCTCGTTGATTTAGACCAACCGGTTATCCATGAGCAGCAACGTCTGAATTTTGAAAAGGCTGCTGAGCTTACCCACTTTATTCGCCAAAATGAGCCGGATGGTGTGACGGTTTCCGTCGGAGGTGAGGTTGGCGAAGTAGGGGGTAAGAATACAACGATTGAAGAGGCAGAAACCTTTATTGAAAACTTTGATGAGAAACTTAGTTCGCTCGGGGAAAATCTTGCTGGGATTAGCAAGCTCAGTATTCAGACTGGTACTAGTCACGGAGGGGTGGTTCTTCCGGACGGTACGATGGCTCAAGTAAGTATTGATTTTGATGCACTGAGAACGATATCCGATCTGTGTAGAACTAAGTATGGTTTGAGTGGAGCTGTTCAGCACGGAGCCTCTACCCTCCCGGAGGAGGCATTTGACCAGTTTGTAAAGTCAGGTGCCTCTGAGGTTCATCTGGCGACAGCTTTTCAGAACATGATTTATGAAAGGCTTCCGAAGGATTTATTTATGGATATGCGTTCCTGGGTTTTGGAGACTTTTGAAGGTTCCCGTAAAGAAGGTGATACGGATGAGCAACTTTTCTACAAAGAGCGAAAGAGAGCATTTGGTCCCTTCAAGAGGCAGCTTTGGGATTTGCCAAGTGATATTCGCGCTGGCATCCGAAATGATCTTGAGAATCGGTTTGTGTTTCTATTTGAAAAGCTGAATGTTGTTAATACCCGGGAGACTGTAGATCGCATAATTCGCCCAATAGTTGTTGATGTTCCACTCCCGTCGTCACTTACTTGATTGGAGATGAATTGAAAGTGACACATTCTGTTGGTATGACCCTAGAACGTCACATCGTCGAGGAACAAGAAAGTTTCCCTGAGACAAAGGGAGTATTAACCGGGCTCCTCGCTCAGATTTCTCTTGCAGGTAAGATTATTTATAGCGAGGTAAATAAAGCTGGATTGGCAGATGTTCTTGGTTTCACGGGGAAAATCAACGTTCAGGGTGAGGAAGTTCAAAAGCTTGATGAATTTGCTAATGTCACGATTCGGAACTGTCTTGACCATGGAGGTTACCTCTGCGCAATTGCTTCGGAGGAGATGGACGAACCTTATATGATTCCGAGCCGATTTCCCTCTGGAAACTATGCTTTTTTATATGATCCGTTGGATGGCTCATCGAATATCGATGTTAATGTGAGCATCGGGACGATTTTTTCTATTTTAAAAAAACAGAGCGATTCGGAGCGTGGCGATCCAGGGGATTGTGTCCAAAAGGGGGATATGCAGGTCGCCTCAGGGTATATTATTTACGGTTCTAGTGTGATGTTGGTTTACACAACCGGGAGAGGTGTTTGGGGATTTACTTTGGATCCTCAGATCGGCGAATTCTTACTATCCCATCCTGCTATTCAGATTCCATCGAAGGGAAAGATATACAGCATTAACGAAGGGAATAGTTTTAGGTGGTTAGAAGAAACGCGGAGATATGTGGCTCACGTGAAAAAAGAAGATAAGGCGACTGATAGGCCTTACTCAGGTAGGTATATAGGGTCGCTCGTAGCTGATTTTCATCGGAACCTATTGAAGGGTGGCATTTTCCTTTACCCCGGAGATCGGGAAAATCCAAATGGAAAACTCCGGCTTTTATATGAATGTAACCCCCTTGCTTTTATCGTGGAGCAGGCAGGGGGTGCCGCAAGTACGGGGCATGAGCGCATCATGGCTGTGGAACCGGAGGACCTTCACCAACGCTGTCCGCTTCTAATCGGTTCGAAAGAAGATGTTGAGTTGGCAGAAGGGTTTTATCAGGGGAAGCTCTAGTAGATCGTTTTTTTTGACTGGGGTTATACCCTGAAATATTAAGACACAAACCCTGCACGAAAACCTCTAAGATCTGTAAAGCCGTAACAAGTTAAATCGGAATATTTGACTCGACATTTGTTTCTCATTTCAATTGTTAAATAGTCTATGCTGTTTTATCGAGGGTGCTTATTCTGAAGTGCCTTTGGATGTCCTCTTTTATCGTTAACCAAAGCGAAAAAACAATTGGAACTAGGAAAATTGTGAATGCAGTCGACAGGATGAGACCCCCGAGGATAGCCGAGCCTAATCCTCGGTATAATTCAGACCCTGCACCAGAACTAACTACAACCGGAAGCATACCGAAGACGGTTGTTGTGACAGTCATAAAGATTGGTCTTAACCGACTTCGGACACTTTCCATAATGGCTTTCTGATGGTGTTGTCCGGCTCTCATGTTTTGTAAGGATTGGTGAACAATCAAAATCGCGCTGTTTACCACTATTCCGGTGAGGATGATGAATCCAAGCATGGTTATGACGTCCATTTTGATGGATGGCTCTATTGTGTTTGCAAGCTTGACACCGAGGATACCCCCTGTTGCGGCCAATGGAACACTAAACATTATGATAAATGGATATGTGAAAGATTCGAATAGTGAACACATCAGTAGATAAACGATGATAAGGGATAGGAAGAAAGACCACTTCAGGGTATCCCATGTGACCTTTAAATCCTTCGCCTGCCCCGATAAGTTAATTGAGTAGCCTAGGGTTAGTTTCTTTCGAAGTGGACCGACAACCATTTGCTCGATGTCATTAATGGCTTTTTCCATGGGAACCGATGCGCCGAGATTAACTGTGAGTTTAATAGAGCGGTCCAGGTCGGTATGGTCGATCTTTACCGGACCTGCAGCAGCTTGAACAGTAGCGATAGAAGAAAGACGTATGGGTCGCTTCTCGGTCGTGTAAAGCAGAATATTTTCGAGGTCTTGGGTTCGGACATCTCTTTGTAGAGGGCCCTTTAAGGTAATATCAAGCTCTCGACCTTCTTCTCTGAAACTGCCAGCTTTTGTTCCTTTTACTAATGTCTCAACGACGTAACCAAGTTCAGCCACCGACACACCGAGATCAGAAGCACGTTCTGGGTTCACATAAATACGAAGCTCCGGATTACCTGCCGTGTAGCTAGAATTGACAAAGTTCACTCCTGGAACACGGCGAATGGTTCCCTGAATTTCACCTGCAATTTTCTGGATTTCAGCTAGCTGATCTCCCTTGATATTGATTTCGACATTGGTTCCACCAAGAAATCCTCCCCGTCGTCGGAAAAGTGCTGACTGAGTAATGAAAACAAAAGGGGCGCCAGGGATACCAAACGAAAGCCCTCTTACCTTAGCAACGACTTTTCGCATTTGCGAAGGAGTTCTTGAAAATTTTTCTTTGACTATAATGACGAAGATAGGATCGGTTAGTCGTATGACGGAGAAGATCCGTTGAAGCTCAGGAACACCGGTGAATCGTTTCTCCAATGTTTTAATAATCGCTTCTTTTTCATCTACATTAAAACCAGGCGGAATTTTGACAAGTCCAAAAATTAAGTTGCGATTACCTTTGGGAAGATAATCGATGGGGGGCATTGCGATGTAACTTACCGCGAGGGACGTGGTTACGATGAAAATTATAATAGCGAGACTTCGGACTCGAGAACGAATGATCCAGTTCACCGCGAAGAGAACAAACCGGGTAAATTGACGTCCTACCCATCCAAATGTCAATATTTCTGTAAGTAAACGGGTTGGTTTGGTCTTCTCCTGTCGAATTTTCAAGATGCGACTAGATAGCATTGGTATGACAGTAATTGAGACAATCAGTGAAAGAGCAACGGCAATACTGATCGTCAGAGCGATGTCCCCAAATAGTTGCCCAGCCTCAGCTTCGACCAAAATAACGGGAATGAAAACTGCCAAGGTTGTAAGTGTAGATGCCAGTATGGCTCCCCAAACCTCTTTTGCTCCGGCTAGCGCCGCCTCAAAGAGGGTTTTTCCCATCTGCCTATGCCGGAATATGTTTTCAAGTACGACAATCGCGTTGTCTACTACCATTCCAGAAGCAAAGGCAAGGCCTGCTAGGGAAATCGTGTTTAGCGATCGTCCAAAATATTGAAGAAAAATAAACGTGGAAATTATCGAAATTGGTATAGTGAATCCGATTATCAGGATGCTTGAAGGACTGCCTAAGTAAAGGAGCAAAACCGTTGTAGCCAGGATTGCACCGTAGATGAGGTTGCGCAAAACTAGCCTAATAGAATCCTTTATGTATACGGTTTCATCATAGAGTTGCAGAAGTTGAATGCCCTGATTCTTGTAGATGTTTGTGTTTAGATGTGAGATCTCTTGTTTAAGACCTTTCATGACTTCTAGCGTGTTGGATCCCGTTTTCCGGAGTACGCCGAATCCTATGCTAGGGATACCGTTCCGCCGGACGACTCGATCCCGGTCCTTGTAGCCGTATTGAACTTCCGCCACATCTCGAAGGTAAGTTGCAGTACCGTCTTGTCGTGCGAGAATGACATTTTCAATTTGCCTCAGATCCGTAAACTGTCCCAATGTTCTAACAACGTATCGTCTTTTGCCTTCGTTTATATTGCCGCCTTTGATATTTCTATTTTCACGGATCAGGACTCGCTCAACGTCTTCAATTGTAAGATTACGTGCAGTTAAGGCAAGTGTATCTAGGCGTACCTGAACTTCTCGTTCTTGTCCCCCAAACATCATCACGCCACCGACTCCAGGAACCCTTTCCAGGCGGGGTTTGATCACATCCTCTGCTTCAATCCTAATTTCATTTATTGCTCGAATACGACCATTTGGAAGCTTCGGACGGGTAAGGGCAATCCAGGCTATTGGCTTTTGTTGATCCGTATTGACAGCTCGGATAATCGATTCGTCAGCGTCATCTGGTATTTTTTTAACCATTCCAAGTTTTTCGGAGACATCCAGACGTGCAATATCTTTTTGGGTTCCCCAATCGAAGGTAAGTCGGACTGTGCTCTTTCCCTCGATTGAGGATGAAGTGATCTCACTTAGGGCTTCGACTGAATTTAGCTTTTCCTCAATCCGTTCAGTTATTTCTCTCTCTATTTCAGCCGGGGCCGCACCCCGGTAATTCGTCTCAACAGAGATTTCAGGCCGATCCACTGTGGGGATCATTTGCACCGGAATTCGCGACATTGCGATAAAACCGAAGAGGATTAACAAAATCACGCCGACTAACACCGAAACCGGGTATCGAATGCAATAATCAATTAGTTTCATGGTTGAATACGGAGGATAAACCTATTGGGTTGAGTTGGGAGCTTTCCACGGGCTTTTTTCGTTGCCCGATCCACTTTTTTTGGATGGAGTCCATTTCCCGTTTTTCTGCCATGGAGATTTTTTTTCGGAAACAGGAACGGTTGCTGTATCTTTGTTCCCTCGCTTGCCCCACTTTCCTTTGAAGTTCCTATTTTTTCCGCCCCATTCCCCACCGGATCCCTGAGCCTTTACCGCAATCATCTTTCCATCTGCTGTGCGGATTCCACGTACTATAATCCTGGAGCGATCTCGAAGAGTTTCATTCCCTCTCACAATTACTCGGGTTCCTTGGGAAAGTCCACCTTCAACAATCTCTATGTAACTTTTTACTATTCGCCCAGTTTTGACGGGAACAAGTTTTGCGCTTCCTTGATGGACGACAAAGACGTGCGCTCGTATTCCTAGTTGATTCAGCGCATCCTTTTGGACCATTAGTGCGGGTTTTTTGGTTCCATAAAATAGTGTGACCCTGGCAAACATCCCAGCCTTTAACTGGAAACTAGCATTTTCCACTTCAATTCTTACTGGAAAGGATCGACTTGCAATATCTGCCTGCGGAATGATATCTCGAACTTTTCCTTGGAAAGTTTGACCTGGATAAGCGTCTACAGTAATGATGGCTTGATTGCCAACTTTTACATGACTGATTTCTTTTTCTCGGATTCCCGTTCTGACAAGAACGGTGTCAATATTGATAATATCTGCAACTTTTCCCCCTCGTTGAATCCATTCCCCTACTTCAACGTGTTTTTTTGTGATGAACCCGGAAATGGGCGCCCGGATAATAGTCTTAGCAAGCTCATCCCTCATTCGATCTAGATTGGCTCTATGTTTTTGGACTTCAGCTTCCTGTGCTTCGATGTCCTCACGTCGTTCCCCCATCTCAGCGAGTCGGAGGGATTGCTCTAGTCGTTGCACCTGGTACTTGGCCGCCAGGAAATCGCTTTCGGTTCGGTTGTATTCGGAGAGATTAATAATTTTATTTCGTAAGAGCTCAGAGGCTCGTTCCAGGTCTCTTTCATACTTTTGCATAAGAGCTTTTCGCTCTTTCAGTTGGGCACGGACTTCTTCAATCTCCTCTAGGCGCTTACCTCTTCTGACTTTCTCTAGCAGAGACAACGCTCTTCGATGTGCGGCTTTGGCCTCTGCGAGGTCTATTTTCCTCCCCGAATTTTTAAGGCGGACAAGGATTGTTTTTCCTTTCCTTATTCGGCTTCCTTCCTGTAGCTTGAATTCTTTTGTCAACCCTTGAATTTCCGAACTGACTGTAGTTGAAAGTTGTGCTTCAACAGTTCCGATTGATGTGATTTGGTTACTGATGTTTTTTTTAATGACCGGAGCTAGTACGACTGACGTGGGTGGCGGGCCCCATTTTCTCTTTTTCCCGGGAGGTTGGGCTGATGTACTTGTTAATGTCAAAACGAATAGGGATGCAACAACGATTAGACTTAAGTTTATCCGAGATTGCATTTTCAGACCTAACTAAGAAAGCTGATTTAAGTACCTAAGTAAAAGAACAGTCCCATGCCCAACATTTCTTGGACCCCTGGCGCCTAACCGACTCTATGTGTTCGCAAGCTCAGTGTCAATTGGGTTGTTCTGCTACCTTGTGGAGGGTCTTCAGATGTGGAATCTCAGGTAGATACTTTTTTCTCTTTTGACAGGAGCTTTGGCTTTCTCCCTAATAGTTCGATAAGCACAACCATCAAGTCCATAGCCACCATTACGAGTAAACATGTTCCTAGGAAGACAATTATCTTCACAGGAACCCTGAGGATGAATAAGTATGGATTTAACCACAACAGTACGGCATAGGAAACAAAACTAATAGGAAGGGCAACGATGAATCCTAGAACTAGACCGATCCCAACAATGTGAAGCGGGGGTGGGGTGTATGTGGAGGACACGGGTTTGCCACGAAGCGACTCGACTATCCAGAAGATTATGTTAAAGACGATTACAACTAGATAAATGACAACCGCCATTTGAGTCGAAGTAAATAGGTAGTTTGGGTCGAACGTAATCATTTTACAGAATCGAATCCCTGTATGAGGTTTAGTATTACACTCCCATCTCCATGGGGATCCTACAGTAATCATGATGCCTGAGGAAGTCTGTCTATAGGTTTTTATAATTGTCTTTTTTAATTTTCTCTTCTTTGTAATGGGGTGAAAAATGTTTTGTATATTTGTATTCTTGGGTTTACTATTTTCCTAGAAAAAGCGTAGTTTTTGTTGGGCATATTCGGCTGCCTGTTTCTCGGTATCAAAAATACATTATGGAGGCAAGCTTGTTGTATCAAGCAGTGATATTCGATTTGTTCGATACCGTGGTAATGTTTGATTATGCAAAGATGCCGAAGATTGTCGTGAATGGGAAAATATCCCGAACGACAATGGGTGTTACTTTCCAGGCTCTCCTTGAGGAATGTCCGGAAATACAGTGGGATCATTTCTTTCACGCATTAGCCCGCGCGGATGAGGAGATGCGTCTTCAAAAGGAGGTCGGCAAGGAGTTCTCATCGACCCATCGCTTCTTACGTGTTTTGCAGCATTTGTTGCCCGAACGCAAGGAATTTCATGTGCCGGAATTTGTCGAACAATTAGTGAAGAGGCACATGGAAACCCTTCTGGATTGTGCCTATCTGCCTGAGGAGCATCGGGTACTTTTGGAAGAACTATGTGCATGCTATCCACTTGGTTTGCTATCGAATTTCGACTATGCTCCAGCAGCAGAAGAAATGATAGACAATATGAAACTTAGGAACTATTTCAACAAGATTGCAATTTCAGACAGCCTTGGATGGCGAAAGCCTCATCCTGGGGTTTTTCGGGCAATTGTTACAGATTTAAAGGTATGTGCTACCGAAAGTGTTTATGTCGGCGATACCTATGAAACGGATGTTTTGGGTGCGAAAAGTGTTGGAATGGACGTATTCTGGATCAATTTGAAGGGCCAAGAAATTCAAAATGGGATAATCCCCGATTTTGAGATTAAGTCCTTTGTCGAGTTACGGAATTATCTTTTGCCCGTTGAGTAAGGAAAGTCAGAATGAAGCAGGGGTTGATGGTTGGATTATCGCTTGTAATAGTGTCAGGACTGACGGCACTCGTCGTTTACTTTACGCAGGGGATTCCGGTGCCAGTGGATACATATAAATCTGGTTCTCGGGATGGCCGAACCATCTACCTTGAGGCTTGTGCAAAATGTCATGGTCTGACGGGTGAAGGGACTGCCTTGGCCCCAACTCTAAAAGCGAGAAATGTAAATCCGAATCGTATAAGAGAAAGAATTCAAGCGGGAACTGGCCGGATGCCAAAATTTCCGAACATTGAAGGAGAGGCACTTGAAAGGCTAATTAAATTTACAAATAAACTATGATAAATCATGGACTTATAGTATATTTTTTAATTAAAAGCATTAGGTTTTTTTATTGAGGTTTTTGAATTTCATGGCCGAATGTTCCTGAAAACGATATAATCCGCAGTGTAGATTTGGTTCCGTTAACTAGTCCTAAAGCAAATGTATTGTTTACCTAGTGAGTTCAATTCGAGCAATGGGATCAAGTATTGATGAGATTGTTGGTGGACTAAAAACCTGTGGAGTCAGTGTTGCTGCGTCTTTGCCAGACACGTGGTTGGGGCCACTTTTGGCTAGATTGACGGAGGACAGCGAGATACGGCACGTTCCAGTTTGTCGGGAGGAAGAAGGGCTGGCTATTTGCAGTGGTGTTGTACTTGGGGGCAGTGATGCAGTCCTAATAGTTCAGAATGCTGGGATCCTTAGCAGCGGAACCGGCTTGTTAACACTTCCGAGTATGAATCGGCTTCCTTTACTTCTTCTGATTAGTTACCGGGGTAGCTCGCGAGATCCTCTTTTCTATCATGTTCCCAAGGGACTTTCGACCGAGCCCTTCTTGGAAGCCTTGAAGATTCCTTACCGTGTAGCTGATTTTCATGATTCCTTAGAAGAGCAAGTTGTTACAGCGTTTAAATGGGCACATGAATCACAAGGCCCATCCGCTTTGTTGTTACATAAGGAACATTTGAGTTGATTTTTCCAGCCCGGGAAGATTACCTGAAGACACTAGACGAAATTTGCCAGGATGAAATTGTCGTCACGTGCCTGGGAATGGCGACTCATCAATGGAATCGGCTTAGGCCTAAGCCATCGAATTTTCACCTTGCTGATTCCATGGGGCAGGCGATTCCCCTGGCTGTAGGGATTGCCATGGCTCTCCCTGAACTACGAGTTATAGTTATGGAAGGAGACGGAGGTTTGCTGATGAATCTTGGCTGTTTAGCTACTACAGCGGACTTAGCCCTAGAAAACCTACTGATTTTATTGTTCGACAATAGAAAATATGAGGCATCGGGTAATCAGCCTTTGCCAGGAGGTCATGCAGATTTTGCTGCACTTGCCCGAGCTGCGGGTATCCTCAATGCTACTACTGTAGAGGAGATAGCGAACTTTAAAGAGCCTGTTCAAAAAGCCCTGGCTCAAAAGGGGACCTCTTTCTTCTGTCTCAAAACTCGTGGGGAGGGTGTTCTCGATTTTCCACCCTATCTTGATCATCCATGGGAGGTTGCCACGCGATTCCGGCAATGGACTAAATCGCAAAAAGGATAGTTTTTCGGATTTTCTATGGACCCCCTTATGGTTAGCCTCCGATTCTCCCCGTTACCTTTTCTGGAATATTGATGTTGCATTACGAGATGATGTTCTCCTGTTTGTTAAATGAATCTTGGCTAAGCCTTTAGATTCTTGAATATGTGGAGATTTTGGAAGATGGAATATCCAAACTTGTTTCGAGCGATTAATATCGCTGGGCTTCAGATCAAAAATCGGATTGTAAAAGCCCCTATGTGCACGAACTATGCGGATGAGAACGGTTTTGTTACACCGGAAATGATTCCCTATTACAGGGAGCGTGCCCGAGGTGGAGCAGGTCTAGTGATGGTTGAGTTCACTCACATTGACAAAATTGCGAGTCAATCGTGGGCCTTCCAGCTCGGTGCCGAATCGGACGATAAAATAGAAGGGTTAAGCCGGCTAGCAGATGTTATTCAAAAAGAGGGAGCTGTTTCGGCGCTTCAAATTTGTCATTGCGGGGCCCAGCGCCTTTTGCCTGGTGGACTACCTCGTGTTCCTTCGGCATCTGCCGTTATTGGGGATCGGAAAGTTCAGGAGCTAGATGAGGAAGAGATAGAAGAGATTATCAATAATTTCGGAGAATCTGCTCGACGAGGAAAAGAAGCAGGGTTCGATATGATTGAGATTCACGCTGCGCATGGATATTTAATCATGGAGTTTTTATCTCCGGAAACAAACCGTCGAACTGATGCCTTTGGAGGTAGCTTGGAGAATCGCTTGCGATTCCCGCGTCTAATCATGGAATCCGTTCAAAAGAAGGTTGGGCACGACTATCCTGTCGGTGTGCGGATGAACGCATCGGAGATGTACCGGGGAGGAATGGGCCTGGAGGAAGGTTGTAAGACAGCACAAGCTTTTATCGATTGGGGAGCTGCTGTCTTACATGTGTCTGCTGGAACTTACGGGACGCGCCATCTTAGAAGTACGCCTGCGTATGGTAAGCGGGGAAATCTTGTCCCACTTTCTGCAGCTGTTAAAAAGATTTCCAGCGTACCGGTCATAGCCTCAGGAGGATTGGGTGACCCAGTTCATTTAGAAATGGTGATACGTGAGGGCAGGGCGGATATGGTTTCTATGGCTCGTCAATTCCATGCAGAGCCAGATTGGGCAAATAAGGTACGGGAGGGGCGTTTGGCTGATATCCGTCCCTGTATCCGGTGCAATATTGGGTGCCTGAGTAATGGATTGCAAAATAAGCGTATCCTTTGTGACGTGAATCCTTCCACAGGTTTTGAGGCGAATTTCGCAATTACACCTGTAAAACATCAAAAGAAGGTGGGCGTTATTGGAGGAGGACCATCGGGTATGGAGGCCGCCCGTGTCTTGGCTCTACGAGGACATCAAGTAGTGATTTTTGAGGAGCAAGACTATCTTGGAGGCGCGCTTGTTCCGGCCACTCGAGCAGATTTCAAGATAGATTTACTTTCCTTCCTTGAGTTCCAGATACATCAAATTGAAAAGCTATCTATTGATATCCGGAAAGGTATTCGTGCGACACCCGAAATGATTGTAGCTAATGGGATTGAAGAAGTTGTTTTGGCTGTTGGGGCAGAATTTGTAAGGCCTGACGACATTTCTGGGAGCCAAGGGAGTAGCGTTATGACCGCCGATCGTGCCATGGTTGATGAGAGCAAAGTTGGCACATCAGTAGTCGTGGTGGGGGCCGGGGTTAAGGGGTGTGAGACGGCTTGGCATTTTGCACGGAAAGGCAGGCGAGTAACTCTACTCGAGAAAGGGGAGGAAATAGCCCGTAAGATAGAGGGTATGCACCGTCCGTTTCTATTGAAGGGGCTAGATGACTCTGGAGTAAATTATATGATTCGGTCCCGGGTTACAGCCATTACCGATAATGGAAAGGTGATCTTTCGTGTTCACGGGGTCACGGATGAAATTCTAGCGGACACAGTAGTCCTTTCGGTTGGCGTGAAGCCAAGGATAAATCTTCTAGGAGAGCTAACGGAACTTGGCATTCCCGTTCATGTTGTTGGTGACTGTGAGAAGTTGGGCGGGCTTTTCGGAGCGATGCATAGTGGAGCCCGTGTCGGTCGTGTAATCTGAGTTTTGTGCCAAGACGGAGACTTCTTGTCCTGCTTGGGATAGTCAAATAGTAAGTTTCCCATTTTTTTCGAAGAGTTTGCCGTCGATATACACCTCTCCCTTCTGCCTTAGGTCGCAAATCATATCCCAATGAAGGGCAGAATCATTTTTGGACCCGCTCTCGGGGTACCCTTTTCCGAGTGCCAGATGAACTGTCCCTCCGATTTTTTCATCGAAAAGAATGTTTTTTGTGAAGCGCTGAATGCCAGAGTTAAGTGCAAAGGCAAATTCGCCGACTCGTTTTGCACCAGGGTCCATTTTGATCATTTGGGAGAGGTACTCTTCGTTCTTCTCTGCTGAGAACTTTACTACTTCACCTTTTTCGAAGTGAAGTTTTATTCCTTCTACCTCGCGCCCACCATAGGTTGCGGGGAAGGTATAGGTAATTTGTCCATTTACGGAGCGTTCCTCAGGACCGGTGAAAACTTCACCATCGGGAAAATTGCGCTTGCCTTCACAGTTAATAAATGCGCGTCCTCTGATTCCTAATTCTAAGTCTGTACCCGGTCCGGTAAGGTGAACTTTCTTCCGACCTTTTAAGTAGCGAATGATCTTTTTTTGAAAAGTTGCTAGCTTGTTCCACTCCCTGATTGGGTTAGCTCTGTTTGCGAAGCAGGCTTTGTAGACAAAATCACTATATTCATCCAGTGACATTTCGGCATCTTGAGCATACGCTTGAGTTGGCCAAAGAGTGAGGGTCCAACGCAGGCCGCCTTTTTCACCTCTCTCGTGTTTTGCTGCACGCTTCATAAAGGTATTCATGATAGGTTTACGTGCTTTCTGGGAGAGGGCCTGACGTGCCGGATCACTTCCAGAGAGGCGTTTGGTATTTACCTCGGAGAGAATGTTAATAAGGACATCCACTTTTTTTATTTCGAATTGGGCAAATGGTTGGACGTATTCTAGTTGGTGTTTACTAGCTCGATCTAGAAAGATTTCATCCAGTCCGGAAATTCCAGCTATCACGTAGGGGTGCGCTCCAGCATCAATACATTCTGTGTAGAGTTCTTTCATTAGCGGGGCAGCCTCAGTGCCTCCAGTGATGCGAACTATATCGCCTTTTTTGACCTCTGAAGAATACCTGACGATGGTTTGGGCCATGCGGGTTGTGCGTGGATCAGGCATGATGCGCTCCCTTACTAGGGGCAATGACACAGGACGCCAAAGCCTTAAAGTTTGATTGGTACCTCAATTATGGGACAAGGCCAGAAACTCGATCTTACCCGGAACCTCTATCTCCCTTAGGCTATGCTACAATTCCCGGACAAGTTTGCAAGCTTTTCCGAACGTCAAGAGGAAATCGCACTGTGACAGAAAAGATGAAAGCAGTTGTTTACCCTGAGCCAGGAAAGTACGAGATCGATGAAATTACTGTTCCCGATGTGCTGCCCGGAACTGCCTTGATCAAGGTTATGGCAACTACCATCTGCGGAACGGACTTTAAAGTTTTGAGTGGAGATTTTCCCGGCACTCGATTTCCTCATGTTCCCGGCCACGAGTGGAGTGGTGAAGTGGTTGCCATAGGAGATGGTGTCGATGAGCTGCGCCCCGGAGATCGTGTGGGTGCCGAGCCTCATGTTGGCTGTGGTTGTTGCCGAATGTGTTTGGAAGGCACATACAATCTCTGTGAAAACTATGGCCGAGTGGACAAAGGCCATGCTCACATTGGATTTACTACTAGCGGCGGCTTGGCGGAGTATTCGGTAGTTTCTTCGAAGGCTCTCCATCGATTGCCTCAGAATCTTACTTTTGGACAAGGCGCTTTCATTGAGTCTGTAGGGGTGGCCCTCTATGCTACTGAACGGGTAGGAATTGAAGCTGGTGAGGACGTTTTGGTTTTGGGCCCGGGAGCCATTGGTTTTTGTGCGACTCAGATTGCACGTTCGAGAGGAGCCGGAAAAATTGTGTTGGCCGGAACTCGAAACGAACGTCTCCTGTTGGGGGCGGAATTAGGTTGTGATGCTGTGGTCAATGTTTGCAATGAGAAGGATCCTGTGGAAACCATTCGGTCTCTTTTCGACGGTCGGGGTGCGGATGTGGTTATAGAATTAGCTGGGTCTGCCGAGGCTGGCCATCAGGCCATTTTATCTGCTCGACGAGGTGGACGAATCGTTTTGGCAGGTTCGACTTCGCCAGGTCGCATGTTGAATGTTGACCTCAGTCAAGTAGTTCGGGGGCATTTAAACATTTATGGATCGGTGGCGAATCCAAAGTGGGTTTGTCGGAGAGGGCTAGAGATGATCTCCCGGGGATATGTCAATGTGGATCCATTGCTAACCCATAAAATGCCTTTAGAAAAATTTGGGGAATCACTGGAAATATTTCGTGAGCGGAAGGGAGGTGCCTACCGCGTCATGATGTATCCCCACGGTGTAACGAATCAGTATTAATGGCGATAAGCTTACTGGGATAACGCTAAAAGAAATATGAGACCCACTATCACAGCTAATCCGAAGACAGTCTTAAGCAGAACAGATAAACCTACACTACGCTTTGTCATACTTCACATTCCGCAGTGGAATTAGGCATGGGGTCTACTACCATGGAGCACAATCGTTTAACTTGCCACACAGGCCCCAAATGTCGAACCAACGCGCAACAGTGATAACCACAATGCCTGTTGCAAAACCCCACCAAAACCTAACAGTCTGCGCTTTCTTTATTTTTCCACTGTCGGGTACTGTTTCATAGAATAGTTCTATTCTTTCCGGGTCGAACTCGAAATCCTTTTTATTTGTTGGACATTCCTCATCAGGGCACCGGAAGTTGACGCGGAACTTATCTGGAAACTGATGGCCAGAGTGACAAAATGGTCTTCCATCTTTCCCCACATATGACCGCCTAGTACGATAATGCCAAAGTTCCTTTATCTTACCTTCCTTAGATTCTGACACGCTCTTCCTCTTGAAAATGCCCATCTTCTTTCCCTCCTAAGCAGATAAAGGTGACCCCACACTACATATTATTATTCTCCACCGCTTCTTTTTCTATTTAAAGACTTTGTTAAGATTTCTTATAAGGGTTTTGCTAGTGGGGGTATAGCTTTTAGGTTGGGATCCTAATCCGTTAATGTATTAATGTAAAACATTAACTATGGCAATATAACAATTATATTTTCAAGCTTTTTGTAGGATGTCTATATTGACATATAAGATGACGTTGTTCGTTTGGTCCTGATGGATTTCTGTTTAAGTCTACTTTCGAGAAACGCAGGGAGATCCTTTTTCTGTGTTAAAAATCACTTGTTTTTGTTGGTTTCGGTTTGGCGAATTCAAGAAATCCTTGTGCAGGTTTTACATCTTTATACTCAACATGTAACCAGAGGTCCCTTGAGAACCTTCTTTTCTTCCTGTCATTGTTAAGAGTTGATTCGATTATTGGCCGGGCCGAAGGCTGACAAGGATGGCTCCGTCCCTTCTTTCTACAAAGGTATCGTAAGCTTCTTGGTATTCCCGGAGGGGGAATCTATGCGTAATTAGAGGACTAACCTTAATTGCACCCCTTTGGAATAGGGGGATGATCTCAACGGCGGCGTTAGGATTTGCCCGGACGCCGTAAATATCGATCTCTTCCAGAATGATCTTTCGATAATTGATGGCAGGGAATTCACTGGGTATACCTGTGTAAGCTACGCGCCCGCCCTTACAGGTCATATCGATCGCTTGAACGAGTGAATCTTTTGTTGCTGCGCAGTCCACGACGACTTCTGCTCCCCATCCATCCGTTATCTCGCGGACAGACTTGACCGGATCACTTTCCCGGTAATTGATTGTTTCTGCACCAAGCTCTTTCGCTTTGATGAGACGATCGCCAGACCCAACCATGATCACTCTGCCAGCTCCCAAGGCCAAAGCACATTGAAAGGCAAAGAATCCTACTGGTCCCGGACCCAGGACAACTACAGTTTCTCCTGTACGAATACCAGTCCTTTTAACGGAATGGAGGCCAATAGCTGCTGGGTCAACATTGGCAGCAATTTCAAAGGGCATGTCCTCCGGGATCTTATGGATGCTCTTCAAGGTATTGACCATGTATTCAGCGTAGGAACCATCGGTAACGTGACCGTATTGCCTATGACCCAGATCGGGATTCCCGTAGTTTATGCAAAGATTGTATCGACCTGTAAGACACATTCGGCAGTTTCCACAGCCGCTATGTGAAGTTCCGCAGACATGGTCTCCTGGTTTGAATCCAAATCCGTTTGCTCCTTTCCCCAGAGCTACGACTCTGCCCGCCCACTCGTGGCCGAGGGTCATCGGAAGGTTTTTAGCCCACTGGTTGTGATGGCCTTTGATAATAGCAATGTCTGTACCACAAATAGTAACCGCCTCTACACGGCATAGGACTTCACGGAAGCCGGGTCGAGGCGTTGAGATTTGCTCTACGCGAAAATCATCAACCCCGTGGAGACGAAGGGCCTCCATGGATTGAGGAATGGCTCCCGTATTCATAACTTTCATCTCCAAATCGAAGGCATTGGAAGGATCCTTAGCTGGCGTCGATTCCGACTAGTCGACAAATGCATGCTTCTCCACCCATAAATCGCCAAGGAAG
Organism: uncultured bacterium; assembly: GCA_964437725.1. Classification (GTDB taxonomy): domain Bacteria; phylum UBA8248; class UBA8248; order JACPRG01; genus CAYTIB01. Next base: position 30,303 of record CAYTIB010000007.1, on the reverse strand, counting down.
AGCCATCACGTAAATTCGTTTTCCAGTCACCTTATCGACGTCGCCTCCTACGTTGTCGACGTGCATTAGATTTTCGTTCATCATTCTTCGGTGACAATGCAAATAATGTTCTTCAAGGTGGATATCATCGATCTTCGCTCCAGTTTTTTCTTCCCATTCTCGTACTAGATCAGGACGATAATTTTTGATCATCAAATTCCAGGGATGCTCGAAAGCAGGGGCATCACTACCTACCCATTTAACCCTTTTTTCTATAAGCCAGTCGGTTACACTGGGATGAGGACCTGGATGCTTGCAAAAAAATGTTTGCTCATTGTGTTCGGAACCTTCCCAATTAAACCGTTTCCAGTTGAAATAAATAATAAGGATATCGTCTTGTCGTAATTCTTCTCCGTTGGGGATATTGCGCTCAATCATTTCACGGTCCACATAGGTCCATTCCTCAACCTCGTGGCTAAGGTCTACTACCAGGGCAGAACCTTGACACCGTTCTAGCGGAATGTCTGCAAGATCCCATCCCCCTGCGTTAAAGTGAAGGGGAGCATCTATGTGGGTTCCTGAATGCATGTTAGTTTCAATAATAAGGCTGCATAGGCCATCTTTGTGATGATTATGAAAGTTTCGGATTTCTGAGGAAGGAAAGTAGGGCCAGGTTGGAACTCGGTTGTGCCACCGTTGGGTCATGTCGATAAAATCGAATGTTTCTCCGCTTTGAATCAGCCCAGCCATAGCTTCCTTTACTTCTACACTAATCATCAGTTCGCTCCTTGGTTTTTGAGTGTCGGTGTGGATGCCAAAGAACAAAGACAGGATGAGAAATATTTCTCCCCAACCGCACCGAGCTTAAGAGGTTGTGTTCACGACTTTCTCCGGCTTAACATTTTCGTCTAGGAGCCCGCACTCCCGCATCCAGTGAGCCTGTTTTTCGTAACGATTACGTGGATAAGGACGTGGATAGACGTAACGAAGCCGTTCGACGTGAAGGTCCTCTAAGCTCATTCGTTGTCGTAAGTCTTCAGGCAGGTCATTGAGTAGAAGGTGGGCGTACTTACTCTTGTTTTTGTTGATCAAATCTACAGCTTGCCGAAGAATTTTTTGAATTTTTTTCATTGTTTCGGCATCGTAGTTTTCTCCTGCTACAACCATCCCATTGTAGTATGCCATTGAGATCAGTTCGTGGCCCTCCATTTCGGCGAAGCTTAGGAAAGGCTCCATCATGGCAGCTGCTTGGACTTTCCCTTCAAGAAGTGCTCGAAGACGCATGGCAGGTCCCCCCACCTGGAGAACTTGAATCTCTTCTCTTCTCAAGAAACCTTCCAGTTGTTTAATTGTCATATAGTGCGAACCGGTGTGAATTTGGACAGCGACAGGAACACCCGCCAAATCCTCAGGGTGGGTAATGCCTGTATCTTTTCCAGCAATCAAACCCATAACCGTAATAGATTCACGGAGATTGAGGATCTTGGAGGGTCGGTGATTTTCTACAGCTGTCCTCTTGATAGCACCCCACTCGCATACATTGTATGCATCGAGCCCTTCCGATTCGAACTGTATCTCCTTGTTTCTTCCAAAGAGTTCAGTGGCTACGTTAGAAGGGTTTTTTTCGGCGACCTCAACTTCGATCCCAGCTTTATCAAACAATCCCTCTAGGATGCCGACCTCCCATGGAAGCGTGAATACAGTATCCTCATTAGTGAATCGAAATGGTTTTTTGGATATTGTCATTTTCCGCCGAAACTTCCTTATTAAAGTTTCTGGTTGGTTTGCCATGCCGAAATCAGAAGGGACCAAATTATCCCATAGATACTCTACTTATTCAAAAGAAAGAAATCCGTGAGAGAATTTCAACCTATTAACTAATATAGGGTATCGCGCTTTTCCTTCTGTTGTTAACTAACGGTAGGCGTTACTTCACGACTATAATAGCTTTTATTTGGTACGGATCGCTAAGTGTAATTGTACATATTAGATGTAAAAAGTGCGCGCATGATTTTTTGCCATCATCTGTAGGAGGACTGATCCATGTCAAGAGATGTAGAAGCTATTCACCATCGAGATGCACCAGTAGGTGTTTGGATGCCCTATGCGCCTGGCCTGAAGGTCAATCAAGGGAGAATCCTCTTTATTGCCGGTTGTACAGCTGCACCGGTTTATCATTCTCACCCTCATATTCCTGAGGAGTTCGACCAAATCCCCGAGGATATGGGTGAGCAGACGCGTATCGTTTACGAGAACATCCAAAAAACCGTCGAAGCTGCTGGTGGTTCAATGGAGGACATAGTGGATGTTTGTCGTTTTATCGTAAGGATGGATGAACAAGATCTTGCCAACGCAATTCAAAAAGAATTTTTTCCCAATCACTCGCCAACTTCCACCACGGTTGGAGTAACCTGTTTAGCGACAGATCCTAGATGTAAGATCGAAGTACGAGCTATTGCGGTGCTGAACGACGTGAAGTGAAAATAGATGTAAGCGGTGTTTAGTTTTTCAATTGTTAATTTCTCTTGAGAAGCTGGAGATTGCCTTGTGGTTTATTGGTTGGATTCAAGTAGATTGTTTCCGCTATGTTTTCCTTTCGCACTAAAGGTTTTTGAATGAAAAAAGAGAGCGTTGTAACAGAAAAGGCACCGTTGCCGATTGCCCCCTATGCCCAGGCGATCAAAGCAGGCGGGCTTGTGTTTCTGTCAGGAAACCTAGCTAGCGATTTTAAGCAAGCAGTAGCAGAGGATGTACGGAAAGGTTCGGATTTTTCAACATTTTTTAATCCAATTCGCCTTCAGACCAATTACATATACAACAATATTTCAACTATCTTGGAAGCCGCGGGTTCTTCCCTGGATCGAGTCATTAAGACCCTAACTATTAACGAATCCATGGAAGACTTCCCTGGACATCTGGCTATTCGGCAGAAACGGATGGTTGGTCCTCCCTCCGCTAGCACGGCTATTGAGGCCCTGCCTCCGTTACCTGGATGTAAAGTAGTAGTCGATGTGATTGGAGTTGATGATACCCTGAAGCCGAAATATTTTAATACGGACAAAGCTCCTAGGCCATTGGCACCCTATTCGCAAGCTGTTCGGGCGGGAGATTTTTGGTTCATGGCAGGTGTGCTCGCAAGTGATTTTAAAACGGGTGTAGCCAAGGAGGCAAAGACTAATACTGCATTTCCGCTGTTTGAATCTCCGATCGAAAAGCAAACAGAGTTTGTCTTGGATACTATCGCAACTATTTTGGCAGAAACGGGTAGCAGTTTGAAGCGAGTTGTCAAGGCACAGGTAACTCTATCGGATATCAACGACTTCTACGGTTACGACTGCGTTTGGAAGAGGTATTTTCCTACGGATCCACCCGCTCGTTCAACCTATCAGGGTGGCCTAGTCAATCCGGGAATGTTAATTGAGGTAGATGTGATTGCTTTAGCTGGGGATTCGAAACTCAAAGTAGAGAGTGTGGAGACAAACGAAATCCCAGAACCTTGCACACATCAACCGCAAGCTCTAAAGGTAGGTGATTGGATTTTCACCAGTGAGATACTCCCAACCGATTATCGGACTGGGATTTCTCCTGAAGCCCGGATCAATCCTAATTTCCCGAATTATAAATCGAGGGGAGAAACCCAAATGTCCTGCTGTCTGGATTATCTTCAAAAACTTCTGGGGGCTGCCGGGAGCGGGATGGAACAAGTTGTTAAGACGTGGACCTTCCATACAGACTTAGGAGATCTTCCAGAAGCATTAGTGGCGCGGGAGAATTACTATGCAAAGAGTCCTCCGGCAAGTTCAACGATCGGAACGGGTGGATTGGTTGTTCCGGAATGCGCAATTATGACCGAGGCGATCGCCATTTCGGAGGAGACTTAGTTCATGGAATGTCGTTGTGGAGAGTAAACTTGTCTGTTAACTGAACTAGGGGAAATGATGGAAAGGGTTGCTGAAGGAGTATATGCGGAAACGAATATTTTTGGTTGTAACCCGGGATTTATCGTCACGAGCGATGGCCTGGTAATGATTGATACACCCCAAAAACCAACAGATTGGAACATGTGGAAAAAGGCCATGGCCGTTCATGGTGAGGTTTTATGGATCATCAATACAGAGCGCCACTGGGATCATGTTATGGGTAATCCACATTTCGGGGGGACCATTATTGCTCATGACGAGACGCTAAATGAATTTTTCCAGAAATCTCCATTGTGGGGATTTGGAATTGAAGGAGTGGAACCCTGGATTGCTCAGGAGGATCCGGAAGGGGTTTCCATTGCTGGCGATTACAAACCGCGGAAGCCGGAGATTACTTTTTCTGGTGACTTGACGCTTTATGTTGACGACTTGGAGATCCAACTTCTCTTTACTCCGGGCCACACCAGCGGAGAAATAGCTGTTTTTGTTCCTGAAAGAGGTGTCCTTTTTGCCTCAGACAATTTGTTTGTTGATCACTTGATTTGGTGGCAAGATGCTAATCCACATGCCTGTCTCGATTCACTTGACCGACTAAAAGGGCTTGATGTTGAATGGATCGTACCGGGTCATGGTCCATGTTGTAAAAAAGATATGCTTGGCAAGATGGAAGAGCAAACGCGGGAGGTTCTCTCAAGAGTCCAGGTTGCTATCAAAGCTGGAATGACAGAGGGTGAAGCAGTGGAATCCGTCAAGTATAGAGATTTGTGTGTTTTGGATGAAAATTACAAAGATGTCCATGATGATGTTGAAAAGGTAAGTATCCAGATGCTTTATCGTTTCCTGAAAACACACGGGGAATAAATGTTTTGTTTGTTGATTTGTTGATTTGTTGATTTGTTGGATTGGGGGAGCTTGGGAGTAGTTGAGTCGTGTGGAAAGAAGTTATTTCAACAAATAAGGCACCAGTGGCAATAGGACCCTATTCCCTGGGCATTAAGTCGCCCGTTGGCGAATTTTTTTTGTGTCCGGAACCGTTGGTTGGGATGTAAATGGAAAGGCAGCAGGTGATGGTAGCGTTGCTGCTCAGACCCGGCAGATTTGAGTGTGGATATAGAAGCAATAGCTGTCTTGCCACCTAAGTAGTTTCTCGAAGTGCAACGAAGATTTTTTCAGGTTTTCAGATGGGAGGAAGAAGACATGGAAAAGGCAACATTCGGAGCCGGATGTTTTTGGGGCGTTGAAGCTGCGTTTCAAGGGATTAAAGGTGTGGCATCGACTGCAGTGGGGTACTGTGGCGGATCCCTCGAGAATCCGACCTATCAGGATGTGTGTTCGGGTACGACGGGGCATGCTGAGGTAGTCCAGGTAGAATTCGATAACAATATCGTATCTTTTGATGACCTTTTAGAGGTGTTCTGGGCCAGTCACGACCCAACGACCTTGAACCGGCAAGGGCCTGATATCGGCACGCAGTATCGTTCGGCAATTTTTTTCCACTCCCCAGAGCAGAGGAAATCTGCCAAGGTGTCAGAGGAGCATCAAAATAAGTCTGGGAGGTTTGAAAGATCAATCGTCACAGAAATTACTTCTGTATCAACTTTTTACAGAGCCGAAGAGTATCATCAGCAATATTTTGAGAAGCAGGGAATAGCTATCCCTTACCATTAGTCGAAATGCATTTGGAGATGATTCAGGGAATGTAAATTGTGTGTAATTATTGATTTCTTTTTTGATCTCTGAAATTTTGCCCTTATCCCATTGGGATACCTCTTGTACCGGGGGCTAGGTGGGCGTTCATCTTGGAAAATGTGGGCATAGGCCGATCTGGCTTCTCTCGTTTCAAAATGTAAAGAGGGAGGCTTGTAATGGTTTCTCCTCTCGGACAACCTGTCCTTCGTGTTGATGGAGTTGATAAGTCCACGGGCCGTCTCTCCTTCGTTTGTGACACTGATAATTCCAATTCACTGGTTGGGAAAATATACAGAAGCCCCATTCCTTATGGAAAACTTCTGCGTCTTGATCTAGAAAATGCTCGGCAGACTCCGGGCGTTCATTTGGTTGTGGGTCATGCGGATGTTCCAGGACACCGATATAACCCTATTTATAATCAACAAAATCCACATGCCGATCTTCAAGTGAAAGACGAGGTTATCCTGGATAATGTTGCCCGCTACATTGGGCAACCCATAGCTATGGTTGTGGCGGATACAGAGGAGCAGGCCTTTGAAGGCATGTCGCGAATCGAAACGGAGTGGGAAGAGAGTCCGGGGGTTTTTGATCTGGAAAGTGCTCTTCAGCAAGGTGCTCCGGAAGTTCGAAATGGGATTCGTGGAAATATTAGCCTCGGATTGCGCAAACCGGATGAGCCAATCAGTCTTGAAAAGGGTGAAGTTGATAAAGGCTTCGCGCAAGCAGACGAGGTATTCGAAGATGTTTTTGAAACACAGCGTGTGAACCAGGTAGCACTCGAACCGCACCTTGTATGCTGTTGGCCCGAAGTTGGAAATCGCTTGGCTGTGCTTTCAACCACTCAATCCATTTTTGGTCTTCGTGCTCGATTGTCAGAGAGCTTGGGATTACCGCTTTCAACGTTCCGAGTAATTCGGCCTTCTTTGGGGGGGGCGTTCGGAAAAGGGCTCGACATGATTTCCAACGAGGCGCTTTGTGCTTTTGCTGCCCTTCGCTTAGGACGGCCTGTTCGGATAGAGAACACTCATCAGGAGGAATTTACACGTACGGCACGACATCCTTCAAGGATGTTTGTGAAGACTGGTGTTAAGAAAGATGGATCTTTAACCGCTAGACAGATGAAGGCCTGGATGGACATCGGTGCCTCCGCTAATCATGGTCCTTCTGTAGTTATGGTTGGTGGAAGTGTTTTTATAGGTGCATACAAGACAGATCACTATCTATTTGAAGGTTTTTCGGTCTACACGAATAATTTTCCGTCAGGGGCAATGCGAGGGTATGGAGCAGTACAAACCAACTATGCCGTTGAGTGCCACATGGATCGAATTGTATGCGAGATGGATTTTGATCCATTTGAATTCCGTATTCAAAATGCCTATCGGGCAGGCGAGATTTCTCCTCTTACCGATTTACCTATACGGTCGAGTTCTTTGCGAGAGTGCGGTATGAGGGCCCGCGAGCTTATCGGTTGGGATAATGATGCCAGTCGAACTTCTCATGCCTCCAATTACAAAGTGGGGTTGGGTTTAGCTTTCTGCGGAATGAAAAACACAGGGGTGCATACAGGGAAAAAATTACCTGACAAGGTGATAGAGTTTTGTGGAGCAATTGTCAAAATCAACGAAGACGGAAGTGTTCACCTTAATGTTGCGGCAATAGAACAGGGATGTGGACAGGCGACGGTTTTGAGTCAAATAGTGGCCGATGTTTTGGGTACGTCGATTGACAATGTATTAGTTATACCAACGGACTCGGACTCCGCTCCTTTTGATGCACCTACGCATGCTAGCCGAATCACATTTGCTGCTGGCTACTCTGTGCGTTTAGCTGCAATGGATGCGCGAGAGAAGATCCTCGAAGTGGCCGGACATTTATTGGGTGAAGACTCAGAAAACTTAGGAGTGAGGGAGGAAAGAGTTTATTCACTGAAATCTCCGGATACCTTCATAACCCTTCGGGAAGTGGCTGAGCATTATCATTACAATCAGATGAGATTTATTTTAGGTATGGCCACCTCTCCTCCACCAGGTAATCCTCCCGCCTTTGGTGTTCAGTGCGTGAAGGTGGGAGTTGATGTAGAAACTGGAATGGTTGAAATCTTAGGTATGGTTGATGCGCATGATATTGGGCGGGTTATAAATCCTCTCGGAGCTACTGGCCAGGTTGAGGGAGGATTTGCTCAGGGAATAGGTTTTGCCTTAACAGAACATCTTGTTATAGACAAGGCATCGGGGATTGTGGCAAATGCACAATTCGATGGATACAAGGTGCCGACGGCCCTCGATGTTCCAAAGAGCCAAGTGGAATTTTTGGAGCCAGAGGGAATTGATGATTTGGAGGTTAAAGGTGTATCAGAGTCAACTATGAATTCTCCGGCAGCCGCTATTGCAAACGCCATTCACAATGCCATTGGAGTAAGGGTGCGAAATCTACCCATCACACCGGAGAAAATTCTTCTCGCGCTTGGAAAGAAAATGAATTAATCGATAGAAAGGGAGTTTGTGTGTGGGGTAGCCTCAAGTGTAGGTAGCAAAGCCTAGATTAGAAAGCATGGCAATTTCAGAGGGTAAGCAAGATGACTCCTGAAAAGATCAGAAAAGCTCCTATGAGTATCCGAACTGTTATCCGCTCTAGGTCTTTCAGAAACAAGGCGCTTAACAAGAGCGTAAAAAGGGGACTTGTGGCGGTGATCGGTGAGACAATCACAACTTGCCCGGATATCAGAGCGAAAAATAGCGTAGTAAACCCAATAGTGACAGCAATTCCTAATAGTCCATAGTAGAGCCAGGCTTTCAAAGGAGGCGTGCTCTCGCCTTCCCGATGCCTCCATATTCGATACAGAAAGACAACGATGAAGGAGACGAATGTCGAGGCCCAGGCCCCGGCGATAGGGTAGGAATACTCGGAAAGCCCGAAACGAACCGCAACGTCCCGCATCGCGGTTAAGAACGTTCCTGCTATGGGGTAGATTAAATCACTTTTTTGCCAAAGGGGTTCACTTTGAGATCGCTTGGAGAGAACGTATCCGCCCGTAACAATCATAAGGATCCCAAAAGAGTTAAGGAAAGTTGGTATCTCTTTTAACCAAAGAATTGCCGCGATGGTTGCTATGAGGGGTCCCGTTGCCCGGATGCTGGAACTGCGAGCCGCCCCCACTCTTTCCGTACTAATAATCAGAAAGAGCCGGGATAGCCCGGGGACGAACAGCCCGATTACGCAAAAGATGAGTAACCTTCCGTCCCAAAAGGCGTTTATCGGGGTGATGGAAAAAGCCCAAACGGTTAGCACTATTAGTTGGAAGCCTGTAGCGATGACCGTTCCCAACTGGGCACTACAATAGCGGCTTCCACGTCGGGCAAAAATGAATCCCGAGGAAAAGAAAATCGTAGAGATTAAAGTCAAAAGTATCGGATTCAGAGACAGTAGTTTGTCTCCTTTGAGACTGAGTTGATGATTAAGACCTATGGGTTATGGGTTTCTTGTATGGTTTTCTAAGCGTTATGTAAATTTACGGGCAAAAGTTTCCGCGATCCTTCTCATCCGAGAGCTAATGTTGCAATAAAACGTGTCAAAAGAAAGAAAAATTAAGAATGTAAGATTGGCAATTAAGTGAAAAAGCCAAAGGTTACACCAGAACGAATACTTTTCCATCGCGGACAGATACGTTGAACTTTCGTAATCGGACTTTGGGATTGGTAGGGAATATTCCCGTTTCAAGATCATACTCGTAGCCATGCCATGGACACACGATGTGGAGTCGATCTTTTGAATATTTGAGGCCCGCACTTGTTCCATCCTGGGCTAGGTTTTCTTCCACACGTTTATAGATTCTTCCCTGACACACAGGGCCCCCTTGGTGAGCGCACTCGCTTTCATATGCGTAAAAACTTCCTTTGACAAGAAACACTCCAATCTCTAGGCCGTTGACGTCGATTACGCGACGGTCGCATTCTTTAAATTCTGATTCGTAGTCTACAAATATTTCATCCACTTGAAATTCCTTAGAGAATGTTCATGAATAGCTCGAGCTTGCGAAGGGTGTATGTGTACACGGAGATTCCTAGGAGATAGTTTGTTTCCCACCCGGCCGATCTAGGTTGAAAAGTTTCAAGGCGTTTTCACCTAGAATTTGTCGCTTTGCCTTGTCGTTTAAAAATGGTAAATCGTAAATTGTGCTTGGTAAATCAAAATCTTGATGAGGCCAGTCTGAGGCATAAAGAAGTTGTGTTTCGGCATTCATTGTTTTGAAGGTGAATTCCAATCCCTCCATGTTCATTTTTTCTAGGGGTTGTGAGCTGAAATACATTTCACGGATGTATTCGCCCGGTAAGCGTTTGAGAACAGGTGCCTCTGAGCTTCTCAACATGTATTCGTTGTCGAGGCGTTGCATTATGAAAGGGACCCAAGATAGGCCGCTTTCAATCCAAATAACTTTCAATTTTGGAAAGCGTTCGGGGATTCCGTGGGTAACCCAATTGACCAAGTGAACAAGATTCCAAAGTACAAAGCCTACGGAGTGCATACCGAGAAAACGATTAAAATGACGCATGATGTCGTCTTGCCAATTGTAGGCACCATGAAAGGCCAGAGGGAGGTTTCGTTCTTGAAGAATGGCATAAAGCTTCATGTTCTCATTCGCCTGGACGGGGTTTTGTCTCACACTAAGGATCATGAAACCAATTACGCCTGGTTCATCCGCAAACTCTTCGACCATTTGGAGGGAGGCTTCTGGGTTACTGAAAGGAAGGTATAGCATTGTTTTGATTCGTGGTTCTGCTTTCAGGATGGTTTCTACCATCCAACGATTGAAAGCACGTGACAAGACAGTTTCCATGTCAAATTGTGGATGCATGCCCATGTGCAAAAGCATTGTTGGAAATACCACCATGTAGTCTATACCGATACTGTCCATTGCTCGTCGGATGAGAGCGACGTCTCGGTGCCCTTCCGATCTGTCTATGGTCTCTCGTCGATCTAGGTCTTGGATGACACGACCTCCAACATCCTGGTAGAGCATCCCAGGGCTAACGTTGAGCCCATAGGGCGGTGCTCCGGCCTTGTTTTTTAGAAAATCCAGTGCGTTGTCGCGAAGTACAGGGTCTTCAATGAACGGGACAACCTCATGCCAGTGCGCGGCCTCAATCACATGAGAGTCTACATCGATGATGGGGAATTCGTTGTAGTTGCGTTCCTCGGCTTGACGCTTCGCATGCGCAAGAATCTCCCTTGTGTCTGTATAAACATCAAACAGCCCTTTCGGAGGAGGGGGGATTTCTTTCTTGCCATCGTTCATCTTTTTGCCCAATTCCTAGAGGTTTGGTAACAGGTTTGATCCTCTAATCGACTTCCTCGATTTCTCACGCCATTATATGCCAAAAAGTGTTATCCGAATCATCCTAGTGTGACACCTGTTGTTCCTGCCACAATCAGTAGGGCTCCGTAGACAACTCTCCGATTCACTTTCTCCTCTGACTGAAGAAAGAGATAACTCAAAATTACCGAAAAAAGTGGACTCACACTCATTAGGGGAGACACTTGACTGACTAACCCTGACTGTAAAGCAAAAAAGGAACAGACATATGAAAACATAAGGAATATTCCAGAACTCAGGAATAACAAAAAGCTTCTTTTGGGTAATGTCAGCAGTCTTCGTTTTTTCGATATTGCAAAGGAACAGAGGAAAACTAGCAGTGATGTTGTAGCTGTTACAGCAGCACCAGCCAAGGGAATAGAAAGATTTTCTAAACCCATTTTGGTCAGAAAGTCACGAAGGCCGAAACATAATGCAGCGCCAAGGGGAAAAAAGGATACCCACCATTTCCACTTGCCTTTCGTGGCTTGGGAAAAATTTAAAATAAATACTCCGATAACAATAGCGAGCGTCCCTGTCACATTTATCACCGAGGGACGTTCTTTGAAAATAGATACGGCTAACAACACTGCAAATAATGGTGCAGCTCCCAAGAGGGCACCGGATCGGGCAAGTCCTATTCGATCAACACCACGATAGAGAAGCATACGTGCAAAAAATGGGGCAAAAAGACCGGACAGCATAAAAGGCCAAGCAGTCCAGGAAAAAATCGGTCGGATAGTGGGAGAAAATGTAATAGCCAACGCCCAAAGGAAGATAGCGTTTATTACAATGGATACGGCAACCGCGGAATCTGGATTGGATTTAGGTAGGCCAAGTCTAACCATGAAATGAGACAGGGCATAGCAAAGACCCACCGTCAACCCAAGAATTGCGGGAACCATTTATCGATTGCCTTTTCCGAAAACAAATAAGCAATTCCGTGCGGCGCCGATTAATATGACAATTGGCATTCTAAAGCCGGCGATAGAGGTCATCGCCCTTGAAACTTGGGTGCCCGTTTTTCGGCAAATGCAGCGAGCGCTTCGCTCCGATCTCTTGTTTCTAAAGTCATGTTGTATGCCTCTTCTTCGATGGTCCAACTTTCGTCGGGTGGTTTTCCCGCTCCGTTATCAATTGCCCTTTTGGCCTGTCGTACCGCAATAGGTGCGTTGGCTACGATCGTTTCAGCTAAATCCCTTGCAGTTTTTCCGGCTTCATTTTCGGGTACGACTTGGTTGGGTATACCAAGGCGCTCAGCTTCTCGGGCATTGATACGTTTTGCAGTAAATATCAACTCCTTTGCTCTGCTGATACCTATACGCTTGGGTAGCGCCTGTGTACCTCCCGCGCCAGGTATAATGCCCAAGCTTGTTTCAGTCAATCCAAAGACAGTGGTTTCGTCGGCTATTATTATGTCGCAGGCAAGGGAGAGTTCGAATCCTCCCCCTAGGGCGTAACCATGTACGGCTGCTATCGTCGGTTTTGGGAATTCCGTGATTTTCCGAAACAGGGTGGTTATGTCGCCTCGAAGTTGGAGAATGTCAGTCATTGGCATTCCTATTCGCTCCTTGAGGTCGGCTCCAACGGAGAAAGCCTTTTTACCTAATCCTTCGAAGTACACAACCCAGACGTCGTTTTCGCTTTTCAGGGTGTCCATAAGAGTGCTCATTTGGCGGATTAGCATCCAGTTGATGGCATTCAGGGCCTCGGGTCGATTCAATTGAACGCGTGCAATGTGATTTTTGACGGTGATTTTGACGGTTTGCTTTTCTGCCATTCGGACTTCTCCTTGCGTTGAGACGGGCATCTATGTGACCTCAACTATGGCTGATCCTAAATAGCTTAAGTGGACTATCATTATAGGACAACGAGATTAATGAGTCGCTCAAGGTGATTAAGCTAATTTTGCATAGGGACAGGAACCTAATGAATATAGATAAATTTGTTTATCATCAAGACAACGTTTCTACCTATATACCCGACGGTCACAGTGGAACAGTGAATCGCAGATTAATCAGTCAATCAAAGAATTTTCACATGGTTCTTGGGACGTTGGAAAAGGGGGCGGTGGCCCACCGTCACTCGCATCCCGACTTGGAGCAGGGTGTGTACGTGGTGAGAGGTGGTGCGTTAGTGGAGATTAACGGTCAATCTAAAGAGATCACCGCGGGGGGGGTGATGTTTTTCCCGGTCGATACGCCACACCGGATTGAAGCGACGGGAGACCCAAATACACAGTTCATAATAGTTTACTCCCCTCCCTTGAAAGCCCATCCTAGTTCGGATTCATGAGTTTTGTTGTTTGAATAAAATTGCAAATGATAAAAAAGTTGTTTTAGTCGGATACGGTTTTCAATCCTGAGGGAAAAGGCCCTTGACGAATGACTCTAGCCTATGGAAATAGGGTTTCCCGCCTGTGATGTCGGTGTTGTTGTGTCCAGCTCCACTTATGTTGTAAAAGCTCTTTGGCTCGTTGGCGATATCAAAAAGCGTCCGTCCCATTTCGAATGGAACAATCTGGTCCTGATCACCGTGAAGGATCAGTAGAGGAAGGTTGATCTGCCGAATCTTGGATTCATTGTCATATCTAGTTAGAAGAAGCTTTCCCAGGGGAAATCCGTATAGTTTCCTCGCCATCGCAACAATTGAAGTGAAAGGGGATTCTAAAATGATCCCTGCGGGAGGTTCCTTTATTGCCACCTCTAAAGCAACGGAAGCCCCCAAAGATCGTCCGAAATAGACCATTCGCTTAGCGTCGATATCGTTGCGAGCAGAGAGGTATTTTACGGCTGCCTCACCGTCACGATAGATACCTTGTTCTGATGGAATCCCTTCGCTTTGACCGTATCCTCGGTAGTCAAAGATGAATATGTTTGTTCGGACATAATGATTAAGGAGGGCGATGTTGGTTACCCTATTACTTAGATTGCCGCCGTTCCCGTGGAACCACAAAAGTGTTGGGGTGATACCCTTCCCCTTTTTTTTAGCAGGGATAAACCAACCATAGAGTTTTACTCCGTCTATTGCAGTGAATTCCACGTTTTCGAACGGAACATTGTGAGTTTTTGGAGTTAAAGAGATTTCTCGAGCCGGAGAGTAGATAAACAAGCGTTCAATCGCTTCTCGGCACCCTGTCAGCCCTGTGGATAAATACATCAGAAGAACCACGCCCGATTTTTTGATTTTCTATTTCCTTCGAAGATTCTATCTGACATTTATTAAAGAAAAGGCTCCATGATTTACACAGTAGAAAACGGAGCCAATCATTTCCTCTCTATGAGTTTATCCTTGGGAAATAATTTTCACTTAGCGGAGAATATATTACTAGAATTTTTGTTTCTTGGCCTAATTGCATTCGCGTACTTATCGCCATTAACCTGATAATAGACGTTGATTGGAAGTCATAGGAATTAAATGCCGGAGTATTTTTTCTCGAAAATTTTCGGTGGGAGTTAATTGAATTGGGAATGCTAAGATGGCCAGATTGATTTTTCGTCAACCCTTAGGAGTGGATCCTGCCAAGCTTTGGGACCTATTTTCAAGTAGGTCGATTACGAGTTTATGGATTTTTCCTAATAAACCGTCAATAAAGTTTTCTGAATCGATTTCCAATAATCCCTTGGGAGTCTGCGAAGTCTTGCGAATCGGTCCGATCATCTTCAAGGTTATTGGGGCCTGGGCCGAACTAGTTCCCTTGGAAAGGAGCCTTTTGCTTCTTGATGGGCCTCGAGGAATCCGGATTGCGGAAGAGATTCGACTAGAGAAAATAGCTAGTGGGACGGATCTGTCTTTGACGATGGATTTTTCCCTTGGGTTTGGCATCTTTGGAGATTGGTTGGATCGTATGTGGATTTCAAGATGGGTTTCTAAGCGCATCCGATGGGAACTTTTGAAGCTTCAGCAGAAATACCCGCTAAACGAAGAAGAACCCAACTTAAATATAGGTGATGTGATTTCGTTCGAACGTCCAGAGGAGATTCCTCAAAAGGATAGTTTTTAAGGAGTACTTTCTTGCAATACGTGATCCTAACTCTGACTAGAGCTTCTACGATGGTTCGATATCTTATTGGAAAGGAGTTTAAGTGTGGCGGAAAAAGAGTTCGATTATAATCGGATTCTGCTCATCGCGGCCCATCCCGACGACATAGATTTTTTGATGGCTGGGTCTGTAGCTGTCTGGACACAAACTGGGATAACGGTTGCGTATTGTATCGCGACGAGCGGAGAAAAAGGGTTTTCTGTAAGTTTACCTTTGGAAGAACGAATCAAAACTCGAGAAGAGGAGCAGCGGGCTGCCGGGGAAATACTAGGAGTCGAACAGATTACCTTCCTCGGAATGCCCGATGGAGAACTGGAGAATAGTAAAGAACTCAAAAAGGCAATAGTGGCTGAAATTCGATCATTTAAGCCGGATGTAGTTGTTACGGCTGATCCTGCTTCACGGAACTTTAGCAATTTTGCTGGATCTCACTCGGACCACCGTGTGTTGGCTGAAGCGGCATTTGACTCTATATATCCCGCGGCTGGAAATCCATTCTATTATCCTGAGCTTCTTGAATTGAATCTCCAGCCTTTTAACATCAAAGAGGCACTATTTGGTAATCCTCCTTCTCCGGACTTCTATGTTGATATTACAAAGACGTTCAGTCTTAAGATGGAGGCCCTTTATTGCCACAAAAGCCAGGTTTCTTCCTTGAATGACCTTGGAAATGATATGAGAAAATGGGGGAGTCGGATTGGTGAGCCTATGGATATTCCTATTGCAGAGGGTTATCGAAGACTGTTTCAGCCCTCGGGTCGTCGTTAATGAAAACTAGTGAATGTTTTTGAAGGGGGACTCTGTTTGGATAAGGGGCGAAAGGCTGCCGTACTATTTCCGAAATATTCTGAAATTCCGGAATGGTACACTCGCGAGGTGGAAAATCTAACTGAAGCCCAACTGGAATACGGCAACAAATCTATAGATTGGATGAAATGGGACATTAGGTATCAAGTTAGCCATGTTGCCTATGTTCATTTTTTTTGGTTGATTGATCAATGGGGTCCGAAAGTTTTTGAGCAAAACGATGAGGTGCCAAGCTTTGATTTCGATACTTGTTCAAAGAACGATCGCCGATTTGATGAGGAAACTCATAAATCGATGGGTCAACTTTTATGCAAATTGCGTGAAGGGGTGGACCTAGCTCTAAAGGTGCTTAATCGGGAAACGCCAGAGCAGATGAGAGAAAAAATTCTAGTTCGTGTTGTTCAAGCGGATGCGCAGTTTCCTCCAGGAGATTCGGTGTTGGATTTCTGGCGTGTGGCCGACAGGATAAATCCCGATATAACTTATTGTTCTGGAAACCCAAACCTGTTTCGCATCAATCTTGTCGGAATGTTCAGGCAGATGTACTTTGAATGCCTGTTGCACCTCCATACCATACAACGATTAAAGGAAGCTCAGGGTTTGGCTCCTCTAATTGAAATTCCAAAGGAAGGTTATATGCTTTTACCGTTTTTCAATGGAGAACGAGGAGCTTAGCAGAATACATGTTACGGGGGAGATTTATATTGCGAGGCTGGAAAATTGGAATGGGATTTTTGGCGGTGGGAATCCTTTTTGGAGTCATCTCGTGTACCTCGACTATAAATCCGCCCTCACAATTTTCAAAGGTTACATTAGGGCTAAGCGATGTTCAATATGGGGTTATTTTTGTTTATGCGTTGACAGATAGTCGGGCGATTCCTTTGGCTGTTATTTTCGATCCCGAAGGCGGGGCAAAGCTTTCCATTTTGGAAATTACTGAATTGAAAGTCATGGCCGAAGATCTTGGGAATACGGGTCGGCAAGACTTAGTCGCTCTTCTCGATCGAATGAAAAAGCGAGATTTTGGTGGTCGGCCCTTTGAATACTTGAAGAAATTTTCAAGCTGGAGTTTGTTGCCAATCACGCGCTATGGTGCAGTAATCGGGCAAGTGATGACGGTGGATCCTCTCTTGCGGTTTGAGGTTCGCACTGGTACTTCAGGGCGAGTTCACTTGATTCTTTTGCGCCCAGATCCGACTTTCGTCAATGAAATATATGACGGTTAGTGATTAGTCCGTTGTGTGGTCCGGTTTGGATTAGTCGGGTGGCGATTGACTATTTTTGGCTGAAGGAGACCTTTTGCTGTGGAATTAGGAGTTGGTGTGTTTCCTGAGGAGGCATATAGTTCCACTCGTGAATTGCTTAAGGTGTGTGAGGAAGTTGAGAGGTATGGATTTGACCGTCTTTGGTTGGCTGATTCACAGGGCATCTGGCCTGATCCTTATGCCTTGTTAGGTCGATTGGCTGTTAAAACTGAGCGTATCGCACTTGGAGTTGGAGTTAGCAATCCCCAAACGAGACATCCTGCCGTTTTGGCAAGGTCAGCAGTTACCATCACAGAATTAGCAGGAGAACGTTTTCTGTTGGGAATTGGAGCGGGAAACACAGCATCTCTCCATTTAGGTATGCCCCCTGCCGATCTCAACTTGTGTCGAGAGGTTCTTACGTGCATCCGAAATCTTGTTCAAGGAAAGGAAGGCTTCTTTGGAGGCAATAGAATCCCGGCTCTAAACAATTACGAACCAATGGATATTCCAATATGCTTAGCCGCGAATGGGCCTAAAATGCTTGAGTTGGCGGGGGAAGTAGGTGACGGAGCCATTGTTAGTGCAGGAATATCTCCTGAGATTCTTGAATGGGTAAAAACCCGTATTGAATCGGGTCTTAGAAAGAGCGGTCGCAGTTGGTCCGAATTCCGGCTGATTATTTTTGTAGGGTGTGCGGTCTCCGAAAAACGATCGGATGCGAAAAGTAATATTCGCCCCTGGGTTGCACGTCGACTTTCCATGCCCCTTCCAGAAGAAGTTTCTGGGATTTCTAGGGAGGATAGGCTTCGCGCACTTCAAAACTACGAATACACCCAACACTATCGTGTTGATGCATCCCACCAGGGTTTAGTTGAAACAATTCCCGATGAGTGGATCGACCGATTTGGAATTGCTGGAACGCCGGAAGAGTGTGCTGAGCGGTTTTCTTCTATCTCGAAAATTGGGTCGGATGCGGTGTTTATCCTCCCATTCTCTGACAACTCAAATCTCTTTCTGGAGACGCTTTCTAACAACGTACTTCCAAGGATTTCTCATTGAAGAAAATTCTTGGAAGTCATTTGTGAATCCTCCGAGTAGGAGTGAAAATAGAATTTTGTTGACCCTAAGTTTCTGCCAGATATAATTTCCTTCGGTTTGGCTTAAGGAATCACTTTAGGGGTGTGGGTCCAAGGGAATCTTGCGATGAGTAAGACTAGACACGTTGGACGGGTCGGTGTAATTGGTGGAAGTGGGCTATACGACATGCCTGAACTGACCGAAGTGGAAGAGGTTGCTTTAGATACCCCTTTCGGTTCTCCTTCCGATGTATTCATTCTTGGTAATCTTGGTGGTCGACCTATGGCCTTCCTGTCGCGCCACGGGCGTGGTCATGTTTATTCGCCCTCAGAGGTGAATTATCGCGCGAACATCTATGGGATGAAGATGTTGGGAGCAGATCGAATTCTTTCGGTCAGTGCAGTTGGTAGTTTGAAGGAAGAAATTCATCCATCAGACATGGTTTTCCCTGACCAATTTATAGATCGGACCACTAAGAGAGACTCGACGTTTTTTGGGAATGGCGTTGTTGGCCATGTAGCGATGGCGAATCCGGTTTGTGATGAGATTTTCCGAACCTATGTGGGCGCTGCAGAAAAATGTGGAATTGTCCACCACATTGGTGGAACCTATGTCTGCATTGAAGGGCCCCAGTTTTCGACACGTGGAGAATCTTTCTTGTATCGCTCATGGGGTATTAGCGTGATAGGGATGACGAATGCCACCGAGGCTAAGCTAGCGCGTGAAGCCGAGATTTGTTATGGGACAATCGCACTGGTGACGGACTATGACTGTTGGCATGAGGAAGAAGATCATCATGTTTCTACTGAGGCCATCATTGCCGTTCTCTTGGCTAACGTTGAGCGTGGAAGGGAAATTATTCGGGAGGTGGTATCAACGTTACCGTCAAAGCGCTCCTGCGATTGTGACCGATCGCTAGAGGGAGCCCTCATAACATCCCCAGAAAAAATTCCGTTGGAAGCTAAGAAACGTTTGGAACCTATCATTGGGAAGTATGTTCAATAGATCTCAGAAGCTGTTTGAGGATGCCCAACGCCATTTTCCGGGTGGTGTCAATAGTCCTGTCCGTGCTTTCCAAGCTGTCGGGGGGACCCCTCCATTTGTTAAGCGAGGAAAAGGATCTCGTGTTTGGGACGAAGACAGTAACGAGTATATAGATTACCTTGCTTCCTGGGGCCCATTGGTTCTTGGACACGCTCACCCTGAGATTGTTCAGGCTGTTTGCAGTGCTGTGGAGAGTGGAACGAGTTTCGGTGCACCCACGGAAATGGAATCGAGATTGGCACAATTGGTGAAGGATGCTTTTCCATCGATTGAAATGGTCAGAATGGTCAGTTCCGGTACCGAGGCAGGAATGAGTGCCCTTCGGGTGGCGAGAGGGTTTACCGGTCGTGATCTGGTTGTCAAATTCGAGGGCTGTTACCATGGACACTCTGACGGTCTATTGGTTAAGGCGGGCTCTGGTGCATTGACATTCGGCATCCCAGACAGCAAGGGGGTTCCGGAAGATTATGCAAAGCTAACGTTGACATTGCCTTTCAACGATCTCGACGCAGCCAAGATTCTACTTCAGTCAAGAGGAGAGGAAATCGCCGCTGTAATTGTTGAGCCGATAGCTGCAAACTGCGGTGTGATTCCTCCAGAGCCGGGATTTCTTGAAGGCTTGCGAAAAGAAACGAAAACTGCAGGCGCATTACTAATTTTCGATGAAGTAATTACCGGTTTTCGTGTTGCCCGTGGTGGAGCACAGGAAATTTATGGAGTCCAACCTGACTTGACCTGCCTCGGGAAGATTTTGGGAGGTGGCTTTCCTGCTGGTGCCTATGGCGGTCGCCGAGACATTATGGAATGCGTTGCTCCACAAGGTTCCGTGTACCAGGCTGGGACTTTAGCGGGAAATCCATTGGCGATGACAGCTGGGGTTATAACTCTTGAAAAGTTACAAATGTCTAGTGCCTATGAGTTGCTTGAGGAGCGTTCTTCACAGCTAGAGGGAGAGCTTCGATCTGCATTTAATGATTTCGAGATGGAGTTAACGCTAAATCGTGTGGGGTCGCTGTTTTGTGGGTTTTTCACAGGAGATCGGGTAAGTGACTTGTCTTCTGCCAGGCGATCCGATACTGACCGGTATTCGAAATATTTTCATGGGATGCTTAGGGAAGGAGTGAATCTAGCGCCTTCACAATTTGAAGCCGGATTTGTTTCTTTTGCCCATACAGAGGAAGATGTGGCTTTAACTGGGGCAGCTGCTCGTCGGGTTTTGCGCGCTTTGAGTTAACAAGGGGTTATATGAGAATGTTCCTCGGATGGCAAAAAACGCGAAATCCTGAGCGGAAGGCTGCTTTGAAAAGAAATAGCCGAAGAAAGGTTATGGCCAGTCGAAGAAAGAAAGTATCGAAAAAAGGTCCGAAAACAAGGTTTTGGAGCAAATCGGGTGGGATGAAATATTCTCGGGCGATGGTTGTTGTAATCGTGGTCGTTAGCCTTTGGATATCTTGTGTAGCTTTGTTCCGCGAGCGAGGGATCATAGATGTGCTTAATATGGCGGAACAAGTTGCGTCGATGCGTTTAGAGATGGAACGCTTATCGGAAGAGAATTCTGCCTTAAAGACTGAGATTGATCGTTTGGAAAATGACAATGATGAGGTTGAGCGGATTGCGCGTGACGTTTTAGGTCTAGTTAGGGTTGGAGATACTGTTTATGAGTTCATTGAAAAGTGAAAATTTCCTGTTTTTCTTGACAAATATGTTCTAAGGAATTATCCATAGGGGTGCATTTATTCGATGCGGGGTGGAGCAGTCCGGTAGCTCGTTGGGCTCATAACCCAACGGTCGCAGGTTCGAATCCTGCCCCCGCTACCAAGGAAATAAAGGGGTTGCGGGAATTCCCGTGACCCCTTTTAATTTTAAAAACCCAATTATAGTAGCAATGAGGTTATGTTTTTCTTGTGCTTTTTCGGTAGTTGTGTCATATGAGATAAGATATCTTCATATGTGATAATTGTTTCCCTTCGAATGGAGCTCTGAAAGAACATGTCTAGTCGATCGAGGCAGAAAAAGCTTAACAAAACAATTTCAGGTGTTCCATATAAGCGTCGTATTGTTGAATTTTTGGATCATCGTGCCAACCATATGAACAGGATGGCCCAGCAAATTTGGGAAACACCCGAACTTGGTTTGGAAGAACATAGGGCAGCTGCTGTTCTGGGCGAAGATTTAAAAAACGAGGGTTTTCAGGTTGAAACAGGTGTTGCGGGAATGTCCACTGCATTTGTTGCCAGCTGGGGAAAGGGACGCCCGGCTATCGGGATCCTTGCTGAATATGATGCTGTACCTAACTGTGGTAGCAAAGAAACAGAGAATGGACATGGTTGCGGACACAATTTGTTTGGGACGGCAAGTATATCAGCCGGTATCGCGGCAAAAAAATTAATGCAAGAAAAAAATATCAAAGGATCAGTCAAAGTTTTTGGTACACCTGCCGAAGAAATGTTGCTCGGGAAAGTGGTGATGGCCAAACATGGAGTTTTTGACAACCTGGATTGTGTACTTACGTGGCATCCCGGCGAGGGAACACACTCTGATTATGGTTCTTTTATGGCTCTGGATTCGATTACCTTCGAATTTTTCGGTGAGGCCTCTCATGCTCAGGTAGACCCAGAAAGAGGTCGAAGTGCCTTAGACGCTCTAGAACTGATGAACTCTGGTGTTAGCCGGCTTCGTGCGCAAGCCCCACCAGATACTGGAATCAACTATGTCATTCTTGAAGGAGGCCACGTGCCCATAGTGGTCGTTCCCTATGCGAAGGCATGGTACTCAATTTGGACGCCTACTCGTGACCAAACAGAAGGTGTTACTAAAGAGGTTAAGCGTATGGCTCGTGGGGCTGCCAAAGCGACCGGAACCAGAGTGAAAATCAAAGACATAACGGGTACTTATCATCGTTTGCCGAATGTTGCGCTAGGAGAGTTAATCGACCTGAATTTGAGGTGGGTTGGAGCTCCAACTTTTACACCTTCGGATAAGGCGTTCGCGAGGAAACTGGGATTTAAAAAACCCCTCGTTGAGTGGGTAGAACCGGCCCGGAAAGATTACCTCATGCGTGTAAGCAACGATCAGTGTAACGTCAGTTGGCTAACTCCTATGGGATTGTTTCGAACCACTTGTAGAGCCCCAGACTCGGGTCAACACAATTGGCTTGCAACACAGCTCTATGGGTCGGGAATTGGAAAGAGGGGAATGCTTGCTGCGGCCAAGACAATTGCTTGTACTACCATAGATTTGCTCACACAACCTACAGTTCTTAGGAAAATTCGCAGGGAATTCACAAAAGATACTCGCGACTTTGTGTATCGCTCTCCAATCTAGTTATTATTCTTGTGTTTAATTTTTTGGAGAGTCGGATTTTGCGCACCGGAATCCTGTTGCGGAATCACTTCTAATGTACGGATTGCTCCAGCGTCGATAAGTGGGATCCAGTAGTTGTTTCAGATTTAGCCAAGATCCGCCCCGCTGCATTTTGAGGTCCTCATAATTCTTTTTGTTATCACGGACATCTCTGGTGGGATAGACATCTGCTTCCCACTCCCATACATTTCCGGCCATATCATAGATTCCATGTGTTCCGGTTTCGTTTGGAAAACTGCCGACTGGAGCTGTAAAGCGAAAGCCATCCGCGGCTGGATCCGCATGGAAAAAATCATATCCCAAGGAGATTATGGGACGAAAATTCGCCCATAGATTTTTTAGTGGAATTTCAGGGTTTATACGGCCCTTGAGTGGATTGTATTTATTGGGTCCGGACCCCCGAGCCGCTTTCTCCCATTCCACTTCGGTTGGAAGTCTTTTCCCGGCCCATTGACAATATGCCTTGGAGTCGAACCAAGAAATACCAACAACGGGATGGCTAGGTTTATTGAATCGCTTGTCTTTTGAGTAGGATGAAGTATACCTGTTATTCGTGACCCCCACGAATTTTTCATAAAACTTATTGGTTACTTCGAAGCGATCTATGTAGAAAGACTTGACATGAAGGATCTTAAAGTTGAACCCTGGTTCGATTTGAGCACCCATGACAAAGGGGCCTCCAGGAATCCGAACCATCTGCGCATTGTCTTCTCCTTTGATAACGCCTGACAGAGATTTTTTATTTTCACCCGATTGTGCTGTACCTATCAAGAGATGAATTCCTGCTACTGTCAGGACTATTAATCCTATGAAGGATGATTTCCGCATTACTTCTTGACCCCTTTTTTTCTGGGATCTGGGAGGAGTATAAGAAGAAGTGCTACCACTATTGTTCCTAATGTTACATATAGTCCCATTCGAAATGTTCGAGGGAAATAGACGAACTCCACCTCGTTCTGACCTGACTCTAAATAGACTGCGCGGAAGATGAGATTGGCTCGGATAACTTTTTGAGTTTCTCCATTGACTTTCACTTGCCAACCCGGGTGAAAGGAGTCGGTTAGAACAAGATAGCCTGGAGCTTTGAGATTAGCTTGAATAACTACCCGTTCTGCCTCATAAACTTTGATGTGAGCGGCAGAATTATGAGGCCGAACCGGGTTGTTTGTTTCTGGAAATTTCTCCCCGTTTCCCTCGAGAAAAACTATACGTCGAGGGTCGAATTCCTTTGTGATTAGTTGTCGGACAATATCTTCCTCATCTTCGAGAATGCGAGCTCGGTGAGTAATGAAGGCTCGTGGCATGACACTTAGATTTTCGTAAATACGAACTTCGTTACTGTACACCAATCGATAACGGTCGAAAGGTATCTTTGTCGAATAATCGTCAACAGAAAGAAGTACGTATCGAATATTGAATAAATCCATTATAGGAAATTGAAGGCTATGGGCTTTCAACTCCACAAAGTTGTAGAAAAAGACTGATTTTCCGTTGGAGAGGTTACGGAATCCGATATTGTGTTTTTTTGTTTCCGCATCTTGGACATTTGCAAAAGCTTTAAATAGCAAATGATGTTGTCTGGGAAGAATCCCCTGGTACCCGGTGATGGATTGAATACCGAAGGGCATAAATAAGTTTCCAAGTAGGGGAGGAGAATAGTGATAGATATTTTCATCATTTGGAAATATCTGTGCGACACGGAATAATCCCTTTTGCGATTTGAGGAACCGGAGACTGGGCATTATCGGATAGAATTCTTCTCGGGGGCTAGGAGAGAAGATAAGGCGAGTTCCTAGAAAGAGTTCCGAAAAAACCAGAAGTATAATTAGGCCACCCAGTGTGTTTTTTGAAATTCGGGATCGATGATGAAGTAATAAGAAACCTGAGAACAAAAGCAAGGCGAGGAAACTAGCTGTGAAGAGGTAATAAGAATCCACTCGGGTTAGGGTAGTGCTCAGGGTAGTACGAGCTATTACTAACCAGAGTCCGATCGCTAACACCGTAGCTCCAGACCAAGAAATCCATTTGAAAAGTCGACCGCTTTCGGCGTCTTTCTTTAGCTCTTTGTAAGCAAAAGCTAAAAGGAGGGGAGTACCCGCCATATAAAGGGTGGCTACTCGATCAACTCTTGATACCACGCTTTGTAAGAGCCAAGGCAATTTATCTAAACCAGGGACTTGAGTTACCAAGAGGATTAATGGGTCCGCTAGGGCTGCGATAGGGATGCTCAGAGTTGCTGCCCAGAAGAAAAAAGCTGTTGGCCCCTTCGCTAGCGTTCTAATGCAAGGTAAAAGCAGGAGAATTCCTGTTGCTCCCAGAAAAAAAGAATTAGTAATATTCGTTCTAAAAAATATGGATTCTTTCACTGGTCCAAAAAGGTTTAATAGTGAGTAGAGAGCTATTTTGATTGTTTCTACTAAACTTGATCCGCTTAGGACCCAAGGGGTCATTGCGCGAACCATCGTTCGGTCGGAGAGCGCCATGTTTTCTAAGTAAGGTAGTAATCGAATTGCGGAAAAACCTACGAAAAGTACAAAAGGTAGGATTGTCAAGAAAACCATACGTGATTGGGTGCCTGTCCAACTACCTTTTATCACAGACGTTGTTGCACGAAAAACAAGGAAAGCCCCTAGGTAAATCAGGAGAAGAGGTAGGTAATTATCGCTCCCTCCTAAAAATATTGCGGATAGGATTGCGCCAAAAAAAACGAAATATCGTATTTTAGCCGTTTCTACAGCTTTGTCGGCCACCAGGATTCCCAACGGGACCCACATGAAGTCTCCGATATTTGGTGCCCAGAAGGTTTTGCTAATCACGTGAGAAGAAAATGCATAACCCACACCCGTTAGCAGAGATGCCACTCGGT
This sequence comes from uncultured bacterium, assembly GCA_964437725.1. Taxonomy (GTDB): domain Bacteria; phylum UBA8248; class UBA8248; order JACPRG01; genus CAYTIB01. The sequence continues at coordinate 4,919 of CAYTIB010000007.1, read as the reverse complement.
CCCCGGTCCATCGGTATGCGAGCAAGTACCCGGAAAAGCCAAGTAGGAATACTCCCAGGGCTACTTGGAGATTGATGGCTTGTGGGAGACTAACAAAAAAATAGAGAAGGTTAGTAGGGTCTAAAACCTGCTTATGCGAAGAGGCAAAAAATGGAACTCCCCCTAAAGTCAAAGGATTCCATAAGGGAAATGAGAAAGATTGGAAAAGTCTTTCGATAAGATAAAACTGATAAGGAATCCCTTCATAGGGTCCCCACAAAATTGCGATATCGAAAATGGAATAGTTTGACACCATGCGCCAAGGGAAGAAAATATAGAGTCCTGCAGAATTGAACCAGGCAAGATCGGAAATCCATAGGTCAAAAAGAAATACAAAAACTAGGAGGGCTATGAGGAGTAGGGCATAGATATGCCCTGTTATCTGTTTGGTTAACACAGTCTCATCCTGCAATTTGAATTAGGGGTCATCCCTTTTTTTCGACGAATACATTATTGGTCGAGGAAAAGCTAATGTGCACTTTTTCCATACCATATCTAATTTGAACCCGAAGAGACAAATGTGATTACGGAAGGTAATGGATATCGGTCTGTGCCGAACAAACCCGATTTTACAATAATTTCTGGTGAGGAAGTAATCACAAGTGCAAAAGTGTTATGTCGGTAGTAAGGCCTTGGGTGAGTGAGGTGACCAACTAAGGTTGGATCCGGTTTCCTCCTTCATCAAAATAGAGTAAAGATTCCTTGTCGATTCCCCACTGAACCGAATCCCCAATTGCAAAGGGGGGCTTTGCGTCATAGACAGAACGAATAAGCATTCCATTTGATAACATGATGTCGATGATCGTTTCTCGTCCCAATGGTTCAATGAAGGCAATCGTCCCTTTTACCTTTACTTCGTGCGCAGGCTTGAAATGCTCTGGTCTAATACCGATGGTTATCCTTGTTTCCGATTCTGAACTAGTGGGGCGTATGTCCTCAGGTAAATGGAAATGAATCGGTCCCGCCTTGAATTGTCCGTCTTTGACGATTCCTTCGCAAAAAGAAATTGGTGGATGACCTAGGAAGCTAGCCACGAACTTGGTCTTTGGTTCTTCGTACATTTCAGTAGGTGTCCCTACTTGCCTAATTTGCCCTTCTTGGATTAGGGCGATTCGGTCGCACATGCTCATGGCTTCCACTTGATCATGTGTAACGAGAATTGCGCTAACTTTAGTTTCCTGCTGAATTCGACGAACTTCTGCTCTCATTTCTAATCGAAGGGTTGCATCGAGATTTGCAAGGGGTTCATCAAGTAGAAGGACATCGGGCTCACGAACCAATGCCCGAGCTAGAGCAATTCGTTGTTGCTGACCTCCGGAGAGTTGTGCTGGGCGACGGTCGAGAAGTTCTGATACACGAAGAACAGAGGCGATTTCTTCCACTTTCTCTTTGATTTCCTTCTGGGTTTCTTTTCTTATCCTAAGGGGAAAAGCGATATTCTCATAGATTGATAGATGTGGATAGAGCGCATAGTTTTGGAAGACAATACCAACGTTTCGCTCCTGCGGTTTCAGTTTGTGTACTTCTCGCTGACCAAATAAGATTCGGCCGGCGGAAATCCTGTGGATCCCAGAAATGCATAGAAGAGTTGTCGTTTTACCACATCCTGAGGGCCCCAAAAGGGCCATCATTTCACCGTTTTCTATCTCCAAGCTGAGATTCTCTACAACGGGAGTTTGGCCGAACGATTTACTCACTCCTTCGAGGGTGATGTGCATCAGGCCTTTGTACCCCCACTGTAAATATGCATAAGTTTCTCCTGGGTAAAGAGATAAAAAACTATTACCGGAAACATGTAAAAAAGACCCACAGCCTTGAAAAGTCTAAAATCTGCCAAATAATCGTCTTGAAGAAGACTGGCAAGGTAAACAGATAGTGTTTGTACCTCTGCTCCTGGCGCCAGAATTAAGGGCATGACGTATTCACTCCAACCGGCGATAAAAGAAAAAATAGATAAGGCTGCAATTCCCGGTTTAATCTGCGGAAGAATAAGCTTATACCAAACCTGAATCCGATTTGCCCCGTCTTGCAGGCCAGCCATCTCAATTTCCCAGGGAACTGAGTCATAGAACCCTTTCATAACCCAGATTCCAAGTGGGAGTTCCAGGGAAGCTTTGACAAGGATGACCCCGATTAATGAATTGTAAAGACCTATTGCTTGAAGCATAACGAAGATAGCAATTATTAAAGTTATGCTTGGAAAGGAATGTAGGAGCAATAGCCCTCCCAAAAACCTGCCTCGGAAAGCCCATTTCAACCTTGACAACGCGTAACCTGCTGGAGCTGATATAGAGATTACAAGACATACTACACTTACCGAAAAAATAAATGTGTTAAGTGTTACAGGCCAGACCGAGGGATGCCCTTTTGGTGGAGCATAAAGAAATCGCCAATTTTTCAAAGTGAATGCCGTAGGCCAAATAGTTTCTTTCCCTCCTTGAGAGAAACTATCAATGAATAGCCAGAGGTACATTATTAAAATGGGAAGGGTGATCAGCGTTAATAATAAAAGTGTTTTCCAGGATTGTTTTTCGTAACTCATTTTCAATTTTCTATTGGAGGGTTAGAGATTAGAGCTTTGAACTTGAAAATCCGAAGGTAAAATAAGGCCAGAAAAATTCCAGCGAGAACCAGTACGACCGCAAGGGTGGAGCCGTATCCGTATCTTAGGTTACCGAAATAATTGGACATGGCTGTGTGGTAAGCGTGGAGTGCCCAAACTTCGGTTGTGAGAAACCCGGGGCCACCGTTGGTGGATAACTGAATGTATTCCCATGAGGTTAGCAAACTTAGTGTTTGGTATGAGGTAACAAAGAGGATAGGCCATCGCATTAGGGGAAGCAGAATTCGAAACACCTGTTGAAAAGGATAGGCTCCATCGACCTTGGCTGCATGGAAAATTGTTTTTGGGATCGCCTGCATGGCACTGGAAAAAATTATTAACCCCATACTGGCGCCTACGAATCCGTTAATGAGAATGATGAAAGTCCAAGGGTATTCCATCAGCCAATTCTCTGGTTCGATTCCCATTGTGCCGAGAATGGTGCTCATGAATCCCCCATCGTAACTAAACCATTTCCAAACCAAAATATAAATAACAGATGGACTTATTCTTGGAATCAGCCAAATTGCCCGAAAGAACTTGGACTGCCCTGCCGGAAGATAGAAGGTTAACGTTGCGAGGAGTAGGGCGAAAGTTGTGTTAAATAAAAGAAGAGTCAGGCAGACGTAAAATACTGTGTTGAGCAGTATACGAGTGGAAAATTGACTGGCAAACATCTCACGGTAATTATCTAAGGTCCACTTCCATCCCTGATTGGCTTGGTTTAGCAGGAAAGCAAAATTGTGCCTGTCCAACGAAACGCCTATCGATTTGAGTCCTTTTCGAAGTTCGGTTGCGGACTCGTACTCAATATTTAATACTGTGCGAACAATGCTTTTACTTACCAATTTTCGTTCGAAATGTGTTCGTGGTCGGTTTTTTAATCTCTTTAGGTCATAGATAAGTTTGCGTTCGGATGTATATATTCTCCCCGAAAAAATTTTCTCAATCTCATCTCGTGCGCTTTGCTTTAAATTGATCTTGCGGAGAGCTTGCAATCCTTCCAGATCGAAGGCGTAAATTTTTTTGCTTAATTTTTCGATCACATCGGTGGGGAAAGAGTGATGGCGAAGTTTTCGGACTACGTTTTTCGAAATAATATATCGATCACCTAGGATCCCAGTTTCGGAACCCATGGTTGTAAAGCTGAATATGAATGTCAATATAACTGGGATGAGATGGAATGTAGTGATTGCAAGACAAGCAGGAAAAACAAACCAGAAAGGTAACCACTTTTGGAATCTCGCCATTCGCGGAAATTTCCTTTAATTTTCAAAAAAAGAAAAGAGCTTTATTTGTCTCCTGTTCCTTCTGCTGATTTTATAGTTTTCCTTAAAAGTTTAACGAATGATAACCTTGGTTCCCATAGTTAATTGAATTTCCTTGGACACCGTTTTTACTGCCTCGCCTGGGTCTGTTCCCGACCATGTGGCTGTGAGCCCTTTCCAAACCATCTGATCAAACTGTCCAAAATGAAGATGATTGGGTAGTGCGGACGCGCTTTGGAGAAGTTTCGTTGCTTCGACTGTCCATCGATCTTCAGCGTACTGGGCAAGATTCTCCTGGGAGTGAGTGATTCCAAGATGGGCAGAGGAGATGGCATGGAGAGTATTCAAACGGGGCTCGGATACGATGGTAATAAGGCGGCCCACAAGATCGGCGACATCTCCTTGGGTTTGTTTGGATATCATGTAGGCTAGGGGATGGGTAAGGGTGAGCGCTCGTCCCCCTTTTGCTCCTGCAGGAATTAGAGCAAAGATAATCTTGTCGAAGAAATCTTTTAGGCCCTCTTTCCTTGTGTAGCGGGCGTAGTGCCAGGATCCACCATGCCAGAGCCCTGCCTGTCCCGTTGCTACTTCTTTGTACCACTGATCCCAATTTGTCCCCAGGTGATTTTTCTTTGTCACGCCGTATTTGAAAACTGCCTCATGGAAGAAGCGGTAGTATTCAAATAGGGCTTTTCGATCGAGTATGAGTTTTCCGCTACCAGGGTCTATCCATTGACCTCCATTGGCTAGATAAAACTGCCAAAAATCACTTCCCTTGGTTGGCCGTGGATAGAACCCGTAGCCTTTTTCTACTAACCCGTTATCCTGTATTTTTTTTGCATCCCTCAAAACATTTTGGAGAGTATATTGCCCAGACTGAATTCTTCGCGGTAAGCCTTCGATATCGGTATCGGAATAACCAATTGCTTTCAAGTGTGGAATCCATCCAAAAAAAGGCCTGCATTCTGTGTCCTGGGGAATTCCCCATACTTGGCCGTTGTAGGTCATGA
>CAYTIB010000006.1:0-2511 GCA_964437725.1 uncultured bacterium | reverse complement strand
GTCGGCGGGAGATTTTGTCACCGCCCCGGAGCTCGGACCATTGTTTGGCCGCTGTCTGGCCCGACAGTTAGCTGAGGTGTTACAGCGCCTAGGGACGGGCGGGGTTCTCGAAGTGGGGCCTGGCACGGGTGCCCTGGCTGCTGCCCTACTTGAAGAACTGGCGGCCCTTGATGCTCTGCCAGATGAGTACAGATTGCTTGAGCCCAGCCCCGACCTCAAGAATCGTCAACAGGCTCTACTGACGCGCCGATTGGGGGATGACGTGGTTCGGTGTCACTGGGTGGATGATTTTCCCCGTGACTGGACGGGCGTGGTACTCGCCAACGAGGTGATCGCTGCTCTACCAGTGACCCGTTTCCGGGTACACTCGGGGCGGCCTTTGCGTGCTGGAGTCCGTCACAGCGAAGCGGGATTCGAGTGGAACTGGGAAGGTCCCGATGATGGTGGCGCTGAAACTTCGATCATCGAACGTCACCAGTTGCCTGATGGATATACCAGCGAGCGATCACCCCGTGCCGGCGCTTGGGTGGCCGAGGTCGCGAAGCGGCTTCGCCGTGGCCTGTTGTTAATTATCGATTACGGTTATGCGGCACCTGAGTATTACCACAGAGATCGTGTGGACGGCACTTTGAGGTGTCACTATCGGCACCGCGTCCATTCAGACCCGTTCTGGTACCCGGGGTTGCAGGACATCACAGCTCACGTTGATTTCTCCGCGTTGGCCGAGGCGGGCTGTGCGGCCGGATTTGAACTGGCCGGGTTTTCGAGTCAGGAAGCGTTTTTGCTGTCACTCGGGCTGGCCGACGTCGCTGCGGTGACAGATGATCTCCGCTCCCGGATCGACGTGAGCCGAGAGATTCAGCAATTGGCCATGGTCTCGGGTATGGGCGAGCGGTTCAAGGCCCTCGCGCTGGTCAAGGACATGGAGGGCACGCTCCTCGGTTTCCAGTTGCGGGACCGCAGCGGCCAGTTATGAATTATTGGGGCCAGGCGAACTGATTTTTTGTCTACTGCAAGTTGCTGCTGACGGCCTAAGTTTTTCTCATTTTATGGGGCCCACGGCAGTCAGTTGGGATGGGCTGTTCGCCAAGCAGATTGAACCCCGGAAATGGCGGCGAGGCGCCGCCGCCTAGCTTCACGTCCCCGTGCCTTGCCCTCCGAGAACGCCGTCTCGAGGTCGTTGAGGTCTACATCGCTGGCAGCTGCTGAGTAGAGGGTAAGCAGTTCGGCAGCCGGATAGGGCTGTTTGGAACCGCCTCGACCATCGGCATCAGCTTGGCATGCGAGACCGAACGATTGGATGTTGGCGGGATTTCTGAAGGCATCGAGTGCTTGTACGAGTTTGAGCACGGTGGTTGTACGTAATTCAGGCAGTTGGTGCATCAGGAGGTGATATCTGGTGACGGCGAGCGCCAGGTCCCTGTGCCCGTTCGGTGCCCGAAGTCGCTGACACATTGCTTTGACCTGTCGGACCCCGCGCTTCTCGTGGGCGATATGGTGGGGCCACTCGCGCTGGGGGGGCGTGCCTTTTCCAACGTCGTGTACGAGTGCCGCGAAACGTACACGAGTGGCGTTGCTGAGTACCGCGGCTGCGTCGAGCGTCATCAGCATGTGGGTTCCAACATCTCCTTCGGGGTGGTGATCTCGTGGTTGCGGGATGCCGAACAGGATATCGAGCTCTGGTAGAACTCGTGCTAACGCTCCACTGCGCCGCAGGACTTCGAAAAATACCCGTGGGTGATCCTCACCCAGTGCAAGCTCGAGTTCCCGCCACACCCGTTCAGGCACCAGGGCATCCACTTCCCCGTTTTGCACCATGGCGGTGATTAGTTGCTCAGTTTCGGCTGCAATTTCGAAGCCACGGTTGGCGAAGCGGGCACCAAATCGGGCTGCCCGCAGTATTCTGACTGGGTCCTCAACAAAGGCCGGCGAGACATGGCGCAGTTGTCTGGCTTTAAGATCGGCCGCACCGCCAAAGGGGTCGATCAGAACGCCTTCAGGGCTGCGGGCCATGGCATTTACGGTGAGGTCACGCCGCGCCAGGTCTTCTTCTAGCGTCACTGTAGGTGCAGCATCGATCTCGAATCCACGGTAGCCGGTTTCTACTTTACGTTCACGCCGTGCGAGCGCGTACTGCTCACCTGATATGGGGTGAAGAAATACCGGGAAGTCGCGGCCTACGGGCCGAAAACCCAACGCCTCCATGCTCGCCGCTGTGGCGCCGATCACGACCCAGTCCCGATCGCCGCTAGGGTCGCCCAGCAGTTGGTCGCGAACCGCACCGCCAACCAGAAATCTCTCGAGGTGTTCAGCAGGGTCGGTCATGAGATTCACTAGAGTGCGCGAAAAGCACTCAGATCGCCTCCATTTTAGGCTCGAGCCGCCAGGGGTGGGTGTCACGAGGACTATGCATAGTGCCGTGTTGGAAAATCATTTGCTCACCATACCGTAACGATCACGGTAGACCTCGAGGGCATTTACCTGATTGCTAAGATTGGGGGTGGTACGAAG
>CAYTIB010000005.1:0-17743 GCA_964437725.1 uncultured bacterium | reverse complement strand
TGTTTCGCTCACCGGTATCCGGATCTTTGGTCACAACAGCTGCCTGAAAATACTTGCCCCCATCGTCTAGAGAAGCCTGGATAGATGGTGTAAACGCCAATGCATCAAAGTCTTGGGTGTGAACAACCTCCTGACAGGGTCCATTCGAAACGAGAACAGGAGCCATAATTTCCTCCTGAGCGCGTTCCATCGCGGACAAGTAGGCGAGCTTAAACTCAAGTGGATCATCGGACATTTTCAATATCCGCCTGACCCTTGCTCGCTCGCTAAAAAGTGTGCCGCCCACAGGCATGGAGTAGCCTTTCACGTTCTGGAACAGCACACCCGGAGTGTAACGAAGTGCATCAAGCTTCATGAAAATACCGGCAATTTCGTGCACGCTGTCCACCTCTCGCTCAATGACAACGACCTCTCCTTCATCGAGCATCTGTTGGAAAGCGGAGTTGATACCCACAGCTGCCTGTGTCTGCTTCATATTAGCTGCTCCACTGGATAAAATACGTGCCTTGATAAACAGGAGAACGATTAAAACGTAAGTGCGACCAAGAGCCGGATTGACCACACTCCGCAGAAACGCCCCCCGGAAACAATCCGCAAAAACGGCCTAACGTGTAAGGATTTCGATTTACTTCTAACATGCGAGAGCGAAAAGAAACAAGCTGAAGAATGGCTGAGAAATTTCCTTGGAAGATAGAATTCCATGCAACCAAAAATTTCCAACAGTGCAACCTTTGAAATCCGGAATGTCGGAGGGGTGAATTGGATCTAGAACGCACCTTCACATGCAAGGTGATGTCACTCCCAATACCGCCAAGGACACTCGTTCAAATTGACTAGTCTATCCTCCGTAACATGGTACATGTTTTCAACACAAGCAGTTCCGAATTCATACCGAACCAACATCGGTTCAAAACAGAACACCATGTCTTTTTCTAGAATCGACTCGTTCGTAGGATTGATAGAGGGGGGAACATGAGAGAATGTACCGATCCCATGACCTCGGAAATAGAGATAATCCTCCACTTCCCTTGCCTTAGCCTCCTCAATTCCAATCTTCGCTAAGTCACAAATCCGAACTCCCGCACGGGCTTCCGCTACAACAGAATCGACAATGGCAATCTGTGCCTCCATGAAATCTCTCTGCTCTCGCGAGGGAACGCCAACAATATTCTGGCGTGAAGCATCACTCGAATAACCTTTAAATATTCCACCGAGGTCTGCAAAAACCCAATCCCCCTTTTGCATACGCCTTTTCATCGGTGGAACATGCTTGAAGCCAGATCGTGGACCAGATGACAGCGCCATCGGGAAACTACCGTTTTCCGCACCGTTACGAAACATCGCTTCCATAGCTATCGCTGCCAACTCATTCTCACTCACGCCAGGCTTAGCGTTAATCATGGAAGCATGCAATGCCTCGTCAACAACGTGAGCGCTTTCCCTTAGGACCTCAACCTCAGCTGGACTTTTTATGGTCATAACCTCATCCATCAGTTTACCCTCGTCCACGAGCTTGGCCTTCGGAAGTATTTCCTCGAGAGATTTTCTCAACATAGCCACTGATTCACCCGACAGAGCAATCGCCCCGTCACTTAGCCCCAACTCACCAAGAATGTCCCCCAAGTGGTCAAAAACACTGACAGCACCCGATGCTGTCCTCGGGTGGGCTGCACACCGGACATCCTCCAACCAAACGTGCTGGATCCCCGAATGCATGGGTTCGCCGTGAAATATAGAGTTGGTCGTGAGGGCGGGCTTCCCCTCTGCGGGAATTACACAAATATTGTCGCCCTTGTAGTAATCCTCAAAGTTAGTTAGATACCGAATAGCTCCACGGTCACCACGCGAACCATGAACAACAAGCGCATCGAATTGAGACTCCTTCATCTTTTTGCGAACCTTTTCAATCCGACCCTGATACTCTTCAACAGGGAAGGGAATTTCTCCCCATTGCTGGCGATTTTCGAACTCGAAAGGAACCCTTCCCCATCCATATGGCATTTTATTCATAGAATTAATATCTCCTAAGCGGGAACACTCATCCGTAGGAAACGTGCCCCTTCCATTTCGTCCCATCAACCGTACCGCCATTTCTGGCGAATACAGGCTAGTTGGATAGTCGCTTAAACTCTATTTGCAAGGTTGAAACCAAGCGTACCATGACCGCACCCCCTGTGGCCATTCTCTTCTACCACCTTTATAATCTTCAATTTTATTCATGAGATTATTTCTACTGGGAATTTCAATGGGACCTTTAGACGGTATCCGCATACTCGATCTCTCGCAGGTTGTCGTCGGACCCTACTGCACTATGTTGCTCGGGGATCTAGGAGCGGATGTAATCAAAGTCGAACGGCCGGGACGTGGAGACGACACCCGCGATTGGGGTCCACCATTTCTGAATGGGGAAAGCGCCTACTTCCTCAGTGTAAACCGTAACAAAATGAGTATCACACTCAACCTCAAGGAGCCCAAAGGGATTCGGGTTCTTATGGACCTCGCCGCCAAATGCGACATATTTATTCAAAACTTCAAACCGGGAGTTATGGAGCGCCTAGGAGCCGACTACGAAACTATCGCAGGGATTAATCCGAAGATTATTTACTGCTCCATCTCTGCTTACGGACCGACGGGCCCGTACAAAGAGTTTGCTGGCTATGACGTGATTGTCTCTGCAATTGGCGGACTGATGAGCATCACGGGTGAAGCCGATGGGGCACCAGTAAAGGTGGGCGTCGCCGTTACCGATGTAGCAACTGGAATGCTCGCCCACGGATCGATTACCGCCGCTTTGTACGCAAGGGAACGGACTGGGAAAGGACAGCAAATTGATCTGTCACTTCTCGAAACCCAAGTGGCCACCCTCATCAACCAAGCGAGCAACTACCTTAACGGGGGTGTAGTTCCAAAACGATGGGGTACCTGCCACCCATCCATCGTTCCGTACCGGGATTTCAAGGCCAAGGACAAATACGTCATTATCGGCGCAGGGAACGACAATCTCTACCAGCGACTATGCAATGCCATCGATCACCCAGAGTGGGCGGAGGACATACGATTCCTGACCAACCCAGACCGAGTAAAAAACCGGGACGTTCTGGAGAGCATGATTCAAAAGGTCATCGGAACTCGTATGGCAAATGAATGGTTCGAAATCATTTCTGATGCAGGAGTCCCTTGTGGCCCGGTTAATAGCATCGATGAAACCTTCCAGGATCCCCAAGTGCTCCATCGGGAAATGGTAGAGAAGCTAGACCACCCCACAGCGGGAACAATTCACTTGCCAGGGCTTCCAGTGAAATTCGCCGGCACCCCCGCTGAGATTCGTCTGCCACCTCCACTACTCGGCCAACACACTGACAAAATCTTAGGCGAACTTCTAGGTTATGAAAAAAGCAGCATCGAGGCGTTGCGAAATGACGGCATCATATAAACACATTGGCCGTCCATTTTTAATATTGGTATGCTCGCCAGTGTGTTATAGGATTTCCCTCTTCGACATTTTTGACGCGAGAAAAAATCTTGTCGACAACAATTTACGCAGGTGGCCCGGAAATCAGAGCACACCTTAATCAGAATAAGCGAAGCCTAGCTAGTGAGCGTTGAAATATAAGACGATGAAAATCACACGACTACAACACGCACTACTCCCGGTCAAAAACCTAAAAGAAGCAAAGGATTTTTATAAAAACGTCCTCGGGTTTAAAGAGATGAAAAGGTTGTTGGTTAATCCAGCGCGTGAGGGTGCTTGGTTCAGAATTGGTAGCACACGCCTTCATCTGGCTCTCTGGAAGGAGCATGCCGCCAATTCAAAATCTGGTGAACCACCCGACGCTTGGGATAATCACATTGCTTTTGAAGTGGATGATATCGAAGCTTGGAAGAAAAAACTTGAAGAAAGTAGAATCGACTACATACAAGGCGTCATGGGGGGAGAGAAAATGGCACAAATCTATTTTAGAGACCCTTCAGGTAACGAAGTGGAACTGATCCACCACAACGTTTCAATCTGAAAATTTACCCTTTTCCACTTCTGGAGAACTTTCATGAACCAGAAAGAAATTATCTCACCCGATGGTCTTGGTGAACCAATTGGTCCATTTGTCCGCGGAATTAGATCAGGCAACATCGTAGCTATTTCAGGTACAAGTGCGCTCTCCCACGTCAAGGGACCTTTAAACTTACGTGATCTTCCCCCCGAATTTGAATCTCAAGCACGCTTGACCTTTGAGAACCTGTTAACTTCACTCAAGTCGGCCGAACTCGGGTGGAATAACGTGGTAAAGATGATGGTCATCATCAAACGCAGGGAGGATTACGCACAATTGAATGCAATCAGAAAGGAACTTTTCGAAGAAATACCAATGGCCAGCACAACTTTCATCGCAGAGCTTTTACGTGACGATATGCTCATTGAAATAGACGTCTGGGCTGTTTCGCCCTAAGAAAGTCTTCACAGTTTTCAAATAATTTAAAACTTTGAAACTTTGCACAACGAATCCATTGTTCGAAACCTTACCATGCGTCGTCCTTATTCCAATTTTTGCTATGCTGTTCAGCAGGAGTACAGGAACGGCAGTTTAATCTCATCTTTACCCTTGCTTTTTGCCCCTTACACGAGGGAACCGGTATCCACAGCAAGAAATACGAATCTCATCTCCCGGAGGCTATGTTTTGTTAGAAAACCTTAAACACATCCTGCAAAAAGTGAGAGGAAGCGGGAGTTTACCCAGTACAACTGACAGGGAAAATGATCTTCGCTTGGCCACCTGCGCATTAATGATCGAAACAGCGATGGCGGACAACAATCTTTCGACTGAGGAATTTGACAAGATTTTTCAGGTAATACGCGAGCGATACAATCTCGACAGTAACGCTGTCCAAGCTCTCATTGAAGCGGCAATAAAGGAGCAACAAGAGGCAACAGATGTCTGGTCCTTCGCAAATCAAATCAACGAAACACTGACTCGCGAGGAGAAAATCGAAGTTATGGAAATGCTCTGGAAAATTGTCTACGCCGATGGGAAGATGGACAAATTTGAAGATTACGTAACAAAAAAATTTCATCGGTTACTGAGAATCGATCACCCCACCTTTATCGCTACCAAACTCAAGGTCAAGAATAGCCTCGAAGACTCTACCTGAAAAAAAACTAAAGATCCTCCCGGACCTTTTCCCCGCTAAATCCTTCACTCCCCACATCCCAGTTTATGAGTCAAGATGGACAAAAACGAGGAGGCTTCTTACCAGAAAACATCTGCCTATTTTTCGAGAGTTTTTCCAAGGCCTTGAACGGGTTTTCCTCCGCTTGCGCCGCACATTTAAGAAGAGCAATCATGTTCGGAAGATCTCGACCAATATCCCGAAATATCTTTTTCACCCTACCTCGATCCTTAAAATAGAGATAAAAAGAAAGGAGGTAAGCATTATTTAGTTCTACCAACCAACCAATCGATTTCTGATCAATCTTGAGTCGTTTTTCCAATTCGGGATTATTTCCTATGTATCTCTTAAATATTTTTTTTCTCTGAACTAATTTTTCTGGCTCTTCTATTTGCTTCGAGTACACTGCTTCAAGGTCATCATGAAGCCGATCCAAAACACCTAAAAACTCCCTCCCCTTTTGTAATCTGAGACCATAGTGTCTAAGCTCCTTCGAATTTATCCCGAATTGCTCCTTTAGAAACATCTTCGTACCTTCTCGTTCCACAAAGACGGCTGCCTGTTCGTTAAACGCGGTAAAACCCTTGCGGAAAAACGTAGCATGTACAGATTCGTGGATGAGAACTCCAACAAAAGCACCGAGATCTCCTTCCAACATCCCGGGAACCACGGGGTCATCGAACCAACCTAGTGTGCTATAGGCACGCACCAAACGAATATTTGTATCCAAAAGTTCCTTGCGAAGCTTAGTTTCTTCTCGGAGTGCATGTTCTTTTGAAAAAAAACCTTTATACGGAAGACTTCCAACGATGGGCCACCACCATTGATAGCGACGCAAACTCGTCCTTTCAGCAGCTGTCAAGACATAAACTCTTAGATCTAATGGGGTATATCGCGTATAGGCCTGCCCGGGAGTTAAACCGATTCGGCGGGTGAAGGCATGAATCCTAGCCACCCATTGCAAGCGTTTATAGACATTTGATTTCGGATCGGATTTCGGATTATTTAGGTAAGTTTCAATTCGCTGCCTTTGCGAAATAAGTCTCGCCTGATTGTATCCAAGTCTAAACAAATAGGGAAAAGATTCCACCGCACAGCCAGACAAAACGGCAACACTGAAAAAAAGTGTAATAAGTCGGAAATATCGTTGTGACCATGCAAGCAAATAGTTAAACCCAAACACTAATTCAAACCAATCCTATTTTGTCTGAGAGCATGTTCTCATAGAATCATCTTCTGTTAGTCGCTGACATAGCATTTCTGTCAGGCCAAGCGATTGCGGAGATAAAAAGAAAGATAATCTGCCATCGTAACTAAGATTAAGATTACACCAATCAGCACAATAAGCTGATTTTGGAGAAAAAGGTTTATAGCAATATGAAGCTTCAAACCTATGCCGCCAGCTCCTATAATTCCTAAGATTGTCGCCATTCGAATGTTAACCTCCCATCGGTACAACGTATAAGCGAGCAACTGCGGAAAGGCCTGTGGAAGAAAACCATAAAAAAAGATAGCTATTCGGCTTGCGCCAGTTGCCTGAAGAGATTCAATCGGTTGAGAATCTACGTTCTCCAAAACCTCAGCGTAGAGCTTTCCTAGGACTCCTCCATTGTGCAACCCAATTGCCAAAACCCCCGCAAATGGTCCTAGGCCAACAGCAAAGATGAAGATAATAGCTAAAATAATCTCCGGAATAGATCGAAGTAAGGCGGCAGTTATTCGTGCTATCCAATACCCCCCATACCTAATCCAACTGCCCCAAGAAACTCTTTCATCCCTTTCGAAAAGCACTCCGCGGCACATCAGATTCTCAGAGGAAAAACCCATCAAAAAAAAAGCAATGATAACCGACAGAAGCGTTCCCATAATAGAAATAGTCAAAGTCTGAACCGCAGCCCAAGCAGCCTCACAAAGAAACACAAAGCTTGTTTCTGGAGGCCAGAGACCTTTCACAAAACTCATCATCTGGGATCGGCCTTCTGTCCCTAGCAACTCAACAAAGTTTGCCTCCACTCCGATGTAACTCCAAATCAATAGAGCTAGAAACAAAAGCCACCAACTGCGTGTCCACCAAGAAAATTGTGGCCGAGTTTCCGTAAAAGACTTGTTTAATCGCATCGTTGAGAAATTCACAAGATACGCCTCCGCACACAGGCGCATATGCGGTCCACTAAAGTGACCATAATCAGCAGAATCAGAATAAGAGTTAGAGTCTCTCGCTGGTTAAACATTCGCATCGAAAGTTCAATCTGTTGACCAATTCCTCCTGCTCCCACAAAACCCAATATTGCGGCGGCGCGGATCGAGCATTCCCATCGGTAAAGCGCATAGGAAATTAGGTTTGGGAGGGCTTCGGGTAAAAAGCCATAAAGAAAAATCTTGAGTCGAGAGGCTCCTGTTGCCTGTAATGCTTCAATCGGTTGAGGATTAACTCCTTCAAAAATTTCAGAAAAAACCTTACCAAGTATTCCCCCGTAAGCAACACCAATTGCCAATACCCCTGGAAAAGTTCCCAACCCAACGGCCCGAACAAATATTAAGGCCCAAACAAACTCCGGTACTGCCCGAAAAAAATTTAAAATTGCCCTCGCGAAAAAGTAAGGAATCGACCGCAGAAACCGCAGGAAAGGTCGGCCTTCAGTCTCTGCTTCGTGCAGTACACCAGTGAAAATAAGATTGCTTGTCGCCAAAATAGCCAAGGGAAACCCGATCAAAATAGCGAGCATAGTCCCAATAACGGAAATCTGAATCGTCTCGATGGCAGGTACAATAGTGATTTCCAAAAACTCTAATGACAAGTCTGGCGGAAACATCTCGGCGATGAACGAAACGAACTTTTCCCAACCTCCGCCCAGAAAAAAATCAAAAGGACGAACCTCGGCTATTCTCCAACTCACGACAACAACGGCCAGAAAAAAGAAGAGTGCAATAAACTGAAAAGCCCCTCGAGATGGCCTTTGTTCAACCGCTATGGTGGTTTGGAATGCTTGCACTATTGGATTATTGAGTGGCTAGCGACTCGAAGTCGCTCCGAGCCTCTTCTATCTTTGGTGGATACAATCGCTTGAGATCATTCGAACTCACATTGCCCCGTTCTTTATCGAACAAAATTTTCCCGCTACGGATTCCAATCACTCGAGGAAAATTGGCCAAGGCAAGTTCAACATCATGGAGACTCATGACAAGGGTCTTCTTCCCCTCCTTACTCAGACGAATTAAGAGTTTCACAATTCCTTCGGCTAACGATGGATCGACCGAGGAAATAGGCTCATCGGCCAAAATAGCCATTGGATCCTGAACGAGCACCCGGGCAATGGCCACTCTCTGGCGCTCCCCACCAGAGAGCTCGTCTGTGCGGGAAAACAGCTTCTCGGGTATTCCGACACGCGCTTGGGCCTCAACCGCTGTTTTTAAATCCGTTGGATAAACCAACGATCGAATAGCACTCAACAGTCCCAAATTTCCAAGCCTCCCAGCCAAGACATTGTGTACTACCCGGAGGCGACCTACCAGATTGTGGTATTGGTAAACTGTTCCAATCTTTTGCCGTGTTTCTCGTAGTATCCGGCCCCGCAATTCTGCCACGTTCTTCCCGTCGATTTCACATTCTCCGCTTGTCGGTTTCAGAGTGCAGTTCAGGATCCGAAAAAGCGTAGTTTTCCCAGCTCCACTAGGCCCGATGAAGGCGACACGCTCACCAGACCGGATCTTCAAATCCATACCGTCAAGAGCAACCGCCCCTGTCTTGAAACACTTTGTCACAGCATGCAAGGAAAACAAGAAAGCCTCCACCAAAATCAGTTTTTCTGAAACTCCTTTAATCTTTCAAAAGTTTCGCTGCCCTGGCTGCCATTTCGATACCATCAAAATCTCCCGGTGTTGCCAAAAGATACCCTTTGGCTCGTTGTAGATTCATAATCTTTCGGTGTTCAGGTTTGTTGTAATCAAGATTAAGAAAGGCACGAGCAATTTTGGTCACCAAGTGCCGATTGAGGTCTCCTCGAACCGTCCAATTGTAGTCAACATATCCTGGCGTAGTCCAAATAACCTTCACCTTACTCGTATCTACCTTACCCGCCTTTACAAGCTTGCTCCAAACCGCTTCATTCAGGGCCCCAGCCTGAACACGGCCTGCCTCGACCCACTTGGCCGTAGCATCATGAGCCCCACTGAAACTGAACTTTTTAAAATCTCGTTCGGGGACCAGACCATTTTTCCCTAGGAAGTAACGGGGCATTAGGTGGCCAGAGGTCGAGCTCACACTTCCGAATGCAAAGGTTTTGCCCTTCAAATCCTTCAGTTCATTAATACCCGAACCTTTGTAGGCAATGAACTTACTGTGAAAATTGGCATCAGAAAATCGCATGACTAGCGGGATAGCATTACCAGTCCGTCTACGTGCTTGTACATGCGTAAAACCACCATACCAGGCCAGGTCCACTTTACTAGCTGCAAGTGCCTCTACCGTAGCCGCATAATTCAGAACCGGGATAAATTTCACTTTCATTCCAAGCTGTTTTTCGAGGTATTTTACCAAGTCCTTGTTCTTACGATGTAACTCAGTAGGTGCCTCATCCGGTATGGCCGTGACTCGCAAAATTTTCGGGGTTTCAGCGAAGGCCTCCACGGAAAAAAAACTAAGAAGACCTCCCAAAAACAAAACTGTTAAAAAATATTTCCAAGTTGTCATTTATCGCTTCTTCCTTTCATAATCAGAATGTTGTGTATAAAAGAAAAATCGAAGCTGCATATAAGTTTAAATGTTTTTCCCAATATGACAAATTCAAAAAAACTATAGATAATTGCAATAGAATTCGGAAAATAAATAGCAATTCTGGTGCTTAAACTTTGAAACGGAAATAAATTATGTCGCCATCTTGAACAATGTAATTTTTCCCTTCCAACCTCATATGACCCTGTTTCCGAGCTTCCGCCCATGATCCAGACGTAATCAGATCCTCATAAGAAACCGTTTCCGCCCGAATGAATCCATGTTCGATATCCGAATGGATTGTACCGGCCGCCCTTAGTGCGGTAGCTCCCTTTCTGATTGGCCAAGCACGACTTTCTGCTTCACCCATCGTAAGAAAGGTAATCAATCCCAGGAGATCATAACTCATGGAAATTACGCGATCACGGGATAACGACTCAACCCCCATCTCTTGGGCAAAAACATTCACTTCCTCGCCCATAGAGAGGATTTCTGATTCCAGTTTTGCGCAAAAAGATGTCCAGGTAATTTTTGTCTGGTCGAACCATCTCTGTAACTCCAACGGAAATTCAAACTCACCGACAATCTCCCCGATGTTGAAAACTACAAGCAGGGGCTTACCACTCAGAAACGCGTACCCGCGTAGCATTTTCTCCTCTTCTTGGGTGCACTCAAGCATCCGTATTGGCTTTTCCGCTTCAAGACTCTCCTGACACCGAACCATAAAGTCTCGCTCGGGTATTAGTTCTTTCATACCCTTGCCTATCCCTTTCTCAAGTCTCTCCAAACTACCCTCTATAACCTGCAGATCAGCCACCATTAGGTCCGTGTGAACAGAATTCCACTCGATTGCCACATCCGGTACCGATGCCCCAGTAGCCTCCGGAAAAGCACGGATGGTGAGGAGCAGGGCATCAGCATCACGCACACCAGCGAGAAACTGTTCATCCATCTGTCTACCACCATCGCCAATGTCACCCAAATCTACATATTCGATCGCTGCATAACTCAATTTTTTCGAAGAGGCGAGCCCCGCAAGTCGCTCAACACGCTCATCTTTATGATGGATAACTTTACGATTTGGACCACCCCGTCCACCGGTGTGAAGATCCACACTAGCACCGGTCAAGGCGTTGAACACCGTGGTTTTTCCGCTTCCGGATAAACCGATTAAGGCAATTTTCAATGGGACTCCTTTAGCCTGTTTTAGCTTAAAAATTCTAAGACTTGCAGCAGAAATTTGGACCAAGAGATTTAAAAAATATCTTATGGTTTCCCGAATCGTTTTCGTTTAGCAGTAAAAAACCTGCTATAAGCCTAAGGTTCTGTTCAGCTTTTACCAAGTTAAAAAGTTCGTCATTAATAATTCCTCGGAAAATCCCGAAGTTAATTCAACAACGGCGTTAAAAACCCGAAAAACTCCTGGTTTTTAGCATGCCCTCAAGCCCAATCACCTCAATACCGGCCTTTGAAATAATCATCTAGAATTTTTGAATGGTCGAAACAGATGGGCGAAGGCAAATTATCTTGTCTGAACAAACCTACACCCTTAGCATCTGAACCGGGCGTTGGCACACAGGAATTCTCTCCATTAACACGAGCGATGAAAACTACCGTAATGTTGTGCTGGCGGATGTCTCGTTTAGGATCGGAGTATGCATGGAACTGACGAATAAGCTCGACGGTCAGTCCTGTCTCCTCCCTGGATTCACGAACGGCAGCATCCTCGATGGATTCCCCGTAATCCACGTAGCCACCGGGAATGGCCCAACCGTGAGGAGAGTTTCCACGCTCAATCAGAAGGATGGTGGGATCCGCTTCTTGGAACCCCGGTACTTCTACCTCAATTATGATATCTACGGTCGGAAATGGATTTCTAGGATGCGATGGAAGACCATCCACGTTTCTCTCCTTCAATATATAGCAACAGCGTCGTATTCAAATAAACTAGCTCAATAACCCTGAACTGCTGTTAGAGTAGACTTGCGTCGCTACAGTTGTCCATTCTTGAAAGCTTGCTGTCTAATGAAATTTAATCACAACAGGCGATTGTGGTTTCTGATTATTATTTTGTTTCTCTTGTTTCTTCATCCTGCAAGAGCAGAAGTCGCCAAATTAGAGCCAACTCCCATATCCAAATTTCCTGCCCACCTTATGCGCGGGAAGATGGGTGAGGCTGCCATCCAGGTCTTGGAGGACTATACCCTTTCCCATCAACGGAAATCGGCTTTCCAAAGTACACCGAGGGTATACAAATACCTTTGGAGTCGGCTTCCATTGGCAAGTGACATGATCCGCGTGCTCAAATTTGGAAAATACAAGATTGCCTCCAGTTCAAACGGTTCCTACACAATCGATACCGGAACCGGTGTAAAGGGAAGATTTTGGCTCCTTTACGACGGCGATGGGCAGAAGATTCTTTACGGCGAGGGAGGGTATTCGGGCTGGCGCATCCGTAACTTGAGTGGACGTACGTTAGTTTCAATGTCCTATAATCCAATTCGCGAGAAAGAGGGCATCATCATGAGGAACCGGATGACGGTGTTAGTTAAAATCGATAATGTTGTGGTGGATTTCTTAGTAAAAGCATTGAATTGGATAATTCGCGTTAAAGTCCGCAGCCAGTTAGACCGAGCCTCCTCATCCGCTCAGAAGCTGACAGAGATCATCGCAAAGACACCTGAGAAAGCCTACAAAAAACTTCGTGCAAGTTCACTCATCCCACAATCTATCCTCAACGAATATCGGCATTTTTTCCTCAGTGAAAGAAATGTCTTCAGTTTCCCTTCTCGGGCGCTAATTGCTCCGCTACCAACAATGAATCACTCCTCGATTTTTTCTGGAGAGGCAAGCGATAGCTAAACCAGGCAGCAATAACCGAGGAAACAACTACCATCGACAAGGTTAGCTGGATCCCGATCTCGTCGCCGATTGCTCCTACCACAACCATTACCAAACTCCCCGTTCCGAAGGCCCCACCTATCATCAAGCTAGAAACCAAACCCGACTGTTTCGGGTGCATCTCCTGTGCCATAACTAAATTAAGTGGACCCGACACCATTATGGTAATTCCTCCCATGACCATAAAAACCATGGAGAGCCATCCTCGTGTAACCAGAAAAAGAGAGAGGAAAATAGAGCCTATTACCATAGTACTCCAAAGGAGCCGCCGCCGGTCAAAACGGTCCCCAAGATATCCTCCAAGAATCCCTCCAATTCCACCTCCTATCATGTAACCCGAAAGTGCCATCCCCCCCATCCAATCTGACAAATCTCGAGTCTTCATCAATATGGGGATAAAACCTAAGAAAGAATTAGTTGTTACCGTACGTAGAACGACGATCAGCCAAAGCATAGAAATCGAAGGCAAGATGCCAACCATTGATTTGATCCAGGATTGGGACTGATTTTCTCTTACCGTTCGTTCCTCACGAATAGAACCAAACTTAAAAAGTAAAATTGAAATGACCACACCTGGTATCACAGAGATATATGAATTGTGTAAACCGAAAGTTGCTATGACAGCCAGGAGTTCCAAAGGCCCCAAAGCCATTCCCAAAAATCCACACATTAGAAAAATAGAAACTACCAAACTCCCCCGTTTCCCTCCGGCCCTCCGGGCAAGACTCGCGGCTGGCGGATGAAAGGCCGCTGCTCCCACACCACCCATAATCACCCAGGGAAACATTAGCTCGAAGGTAGGAAGAGCACCCATTGAGCCAATAAACAATGCAGACACTAGCGGCCCGCCGGCCAATAACCAACGCCGACCTTTGCGGTCTGTCAACCACCCAAAGAAGGGCTGACCGAAATTTGTGACGGCGAAGAACGCGGTGGCCAACCCACCAGCCTCAGTCAGAGAAAGGTCCCACCGCGAAATGAAATACGGCAGAAGAACAGCTATGAATCCTCCATATGTATCGGTAACCAAGTGAGACACCATCAACAAGGCAGCCCGCGCCTTCTGCGTTCTTCCCGCAAAATCGTTGCCAGAATCTCTCATGAAAGTTCCCTTGATATTTACCCAACCAAAGATGCCGGATGAAACAGTGAATCCTTATGAACTCGTCACTGGAATATCCTTACTAGCGTATACATGTGCGCGCGGAAGCAGGAAACCTAACCAAACGCAAATAAGTGGGGCTATAATCACTCCAGTAAGTGAAATAGGGATCCCTACTCGGTCAGCCACCCAGCCGACACCTACAACGGCGAGGCTTCCCATCCCATAAGCAAACCCCATCAGCATACTTGCTAAAAAATTAGCATGAGCCGGAAACATCTCCTGCGCTACAACTAAATTAATCGGACTAGACATCGAAAGGAAGAAACCTCCAAAAACGAGGGAAACAATTGAAATCACTCCATCCGTAGTGACAAAAACTCCAAGGCAAGCCGCTGATAACAGATTGGTGACTACTATGATTGCTTTACGATTTAAGTGATCGGCGAGATATCCCCCGACAATACCACCCACCGCTCCGGCGGTCAGAAATAGAGACAGTGCCGTCCCCCACGCCCATACAGATAAACCTGAGGATTTCAGCATGAGCGGCAGGAAAGTAGCAATGGCCTGATGAGTAAAATTCCTCAAAACAACCATAGCCCAAAGGCCAGAAAGTGGGGTTAACGCTACCAACAGCTCAGAAACCGGAGGACGTTTAGACTTAATTAAAACCGCCTGTTTCCCTACTAAGGCATACTTCCAAAGAAAAACAGATATGACCAAACCGGGTAGAATCGTGAGGTAAGCGAAATTTAATCCTAACCGCGTCACGACTGTCAGGATCTCTAGTGGACCCAGTGCGACCCCTAAGAACCCAGACATAAGGAAAATCGACATGGCTAAGGACCTACGGTTTCCACCCATGCGGTGTGCTAGCCCCGCTGCCGGAGGATGGAAAGCCGCCGATCCTAATCCCCCCAACACAACCCATAATATGGCCCATTCAAAAGTGGGCAAAAGGACCATCGAACCGACAAAACAAGCGATAATGGATGGTCCTGCCACCAGAAAACCTCTGGCACCACGACGATCCGATATTAAGCCAAACAAAGGTTGGGCAAAGTAGGTAGCTGCTAGCAGAGCAGTGGCTAGCATACCGGCCTTAGTTAGGGAAAGTCCCCATCGGGGCACCAAGAATGGAAGCAAAACCGCAACAAAACCTAGGTACGTATCTGCAGTAATATGGGCCGTGCTCACCAATACCATCTGACCCACTTGCAAGCGGCGCTCGACACCCTTCATGGTGGAACCCTTGAATGAGATTGGGGAGCAGCTCAGGGGAAGAGTGGCTCACCGGAAGGGGTATGTAGTGCGGGACGTAGACGAGAAACACGTCGGGCGGCATCCACAAGTAAGGCTACGGTCGCTGTGTCTCCATGGACCCCTTCCGGGAAACGGCAGGTAAGAGGTGGATCACCCTGGATGATAACCTCATCGATTGAATTCACACCTGCAACTGACATGATGATGTGAAGAAGGATATCTTCTCGTCCATTGCGTAGACCGATGGCCCTTTGGTCAATCCCGGCTACTTGGCCTGGTTCCACTCGAACGTAATCAGTCTGAATAGGATTTTCAGCCACAACCGGGTTAAGTGTCATCTCGACCGAATCCAACTCCCAACCGAGACCATGGGCAATGAAACCAACCGACTCTCGGAACCCAGCATGTCCAAGCCGTCCTTTTTTCTTTTCTTCTGAAAATTGGTCGACCGTCATTCCTGATCCAATTTTCTTCTGCAATGGTCCTCTACGTTGAGTCGCATCTACTACCCGATTGGCCAACACCCGATCAACCCGCAAACAGCACCGGGCCACCTGCAAACAGATGTGGTCCATTACAAACCCTGGATTGACACCAACAGGGAGAATGGCCCGTTCCCGACTAACGGCCTTTTCATTAATACGCCGGGCTATTTCGACCCCAGCAACGACGGGTGGATATGCCAACTCCTCCGTGGAGGAAACAACATGGCAACCGCAATCGAGGATCTGTAGATATTGAGTCTCTACATCCGTCAACCACGAGGAAGTAGTGTGGACAACCACAGCGGGTGAAACCTCTTTGAGCACTGCTTCTACGTCAGACCGTATAACTACATTAGAGGCAGAAGAATTACCCAACAGATCACCAACCGTCCTCCCAATCTTTTCAGGATCAATGTCGATGGCGCCCACAAGTTCCAAATCGGGCTGGTCCAAAATATGTCCAACCGTGGCCTGTCCGATGGGACCAAGGCCATAAGAAACCACTCGAACAGCTTGATGATTGGTCAAGTTTTAGATTCTCCCTGGTTCCAGTTAAGCGTTTCTCTTAGATGTGAAGGTGGCTCTGGGCTTGCTCCACGATATCAATCCCCACCAATTCAGACCACGCGTTCAGAAGCCGGTCGGTAACCGGACCGGGGATATCCGTCGGAAACTTCACACCATTGATGCTGCATGCAGGAAGGATGTTAGGCGTCGTACCAGCCAGAAATGCTTCCTGAGCCGTTAGCACATCATACACCGTGTAATCCCCCTCACGAACAGGAATATTCAGATCGTTCGCTAGTTCAAAAATCGTTTCCCGTGTAATACCTGCAAGTACGTTTTTCGTGGTGGAGGTGTGAAGTACCCCTTCCTCGACGAAGAAAAAGTTGGCCGAACTATTTTCCGCAACTATCCCATCAACATCCAACATGAGGGAGTAGGCCTCAGGATCCGTCGCCTGCACCTCGCGGTCTGCAAGGATATGATTCATCTTGTTCGAAACCTTTGCTTTCGGGTCCAATGACTGCGGTGAATTTCGGCGAATTGACGGGGTTGCCAATCGAATCCCCTCGGTAAAAGCCCTTGCAAAAGGTTTTAAATTGAGATTGATACAATACACTGCCACCGTTGCTCCCGGGCGAGGATTTTTCTCCCGGCCCAGGATGCCAAGCCCACGCGTAACGTTCATCCACAAAGCATAATCCTCTTTGGGATTTAATAACGGCCGGTTACGCTCGATTACCTCCACGCAAACTGCCTCAAAATCATCAGGGGCCTCTTGGATTTCCAAACGGGTATAGGCCATGGAGCGATAAAGCCGATCGACGTGTTCGCGAAGTTTGAACGATTTTCCAGCGAAGGTCCGAGCAACATCATACACCCCATCCCCAATTCGAAATCCCAGATCGAACAAAGAAACGTGAGCCTGGCTTTCTGGTAAAAACTCCCCGTTTAGGTATACAATCCGCTCTGTCACGATTTTACCGCCTTTCCTTATGTTCTCCTTGCCAACTTACCTCTTTCGGGAAATAGATTGATCAGCTTTCGCACAGACACCCAAGTACCCGGTTCGACACCGACTACCTTGCGACTGTATGCATCGAGATAGATTCTAGACTTTGAAAATTTGCCTTTGCACGAAACCCGACCAACTAATAATTCTGCCCATGCACGAAGGGGTGCCGGGTGAATTCCCCAAAGCTCCACAATTTCACCTCGCCGCAAGCTCAAACGAGAAGCCAATTCTCTTGACACGAAAAACTGTCTCCTGCCATTTATCAGGCCATCAAGTCCAATAAGTTCGGCAGCTTCCACCTTGGAACGGTTTGCACGAGCCAAAGATTTCCGTTTAGCAGCCGTACGGTTCTCGTCAATCCTCCATTTCAGATCTTCTCGCCTAGGCGGAAAGAAGACAACGCCATATGAAGCTTCCGCTTCCTTTCGAGAAATATAACCAGAAAAAACATCGGCGGAAACTTCGTTAACCGGACGAGATAAAGGATCACCGTAGGGGGACCCGCCCCCCCACCAAACGAAGAAGAGGAAAGAAAAAAAAGAAAAAAAAAGAGAGGAAGAAAAGAAGGGGTAGGAGAGGGGGAGGGGATGAGAGAG
>CAYTIB010000004.1:0-61598 GCA_964437725.1 uncultured bacterium | reverse complement strand
ATAGTGTGATGTTGGCACCCGTAATGGTTTCGCTGGGTACCAACGCGGCGGGAGCACCTTACAATATTCCAAATTTGCAAATCCACACTACAGCAGTGTTCACGAATCTACCAAGCTTTTCTCTCGTTCGAGGGCCAGGTGGGCCACAAGCTGTTTTTGCTATCGAAACTCATACTGACCGAATTGCAGATATCATTGGTATGGACCGAATAGATATTCGGATGAAAAACTGTGTTAACCCGGGGGACCTTGGACCCTCGGGACAGGAGCTAGGTGGTGTTGGCCTCAAGGAGGGTCTTCAGAAAGTAAGGGAGTCGATAGATTGGACGAAGAATAGGCCTGATGGACGAGGCGTAGGTGTTGCTGTTGGCTGGTTCGCTACGCTGATTGGAATGGGCTCGGCAGCCACAATTAAGTTAAATGAGGATAGTACGGTGAGTCTCATCACGGGTTTTGTCGATCACGGGACGGGTAACGTTCATGCAGGGTTACCTATTTTCATCTCGAATGAATTAGGAATCGATGTCGACAAGATCCAAATCTCTTCCGGAGACACAGAGACTGGACCCTGGGACTATGGAACCGTCGGGAGTCGTTCCACTTACAATCATGTTCGTGCTGTTGGTGCAGCTATCGAGGAATTAAAGAAAGAGATTCGAAAGCGAGGGGCGGGTTTGTTAGAGTCGGACCCCGATGAGACGGAATTTGAAGATGGAAAAGTTTTTGTTCGGAGTGCTCCGGACAAGAGCGTTTCCCTGAGCAAGCTCTGTGCAACGGCTGGCAAGCCTTTTTCAGATGGCCCCTTAATGGCCAGTGGATCGTTCAATGGTGAACCTTGGGCGGCGGGCTCGGATGTTGAAGTGTCTTTGTCCATTCCCAGCTTTGCCCAGCCCGCATTCGTGGCACAGGCCGCAGAAGTGGAAGTCGACCAGGAAACTGGCAACGTAAGGGTGTTGAAAATCTCCTCCGCGTGTGACGCAGGATTTGCCATCAATCCCGTCGGTGTTGAAGGCCAGATTGAGGGTGGTACGATTCAGTCGCTGGGGATGGGGTTGACTGAGCAGATGATCTTCGACGAGAAAGGTCACCTGCTAAATCCCAGTTTTCTCGACTACAAAGTGCCGCTAGCCTCAGATATACCAGAGTTTGATACCATAGTCGTAGAAAGCCAAGTGGATCAGGGGGCTATGGGGACAAAAGGAGTCGGCGAAGCGCCGGTTGTTGGAACGGCTGCCGCAATCGTGAGCGCTGTTAGCGCAGCGACAGGAGCAACTTTCGAAAGAATTCCACTGACCCCAGAATACGTTCTCAGCCGAATAGAGGCATCTACCGCAACGGTATAAATCCCTTTTGGGAACGCTTCTATTTCAAACCTAGGATTTTGTTATCATTCTGCTTTGAACAACGGCCTCCGTTTTTCAACGAAGGCCGTTGTTCCCTCTTTGGCGTCCTGTGTTCCCCTTAGAAGTGTGAAGAGAGTATTCTCAAACGCGAGACCGTCGGAAAGATTCATCTCTGTTCCCTTGCGTATGGCTTCTTTTGAGAATCGCACGCCTAGGGGTGCTTTTTGGCAAATTGTCTCAGCGATTTTATTGGCCGATTCCATCAAATCTGAAGATGGGATAATTTGGGTTATCAGGCCAATGCGGAGGGCATGTTCCGCATTGATGTGCATTCCGGTCAGGGTCATATCTAGAGCGTGAGCCATTCCCACGATTCGCGCTAGCCGCTGTGTGCCGCCTGACCCAGGCATAATTCCAATGTTCACCTCTGGCAGGCCGAGTTTCGCATTTTCGGAACCAATGCGAATATCGCAGCAGAGTGCGAGTTCCAATCCCCCGCCCATGGCATACCCATTTATAGCTGCGATGATTGGCTTGGTCTGATTTTCTAGGGTGGGATAGATATCATGGGTGCTTAGGAATGTCTGCCGCTTGGTCCAGACGGATTCTTCTAGTGCTGGAGCTATTGTTTTTTTTATGTCGGCTCCAGCACAGAAAGCTTTCTCCCCGCTCCCGGTCAAAATAGCGACCCAAAGGTCGTCGTTTTCCCGAAAATCATCGAATGCCTCAGTTATCTCGATTCGGGTTTCAGGGTCTAGGGCGTTCAATGCCTCAGGGCGGTTCATTGTTACGGTTAAGATTTTGTCTCGCCTGTCTACGATTATACTCATTACGTTGTTCTCCTATATTGAATTTTTCAAACTGGAATTACCTCACATCCTATTTAAGACTTAAGTTTTATGGGCTAATCACCCTTGAAAGGTTGCAGTAGACCAGAGGATATCATCAGACGTGCTTTGACTTCGTCAAGCCGCACTACAATTACCTCTTAGCAAGAAGCATGTTAATTCTCTCAACAGGGAGGTGTGGGCTGAGAACGTTACATTGGTTGACGGAGTTGGCTATCAAATTGGATACTCACAGAAATAAATGGTGGACCACGTGAAACACACAAGAAACTTGTGGTAGGAGGAAGCTAGAGATTGCCTAATCGTTGGGTTATCGTTTTTGCCGCTGCCATTGTAACGACAGTAGGTTTTGGAAGCCGCGGTGTCTTCAGCGTGTTCTACGTTGAGATGTTGCGGGAATTTTCGTGGGATCGAGCGGACCTAGCCGGAGTTTACTCCCTGGGGATGCTTATCATGGGTGTAGGGGGAACGCTTGCGGGTGCGTTAGCAGATCGTCTGGGTCCCAGACGATTTTATCTCCTAAGTGGATTATTCGTTGGTTTAATGTTTTTTTTGGCAAGCTGCGTCGAGACGCTGCTTCACGTCTATCTGACTTGGGGCGTCATGGGAGGGCTTTCTATGGCTGCTCTGGGCATAGCTCCCGCGCAGAGTTTGGTGACCAGATGGTTCGAAAATCGGCGAGGGTTGGCAATTGGCCTCGTTGGCGCGGGGACGGGAGGGGGCAATCTTCTTTTGGCCCCATTGGCTCAGATTTTTATCGAGTCGATTGGGTGGCGGGATGCTCTGGTAGTCGTTGGGTTGGTTTCTTTCCTGGTCGTTGCCGTATTCGGTTCAATCTACATGCGTGAGCCGCCGTCAGTTTTGGAAAAAAGGCCTTCTCCTGAATTTAGTAAATCCTCTCTTAACCTGGATAAGAGGACGATGCATTCTCCAGTTGAGTGGACCTTGAAAACGGCCTTGCGTACCAGTCCTATTTGGACAATTTCGGTGGCCTGGCTTTGTTTAGCTACCTCCATTCACTTTATTGGTACTCACTTTGTTGCGTTAGCTCAAGGTGTGGGGCACCCACCCCTTCTTGGGGCTGGTATTTTGGCGATCAGTGGGGGAGCGTCCATTATTAGCCGAATTGTTGCCGGCGGACTCTCAGATCGTATAGGACGAGTCAAAACATTTGTGGCAGGTGCTATTTTGGCAGCAACAGGAATGGCCGTTCTTTTTTTCCACCGTTCACCGGATAATGTTTGGGAGCTTTATCTTTTTTCGTTACTCTTTGGCGGTGGGATAGGTGCCATGACCGGTCTAACGACTTCTTTAGGATCTGACATGTACCGAGGGAAGAACTTTGGGGCGATTTTAGGGTTTCTGACGCTCGGGTTTGGGATCGGGGGAGCGGTTAGCCCGTGGTTGGCCGGTTGGGTATTTGAGTCGATGCAAAGCTATCGGGTTGTTCTATGTTATGAATTTTTTGTTTTAATTCTGTCAGCGATATTTTTTTCGATTGCTGGCAAGTCCATCCGAAAATATAAAGAAAATGCAAAGCGTTTTTATTGATTTTCACAGCACCTCTATAAACAAGCCATTGGCTAAATGCAATGAGCGAATGGTACAGCAATCAGAAAAAATCAACTTCTGATTAGAGAAAGAAGATTGCTGCTAAGAAGCCCAAGCGACTGTCTTTTGTTGGAATGTGAATTAGGGAGATCGTGATGACCGAAACATCTCGTTTTGAGCCAGGTGGATATCGATACATCCGTGGGCCTTTTCAATATTCGGGTGGTGTAGCGGCGGAACCCGGATTCGCAATAGAGCGTGTGAGGTTCCAGCACCCCATACCACTTGAAGAAGGTTTTCAACGAATAGAGGCTCACCTGGCGATTGTTGGCCGACCTCACACCGCATTCTGCGCCTGCGAACTACGTTCTCCGGAGCCATTTTCAGAACAAGGATTTATAGATTTTAATCGCGTTTATGTTGGAACATTGGAACACTGGGGTATCTTCAAAGATGAGAAGAACCCGGTAGCAAGATCAAACGTTTGCCCAGAAATAGACGGTCCTTCAGAACCGAGTTTTCATGCTTTCAGTTATACCGTACCTTTAGATGGCGAGGTTCCGGTTAGCTTCGTCATCGCTGGCTCTGCAGAATCGCCGGAAGGCGGTGCAAGCTACGAAGAGCGTATTATCCGTCTCGGCGAGACGTCCACTGATGCAATGTGCGATAAGGCGCAATATGTCTTAGGAGCTATGGAATCACGAATGACGGCGTTGGGCGTTGGTTGGGCGGTTTCTACTGTTAGCCACGCATACACTGTCCACGATCTGTATCCATTTTTAGCAAAGGAAATTGTCGGACGCGGTGCGGCATCCGCTGGCTTGACATGGGTGTATGCCCGACCACCGGTGGTTGGATTGGAATACGAAATGGATGTGCGTGGTGTCCATCGCGAGCTTGTCATTCCTTGATAAGCATAGATGTTTGTTGAGATTCAAACTTCTAGGTTGTGCGGTTTTCATGTTTCAACCTGCCACAAATTGGAAGACGAAAATTGACCCGCAGCAAGATTGCTAGCGGAAAAGCATTTGAGGTCCGCAATGCATGTAACTCAGCGATCATCGCGACCGGGAAATTTTATTTTCATCCTGGAATATGGGAAAATCCCTCATGATGTATTCGCTTGTCTCCGATGAGAACTCAGAACAAGCCCGCGATTTTTCCGTCTAAATCGATGTCCATTCCTGCTGCCGCAGGAATTTTACCCAACCCCGGCATCTGCATAACACTACCAGCAATTGCCACTACGAATCCTGCACCCGCCGATACGTAGACATCCCGTACGTTCATTGTAAATCCCTGAGGCTTGCCCAAAAGCTTTGGATTGTCGGAAAGGGACGTCTGGGTTTTTGCCACGCACACGGGTAGCCCTCCGTATCCGAGATCAGTGAGCGTTTTGAGGTTTCGTAAAGCACCCGTATCGAAAGAGACGCCATCTGCACCATAAATTTTTGTCGCAAGGGTCTCGATCTTTTCGTTTAGTGGCATTTCCAAGGGGTAAAGCGGGGTATAAGGCTTGTCGTTGGCAATTGCTTGATCGAAGACCTTCTCTGCTAGCTCCAACCCCCCTTCTCCTCCTTTTCCGTGAAGTTCATGCGTCCCGCAAGAAGCACCCATTTCCTCAACCTGTTTTTTAACTAAGTCCACTTCGGCATCGGTGTCCGTCGCAAACCGGTTGATGGCTACGATCACAGGTGCACCATAATGGCTTTGGTTTTCGATGTGTGCTCGTAGATTTTCGAAACCCTTTCGAAGGGCCTCGAGATTTTCCACGCAGAGTTTATCTTTATCGAACGGAACGCCGCCATGGAGTTTCAAGGCGCGGATGGTGGCAACCAAGACGACAGCATTGACATTGAAGCCTGCAGTGCGCGCGGTGATATTAAAGAATTTTTCCGCGCCGAGGTCCGATCCGAAACCGGCCTCCACCACCATGACGTCGGAGAGCTTTAGAGCTAGGCGGTCGGCTATGATTGAGTTCGTGCCGTGAGCAATGTTCCCGAACGGTCCTCCGTGGATGAAGGCAGGTGAATGCTCGAGAGTCTGAACAAGGTTGGGTTTTATTGCATCTTTCAGGAGAAGTGCTAGGGCCCCTGAAGCCTGTAAATCGGAGGCTGTGACAGGCTTTCCATTTTTGGTGAAACCAACGACAATTTTCCCGATCCGCGCTTTGAGGTCCTGAGGGTCGTTTGCAAGACAAAGTATTGCCATGATCTCAGACGCTGCCGTGATCATGAAACCATCCTGCCTCGGTATCCCGTGACTTTTGCCCCCCAATCCGATCACGGTATTTCGGAGAGCTCGGTCGTTCATGTCTAGAACACGTTTCCAACTAATCTGATTAATGTCAAGTTCGCACTCATTTCCGTGGAAGATATGGGCGTCCAACAAAGCGGCGAGGAGATTATGAGCCGCTGTGACGGCGTGAATGTCTCCGGTGAAGTGCAGGTTAATGTCCTCCATCGGTAGAACTTGTGACATACCACCACCAGCTGCGCCACCCTTAATTCCGAATACTGGTCCAAGAGAAGGTTCGCGTATGCAAATCATGCTCCTTTTTCCCAGTTTCGCCATTGCTTGTCCCAGGCCGACGGTGGTAAGTGTCTTACCCTCACCCAGGGGGGTGGGCGTCATTGCTGTTACGAGAACAAGTTGCCCGTCTTTTTCGTTATTGCGGCGATCTAGAGCCTCTAGACGAATCTTCGCCTTGTAGTCTCCATAAAGCTCAATCTCATCCTTTGTAAGACCTATTTTCTCGGCAATTTCAATTATGGGATCTAGCTCAGCAGCTTGAGCAATCTCAACATCTGAACGAATAGGCATTGTATTTTCCAGTGTGGAGTTTATTTTATTAGGAGAAAATAGAGAGGCTAAAGAGCTCAAAAACAACACAGAATTTCCAAATAAAGAAATACACACTGCAAGTTATCGAATGCCTCTTTTCCTGTCAAGCAAGCGGGCAAAGAAATTTCCACTTTCTTGCATTGATTTTTTTGATAACGGAGCGGGGAATGCTAGATTGCAATAAGTTTGAAACTGAACGCACGCGCCTCCGGCCTTTCGGCGCGGAGGACGCAGAGGCTTTGGCATCAATTTACTCAAATCCGGAAGTAACTAAGTTTTTGGGGTTTGACGAAGGTTCACTAGGGCGGAGTAAGCGGGAACTCGAGTTCTGGATAAATTCATACTCTCGACAAGGCCATGGCATGCTAGGGGTTGTTCACAAGGAAAACGGAAGTTTGATTGGCCGGTGTGGTTTCGCCCAATGGGAGTGGGATGGAGTGCAGGAGATTGAACTGAGTTGTGTTTTGCAGCAGTCGTTATGGGGACAAGGTATTGCCACGGAGGTAACTTCTGCCCTCAGAGATTATGGTTTTAAACAGATTGGATTTAGTCGTCTTGTTTCATTGCTTCACCCGGAGAACATGGCTTCTCATCGTGTTGCCGAAAAAATTGGGATGCAGTTTGATCGCGAAGTGCATTCCATAACTCAAAGTCTTTGGATGTACTCGCTTCATCGGGCAGCCTGAGTTTCTAATCCTGTCACTTCTTTTATCTGTTAAACCAATAACCCATCTTAGGTGTTCTGGTAATTTTGGGCAGACTAATCGATTTTTGTGATAGGACATATCGGTGTGTGTGACTTGTTCGCGAAATGGTTCAGAAAAGGATAGAATTAGAAATGCCCGAAGGATTTTTTGAGGGTAGACCGAAGGTAAATTGAAACAGATTTCACGAGTGATAGATTGCTTCTGGGTATTCGTTAGAAGAGCTTTCCTTTGACCGGAATTAAGAAGCCGATCTTGCCATGCTTTCACGTTGGGTGATTTCATTAATTTTCCTATCCCTCTTGGGTTGCTGTGCGCCTGCAGGTCCTTTAGCTCCCCTCCCGAAGACCCTTAAGAGTAAGCTCGGTCGGGCGGAGGGATCGGTAACTTGGTACACTCCTCTTCGAAGGGAGACAGCCGAGAAAATTATTTTGGACTTTCAAAGACGGTTTCAAGTTCGTGTGGAGCCAACCTACGGGACGGATGCAGAGTTACGTAAAAAACTTTTGAGCGGAAGCGAACAGCGTCCTGATGTCTACCAATCAACTGATCCTGGTGTATTTACCGAGCTCGAAGAGCTTGGTTTGATTCGATTGGCGGAGGTCCCTAATCGTTATTTTGTATCCCCCTGGTTAACTGGTTCGGATGCGTCATGGGTTGCCCCCTATGTTGTAACTGCTGTTATGGCCTACCGAACTGATAAAGGGTCGAATGGCAAAGTGCTTCGATGGCAAAACTTACGAGATATTCGTTTCCGAAGTCGTTTGATTGTTCCGGACCCATCGTTGGGTGGACCAGCTTTTTATTGGGCAGTGTCCTTGGCCAGGCTTTACGGATGGAGATATGTTGAAGCGATTGGTAAAAATGCGATATTGGTTTCTTACGAAGAGGCAACTACACGGCTGATCACAAAAAACGCTATTCTTTCGGGAGGGCTTTCTGGAGAGGATGTATGGCGAGCTAAGCGAGACAATCTTCCGGTTACCCTTATTATTCCCGAAGAAGGGATATTGGCCATACCAGCGGGGGTTGCGTTGTTGAATGGATCGTCGTATCCGAATGCTGGCCTCTTGTTCCTAAACTACCTCCTATCCAAAGATGCTCAACGAATATTTGTTGAGGATGGTTTCTATGCAGCGCGGACAGACATGGAGCCTCCAACGGGTCGTGTTCCTTTGGGTCGGCTTCGCTTGCTACAGATATCCTGGAAGAAAACAGCGCTGCTTTCTGGTAGCTTGAAGAAACGCTTAGGGCATTTGTTTCGGGTACCGAGTCGACCTGCAACCAATAATCTTGAGTTGCAAAATCTGATGGTGAAAGAGGGGTCCGTAGGCCTCGAAAGTCGGAGAAGAGTTAAGAAAGAAGTATCCTTCAGCCGATTCAATCCATGTAGTTGGTTTGGACGAAATGTTGTAGAAAATACCTTCCAGATTTCACCACACCCAGGTTAACTGCTTAATCGTTCGGACGCTCTACGAAGATTGGATTGGTTAGTAAATAGTCCATTCCCGGGGCCTTCGCATCGATCCGGTAGTACATTCGTCCTTTGTTCGGTGCGGTATCGTCGGTATGGGTTACATCAATGGGTGTTTTCCCTTTGAAGGTTTTAACTGGTGTACCGTTGCGGATCAGCTGGACCGACAATTCCCGGGTGGTCTCATTATCGGTAGAAATGCTGAAATGGATTTCAGGTGTGACTCCCATTTGAATTGTTTCACCCGAAAAGGCTTTAAGGTTTCGGTCTCTTGCGAGAATCTCAAACCGGTCCAACCGTAGTCGGTTGGACCGGTGGCCTCGGACAACGTACATTCGACCTTCCTGCAGTGCAGTAAGGACTTCCCGTTGTGTACGGTTTTGAAGTAGAAAAACGGTTTGAATATCGGACAGCCGTTTTGCTCTACGAGTCTCTTCGGTGTTGTGAAAATTAGCTCCACCATAAGCCCAAACAGGTGTTTTTCGATTGCCGGACAAGTATTGATTGAGAACCTGATCCCATTGCCCACCTGGCTTGCTGGCAGCAAATTTTTCTTCATGGATAGCGTCAAACCCTGTATATCGCAACGAATTTGTGAGGATTTGCGGATGGGGGGGTATTGAGTATTCAACTCCATCCTCCCTTTGTTGTTGTAGGCGAGAGTCTTGGCGTGCCCATAGCACTATTCCCCCCCTTGCTGTTGCAGCATCAATCAATCGCTGATAGGGCTTTGTGCCGGGATCGCCGCCGTATGGATTAAAGGGAGGTTGTAAAAAGGGAAGCTCATTTACCATTGCAGGGATGGCGACCAGGAAAACCAGGAACCCTACCAACCGTGGAATTCTTTGGTGTTGCATCAGATAGATACCAAAAATTGAAATAAAGAAAAAAACGAAAGATAGGAAGTAAGACCAAACCGTAGTTGGAAACGCGGCGAGACCACGTTGTTTGAGAAGCTTAAGGGAGAACCCACTGGCCACCGGGAGTGTTAAATAGCTTTCAGGGTTCGTCAACCCAATAATATGCAGGTGGCGACGCCAATTGTGAACCATCAATGTTTTTTCAAAAGGATTACCGGTGAAGTAGTAATTGGCAGATGCTTCGATACCCGGGATGATGAGAACTCGCGGATGGGCGCGGTTCCCTGCAGCAATAGCTGATAGATAGCGTTTGATACCCAGTTGGAATACAGATCTAAGTTCGACTGGAAAGCGCAACAGGTTTTGGTAGGGTTCGATCCCCCAAGCCATAGAAGCCTGAGCATGGTCTGTCACGATAAGAATGTCTAGACCATCTCTCTCTGCCATTTGGGCAAGTTCTTGAATGGAATGTGCGCCTGAGCTGAAGTTGGAGTGGATGTGGATGGCAGCCCTGTATGGGTGAAGGGTTTGTGCATTCACTTGAGGGACGAAAATTGTCAAAAAAAATAAAAGTAGTAACATCAGGTAGTTCGGTTGATTAGGCAAAGGCAGTGGAATGAGCCGGCGTGAGTGACTTCTTGAAAGATGAATGGCCTCCGTTTCAAAGGAGAAATTTCGTGACAATCGAAGGAACTCCATAGGCGGCTAAATAGAGGACCAATAAAAAATAAAACAGACAAAATATGAAGAGGAACCTACCGTTATGACGAACATCCCTTCTCTTCGGCATTTTTTGTTCACCCAAGTGTTAAAACCAAAACCGGTGAGCCGAAAAAGATCAATGGCCAGGTGGGACTTCGTGCCCAATCGCTTTTGGGGATAGGTTTCCGTAAAGGCAATTCCCAAAACGACGCGCTCAAAGTAAGTGTAATTTTAGCACTCCACGACAGGGTCGTCACGTTTTTCCTGAGTTTAGCTAATGGTTCCGTTTCCATACTACTTGATGTATCGTTACACTCGCCGCATGCATGGAATAAATTCTCCAACGTCTTTGTTTTACAAATTTTCCCCAGAGATTAGGGATGTCCCTATGCAACTGGAAGGATTTCCAATTTGCACTAGTTGGAGGTAAGGACTTGGGTAAAACATGAAGAATCGAGAAATGCCTTTAGGTGAAGTGAGTCAGCGAATTCGCATAGAAACTCTTACTCCACTGAATCGGGAAGATGATCTTTCGGAAATACGTACCGGTCTTATGAAGACTCCGCGTGAGATTTCGTCCAAGTTCTTTTATGATTCTCGGGGTTCGGCCCTTTTTGAACGTATTTGTGAACTTCCAGAATATTACCCGACTCGTACTGAACTGGCGTTACTTGAACGGTATGCAGTCCAGCTTACGGATTTAACTAGCCCCGATGTCCTTGTAGAGCTTGGTTCAGGTTCTTCTGTGAAGACGCGGGTACTTTTAGATGCAATGGAACGAGAAGGGTGCCTTGCATGTTATGCCCCCATTGAGCTAAGTGAATCGTTACTCCAAGGGGTAGTTTCAGATTTAGCGTTGGATTATCCTGGGTTTAGGTTTCATGGTGTTGCGGGGGACTTCACTAGAGATTCGGGATATATTCCAGACGGCGATCGTCGGCTAGTGCTTTTTCTTGGAGGGACTGTTGGTAATTTTCGGCCTTCGCAAGCCGTATCGGTACTATCTGGAGTTTGCGATCAACTTCGACCCGGAGAATTCCTTTTACTTGGGACAGATCTTGTTAAGGATATTAATCTTATCGAGTCCGCCTATAATGACTCTCAGGGTATCACCGCGGAATTCAACTTAAACATCCTTCGTGTGCTAAACATGTTACTGGACTCAGATTTAGACACTAGTCTTTTTGAACATCGAGCTATTTATTCACAGGAAAACAACCGGATAGAAATGCGTCTTCGCTCGATTTCGCAGCAGAAAGTTTGCTTGAAGAAGATCAACCTAGACTTTGAGCTACAGGAGGGAGAAGAGATTATTACCGAGTTCAGCACGAAGTATAATCAAAGCAGATTGGAGAAACTATTGGAGGCGAGCGGGTTCGAGATGATCGATTTTTTAACCGCTCCGGAAAACATGTTCTCTCTCTCTCTTTCCCGGAAAATCTAGTGCAACGGAACCAAGGAAGATATAGCAGTGGAAGTATTTTTTGAACTCTTTTATCCGATACTTAGCCCATGAAATCGACGATGTCTTCTTTCGAACCTCGGCGAATAGCAATAGCCTCGACAGCAACTTTCTGCTCTCCTGGAAGTCCCTGTACCTGTAGTATTGAGAAAGCTGGGCGTACGTCTTTGAATAGTTTTTCCATCGCTCGTTCGACGTAGATGATATCTCGTATGTCTGTTATAAATACGGTGCACCGCAGGACGTCGTCCATACTTAGACCATTTTTGCCAAGGACCGTTTGAAGATTTTCAAGGGCCTTCTGAGATTGCTCCAGGCTCAATCGGCTGACTACTTTTCCGTTTTCATCTGTGCCGCCAATGGCCGCTGTGAAGGTGAATCCATTACTTTCGACCGCTGGCGGAAATTTCCCTGTTCCGACGTTGACTTGTATAGGGTTTTTGGAGCCAGTGGGGCCTTCTGGTGATTTCTTTTCCGTCAAGTTTTATGCCCTCCAATGTTTAAGGCAATAGTGGGAGTGAAGATCATCTGGGGTGCTATGTTAGAGCCTCAGGATGTCCTGAAAAATATTTTAATCCCCTTTTGGAGGTTTTTTAAGTTGGTCTACTAACTTGGAAGCCCATGTCATTTTATCTGCGTCCATGACCAAACGCTCAGCAAAGGGGTCGCCTAGCGGTTTTGTTGCATCTACTCCTAATTTTGCGGTTATTCCGCTTTGATCAGCAGATGGATCAAGGATGGCTCCAAGTGTGCCTGGGATGACCACTAAATCTTTATCGGCCTGGACTCGAGTCGTCATGGCCCATACAACATCAGCCTCACTAAATACATCTACGTCATCGTCAACTATGACAACGAATTTCAGGTAATGGTCGACACCAAGGGCAATATTGATAGCATGTTTGGCTTCACCCGGCCGCGTCTGGCGCATAGAAATGAAGGCAGTGAATGCTGTGCAACCTGATATGGGTAAATGAACATCTTTAACACCTGGTATGGTTTTCTTTAGAGCGTTGCGTACCTCCACTTCTCGCAGGCACCCTACGGTAGTCAAATGATCGCCGGCCATTCCCGAGGCAATGCTTTGAAACCATGCATCCTCTCGCATGGAAATAGAGGACACGCGGAAAACGTTTTCTGTGCTACGAGCGGAAAAGTAGCCAGTAAATTCGCCAAAAGGTCCTTCCGTTTCTCGCACGCCGGCGAGAAACTCTCCCTCAATTACTATTTCTGACCAAGCAGGTACGTGCAAATCGATGGTAGAACATTTGGCAATTTCCATCGGATTACCAAATAGTCCCCCAACTGCCTGAAACTTACTTACTTCGGGTGGGGGGTAAGAAAGGGATCCCATTGCTACAATGGGATGAAGGCCGAGACAAATAGCTGCGGGCATATTCTCCCCTCGCTCTTCATAGAGCCGAAGATATTCAAACATCCGCCTTCGAGAATGAAGGCTACAGCCCATTTTTCGCGGCTCTTTTATTTGGAACCGATGGTAACCTTCTGTAATGACGCCTGTTTCCGGATGTTTAGCGACGAGCATTCCTGCTGTCAGATAGGGCCCTCCGTCGCCGGGAAAGTAGGTGGGGATGGGAAGGCGGCTCAGGTCCGCTTCATCACCCTTGAAAATGACTTGGCGAAAAGGAGGTTCTTCCACTACGGTAGGATCAATATAATTTTTTAAGCGGCTTGAGAAAGCCTCAGACAACTCCTCCTGCGGGACATTAAGGGCCCTGGCTAGGGAACGTCGACCTGCTACTAAATTACAGATAATAGGGATTTTATGCCCACGGACGTTGTCAAAGAAGAGAATGGGAAACTGTTTTCGGCGCTCGAACTCAAGAACCAATGCCATGATGTCGTACTCAAGGGTAACAGGTTCACTGACCCTGATTACATCCTCCGGATACTGTAACTCAAACTCTTCGATAAAGCTCCGTAGACCCTGGTTCATAACATTCCCTTCATCGTGACACAGACTAGCGAGACCATGGTTTTATGTAATATCCATTCTTAGCCTTGTTTTGGCGTCTGGTATGGAAAGCAATCACATAGAGGAAACCTTTCAAAAACGGTATAGCAAAAACGCTCTAACCTGGCTGGCGGTGGTGCCACCGTTTGCTGTTGTTCCCAAGGTAGCAAGCGTTTGTTGTTGTCTCCATGCCTCTCCCTTTGTCTGATTGGGTTCCTCTAAGTCCAATCTAAGGCTTGATGGCCACGCGGAGCGGGTTCCCTTCTCGTTTCTTGAACATTTCCATTGCTTTCTCGATATCAGATAAAGGGAACTCGTGTGTGAGCATGCGTCGTGCGCTCACTGCTCCGTCAGCGACAATTTGAATCGACGAGGGATAGCAATTGGGCGAGCCTCGCGCTCCGAGTAGACTGATTTCGTCCAAAACGATTCGGTCAGTCTTAATTGGGATCTCCTGACCACCGTTAAGTCCTTCCATAACTACGCGGCCACCTCGCTTCACCATCCCGATAGCATGTTGAACTGCTTCGGGTGCTCCGGCACACTCGACCACCAAGTCCGCTCCGACACCATTCGTATCGTCCATGACCACTTTCACAGGATCATCTTTAGCAATATCAATGGCAATGTCGGCGCCAAGTTCTCTAGCAACTTCGAGCCTTGGTCCCCGTCCGGTGATATAGGTTTTGGATGCCCCATAATGTTTGGCGAGCTCCAAGACGCAGAGCCCGAGTAGTCCCGGACCTGTAATTGCGATCTTGTCGGCAGGCTTTACGTGATTTCCGCGATCGAGTGCGTGCATGGCGACTACAACCTGATTAACGATAACACCCTCTTGCCAACCCATGGATTCAGGGATCTTATGAAGATTTCTCGGAGGAGCGACACCATATTCGCTAAAGGCACCGTTGTACGTATGCCCAAGGAGCCGATATCCCCCATCAACATTCTTATCTGCCGTTTCGCAAAGGTGATAGTCTCCCCGTATGCATCGAGTGCACTGGTAGCAGCCTATGGTTGGCTCTACGATAACTCGGTCTCCCACATTGAGATCCCTAGTCACGTTATCTCCCAAAGCGACGACTTCGCCGCACCACTCGTGTCCCTGGATAAAGGGGTAGTGGGGGGGCCACAATGGTCGCAAATGGCCCGAAAGGATATGCAAGTCTGTGCCGCAAATCCCACATGCCTCCACACGGACCAATACATCATTAGGCTGGTATTCGGGTAGTGGAACATTTTCTACTCTTATTTCATCTGCTTCATAGGTCAAAGCGGCTTTCATGGTTTCTGGAAGCGCAGGCAAGATCATTTCCTCCTACTGGGACGAATGGGTAGTTCTATTTAAGCGAATTGGGCTCCACTAGCACTCCTTTGATTTTAAACCGAGAGAATCATTCTGTCATACCCCGATGCTAAATAAAGTTGTGGAATTATTCCCAGAAAATTGAGTATTCATAAATTTTAACTATACATGAATAGGTTTATAATTTGTTGACACACGCGGAGATATGGGAAAATTGGGAGATGTGGTTCCCTATGCGTTTGACGAATAAAGATAACTGGAGATGGGGATTTATCCTCAGATTGAAATCTTTTGTATCTGGAGAATAAGAAAATGATCAGAAGAGACTGGGAGGGCGATTTATTGATTTTCGGACAGCCAGAGCACGCCCGACTTTCAGGGTTGCTTGCGGAACATTGGGGAGCTGGAGATTTTGTCCGCCCTGAGCCTTGGGAAGATGTCCTTCTGGCCACTTATGAGCACGATGGTGGATGGGAAGAGTGGGAGAGGAATCCTACTCTGAATTCTGAAGGTGCCCCAAGCCATTTTACGGAAACGCCCTTGGAAGTAAATTTCGAAATTTTCAGACGTGCGGTGAGGAAAATATATACTCAAGGCCACCCGTATGCTGCGGGATTGATAAGTCGGCATGCTGCTAATGTGTATAGCGGAATTTTGCGGGGTTGGGTTCGACCGGTCACCGTGCATGAACAAGGACAACTAAGGGATTACGTTGTTGAGCAGGAAGCATATCAGAAAAAGATTTGTGATGAGATTGGTTCGGCTAGAGGTGAAACGGGGAATGTAAGCATGAAAACTATCTCCCGGAATGGCAAGTTTGTTACCATGATGGACACCATATCATTGGTTCTATGTAATGGTTGGAACCATAGAAACCGTCTTCAGGAAGTTCCCTTTGGCTTATCAGAAGTGGATGGTTTTTCCGAGATAGCGCTTGATCTCGTGGACCCCTTAAACCTACAAGTTGCACCTTGGCCATTTCTAGTTGACCCTTTAGAGGTGACGATTTATGGTCGACGATTATCCCAAAAAGAATTTAAGAGCATCAGTGATCTTCAAGCGGCCCTGCTAGATGCCCCACCCCATGAAATAACGTTTCGTCTGACGTCCTCTTAAGTCGGATCCTCGTTTGCAGGTCCGTTTGAGATGGTTCTGTCGAGGTGTGTTAAGGTAGAGGGGCCTTGGTGTTTTGTTTAGATAGTGATTGTTTGGAAGGAGAGGGTTCTGTGCGATTCAAAGAAAAAGTGGTCATTGTGACGGGGGGTTCACAAGGGATCGGCCAGGCGTATGTCCGAGCTTTTTTAGAGGAAGAGGCAAAAGTTCTTATTGCAGATATTGCCGAACCCGGTGAGTTCTTGAA
Source organism: uncultured bacterium (assembly GCA_964437725.1). Lineage (GTDB taxonomy): Bacteria > UBA8248 > UBA8248 > JACPRG01 > CAYTIB01. The sequence continues at coordinate 45,169 of CAYTIB010000004.1, read as the reverse complement.
TCAATTTGACCCTGCTAACTACATTTTTTTCAAAACGGATATTAGGGAAGAGGAGTCAACCCTTGCGATGGCTGATGCTGCCCTAGAGCATTTTGGCAGAGTAGATGTTCTTATTAATAATGCCGCCCGTGCGGGGCGCACTGCTCGTTGGCCACTAATGGAAATAACCTTAGACGATTGGGACGAAGTTTTTCGGGTGAACGTTCGGGGTACGATGCTTTGTGTAAGAGCCGTAGTTCCCGCATTTGAGAAGGCTGGAGGAGGCAAAGTTGTTAATATCGCGTCTGATAGTTTTTTTAAAGGCCACCCGGGAATGCTTACCTACGTTGCATCCAAGGGTGCTGTGATTGCCATGACTCGGTCACTTTCGAAGGAGTTGGGTCCGCTGAATGTTAATGTCAACGCAGTTGCACCAGACTGGATTCCCCTCGGACCTGATAAAGACAATCCACCCCCCTATGCGGAGAGTGTGCTGAACTCTCGTGTTATTCAACGGCATATGGATCCCGAAGATGTTGTTGGGGCTGTGATGTTCCTTGCTTCTTCGGAAAGCGATTTCGTGACCGGAATTACCTTGCCGGTCAGCGGGGGTTCATACTTTGTGTAGCCACCCCGATTTATTATTTAGTGAGGAGAGACATAATGAAAATGATTTGCGATGATCATATTCCGGGACGAAAAGGCGGTGCTTGGGTCGTTGAGAAAGGTCAGAATATAAAGGTGATTGATCTGGATGGAGGAGCGATAGGTGATTTTGTAACATTTAATGCAAATTCTTTGAAAGAAAGATTTGACCAAGGACGAACTAAAGCAGACAACGGGAAATTTCTTGTCTCTGTAGGAGACCACCTATACACCCGAGACAATAATATTTTGCTGACGATTATTGAGGATACTTACGGGATCCACGATATGCAGTATGGGATGTGCAGCGCTTGGGTATTTGAGCAGTTCCATCAGAAAGTTGCGGATGGCAGTTATCATGGTTTCACGGATCGTTTTACGGTTGGAGGCCCTATGGGTGTTCCTCCGTTCGGATGCTATGAGGTCCTTCAAGAGGCGCTCAAAGATTACCCAATCGAGCCAGAAGATATCCCGGACCCACTTAATCTTTTCCAGACCGTTTGGTTCGATATGGAGTCGGGATGTTGTGGTATTGAAGACGGACGAAGCAAGCCGGGCGACTACATTGTTTTCGAGGCAAAGATGGATACCCTTTGCGGGCTAAGCGCCTGTCCTTCTACCGGGCGGCCGTTTCAGGTGCAAGTGTACGAACCATAGTTTAGAGCCCGGATAAAGTTTTGGTGTCCGACCTTTGGGATTTAGAGTGAAGCTCACTTGAAAAAGGGAACAATTATGGCAGGTGTGCAACTAGCAACTGTGAAGGCAACTTCGGGACTTGTTGGCTCTGGCCGCGCGACTTGTGAAGTCCGTGGTCAGGAATATAGGCTCGATGCACCTCCATTGATCGATGGTCCAAATGAAGAAATAAACCCTGTTGAGGCTTTGCTCGGCCCGCTTGCCGCTTGTGCAGTGCTGTTCGTTCAGTACCTGGCTCGAACGATGAAGATTCCGGTTGATGATGTGACAGCTGAAGTCGAAGGGGATTTTGACCCGAGAGGAGTGAAGGGTGAAGATGCGGATCCGATTCTCTCGGCCGTTCGGTTGACTTATTTTGTCAAGCCAGGAACTGGCGCAGATCGAGACGGTATTGAGAGACTCGTGGAGGCTTTTCGTTCTCGCTGTCCCGTTCACCGAACTTTTGCCAAAGCAGTGAGCATTACCGAAGAAATCGTCTTGGTGTGATTCCGATACCCCTTTCTTGTAATTTACAGAGCGACAGATTTTCACTTAAGGGATCGAAGGTGCATTTTATCGTTTCGGTAGTTTTCTGTTTGGCCTATGGCATGAACTGGAAATCTGTTATCTTCCTTTCATGATGTTCTTCCGCACCGGGTCTTTGCCAAAACACGAAACCCAACCAGAGAAGAAATCCCTCTTGCTTAATACGCCGCGAAGAGAGATTCTCGTGTTGGTCCTGTTTGCCGCGGTTATAACTCTTTATGGACTTGGTTCAACCAGTTTGGTGGACAACGATGAGACCCGGTTTGGGTTGATTGCTCGTAACATGGCCAACACGGGGGACTGGATAGTTCCTCGCTGGTCACATCGCCCGCAAGCAAGTAAACCACCTCTTTTCACCTGGGTTATCGCTGGATTTTCAAAAATTTCTGCCGATGTGACTTCGTGGTCTGCAAGAATGCCTTCGGCTCTGGCCGGGATGGGTGTAGTAGTCCTTACATATTTTATTGGGAGGAGGTTTTTTCCACATCCAGTCCCATTTATCGCTGGGTTAATCGTTTGTACTAACATCATTTTTTACCGGAGTGCTAGAACAGTACAGACTGATATGCTGCTCTTGTTTTTTGTTCTTCTTGCTGTGGAAGGTGTAATGAGAGGTCAAGAACAGCGGGGCTCCGTCAGAAAGTGCTTTTGGATAACAGGGGGATATGCTGCAGGCGGCTTGGCGATGCTAACCAAAGGACCGGTAGGGCTCCTTTTACTAGGGTTTATACTCCTGAGTTTCACTTTAACACGGAGAACCTGGAGGGATGTTCCCTACTGGGCTCATGCCCTTGGGCTAGCGGTATCTGTAGTGATCTATGGTTCCTGGTACTGGCAGTATCTGGGGCCTGCGGGAGAAGCAGTAGCCCGCGAAGTAATTGTTAGGGAAAATTGGCAACGTTTTTTTACTGCTTTTGACCACCGTGAACCCTTTTACTACTTTGCAGTTGTTTTTGCAGGGGATTTTATGCCGTGGACGCCATTTTTTTTGTTGGGGGTCGCATGGGCTTGGTTGAGACGCAAATCTCAGACAGCGGATTACAAAATGGTGCTAGTCTGGTTTGCCATAATTTTCATTTTTTTCAGTTTGTCTTCTTCTAAGCGGAACCAATACATTTTAGCATTGTATCCCGCCGCCGCGCTTATCACAGCCGCGTTCCTTTTTAGGGCGGTTGTGCCGGCTCGGCGTTGTTTGCTCGGATGGCGGAAGGCTAGCGTTGGAGTATTCCGTGGCTTAGCAATCATCTCAATGGGTCTTGCTGTGTTGGGGCCTATTGTTATTGTCTCCATTGCACCGAAGTATTCGGTTCTTGCTATTGTGGCTGCTCTTCCCCTACTGATTTTAGGTGGTTGGTTGTTGTATGACAGTTTTCGGACGACGTTAAGGCGTGTTCCGTTGATTCTCCCGGTGGGTTTTATGCTCCTCCACCTCATAGTTCAACCAATTGCAGCCACTTATTTGGAGCAGAGAAAATCTCCCCGTCCCTATGCTGCTGAGGTGGCGAGTTTGGTGGGTTCGCATCACCTGGTTTGTTACCGGTTTTCGAAGGCCTCTTTAGATTTTTACAAACCTTCAGGAATGGGTGAAGTTTATTACATTTATGATTGGGGGATGCTGCGGTATTTTTTCCAATATCATCAAGACCCAGTATTCGTTTTAATGAGCCGTGAAAATTATAAGCTCATGAGGCCGGAGGCTCTAGTTGGTTCTTATGTTGTTCGTCGAAAAATTATGTATCGGAAAGAATCGGTAATTCTCCTAACTAACCAGCCATTTTCTTCAGGAAATATGTCCGAAGATAACGGAGCCAGGGTCGTTATTGACTGATGATTGCTCACTCGACAAAAATTCAAATTTTGACTCTACTATTCGTTGCTTTCGTTATGTTTTTCCTGCGTTTGGATTCGAAGCATCTTATGGACAATGAGGAGTCCCGTTTCGCTCTTCAGGCCCGGACGATGATTGAAACCGGAGATTGGGTTGTTCCCCGTTGGTCGCATAGGCCTCAAGGAACCAAACCGCCTTTATTTACTTGGACGGTCGCTGCTTTATCTAAATTAGCGGGGGGTGTGAGCGAGTGGACAACGCGATTTCCCTCGGCTTTGGCTGCATTGGGAACCGCTCTTTTGGTTTTTTGGGTGGGTAACCGTCTCTTTGGTGGCCCAGCTGGATTCCTTGGAGCCCTGGTTCTCAGTACGGCTTTTCTGTTTTGGGACAGTGCTCGGTTTGCCCGATCCGACATGCTGTTGACTTTTTTTATTACTCTTTCTGTGAGTCTAATTATTGTCGGGTCAGAAGAGGGGCGTCGGGCGGGCACTTTTATGGTCGGCGCGTTTATGGGAGCTGCTCTTGGTATGTTGAGCAAAGGCCCGGTGGGTTTTGTTCTCCCGAGTTTGGTGAGTTTTTTCTATTTGACATTTTCCAAACGGTGGTTAAGGTTCCCCGGGTGGTCTTATGCAGTGGGAGTTGTGAGTTTTTTGGTAATCATCCTTCCCTGGTACTGGGCTTATTCACATATTGCTGGAGGTGAACATCTTTGGGAAATGCTCTTCCGACAAAATGTTACTCGTTACTTGAGTGCATTCGATCACAAAAATCCTTTGTATTTTTACATTGGATATTTTCCACCCAATTTCATTCCCTGGGTTGGATTGGTTTTGGTGGCCTTGCTTTACGGTGTTTCCCGAAACTGGCGAGAGCGAGACCCAGCGACTCTAATAATTATTTGGTGGGCCAGTGTTTTTTTATTTTTCAGCTTATCCACCTCTAAAAGGCCTTCATATATTCTTCCTGCTTTCCCGCCTGCTGCCCTATTGACTGGTCATTTCTTGAAAGCTGAGGTCTTTGTTAAAGGGACCGAAGATTGGGTGATTTGGAGAAGATTAGGTTTTTGGCTTTTCGCATTGACGTTTGGGGGTATGGTCATTGGGGGTATTGGATTCCCTGTCTGGGCTGCTCTAGCGGAGCCTGGACTATTTTTCTCCAGTTTTGCTATCGGCATTCTCTTTGTGATCACGGGGGCTGCTGCAATCTTCTTTCAAAGAAAGGGTGAATTACGTAGGGCCGTGGTAGTTTTCTTTGTGGGAATTTTGGCTTCACAGGTGGTGGCTCAATGGACTGTAGTACCTTATATCAACACTAGTCTGTCAACGGCCGAGGCCGCACGAGATGTTGTTCGAACGGCCAACGGGGCGCACGTTGTTTCCTATCGTCTGGGAAAAGCTTCTTTGGCTTTTTATGGACCTGAAGGTCTTGGCGAGGGTGAAGTGCCGGGGGAATTTTACTTCTTTCGACAGCCCTGGCGTCTGAAATACTTTTTAAAAGATTTCACGGGACCAGTATACGTGTTTATGCAGATGAAGGAGTACCGTTCGCTCCCGGATGATCTCCGCTCCATGATGGAAGTGGTTCGGGAGAACGTACACTTTGGCCGACATCGGAATGTCTTGCTCAAAAATCGTGAGTTTCGAGCAAAAGTTCCACGGAAATTTGAATAGGGGGAATTGTCTCGTCTAGCTATTAGCCAGGCTTAGCCCACCAGACATCTAGCCATACCTCGTTATCTTCTACTTTCACCGAATAGGTCTGTAGCGAGTGTCCGAAGGCATCCGTAGAACTACCGGTCCGTACATCAAATCGCAAGGCATGGTAAGGACATGAGACGATAGTTTCTTTGAGTTCCCCGCCGCCTATGGGACCTCCCATATGGGGACATATGTTGTTTACCGCATAAATCTCCCCATTGATCTTGAAAACAGCTACTGGCTTTCGTGCGGCGATTACAATCCTCCCTTTCCCCTCGGGAAAATCGATCACGTGCCCGATCTTGACAAAGTGTGACATATGCTTGCTCGGTGGATGAAATTTGGTTAAGGGGGTATTCCGCCAGCCTGTTCTGTTGCGAAGACCTTGACTTCTCCTGGTTTGGAACTGGACAGCTTCAACGTTTCTCTCATTTTGAAGGCCAATAGACCCACAATCAAGGCGGCCGTTGCGAGCAACATGAATGTCCATTGATAGTCCAAATAAGAGATTGCTAAACCACTCATTATTGGGCCAATTATAAATCCGATATCACCAGCCATCCGAAACATACCTAGGCCGGCACCACGTACTTTGGCAGGCATAACATCGGATGCAATTATCGAGGGTGGCAAGCCACAAAAGCCCATCGTGATTCCGAAAAGTATGCATACTAGGGCCAGGCCACTAAAAGTGTCGACCCATCCAAAGGAGGTAACTGCCAAGGCTACAGCCAAATTTGCACCTATGGCTACTGTCTTCCGGCCACGGTCCGTGGCGCGTCCTGCGGGCCATAAAATGATAAGACTTGTCACCTGTGTGATACCCAGTAAGAGGCCCGTGTGGAAGGTGTCTAGACCTGCTGCATCCCGAGCGTAAAGGGGTAAAGTTGTATGTCGGGCCCCGGAGCGTACCAAAAAGACCACCATCGTCAATAAAAGCGCAAGGACATATTCAAAATTCAAGAAAAGTCTCTTAATGTCACTTTTTTGGCTGAAGAAGGTTCCTTTCCCAGAGGCCGCCCGTTGATCCGGAGAATCTTTTATGAACAACCAGGTCAAGATCGCGCTAGTGAGCGCAAGTGACCCGTATACGTAGAAAGGGAGTCGGAAACCACCCATCCCGCCTAGTAGTCCCCCTACTACTGGTCCTATAGAAACCCCTGTTGAGAAAGAGGCGTGGTAGATACTCATGGTTTTTCCCATTCTCTCATTTGGTGTTATTCGAATGATGAAACTCATGCAATTAGTAACAAAAAGGGAAGAGCCGATTCCCTGGAGGGATTGGCCTAGGATAAGCCATCCGAAATTAGGCGCTGACCCTGATATTACTGCTCCGCAGGCAACAAGGGTGGCTCCTGCGGTACACACTGGTCGTTCACCATAGCGTGCACCCCAAATTCCGCTCGGAATATTGGTGAATAAACGGACGATAGGAAACAGAGCAATGAGTAAACCAACGGTAGAGTAGCCGACATTAAAGCTATTTGCATAAAGTGGCAGAATCGGACCGACAAGTCCTAAACCTAACATGATACAAAGGTTGATTCCCGCGAGAACCCAGATGGATAAACGTTGGGAGGTCATGTTGAGAATACTCTCCGAACCAGGACTACCTCCGTGACCCTTTAAAACGAAAAAAGAGGACCGGAATGCGGCCGAAATCGTCGGCTAATTCCAGTCCTCCCTTTTAGGACCGAAATAGGTAAATAGAGGATCTAATCAGATTTTTTTCAAGGCATTAAGCACCTTGTCGGGTGTGATCGGAAGGCTGGTAATACGAGCTCCAACGGCATCATATACTGCGTTTGCAATTGCCGGCGCGGTTGGAACTAGGACAGCTTCGCCTACACCCTTTGCGCCGTAGGGTCCCGCCGGATCCGGTTTCTGAACAAAATGGGGTTCAATGGGTGGGACATCCAGGATGTTCGGAATTTTGTAATCTACCATGGTTCCGTTTGCAAGCGTCCCTCCCTCGTAAACCATCTCTTCCACAAGAGCGAACCCAAATCCCTGTGTGACTCCGCCTTCAATCTGGCCCTCCAAACCACCTAGGTTTATGATTTGACCAATATCATGGGAGCAAACCAGTCGAAGGACCTCGACTTCGCCGGTTTCCTCGTCCACTTCTACCTCAGCCATGTGGGTCACGAAACCATGCGTGGGAAATCCGATTAGGGTAGATCCCTCAATATTGTCCATGACCGGGGGGGGCTGTGAAGCGCTGAAAGTGCCTTTCCCGATCACCGGTCCATCCTTGAAAACGTTGGCAGCTTTGGCAACATCGGCATAACTCAATCCACGTTCGGGTGTGGAGGCGATGAAGACACGCTCATTTTCTGTTTTTAAATCCTCAACATCGGCTTCCAGCATTTCTGCCGCTCGTGTCATCAGTTCGGTTCTGGCATCCTCGGCAGCCAGGCGTACGGAATGCCCCATGTTGAAGGTTACCCGACTGGCTGCAGTGATGTTTTCATACGGTGTGCCGTCGGTATCAGCGGTGACCATTCGCACCTTCTCGTAAGGGACACTGAGAGTTTCTGCAGCCACCTGCGCAGCAACAGTGTACTGACCCGGTCCGATGTCGATAACACCACTCAATACTTGTATGCTACCGTCGGACATTACCTTGACGAGGGCTGATGAGCTCATTCCTCCAGAAGGGTGAGAGCCGCAAGCAATCCCGATACCTCGCCTTTTGCCATTGGTGGGCTGTCCCCCATTCTTTTCCCAACCGAATGCTTTGGCAGCTTGGTCTAAGGTTTCACGGATGCGAACTTCGGGGTATTCCTGACCGTTTACCATTGAGTCACCCGGTTGCATGGCATTCTTGCGGCGTAGCTCAAGTGGGTCGATGCTCAAAGTTTGTGAAATGATGTCCATTTGTGATTCTGTAGCCCAGGCGACTTGGGGGTTGCCGTACCCACGGAAGGCTCCGCTGATTGTTTTGTTTGTGTAAGCAAGGCGGCCTTCGATATTGACGTGTGGGATCCGATAGGGACCACGTGCGTGAAATGCGCCCATTGCTATAATGGAGGGACCGTGATCAGCATACGCTCCCGTGTCCATCAGCATTTGGAAATCCCAGGCAGTAAGAGTGCCGTCTTTTTTGACACCCGTTTTAATGTCGACAACAGTTGGATGTCGCTGGAAGGTAGTTGCTAGGTCTTCTTCTCGAGTGAGAGTGACCTGAACGGGAGCCCGAGCTTTTAAAGCCATGGCTGCTGCATAATGTTCGACTCGAGGTTTTTTCCCTCCGAACCCGCCCCCGACCGTTGAACCGATGGCTCGTACCTTTGTTAGGGGTAGATCGAGGAGCTTGCAGACTAACTCCTGTGCTTTGAAGACGGATTGGGTTGTTAGCCACAAAGTTAAATTCATAGAAGTGTCGCACTCGGCCAAGGCAGAATGGGTTTCCAGGTATGCAGGGTGATGAGCGTGTGTCGCGAACTGGTTTTCAATGATTTCATCTGCCGTATTAAACCCTTCCTCCAGGTCTCCGTGGTGGAAGCGAACCTTGCAAGCTTGGTTTCCCTCTCGTCCGACGACTTTGAAAAGAGCTTTGGACTCAGCAAAATCTTCGTGGACCAGTGGTGAGTCTGGTTGAAGAGCTTCCTGCGGGTTGAAAACGGCCGGAATCTCCTCGTATTCTACTCGGACGAGATCCAAGGCTTCCTGTGCAGCGTCTTCATCAACAGCGGCAACTCCCGCTACCTCATCCCCAACATATCGTACCTTGTCCCTCGCGAAGAGTACTTCATCGAAGATCCACATTCCGTAACGAATATTGGGAAAGTCTTTACCTGTAACTACAAGCTTTACCCCTTTCACCTTTTCTGCATCAGAGGTATCTATGTTCAGGATCCGGGCGTGCGGATAGGGGCTTCGGAGAATTTTACCTGTAAGACACCCTGGAACGGATCGATCGGATGCATATTCCGACTCGCCGGTAGCTTTTGGCAGGCCGTCTACTCTCGGTAGGTTTTTGCCCAACACTGCATAATCGGTCATCTTTTACGCTCCAGTAGAATCTGAGATAAAAATAATTCATTATAACGGTGATTCAATCAGACAACCACCTGCTTGGCAGTTGAACAGCGAAATTTTTAGTTTTCCAATTTAATTTGCACGTTTTCTCCGTTCAGCGAATAAGAACTTTTCACAGGTACTGCCGTCTGGACCATGCTTTCGGCAAAACACCCTTTTTTAGCAATTTTTACGAGACGCAGTAGTTCTTCGCGGGGGGCATCAGACTCTAGCTCAAAATGGGATCGAACTTCACTAAACCCACTGAACACAGTCCCCTTAATTACAGAGCCCCCCAGGAAAATATCAGATTCTATACGGACCTTAGTTGCCTTGAGAGAAATCTTCATAATTGAAGCGTACCGCTTCACTTGAGTTAGCAGTCACTGTCCGATCCCGGCAGTGATGTACGTCAGAGGTTGGGGATGATTGTCGTCACCTCCCAAAACTGGTGGCTCATCGGAGGACCAGACAAAACTTCCGTGGCGAGCTTCATGAAGCTGTTTTCCTAAATTTTCAATATCGACGGTCAGGGTCTTTTGCATGGTGTTTTTTGGTAGATCGTCACCGAACACTTGATGAGGAATATCCATTTGCATTGTTGATTTCCTTTCCTTTTACAGGGAAGAGAAGACGCCCAAGGGTATAATGCCCGGACCAAGGAATTCAACCATCGTACAATTTACCTTAATATCCATCTTTGTATCCTGGTAAGATTTACGTTTTTTTGTAAGACATCCCCAACTTACAAACGTTGTGGGCCGGTTAAATTGACAATTGTGGGGTGGCCGGATAGCATCCCTTTTGACGAACATGAAATATTTAATCCTGAGCGATCACTCGTGCAACGGAGGTTGATTGATGAGCGAATGGGTAGACCTTTCGTTGACCCTGGGTGGACCCCAGATGTCTGTGGTTCCGGGTCATCCGCAGGTAACTTTTGAGCCGATCAACACCCACAAAGAGCATTTTCGATCGAATACCTATTTGAAGATGAGCATCCATTGCGGCACGCACGTGGACTGCCCGCGGCATTTTGTGGAAGGGGGAACAACGATCGATGAAATGTCTTTAGACCGGTATATGGGCCCCGGTTTTCTGGTCGACTTGCGTGGTAAGGTATCAGACAATGAGCCTATTACGTTGGAGGTACTGAGGCCTTTCGGCCTAAAGCCCGAACAGGTCCGAGACAAAATAGTCGTTTTGTACACAGGTTGGGTGGATCAGGCATTTGGCACGGATCGAGCTTATGTGGATAACCCATATATGGCTGTTGAGGTGGCAAAGTATTTTGTTGAGGCTAAGGTACGGGCAATTGCAGTTGATTTTACAGTAGACAAATTACCACCTGGTCAGCCGCCACAGGAGGGAGACTGCCCCATCCACCGAATAGTTTTGCCGGAGAATATTCCGTTGATTGAGAACCTCACAAACCTTGATAAGTTAGTGGGTAGGGAATTTGAATTATTTGCCCTACCCATCAAAATTTATAAAGGTGACGGTGCTGCCGCCCGTGCTGTGGCCAGAATTTTTTGAAAAAAGTTTAAACACCAAGGAGGAATTAGGCTATTCAGTTGTGTTCCCTGCCGAGCTCTCTGTTGTGAGGCTTTAGTTTCTTCTTTCAAAACGATTTTCGCCACTTTCGGCATTTTGTAAAGATTTTACGAAATATTCACTATTTTATAGTCCTGATAGAATGGGTCTTTATTGTCGGAGTGAACTCGGTATTTTCAGCCTTTTGATTACCCTGTAGGAGTAGAATTTGCTATAGTCACAGTTTATCTTAAAGGTCCAAATTGCGGTCAGAAAGGAGGACCGGTTATGACGAGAAGGCTTTCGCTTGAAAGAACCGCTCCGTTTCAGGGGCTACCAGAGCTAGTTGCTTATGATGAGGGATTGTTCGAGGCTGAAGGCTTAGAAATCGAGTGGGTGGAACGCGATAAAGGAGCGCCGAAGTCCACTAGTATTGCTATTAATTCACCAGATGGCTTGAGTGCTTTTGCGAGCCACGGCGCGGCGTTCGAAACTGGGGGCGCTGATATGTACAACGCCTGCGAATGGGGAAATTATCGCCGCGTTCAAGACACATCGGTTCGGGGCCGTCAGATTGGACGCCGGGCAATAATTGCTTATGCTGGAATTGTTGTACCTCCGGATTCGGATGTTTACACACCGCAACAGCTTGAACATAAATTAGTTGGCATTCCATATTATTTTGGTACCCACTACCTGGCTCTTTTAATGTTAGAGGGATTTTTGTCGCGAGAGTCCATTAAGACTTGCCGTGCACCCAACAGCTCTGCGAAGCGCTACGAATCCTTGAGAAATGGTGAGATAGCTGCAACCACCTTAACTGAGCCTTTTCTTGCCTTGGCAGAGAAGGAAGGTTGCCGAGTCATTGTTCTCGCGCCTTACCACGGAACTGAAGTGGCCTCGGAAGAAGTTGATGCCGAAACCTACGCTAAGTTCAATCGTGCTGTGAGTGAGGCTGTTCGTAGGATCAATGGCGACAAGCGTAAGTATCTTCGTTACTTTCTGTCTTATCATAAGGGGCAACATCCCGGGCTCAATAAACTAACAGTTGATGACCTTCCACCAAGCAGGTTGCAGGTGGTTGAGCCATCACCCATTCCCGAAGATGAACTGCAGCGCACGTACGAATGGATGCAAAGCTGGCGGATGTTGGACCCTGACTTTGATCCTGAACACCTCGTTGCGACTCATCGTCAGGATGAAGCTCACTGTTAGCCCAATAAAAATAGACAAAACTTAAATCGTGAATCTCAGTAGTACTCATGCAACCGGAGAGTTTAGAGGATTTATTTCTGGCGCCCTTTTTTGGGTGTCGAAATGGAAATCTTCAAAAGATTATTCAAAATAGCAAGGTCGTGACGTGTGAAACGACGATTTTCAATAGGCTTTTTTACGTCTGTACCCGATTATGGCCATGACACCAGCTAGGGGTGAGGCCAGGATTAGTAAAAAGCCAACGGTGAATGACCCCGAAGTTTCCACTAGCCATCCGAAGATAGACGGTTGGGGTGATCCTAGGATCATTCCAAGGGCGAGCACGTACCCCACGGCTGTTCCCTGAAGGCCCGGATGACTGTCTTGCACTGTCAAACGTATTGTTGGAGCAAACCCCATCGAGGAAAGTGTAATAACAAGAAAAGATAGAATCAGTGTTACGATCAACGGAGCCGGAATCAGAAGTCCCGCTGCTGCCAAAAACACGGCCCCGTAAAACCAGAAAAGTACTTGCCCTTCCTTTCCCGGCTTAGTTGCTATACCTCCCATTGCCCGTCCGATCCCACTTCCTGCCATGTTGATCCCTGTCAACACGGCGCTTAACCAAAAGATGCTTTGTCGCTCGACCATCAGATATTCGGTCAACCAGGCCCCCAGGACAACGAATGTCGCCCAGGCGGTAGACATGCAGATACCGAGAAGGGTTAGCCTCAGGAATGGGAGCTTAAAGAGCTCCTCGAAGGTTGCGGAAGGAGCCGTGGACTTGTTCCTGGGCTCGATGCCGAAGATTCCAAGGGTGATGGTGGCTAAAGCCGTTAAAATGCCTGGGATTAAAAAGACTCCCCTCCACCCGAAAAGTTGAACCTGAGGGCCAGCTAACAAGAATGACAATGTTATTCCTATGTTGTATCCGCATCCATATAGGCCTTGGTAGAGTGTTGCCCGACTGGGAGGACTCCAATAGGCTAGGTAGCTACTTCCAACGACAAACTGTGTGCCCATAACCAATCCCAGGAGGAAGCGAAGAATAGTGATTTGGAACATGCTTGTTGCAAGAGCCAAGAGAAGGGCGACAAAGGTGACGCAGAGGTTTGCGGCAAAGTAGACTCGTATTACTCCGAAGCGGTCAGAAAGGTAACCGGCTGGTATGGAAATCAGGGCTTGACCCACGATGAACGACGTGGTTAGTAGGCCGATATCAGCATAGGAAATGTTGAACTTATTTACGAGGTCTGACGTTACCGGAGCGAGGTTGAGAAATAGTCCTCCGACGGCGCTTTGGCAAAAAATGGTAATTAGTAGGTGCCGGTTCACGAACATTCTCTCAAATCGCTAGGAGTAGAATGGCTCCGATGGCCAGGGCGAAGCCGATGCCCTTTCTGGATGTCATTGGCTCGTTTAGCCTAATGACACCTAGGGCTGCAGTCAGAACGAAACTGAGCTGAAAAATCGGAACGACGACACTCGCTTCTCCACCCAGTCGTAGCGACCATATCATGAAGTTAAATGCTGCTCCGATGATAAGGCCTGAAAGTAGACCGTATCGGACAACGATTCGGTTAGGTTGTATGCGAACCGATTTCCAAGGTGAAAAATGAGCGGCAATAGAAAGTGAACCAAATGTAAGTGAGGTAATAACAGTGTAGGCGGGCACACTAATTTCGTGGAGTGTTGCAATTTTGAAAAAGAAGCTATTGACGCCATAGATGAGAAGAGCTGTTATCGCTAGAGCTGTTGCGCGCCCAGTTCCTTTTCGGCGGATATTTCCACCCCAAGAAATCGAACTAATGGCACCAACCGCGAGGGCAAGGCCTATCCACTTGGACCAGGTGGATGATTCTGACAGGATAATGATTGCCATTAGGGAAGTCACAATAAAATTCAATCTGAACAACGTGGAGTTAACGGATACTTCTCCCTCTTTTAAACTGATTACAAAAAGGTTCAAGGCTACGAGGGAAAGGAGTCCAGCAATCAGACCGTAACCAATTGTGATGGCTTTAAACTCTAGATCACCAAGGAGAAGCCCTGATAGGATTGAGGTGCCAAGAAACGTGGGAACCGTCATCGCTATGATAGAGAAGGGGTTCCCCTGCTTGTCTACACCTCTTTTCAAAAGGAAATCGCTGAAGCCTTGAAAAAGAAAACCGAACAATGCAAGTGCTAGAGGTATTTCGTGTGTTGGAATCATAAAAGGTATCGTCCCGATTGAAACGGGTATCCTGAAAGTTTCGAAGTTGCGAGTACAGTCTGGCTGACTCTGGTTTTGGAATAATGCCTTTAAAGTATCCGGTATGTAACAATTTGATAGGGCTCAGAGTTTGAAGGCCATTCTCCCATCCTGTACCATGTCACCGTACTGGGCTATGGGGTTGTTCGTCAACTAGCCGGTTAATTTGCAAGAGGTTTAAGCGGGACAATTATAGGGTTTGAAATACATGAACGATCTTGTCGAAAAAAGGATCAAAAAGTATCAAGATCGGCATCAAGTCTTAAAAGAGCGGGGGTACGATGTTGGTGTAGCACGTGCCCGTGTTGTGGAGAATGCGCGTCCGGTGACGGGACGAGTGTTAGATGTTGGAACAGGGCCAGGACGCTTGGCCATTTTGCTGGCGGAAGAAAAGGCTAAAGTTACTAGCATTGAATATGAGGCCGAGGGGATTGCCACGGCGCGTAAAAATGCGGTGGATTCGAGTTTGGAGAACCAGATTTGGTTTCTTCGAGGCGATGCTGGTTGTATGCCCTTTGCGGATGAAACGTATGATCTGGTTGCCTCGGCGAATGTGATCCATCATTTGGCAAAACCAGTCGATTCCATTTGGGAGATGCTACGAGTATGCAAAAATGATGGCTGTGTCGTCGTGGCTGATATGAACTCAACCGGTCTCGAGATGCTAGGTGAAGTGCACGCCGAATTCGGTGGTCGGCACGAGGTTGGGCCGATGAATATTTCAGAAGTTTTTGCAGCATTAGATGTAGATGGCCTTTTCGTTGAAAGATGGGAGGATGAATTACAGGTTCTTTTCCGTGTTTCGTTTTTAGTTTGATTTACGTACCGATATTGTACTTGATTATCATCCGCATCTTAGACGAAGCTCGTGGTAAAATAGTCCCGTTATGCCAGGTGGGGTGTTGTGGGGTTTTACGAGCTTTCAGAGGTTGATAAAATGTCTTTTCACGAGTTAGTTTTGGCGAAACCAAGAGGTTTTTGTGCTGGTGTAGACCGAGCTATCGAAGTGGTCGAGCGTGCTTTAGAACGTTACGGGTCGCCGATTTATGTTCGGAAGGAGATAGTTCACAACAAATATGTTGTGGAAAATTTGAAAAAAAAGGGAGCAATTTTTGTCGAAGAACTTCATGAGGTTCCTGAAGGCGCAATAACCATATTCAGTGCACATGGTATTGCCCCGGGTGTTGTGCAGGAGGCTGCAGAGAGAACTTTGAGAGCTTTAGACGCAACCTGTCCATTGGTTACAAAAGTTCATAGTGAAGTACGCCGCTATGTGAAGGGTGGATTCCATATTATTTTGGTTGGACATATGGACCATGATGAGGTCATTGGCACATACGGTGAAGCTCCCGATCATATTACGGTTATCAGTGAGGTGGGGGAGGTCGAGGGTGTTTCGGTCCCTGATCCAAAGAAAGTGGTTTGTCTCACACAAACGACCTTAAGTGTCGACGATACGGCGGAAGTAATCACTGCTTTGCAGGAAAGGTTTCCCGATCTGCATCTACCGGCCAAGGAGGATATCTGTTACGCAACTACGAATCGTCAAACTGCAGTTAAGGAAATGGCTGAGAAGGTCGATTTGCTTCTTGTGTTGGGATCTCAAAACAGCTCGAATTCTATGCGGCTCAAAGAGGTGGGCGAGTCAGTTGGTATCCGGGCTCATCTTATTGATGGTGTTTCTGATCTTGATATGTCCTGGTTTAATGGTGTTGAACGAATTGGTGTTACTGCGGGTGCGTCCACTCCCGAATTTTTGGTCAAAGAGCTAGTTAGTTTTATGAAAAAGCAGGGCATCGCAGAAGTTGAAGAATTGGAAGGGCCAGATGAGGATGTTGTTTTTCAACTCCCGACGGAGTTGACTGCCGGGAAGATTGCTCAGATTGGCGAGGAAGGGTGAGTTCCAGGAAGTTTGAACAATCTGTTAACTAATCGTAGTTTTCCAAAATAATCATTTTTCCCAAAACACTTGAACGGAGCTTGCCCGTGAATATTGACTTTCACACCCACGTTTATCCCATGATCTATCTGGACACACTTAAAGAAGTTCAAGCCCGCTATGGTCTGCGACTGGAGGAGGACAAAGAGGGTCGTATCCGATTCTTTCATCGGGGGTTTGATTTCGGCCCTATTTCGGCTACCGGGATTGACCCGACTTCTCGTTTGGTTCATATGGACGCGGCAAGTATCGATGTTCAAGTATTGACGATGGGCAATCCCAGTATCGACCTTTTTGAGCCAGAGGACGGTATTCCTCTCATGCGTGCTATCAATAATGATATTGCTGCGATGGTGCGGAAAAGCCCCGATCGCTTCGTGGGTTTTGGCGTAGTATTTTTAAAAGACATGGATGCTGCTCGAGAGGAGATGAATCGGTCAGTTAACGAACTTGGGCTTAAAGGCTTTTCGACTTTTACTAACGTTGACGGTGTCAATCTGAGCGACCGGTGTTTTCGACCCTTCTTTGCAGAGGCCGAAAAACTGGACCGACCGGTCTTTATTCATCCGCTTAACCCAGCCCCAAATCCAGCACTCGAACGGTTCCATTTAGCGGCCTTAATTGGTTTCATGTTCGAGACTACTTTGGTGGCAACGACACTTATATTCGACGGGCTTTTGGAGGAACACCCAAACTTGAAGTTGATTTTCAATCATTTGGGAGGCGCTATTCCTTTTTTGGCAGATCGGTTGGAGCGGGGATACCGGTTTCCTGAGGTTCAGAAAACAATTCCCAGGAAACCCAGTGAGTATTTTAAGCTTTTGTACTGGGACACTGTGTCCTTTTATCCTCCAGCGATTGAGTGCGCCCATGCTTTTGCTGGCTCCGATCATCTGTTGTTGGGGAGCGATTACCCGTTTCTGAGCGGCGACTTGTCTCGGGCTGTTTCGAGCATTCAAGAAACCTCCTTATCCACGGAGGATAAAGCGATGATTTTGGGTGGCACGGCTAAGGCTTTACTGGGTATGTGAACAGATACCACTTCTTGCTCAGCAACTGCTCGCCAATCCCTCAACCACATATGGAACTCGGACTTCGTCATTTTGTTGAGGTTGATTTATCTTTATCTATCAATGGGTTACTCAATTGCACAGATTTCGCGAGGTTGCTCGGCCGCGGTCCAATTTCGGCTGCGCCGCAATCACGGTGCGGCGCTTTATCGGGCCCATGGTGTCATCGGAAAATGCATCCTTTGAAGATTGCTCTACGGTACAGATTTTGGTGAGTTATTTCTCAATGTAGGTTCTGGCAACGTGCATTCTAACTGATAAAAGTTGTCTCATGACAAATAGTCGCCAAGGTTAATGCAGGATAATATTTCCGGAGGGATTTGTCCACGCGGGGCAAAGCTTTCGAGACTTGGTTTTGCCGTGGCATCGATTCCTATTTTATCAACCAGACCCTCAGTTATGGCGGATGGATCCAATGAAGAGCCGGGAGCATCAGGGATGACGAACGTGTCGCGACTCCACTGACAGCGTGTTGCCATGGCCGAGATAACCTGAGAAAAATCGCTTATGTCTATATCATGGTCTACCACAATAACCTGCTTCAAATACATTTCGGCTGCAAAGGCAGCTAGGGCTGCGCTTTTTGGTTGACCGGGAAAACGCTTTTTCATGGATACTACTAGGACGAATGGTGCTGCAATTCTAAGGTTAACTACCGAAGGGACAACCGCTCGGATAGCCTTGTCGACGTTGGCTTCCATGGGGATTGTGGGGAGAACTAAGTGCTCTCTATGGGCCCCTCCCACCAAGTCCTGGTAGATTGCGCTTTTTCGGTGGGTGATAGCCTTGATGCGAATGACTTGTCGTTCGCGTGGGGTGGTAGCATAGCCGTGGAACTCGGCAAAGGATCCCTCCGTTTCACGTGTGAATGGCTCAATTTCACCCTCGAGGATAATTTCCGCTCTTGCAGGAACAAGCAGATTTCCCGTCTGGCTTTTGACCATTTCGAGTGGGCTTTCCATTAAGCCGCCTATAATACCTAATTCATTTACCTGGTAAGGTCCAATGTAGCAGGATCCTAGTGCCCAGGCCGGATGATTTCCTATGGAGATGGCAATCGGCAGTGGTTTGCCTTGTTCTTCCATCCGGCAGTAGATTTCGTGTAAATGCTTTCCAACCGTCATGAAGATTCCGAGGCGGTTACGATCCTTGAGCATCAACCGGTTAAAGCTGAGATTGTAACTCCCGGATTCGGGATCCTTGGCAATCACGATCCCCGCTGTTAGGTAAGGAGCGACGTCGGTGTCGTGGTAGCGCATGAGCGGTATGCGGCTAAGGTCAACGTCCTCTCCTTGTATGATGTTCTCTTGAACGGGTGCGTTTTTAACCGTTTTTGGAAGAATGGGGTTATCTACGGCCGCATGAAAACGGGCAAGAAGTTCTTTTGATGTAATTCCGAGACTAGATGCGATGCGCGATCGAGAACCCAGTACATTAACGGTAACTGGAAAATCTGATCCTTCTACCTTTTCGAACATCAGGACGGGTACACGACGGTCGGATTCTAGCTTTGCAACCACGGCTGCCAGTTCGTATTCACGGGAGATCTTTCGTTTTACGCGGAGAAAGTCTCCATCCTCTTGTTTTTCTATCATCTCCAGGAAACTTCTTAGGTCGGTTACCATATTTGACAGCCTACTTTGAATTTTAAGTTTACTTCTAAAAGAGAGAGCACCCCGTTTATCCTTATCAAAACACAACGAAGGGGAAGAATGCCAGAAAGAGATAAAGGAGTTTTGTGAAGTTTTTAATCTTCTTCGAAATAGGAAGATGGTCTATCAGCAAGGAGAATGCAGTCTTGAGCAAAGATTATGTTATCGATGTATCGTCATTCAATGAGTGAAAGCGGTGTAGTCGCAAGCTGTTGAGGAGTACTGAAACGGAACTCAAGGCCATCGCGGCTGAGGCGACGATCGGATTCATAGAGATACCAAGTATGGGGTATAGTACACCCGCAGCAATTGGAATCCCTAAACTGTTATATGCGAATGCCCAAAATAAATTTTGTTTAATAGTCCTAATCGTTCGGTTGCTTAGACGGATGGCATTGACCACGTTTATCGGATTGCCGGTGATCAGGGTTACATCCGACGCTTCAATTGCTACGTCTGTTCCCGTTCCCAAAGCGATCCCGACGTCGGCTTGAGCAAGTGCCGGCGCATCGTTGATCCCGTCTCCCACCATCGCAACTACTTTTCCGGCTGATTGTAATTCCTCGATTTCCCGAACTTTTTCCTCTGGTAGAGCTTCTGCCAGGACATGTTCGATTCCCGCTTCTTTGGCAATGACCCGGGCCGATTGAGTGTGATCTCCGGTTATCATATGGACTTCAATCCCCATGCTTTGAAGATTTTTCACTGTCGATTTTGCACTATCTTTTAAGGTGTCGGTCAAGCCAATAATTGCGATAACAACGTTGTTGACAGCTACGAAAATTGGAGTCCAGCCTTTCTCGGTTTGAGCCCTGACGAATATTTGGAACTCGTCAACGCTTAAGCCTGCCGTATCCATTGCCCGCATGTTCCCGAGGAGGACCTTTCTTCCTTCAACAACCGCTTGGACTCCATGCCCTGGGATAGCAACGAAATCTTCGGGTTCTGATAGAGAAATTTTATTTTCCTCTGCTTTATTCTGTATGGCTTCTCCCACAGGATGTTCCGATTTCTTTTCCGCAGAGCCTGCAAGGTACAGGACCTCTTTTTCCGAAAATCCATTTCTCGGGACGAGTTCCATGACCTTCAGTTTCCCGTTGGTTAAGGTTCCTGTCTTATCGAAAACTACCGTCTGAATCCTAGATGCGATTTCTAAGCTTTCTCCTCCCTTGATTAAAATACCATTTTCTGAGCCACGCCCGGTTCCAACTATTATTGCTGTCGGTGTTGCAAGGCCTAGGGCACATGGACAGGCGATGATAAGTACTGCTACAAAGCTTAGGACCGCTGAGTTTAGACCCGCTAATAGAATCCAGGCGAAAAAAGTAAGAGTTGCAATACCGAGTACAATGGGGACAAAAATAGCAGCGATCCGATCTGCTATACGTTGTATTGGTGCTTTGCTCCCCTGCGCTGTTTCTATGAGTCGGATGATCTGTGCCAGCGTTGTATTATGACCAATCTTCCGAGCTTCAAATATAAAAGAGCCCACTTTGTTGATTGTCCCGCCGATGACCATGTCTCCGACCTGTTTTTCAATAGGTAGATTCTCACCGGTTATCATTGATTCATCTATACTCGACCACCCGTCCATAATCTCCCCGTCCATGGGAATACGTTCTCCCGGCCGAACGTTAACTAGGTTGCCTACTTGCACCTCGTCGATCGGGATATCCTGCTCAGTATTGTTGCGTAGGACCCGGGCCGTCCTTGGCTGGAGGGTCAAAAGTTTCTTGATGGCTGTTGAGGTTCGACGTTTCGCAAGTGCTTCCATCAGACGCCCAAGAAGGACAAGTGTGATAATCACGGCTGCGGTATCGAAGTAAACACGAGGCTCCATTCCATCTCCGCGGAAAAATTCCGGAAACACGGTTGCACAGGCACTGTAACCATAGGCTGCGGAAGTCCCAAGGGCTATTAGCGTATTCATATAAGAGGTTCGGTGATGTGCTGTTATCAAGGCACACAGGTAAAACTGCAATACAGAGAAGAATTGGATTGGTGTAACTAGAAGCCATAGGATGTAAAAATTTTGAAGCCAGTCAGGGACGAAGGGTGCCAGGTAATCCATGCTACCGATAACGATAAAGATGGAGAGAATCACCGAAAGCGAAAGCTTAATCTGTAAGTTCTGAATTTCTCTTTGCCTAGTTTCTTCTTCCTTGTCAACTAGGTCTTCCTCAGCCTCGAAAGTGGGATAACCAGCTGACCGAGTTGCTGAATTGAAATCCTGAACAGTTGCCAGGCCCGGGAGGTATTCCACTGAGGCTCGTCCTGTTCCCAGGTTGACGCCAACTGATATGACACCGGGGACGCTAGAAATGGACTGCTCCACCTTTGAGACGCAGGATGCGCAAGACATCTCCTTGATGCCAATGGAGATTTGCGAAGTGGTTATTCCATAACCAGTTTCCTCAACAGCCTTTATTAGTCGGGGAATTGAGATTTGGTAGTTGTCTGCATTGACCGTTGCACGGTGGTTACCAAAGTTGACGCTTGCCGTTTTCACACCTTCCACTTCTCGCAGGGCACTTTCTATTCGGGAAGCGCAAGCGGCACAGGACATTCCCTTGACGTGAAAAGAGATTGTGTCCCCGGAAGATGAGAAGGAAGAGTTCACTTTGAGTGCAATACTCCCCAGCCCTTTTTCTAAACCTTTTCTCGGTTTCGACCTTAAGGGGCTTTTCGTAACTCCGTGCTACGTTGTCTCAAATAGTTTTCTAACTCTCGGGTTTCAGGTTGACTACCATATAAATTGACTAGCTCATCGGGATCGGCCCTGAGATTGAGTAAAGTTTTGTTCCCAGCCGTATCGATCATAAGCTTCCAATCATCTTTTGTAACGTACAACCATCGTTTCCCATTTTCATTTTCAGATTCGCCGAAAGATGTTGTTCGCCCCGTCGATAAAGGGAATTGGCCTTTGAAGTCAACTAGGCTCTTTCCCTGAACTCCAGGGGGATGAGGAATCATCAGTAAGTCTAGTAAGGATGGTAAAAGGTCTACTTGCTCAGCAGTGCCCTTGACAGCATGTCCACGGTTCCAACGTGAGGGCCACCAAAGAATTAGGGGAATTCGCACAAGCTCTTCCCAAAATCCGGCTCCATGACCATATTCACCTTTTTCTCCGAATTTTTCTCCGTGATCCGCAGCAACAATAACAAGTGTATCTTTTAGCCAACCGGAGTCTTGGAATTTTTTGAGTATCCGCGCAATCTGATCATCTACGAAACGAATTGCTCCGTCGTAGCGTGCAATTTCATTTTTGAGACTCTTTCCCTGATGGATTGCCAATTTTCGACAAATCTCCGGTCCTCGGTAATCCGGATCGAACATGGTGTGATAGGGACGCGGTAAGCATCGAGGCCAGTGTAAATCGTGGAAAAAAATGAACGTGAAGAACCGATTCTCTTGAGAGTTGTACTCGGCCTTTCCCGTCGAGTGGTCTACGTAGCCCACCAGCTTGTCAGTTATCCGTTCAGCAGATTCCATTGAGTAAAGGCCGAGCCACGGAATTAGGTAATCATTCTTCTTGGTGTCAAGCCATTTTAACCAATTTGATATTTGAGGCGAAATCGCACTTGATTTTCTCCAAACAAAGAGGTTCTGCACCCCTGCGAATCGCATAGGTAATTGATCCCAGGCGCTATAGAAGTAATCCACGCCCTTTTGGAATTCGTGTCGGTCGTCTATATACCAATGGCTCGTAAAAAATGTCGTGTTGTAACCTATTCCTTGAAATATCTCTGTGAGTAATAGGTTTTTCTTTGGAATTGGTTCCCCTAGAGTTAAAAGTCCGTGACCCGAAGGGTATTTTCCAGTTAACAAAGAGGCCATTGATTGTGAGGTTTCGTTGGAATTGGCCCGAAATTCGGTAAAATTGATTCCTTCCCTAGCTAGCTTGTTAAGAGTTGGCGTTGTTTGACGAGGGTATCCATAAAGAGGTAGGTGATCAGGGCGGAGGGTATCCACCAATATGAACAAAATATGTGGATAGCGATTTCTTGGTTCTTTTATGGTTCGTAGCGGTCCCTTTCGCTTCATGTTTAAGCTCTCATAGTCGTGAGGGACGTTTGGGAGTTGCCAGATGCCGGTGAGTGCTCCAACCATCGACACAAGGCAGATCGACCCAGCAATTACGCCCAAGCTTTTTGTGGAGAGCCTCGAAAGCAATCTTAGAAGGACCAGGAATAATAGTGCTGCTGCCGGTAGAAGAAAAATCAATCCCCGTGCAACGATAAGGATTGGCGCCAAAGTGAGGTATGTCACAAGAAATATCAGCAAGTCTGATCGGGAGGATTGGGTGAATTTTTTCCCTCTTGTAGTTTTGCGAAATCCCCAAAGCCCCAGGTAGAAAACCCCGATAGCCAACGGCAAATTCAAAATAGTAGATGTCAGAATATAGTTTGCTCCATCGGACCACATCGAATTTGAAAATCCGTAGGTCCAAAGGATCATGCGACTAGCTTCCAAAATGCCTAAGTTTATTGAGGTCGCAAGACACCCAAAAATGTGAATAAAGATACGGTAGCTTCCTTTTTCAGTCTTTAGTGCTAGAGTTGTCATCCTGTATGTAAATCTCCACGTTGCTGTTTAACCCGCAGTTTATGCTGGCTAATTTAATTGCTTTTTCAGTAATCAGTAATTCGAAGAGGTGCCTTTATTAAGGTTTCTTCGAAGGCTTTTTGCTTGGGGAACAGGCCAAAGATTCCGCCGGTATGAATAAATAAAATGTTCTGTCCAAGTTGCGTGTTCATGGATGGATGATTCCGAATCATATCATCCAGTGCAAAGAAAGTTTTCCCTGTATAAACAGGATCAAGAATGATTCCCTCTTCATAGGCTGTGTTGTTCATTAGCGCAATTTCTTCGGGTTTGTTTTGCCCATAACCGAGACCAATGTAATCATCAATCATCCTTATGGCTTCTGGAGAAACTGTGTGAGAGAAGTTTAGGTTCTGGCAGGCGTCCTCCATCAGCTTTTTTAAGGAGCTTTTGAAATACTTAGTGTCTCGCTGGTTGAGCACGCCAAAAGCTTTTGCAGATAAACCGCAGAGGGCAATTCCCATAAGGATGCCTGCATATGTTCCGCCGGACCCAAGGCAGCAGAAAATAGAATCAAAGGAGACCCCTTGGGTGTTCATTTGTTCCTTTAGCTCACGGATCATCTCCACGTATCCCATTGCGCCAAGAGCGTTACTTCCTCCCTCAGGGATTACGTAGGGACGGCGTCCTTTTGAACGGAGATCCTCGGCAATGTTTTCCATTAATGTGTCACGTTGCTTGTATTCTTCGGTTGATATATGGATAATTTCCGCCCTGACGAGACGGTCCAAAAAGTAATTTCCTTCCAAAGGAGCTTTTGGGGTTCCTTGAAGAAGTAGGACACTGTCCAGGCCGAGTCTTCGACCAATTATCGCTGTTGTACGGGCATGATTCGACTGTGTTCCTCCGCAAGTAATAAGGACATCCGCTTTTTGCTGCAAAGCGTCGGCAATCAGGTATTCTAGTTTTCTTATTTTGTTTCCTCCTGCTCCTGCTTCGGTCAAATCGTCGCGTTTAATCCAGATGTTTCGCCCCACGCGGTTGCTATAACGATCTAAGCGCTCCAGTCGCGTGGGTAGGAGAGCGACGTTCACCTTAGATGGAAACTGAAAGCTCTTATGCTTAGTGTGGCTCGGCAAAACATTCCTTTTTCGGTCGAGCAAGATATGGAGGAAGGATTAATGCCCCCCTGCAGTTGGAATGTGGCCCCCTTCGAAATTGATGTTTCGGGTGCAGGGCGGAGCGGTTCGACTTTTTGATAGGCGGAGGGTGCCGTCAATAAGTACTGCTCCGATTGATGGTGTGTCTCCGGCTTTTAAAGCCGCTAGGGCGTCCTTTCCAGATGAGCCCCAGGGTGCGTCAAGGATAGCGATATCTGCAGGTGCGTTTTCTTTGAGAATGCCAACGTCCATGTTGTGGACACGGGCTGTGTTGCCTGTGGCTGTGCAAAGCGCTTCTTCCGGAGAAAGGTCGCTGAATGCGCACATTATAGCCACTGTTCTCATCACTCCATACGGAATCACCCCAGTTCCCGATGGCATGTCCGTTCCCACAATAACGCGGCTCAAGGCACCCTCGGCCAGAAATAGGTCCATGGCTTCGACTGCACGCTTCTGATTCCCGGTTTGAACCAGTTCAAGGGTGATTTCTGATTCTTTGACGACACGCTCAATATCCGGCATAGGAAGACCGGTCGGTCCCCCGTTCAGGTGGCAGGCGATATCCGGGCCTACAGCCAGTATCATATCTGCATCGACTACCATGCTTCCAGGGATGGAACCACCCCCTGTATGGCAAAGGACACGCATATCCTTGGCGCGGGCGGCATCAAGAAAAGGTTGAACTTCTTCAGGATCCCGAATAGCGCCAAGCCCTACTTCTCCGACTAGCTCTACACCAGCCTCGTCGAGATCATCGAAATCCGATGTTTTCAGACCTGGCTCTAGCATGATGGCCCCAGCTATTACTTTGACACCTCCCGGGCGGAGGTTACGAAAAGACTTAGCTGCTAGGATTGACATGGCCTTAGCCCCTTGACCATCGCGTGGGCGGCCAGGAGTGTGAACCTCCCCTGCGGATAGCATAGCTGTAATGCCGCAATTCATGCAGCTTTCGATCCACCCGAGAGTGTTTTGCCGAGGTGTGAAGTCCCCTTGTGTTGTATGTACGTGGGAATCGATCATTCCAGGAGTTGCAGTCATCCCACCCGCATCGATAGTTTGGTCCACACTTCCTTTGCACTCAGACTCTTTACCGATTTTGACAATCCTGCCCCCTTCGATAAGGATTGCCTCCCCGTCGATTAAAGGTGCCTCCAAATCACCTGAGACAATGGTTGCTAGATTTTTGATCAAAACTGAAGTGCTCATACTCTCTAACTCCTTATTTTTCTTCAGCTTCCCCGGCAGGTTTGGGCTAATTTTATCGAATAAATTAGGTTTTCCAAAATAGGATGGTAGATAGTCAGGGGCATTCTCAAAAAGGATTCAAAAACTATAAGGGTAAATGGACATAAACCGAACCCACACCGAACCACTCACAATGTCCCTTACCGTGTGTAACATTGATGAAGCTTAACATACCCCCGTTCGTTTTTGGATTTTTCGCTTTTCGCTAGGAATTTTGATCTCTGGCCATATTCGTTGTGGTCAAGTTCAGCCGTTGTGTGAATTTGTCTGTTATCTGTATCTATTGACACGGCGCTTGGGATTTCGCACGATGCCGTATTAGGTTGTTTTCAATCAGGAGAAATATGGATGGAAAGAAGGCCTGGTATTCAAGCCGACCGTATACGTTCTGACCTGGTTCGGTTTGCCCGGATCGGTGCCCGGTCGGATGGTGGCGTCCAAAGACTCTCATTCTCCCAGCAAGAGATAGCAGCCCGGCAATTGGCTTTTCACCTCATGCAAGTAGCGGGTCTCTCAGTTCGGATGGACGGTATCGGTAACCTATTTGGACGCCTAGAGGGTCGTGATCCTGAGTTAGCACCTATTTGGGTTGGCTCTCACATCGACACCGTCCCCTCTGGCGGTAAGTTTGACGGTAGTGTGGGAGTTGTCTCTGCCTTGGAGGTTGCCAGAGCCTTACGGGAAGATTCAGAACTTCCGGTTCGCTCGGTGGAGGTTGCAGTGTTCGTTTCTGAGGAATCTAGTCGTTTTGGATTGGCAACCATTGGGTCGGGTATTATTGCGGGGATTTTTCAGCCAGGGGAATTCATGGAACTCAAGGATGTCGAAGGTTATCGACTGGGCGATCTACTATCTAGCCAAGGGTTCGATGAGGATACCATTGCCTCAGCGCAGCTATCGTTGGGAGAAGTGCGAGCGTTCTTAGAGGTTCATATCGAACAGGGTAGGGTATTGGAAACTGAGGGTTTGAATATTGGAATCGCGACAGCTATCGCAAATGCAACGCGATTGCGGATAACTTACACCGGTCGGGCAGATCACTCTGGTGCAACACCAATGCACCTTCGGCGTGACGCTTTTGTGGCGGCATCTCACCTAACTACTTATGTCGAAACTGTTTGCCGGGAGGCTCCTGAAGAGGTTGTGGGTACGGTGGGGGTCGTTCGTGTTCATCCTTGTGCGATGAATGTAATCCCAGGTCGGGTTGAGTTGGGTGTTGACCTTCGTAGCACAGTGGAGTCAGCTAAGGACACTCTTGAAGAGCAGATTAAAACACAGGCCGAGACTATAGCCTTTGAACGCGAATTGGATGTGGAGATAGAGCGATTGTCTCGCGGGGTACCGGTTGCGATGGAGTCAAAAATGGTTAATTTGCTTGAAGAGGTATGCCAGTCAGAGGCTTTGTCTTACCAACTAATGCCCTGTGGGGCAGGGCATGATGCGATGCAGATTGCTCGGATTGCGGAGACCGGCTTAATCCTGATTCCTTGCCGGGATGGGATCAGTCACAACCCCGCCGAATGGACAGAATTAGAGGAAGTAGTTCAAGGTTCGAAAGTTATTTTGGAGGCAGTCCGACGGTTATCCAGTAACTAGCCAAGGTCAACTCCCGTCGGGTTTGACCTGTTGACCGGATCGGCCCCAGTTCTCATTGGGGATTTCATCGATGACCACCGTCACTCGTTTTTTGTAGCTCTCATCGCCCGCCGCTTTAGTAAAGGCTGTGGCCAGATCCTCGATGAGCTGGCTTTTGACTAGATGATCTTTTAGAACGCCCTCTCGGGCCTTAACGATAATGACGGGCATAGCTTCCCCTCCCATTTGGTTTGCTTGACCGTTACTTTCACCATCTTTCTTCTATTTAGATTTCATTAAGAAATAATTCATCGCTTTCATTGTTTTTTTCAGTCATAATTTACTTGCTCACGACTTTTTATACTCAACTGTGTACCTGCTCCGTTCTCTGGAATTGGGCAACTCTATTAAAAGAGGGGCCGAAGCGAGAAAGAGATTATGAGTGAAGATGCGTACTGCATCCTAACGGCGGAGGACATTCAAAAAGCTCTGAGTCGGATAGGTGCAGAAATTGTCGACAGAAACCGTGGAGTTCGGAACCTAGCTTTGGTAGGGGTCCGGACGCGGGGTGAGTTCTTGGCTAAACGTCTTCGGGAATGCATTGTTGCAAGTGGAGGAAGTTCTCAGGAAGAGGAGCGGGTTCCTGTTGGTGTTTTGGATGTCACTATTTACCGAGACGACTTCGACCCTCTTGAGACTCGCATTGAAATTCTTCAAACCGAAATCCCTTTCAGCGTGGAGGGGGTTCACATCGTTTTGGTGGATGACGTTCTTTGGACTGGTCGGACTGTCCGTGCTGCTATGACGGGGGTTATGAGCTTTGGTCGACCTGGTTCTATTAGCTTAGCCGTTCTCATCGACCGGAAAGGTCGTGAGTTGCCGATCAGTGCGGATTTTGTTGGTCGGACAGTATCCACCTCACCGCAAGACCATGTTCAGGTACTGCTATCTGAAGTGGATGATCGTGACGAGGTTGTTGTAAGCCAACTATGAGAGTTTATGCAGAATGTGGAAATTTTTTTCTGTGATCTTTCAGAAATTAATTCCTGAAAGCACTCCGGGAACTATAGACAAGTAACACTTGGAGGTTAGGCTTTGGAAATCGGCAAGCTAGATCATATTGGTGTGATTGTTAGGGATATGGAAACAGCTATCGAGAACTATGAGAATACCTTAGGAGGGAAAGTCCGTAGTCGGCACCTTAACCATAATGGCGAAGTAGACGCTGCTTTTGTGATGATCGGTGATACGGCAATTGAATTTCTTGCTCCGACAAAAGAGGGTACGGTTATCGATAAGTTTCTTCAAAATAGGGGAGAAGGACTCCACCACCTAGCCTATGAGGTGCCAGATATACATAGGGCTATTGCGACCATGGTTGAAGAGGGTTTGGAACCGCTATACGAAAAACCTCAGCCAGGTATTTTGGGTGAGTTGATTTTTTTCTTTCACCCTAGAAGTACAAGCGGAGCCTTGATTGAGTTAGTTGAGGCGCAACCGAAGTAGCCAGCCCCAAAAGCTTGATTGCGCTTTTCTTTTTTTAGAGAGCTTTTTAATTACCCGGGTTTGTAGGGGTGGTCCATGCTTTTTTGTGGGTGGGAATCGGACTCGCCTGTCTCATCGACTGTGAATCCCATCTCGTGAATCATCCGATGAGCCTCCTCGGATGTTTGCCCGGAAGTTGTCAAGTAACCTGAAACAAAGACCGAATTGGCTGGATAGAGCGCCAATCCCTGAAGCAGCCCGAATTGCAATTCCCGCCCCCCCGCCACACGGATTTCTGACTTTGGATTGAAAAAACGCATCAAACTTAGGAGGCGAAGACAACGCGTAGGATTGAGTTTTTGTCTCCCTTGGAAGGGTGTACCCGGAATTGCGTGTAGGAAATTGACTGGAATAGATTCTGGCTGAATCACCCGAAGTGCTCCGCACATATCAATAATGTCCCCGTTTGTTTCTCCTTGACCAAAGATCACCCCTGAGCAAAGCTCCATGCCTACGCTGCGGGCGGCTTGAAGGGTGCTCATTCGATCTTCGTACGTATGGGTTGTACAAATCTCTGGATAGAATCGCTCGCTTGTATTTAAATTGTGATTCAGGCGATCGACTCCAATTTGCTGAAGTCGCTGTGCCTTCTTTTCGCCGAATATTCCCAAAGAGCAACATATTGACAGATTGAATTTCGACTTGATGCGTTTAATTGCGGAGCCAATGTGCTCGATTTCACTATCGGTAGGACCTCGACCACTGAGCACGATGCAGTAACGTCTAGAGTTTGCCTCCACAGCACGTTTGGCCCCTTCAACCAGCGCCTTCTCATCTATGAGGTTGTATTTCTCGATCTCTGCTGTTGAGAGTGAGGACTGCGAGCAATAGTTGCAGTCCTCAGGACAAAGGCCACTCTTTGCGTTGACCAATTGGTGGATTTGTACTTTCCGGCCGAAATATGTGCGCCTTATCCGAAACGCCGCGTCGAGGATAGGAAGAAGATCATCTTCCGGCGCTTCGATAATCGCTTCAGCCTCTGTGCGAGAAGTTTCAGCCCCGTCCAGAATACGGTTGGCCAAATCAGCGTAATCGGTTATCTTCAAAACCTTCCTTTCCCTTGTTCCTGTTTAACGTTTCTTTTCTTCGTTACACAAGCTAGATATGTGCCACTTAGGGACTTGCCTTTTTCAAGAAGGGGAGGAACGTTCCGGAGTTCCGTAGAGGACATTTGAAAGCGAATTACGGAGGGAAGAAGGATCCATACCATTCGATTTAATGAAGTGCTCACTTTGATCTAGGACCGTATTGATGTCCCTCATAAGGCGGAAACGTTGGAAGTAAGCATCGTGATGAATGTCCATGGCTTCTCCGATCAAGGAAATGAAATTGCATACGGTAAAGGGATAGTTTGCCTCTTCT
This sequence comes from uncultured bacterium, assembly GCA_964437725.1. GTDB lineage: Bacteria > UBA8248 > UBA8248 > JACPRG01 > CAYTIB01. The sequence goes on along the minus strand of CAYTIB010000004.1, from coordinate 14,702 downwards.
CCACACAGTTCTCGATAGCAACTATGATAGGTGGTAGCCAAAGTATCGATCCCCGCATCACATGCCCCCTGAAATAGGACATCTCTCATTTCCTCTTTAGCTTTCTCGATAAGCAGCGTCGGACACTGGTAGCCATTTTGGATGAGTTGAGGAAACTCCACCAGTTCTAGTCCAGGTATGGACACCAGGATTTTTCGTACGTTTTCGTTTACGCCGGGTACCCCGGTATGTTCGTGAAGACCCACACGCTTTCGGACCGGCTTGACATATAGATTCTCGAGGTCCTTTAGTCTTTCGGCGAGAAATTGTGTGATGTGCTCGAAGGGCATTGGCGTGGGTTCGCCAAGAGGCGGACGTTCTGTGTACTGGATTTGGCAGGTAGGACAGAAGGTTACCACCATGTTTGGCTCGAAAGCAGTGAAGTGACTGAGGGAGTTTGTTTTTATTTTTCCGCCGCCTTCCTCATCTCCCTGACGTAGGTGATTGACCCCGCAGCAGTTTGCTATGCCCCCCTGAACAACAAAATCTATCCCGAGTTGATCAAATATATCCATGACAGTGAAAATAATATGGGGTGTCTGGAGGAGGTTGCAGCCGAAGTAAAATACAATGTCCGCGCTCGATTTTTTCCCCTGTTTGACGGTAGTTAAGTGCTGAAACCGCTCTGGTTCCATCTGTGTACCAGCAACAAGCTTGAGGGTTTGAGAGAATTTTCGGAAGAACCCATTAGATTCTTTTTTTATACCCGGCACGCCTTTTTTTTGTATGTATTGCTTGGTACGTGCGTATGTGAGCATAGTCCTCGGATTAATAGGTTCTGGACAGGCTTCTATACAGGGTCCGCTTTGTTGGCAGGACTCAGCCCAGTCACCCCCCTCACCTGAAAAATCTCTATCTAGTAAGAGATCGATAACGTCACGTGTGACCTGCTCAGGATTGGCTTCCGCTAGGTTTGTGTAGGGAACCATCGGGCATGCCTTAAAGCATTCACCGCAGTATGTGCAGGCAGCGGCCATCTGCGCTATTTCTTGATCTATATAATCCATGTAGGGGGTAGCCGAAGCTGTCATGTCAATCACTCTATCGTTATTTTTAACCCTATGGTTAATACATTTGAATCATAAGATACATTCTAGTTGTGAATTCCGATTTCTACAATCAGACTAGGTATTGGGAAGGGTGCCGAATTACGTTGTCGGACCAGGGTCATCGGCAACGCTTCGGGGAAGTAGGAGGTAATAGTTACCAGGATGTTTCATTCGCCCTGCCGTCTTTCCAGCCTCCTTACCTGTTCCCCAAAAGATGTCTGCCCGCACTGGTCCTCGGATTGCCCCTCCAGTGTCCTGAGCTATAAAAAGACGTCGTAGTGGTCGTGACTCCGTCCACGAGCTTCCTGTTGGCACAACTGTGTCAATCCAGAATGGAACACCTAAGGGGATGAAACGTCTGTCCACAGCCAGAGAACGAAGGGGTGTCAGGGTAACGCCCTGTGCACCGACTGGCCCCTTAGTCCTTACCTCTCGAAAAAAGATATATGATGGGTTTTTTTCCATCAACTTATGTCCCTTCTTAGGGTTGGCCCGGATCCAAGCGCGAATGGATTGCATCGATATGCCCTCGCGAGCGAGTGCCCCGCTCCGAATTAATTCCCGTCCGATGGATCGGTAAGGGTGGCCATTTTGTGCTGTGTATCCGATGCGGATACGGCGTCCATTATTTAGTAACACTTGCCACGATCCCTGGATATGTAAAAAGAAAGCGTCGATTGGATCGTCCACCCAAACAATCTCTAGCTTCCGTCCGTCGAGAGAACCGGAGTTAATGGACGCTCTATTGTGATATGGTCCCAACTTACCGTTTTTTACCCTTCCAACGATCTTTCGCCCATGAAGATCGGAGGAAAAGTTGCCCAAGTCGGCAGTTACGAGATCACTCGGCCGACCATAAATTGGGACAGTATATTGTCCTCCGTATTTCCGGGATCCGCGCAGGACAGGCTCGTAGTAGGCTGTGAACAGACCCTCAGACTGCCCGTTGTTTAATACACGGTAGGGGATGAAGACCTTTTCGATGAAGTTGCGTACGCGATTATTGTCTTGCGGAAGTCGTTCCGCTTCTTTGCATATTGATCGCCAGTTGCCAATTGGGCCCGCATATCCTTTTCGGTCAATCGGTTGCTCGTTAGGTTGGTTATGAAGACGGCCACAGGATTTCATGAAAACAGGGAGTATGGCCGCGTGGTGGTCGCTTTTCCAGTCCGGGAGGTCTGAGAAATCAACACGCTCTAGAATAAGACGTGAACTCCCTCGCGTTGGCCCTAGAATGCGATCCCCCCTTGGGGGTCCGTAAAGGCCCGCGCAACCGGTGAGCAGAAGAACCAAGAGCATAACGACGACTTGCCGAGATTTGTAGATTTGCCGTCGGAGCATTTCTCCTCCTGTGTTATGCCTGGAATTGAGTCAAGCCCTCACCTTTCGAAGGTAGTGATTGCGGAGAGGAACGTCAATAAAAAAAGCGGGTGGTGCGGGAAAATTCGCTGTGATTTATAAACTGTTTTTGCTCGGTTGCTTCTGAGGCCTTCGGCTAGGATACATCGTCAAGGTTCCCCTCTCTCGTGGTCCAATTATGCTATTGCCCGACCTTCAGATTAAAGGAAAACTGTCTTAAGTAGAGAATGTTCATTTAGGGCCTATCCGTTTCAATTGAATGGTGCCGGGGGGCGGAATTGAACCGCCGACACATGGATTTTCAGTCCACTGCTCTACCGACTGAGCTACCCCGGCACCCATATTCGGAAATAGTCGAGAGGCCACCTGTTTTGTGCCCCCTTTTGACTTACCCCTCTAGCTTAAACCTAGCTAGATAGAACACCATTAACTTTAATCCCCAATTTTTTATTGGCTACATATATTTCTACATCGAAGAAAAGTTGTTAGCCGAGGCCAACTGCGCGGGCGTTATTCTCTTTCAAAAATTTAATCTTGGCAACCGCTGACCTTTGACTTTTTTGTTGATGCTAACAACACGGAGAAGGCCAACCTGAAGCATGCTAGGGTTTTTTTGAGTTATTTTTATTTTGACTTAATTTCCAGGGTTCATGTTCTCTTTTTTTCAAAAAAGGGGTTCTCTTTGTGAAAAAATAGGCTGTACCGGGAAACTGTTGAGGGGTTATTATCACTGGCTCTTAGCTATTCGCAATTTTTGGTCTATCTCTAATTTGGATGTCCAAATGTCTAGCCGGAATTCAAAACTGCACCCAGGGAAACTCCCACACGAAATACTTGCCCGCATACTTGCGGATGAACCGGTTAATGATCCTCGTGTAATTGCCGGACCGGCCGTTGGTTGGGATGCAGCAGTCCTCGATTTTGGTGACAAATATCTTATTGCTAAGACCGATCCTATTACTTACGCCACAAGTGAAATCGGATGGTTCGCCGTTCACATTAATGCTAATGATATTGCCTGCATGGGAGGGACTCCACGTTGGTTTTTGGCCTCTCTTCTGATGCCTGGAGGGGACTCCGACGAAATGCTAGTGGAACATATTTTCTCGGATATTCGTAAAGGGTGTGCGGAGATTGGGGTTAATTTGATTGGTGGACACACAGAAATTACTCAGGAGTTGACTCGTCCCGTTGTGGCTGGTGTTATGCTGGGTGAGGTTGAGCGAAACCAACTCATCACTCCTGATGGTGTAAAGGCAGGAGATGTTCTGGTTCTTACGAAGGGTATTCCTCTTGAGGCTGTTTCCATTATGGCCCGAGAACGTAAAGAAGAGCTTGTGAAGGTATTCGGGAAAGAACGAGTAGAGACTGCATCCAAATTTCTCTACGAACCAGGTATCAGCGTAGTCAAGGATGCAAGAATTGCATGTCAGGCTGTTTCAGTTCACGCGATGCACGACCCAACAGAAGGTGGACTGGCAACGGCGGTTAACGAGATTTCACAGGCAGCAGGTTTGGATGTATTGCTAGATGGAGATGCTATACCCGTACTGGAAGAGGGACGGCTTTTCTGTAAACATTTTGACATGGATCCGCTAGGCTCTTTTGCATCAGGGGCGTTGCTAATCTGTGTTGATCCTTCCGAGGCCGACCAGCTTCTTGTTGCGTTAAAAGATGAGGGATTAGCAGCAGAAGTTATCGGAGAGATGAGGATTGGAAAAGGCCAGGTCATGATCCGGAGAGGGGGAAGAGAAGAACCGATTCGGATATTTAATATGGATGAAATCGGAAAGATTTTTTAAAGCTTTCATGAGGTAGTGAAGATGCAAACAAAAAAATTCGTGGGTATTTTGTTCGACTTTGACGGCACTATAACGCGTCCCTTCTTCGATTGGCCCATCATGAAAGAAGAGATGGGTTTTGAAGAGGACATCTCGATTTTGGATTACTTGGTGGAAGCAAATGAACCCGAACGGACACGTGTGGAATCCATCCTTGAACGGCATGAAGCCGCGGCGCGAGATGGTGCAGAGTTGGGGGAGGGCCTTCGCGCTCTGCTAGATTATTTAGACTCCTATTCCGTTCCCATCGGGATTGTTACCAACAACACCACCGCGAACGTAATGCCGGTATTGGAGCGCTTTGATCTCCAATTTAAGTCAGTAGTGACCAGAGACATTGGTTGCTGGAAGCCCGATCCGAGGCAGGTAGAAGAAGCATGTAAGGCTCTAGGGTATTTACCCTCTGAGGTGATTTTGATTGGAGATGGTCGGTATGATATGGAAGCTGGACGAGCAGCTGGTACCTTAACGATAGGTCTCATGCATGGTCCACCGAGGCGTGAAGAGTTCGCAAGATTGTGCGAACATACCGTAGACTCCCTGAATGAGACGATCCCTCTTTTAGGTAAGCTTATTCAACAGATCTGAAACCGACCTTGGGTCCTGGACCTGTAGGGCTGTGTGATAGCTTGCAGAGCTTACTTCCCGAGTTGAGTATTATGCTCTAAGGTGCCCGATTTTCTTTTATTTTGCGAGGTTTTTGCCCACCCGAGCATCTTGGTGAGATAGTTGTTTCGTAGGTTTTCCAAAGACGAATCGACGGACGAAAAAACTCCCTAGTAGTAGGATGAGCAGGCCTGTTGCTCCCAATATCCATGTGTGGGTATGCTCAAGGTTTTCGCCCAACCAGGAATAGGCGATTGTCCCCGGTACCATTCCCAGACCGGTCGCAAATGCAAAGTTGCGGATGGGCATGCGGGTCAATCCCGCTCCATAGCTGATGGGATCAAAAGGTACAAATGGAATGAGTCGAGCGAAGATGATAGCGTGGATTCCATAATTTTTAAAAAACTTTTCAGCCAATAGTAGTCCCTTCTTACTCACTATGCGTTCCACGGCAGGCCTTCCCAAATTTGTAGCTATGTAAAAGCAAACCAGTGCAGCCGCCATAGCGCTTATCCAGGACAATAACCCCCCCCACCAGCAACCAAATAGCATTCCATTGGCGATCGTAATGACGAAAGCTGGCAAGGGGGCAATAATTGCCTGGAGAATCATCAGTAGTCCAGAAACCAAGGGTGCCCATGGACCGAAGGAAAGAAGGTAAGTACGCAGAGCATGGACTTCCCCCTTGGACAAAATTGCTAAAGAGCGATGGACTAATTGGGAGAAGGTTGGAATGAAGATATACAAACCTATCGTTAGCAACGAAAGCGTGGAAAAATAGAAAAGTTTAGGATTTTTTTGCAAGCCACGGAAAAGTTGAAAAGCCATCGTTTGTCCGGGGTTATTAATAAGGCTTACCTAAGGGAGCCAATGGAATGAGGGAGCCAATGGAATGTTTTTTTGTAGAATTTAAAATGGTAACGAGGTATCAAGGGACTACGCGGATACGTCCTGGTTCTCCGCCCTCTAATACTTTTCCGATGATGGAGGGTGCCGGCACATTAGACTCTTTCATCTTTTGCACCAATGAATCGGCCTTGTTGCTGTCAACCGAGATCAATAGCGGCCCCGAGGTTTGAGCATCGGCGAGGATGGCAAACTCGGTTTCGCTGATCCCATTCTCTAGCTGGACAAAATTTGTAATCCAACGACGATTACGTTCCCCACCTCCACGTGTTCCGGAAATTGAATGTGGTTCAATGCCGTCAAACTTAGGTACCGCGTTGTAAGAAATTTCCACCATCACACCACTTGCCTCTGCCAGATTGTGTGCGTGGCCCAACAAACCAAATCCGGTAACGTCGGTGCAGGCATTCACACCAATTTCAACCATCAACTCGCTGGCCCTTCGGTTGAGTGTTTTCATGCCTGCAACAGCCTCTTCATAAATATCGTCGGAAATCTTTTTGTCTTTATCATTACCGCCTAGGATACTGAGCATCTTTCCAAACCCTGTTCGAGATTTTCGCGTATTCGTTATAATGCCGGTCCCTATTTTCTTCGTAAGAACCAACGAGTCTCCCGGTTTTGCACCTTGGTTAGTTATCATTGCTTTCGGATCTGCGACTCCTGTGATCGCTATGCCATATTTGGGCTCCGTGTCATCCACACTGTGACCACCGATAATCGAGCCACCTGCTTCGGCCATTTTTTCCGCACCGCCACGAAGGATATGTCCCAACGTTTGGAGGCCAAGGTTGCATGGGTAGGATACGAGATTGAGTCCGGTTATCACTTTGGCACCCATGGTGAAACAATCGCTTGCAGAATTTGCCGCTGCAATTGCCCCAAAGTCATAAGGGTCGTCGACGACGGGTGTGAAGAAATCGACAGTTTGGACTATGGCCAGGTCTTCTCGGAGTTTGTATACACCAGTATCGTCGCCAGGATTGGTACCGAACAGGATGTTTTGATCGGTGGAGCAGGGTAGCCCTTCCAGGGCTACTCGTAGGTCCTCAGGACCAATTTTACTTCCTCACCCACCGGCTTTGACGAGACTTGTCAGCAAGGTTTTTTCTTCGCTAGTAGTTGACAACAATTTTTCTCCAACTGAACTTTGGGGGCGCATAGACCAGTTCTGCACTGGTAAGCAACTGATCCTCAGTTTTGGGACTGGGAGACGAGGGCGGCTTCTTTCGGTTCTTTCCGAAATTTGAATTGGTCCGAAGCTCTACCCACACCAGGCTCCCACCTTCTCTCAATATATCACGCCCCAATAGGGTTGTCTTTGGAGGATTGTAGGTCCACTGTTTAGAGAAAGCTAAATATTAGCCATTTTCCTAGAATAGACCTGTGATATCATTTATTGCTTGGGGAGTGAACTTCTCCAAAATCAAAAGGTATGTGACAAAAATTTTGGACGATTCAGCTGTCTGTTTTTCGGCGGGTGGAAGTACTCTGAGGAATCAAAATGAATCAAAAGGCGCCCCTTGACCAAAAAGCTAGTGACCAAAGGACTGTTGGAAGGCCTTTGGCGAGGTTAGATGGTTCAGAGAAAGTGTTGGGAACGGCTGTATTTGCGGACGATGTTTCACTTCCTGGAGAACTTGTCGGCCGGGTACTACGAAGTCCATTACCGCACGCTCGAATTGCACGAATTGACTTAGGAGCTGCTTGGAGGACTCCTGGTGTGCGTGCGATCTTGACTGGCCAGGATATTCCTAATGCTCTTTACGGACCGATTATCAAAGATCGTAGGGCTTTGGCGTTAGATAAGGTTCGCCATGTAGGAGATCCCGTAGCATTGGTCGCGGCAGAGGATGCAGAGGCGGCGGACATTGCGTTGGCTGCGATACGTGTTGAATATGAGGAGCTTCCTGCGTTGCTTAACCCTCTGGAGGCATTAAAAGAGAAGAGCCATTTGGTCCACGAGGAAATTTCCGAATACGAAGCTCCCTCGATTTATAAAAGAGAGGGAAATATCTGTACGGTTCGTATAGATGAGTTGGGCAGCCCGGGTGAAGCATGGAAGAAGGCCGAGATTGTTTTAGAGAATGAGTTTATTACCCACGAGGTTCATGCTGCTTACATCGAGCCTCATGCCACCTTGGCTTCGGTAGATCGGACGGGCAAAGTAACAATTTGGACGACGACTCAGGGTTCATATGGTTGTCGTGATCAAACGGCCCAGGTGATGGGTTTGCCCCCGCATCGAGTTAATGTTGTCCCGACGGTGGTCGGTGGTGGATTTGGTGCAAAGATGCCGGTTTTGATTGAGCCACTAGCTGCATTACTCGCCAAGGCAGCCGGTCGGCCAGTGAAGATTGTTTATAGCCGGGAGGAAGATTTTGAAGGTAGCACACCGCGTCACGCTACCACAATCCGCTCAAGGATTGGGGCTGACCGGAAGGGTAATTTGCTGGTTCGTGAAATCGAATTTTATATGGACACCGGCGCATATGCCGAACTAGCGCCTAATATGGCCCAAACCCGTGCGCAAATGTCAGTCGGGCCATATCGTGTTCCTAATGCTAGAACCAGTGTCTACGCTGTCTACACCAATAAGCCTAGCTGCGGTATTGTTCGTGCGCCAGGTGGGCCTCAGTTAACGTTTGCCACGGAAAGTCAGATGGATGAGCTAGCCCGGATGACTGGATCCGACCCTTTCGAGTTGAGGGAAAGAAATGCTTTGCGCCGTGGAGACGAAGGCTTGGATGGACGCTTAGACTTTAATATCAGCCTTCCCGAGACCCTGCACCAGACGAAAAAGGCTTCCGGTGAGCAGCCAAACGGAAATGATGGACGTCTTTACGGCCGGGGTGTTGCGAGTAGCTTTTGGAAAGGCCCTGGGGGTGCGGCCAGTTGCAGTTTGAGGATGGAAGATGATGGATCAGCGCACATCATCACCGGGTCGATTGACATTACGGGTTCCAGTACCTCGCTTGCCCAGGTTGTGGCGGAAGAACTAGGCATGGATCTGAGCCAGGTTCACATCGTTACTGCAGACACCGATTCTGGATCGATGACTCCAGGCAGTGGGGGTAGCCAAATAACACGCTCGTTGGCTACTTCGGTTCAGCAGGCCGCTTTGGTGGTGAAGCAGCAGGTTTTAGAGGTCGCTGCCCAGAAGTTGGAAGCTCGACCGGAAGATGTTGTTTTGGTTGATGGGCATGTAACGGTGTCCTCTTCTCCTGAAGTTAGCATCCCTCTGACGGAAGTTTTATCTGAGGCGAAGAAAACACGTGGACCCGTTTTTGGACATGGTGTAACGCCCAACCTTCCTGCAGCCCCCATTTACGTGACACAGGTTGCAGACGTTGCGGTAGACCCTGAAACGGGGGAGGTAGAGATTTTGCGGATGGTTTCCGCGCAGGATGTAGGATTTGCTATCAATCCAATGAGTATTGAGGGTCAGATTGAGGGGGCTGTTCTCCAGGGAGCAGGATATGCAACGATGGAGGAGATGAAGTACGAGAACGGACGAATGCTTAATCCCGATCTTGATGGTTACATTCTTCCCACTGCCCAAGATGCTTTTGAAATTGTCCCTATCCTTGTAGAGGAGCCGGCGCCAGAGGGAGCCTACGGGGTTCGTGGTGTTGGGGAGCCTCCTATCATTTGTACACTTGCCGCTTTGTCTAATGCTGTTTTCGACGCTTCGGGTGTTCGTGTAACTACGCTTCCCATGAGCCCGGAGCGTATCCTGAAGGGGTTGCGTGAGAATGGAGAGGTTAAGGTTAGGTTGTCAGACTAACAAAACCCGATCTTGGAGGCTCCGGCTTGGATGGCCGAAACCCTTATAGAGATATTTGAATTCAGCACGCGCGAATATTCAGATCGGGTTGCTTCCGAGCGGGAAGTGGGTGGGTCTGGTCTTCGGTCCTTCACTTATGAGGAATTTGGGAGGAGAAGCAGGGGCGTTGCGCAAAAACTTTTAGATCTCGGCGTTCGTCCTGGAAGTAGAGTTGGTATTCTGTCGGACAATAGGCCGGAGTGGGGAATTGCCTTCTTTGGTGTTCTTTTGGCTGGTGGTGTGGTCGTTCCCTTGGATATTCGTCTGAAACCGGCTGAGATTGCTAATATCCTTGAACGCTCAGAAATGCATACCTGCGTGGTCGGCCAAGAAGCTTTGGAGACTCTGGAAGAAGCACGCACCTCTGCTCCTGTTTTGGAGCATTTTTTTTTGATGGATTCTCCGGATTTTGGTCTTCTTGCAAAGGAGGATGCTCTCCCGGTTACATTGAATGATCCAAGCAGCGTGGCGGTGATTTCCTTCTCATCAGGCACGACTGGTACCCCCAAGGGGGTTATGCTTTCACATCGAAATTTGGCAAGTAATATCACCTCCGTTCTAGAACTCTGTATTTTTGATACGGAGGCCACCTTGCTTTCCATCCTGCCGATGCACCATGCATTCGAGCTGACCGCTGGTTTCCTCACCCCCTTTGCCAAGGGAGTTAAAGTTTCATACTTAGATGCAGTCTCACCGAAGGCTATTTCCCTTGCCCTTGCCGAGCGAAACATAACGATTTGTTTGGTAGTCCCTGCACTGCTAAGGCTCTTTCATAAGAACATATTCAGTCAAGTCAAGAGGGAGTCGGGTGCAAAGAGGTTTGTTTTTAAGCTCCTTTTCGGAATTAGTTTGATAGGTCTTGGTATGGGGCTGAGGCTTGGAAAAATTATCTTCGGCTCACTCCGAAAACGATTTGGTGAAAACTTTCGTTTTTTTGTTAGTGGTGGAGCGGCCTTGGATCCCAAGGTCCAGCGAGACTTAATGGCCCTGGGGTTAGAAACTCTACAGGGTTATGGGCTGACAGAGGCTTCACCAATAACGAACGTCAACCCCCCCAAGAGGAACAAGATTGGTACGGTTGGGCCTGCTGTGCCAGGAGTTGAAGTGAAGCTGAGGGCCATTGAGGGAGGTGTCCCGGGTGAAGGGGAAGTGTTGATTAGGGGACCGAACATTATGCTTGGATACTACGAAAACCCGATGGCAACAGCCGAAGTCCTTTCGGACGGGTGGTTGTGCACTGGGGATATCGGTAGGTTAGATGCCGACGGTTATCTCTCCATCTGTGGACGTTCGAAGAATGTCATTATCTCGGAGGATGGTAAGAATATCTACCCGGAAGAAATAGAAAACGAGTTGAGCAAAAGCGCTTATTTCAAGGAAATTTGCATACTGGGAAGACCTTCCGGTAGTGGGGGGGAGGATATATACGCGGTTATTGTTCCCAATGAAGAAATATTGGTAGAGGAGGGCGAAACCGGACGAGTGGAGGAGATTATTGCTCGTGAGGTGAAGGAGGTTTCATCCCGTCTCGCGGATTACAAGCGTATCCGGGACTACACTATTCTGGAAGAAGATCTCCCGAAGACCACAACTTTGAAGGTCAAGCGACAGAACCTGATCAAGCTTTTGGAAGAAAGAGGATTGTGGTAAGAAAGTGACGTGGTTGCAACAGCTTTGTTCTTCGTTCATTCTTGTTTCTTGTTATTCCCCTGCTGACAGAGATTCATAGCTGACTCCATCGTCATTGTCATGGCTGACCGGAAGGCCCATCTCCTCCCAGCCCTTCTCGATGGTTATGCCGGAACGGTTCTTTACACCACCAAAGCCTCCTTTGACGTTTGATAGGTTCTGGTAACCTTCTGTGGCAAGGATCTCAGCTGCCCTTTGCGAGCGCATGCCCATCTGACACCCCAAAATAAGCTGAGAGTCGACGGGGAAATTCTTTTTGACTACCTCGAGAAAGTCTGGATTTTCAACCATTCCACCCTGAGTTGGATCAAAATGCATGATAGGGATATTTAAGGCACCGTCAGGGTGGCCCCGTTCAAACTCTGGCGAGGAACGCACGTCGACGTAGATTCCTCCATTTTCTACTTGCATACGATCATGGGCATCTTGGGGTGTGATTTGGGGGATTTCCATTTTCACATTCTCCAATTTGTGTATTTGGTTTTGTGCGTTATGAGGTTGCAGTTACCTTTAATGTGACGACCATGGTACAAGTTCGCAATCATCCCACAATGGTGTTGGAGATTGGAGTTGACAATAATGGTTAGTCTCACTTCTGGTGGTGTGTGAACTTATGCCCGAGAGCCATCAAAAACATCACGCTTTTTCCAGAAGCATGAGGAGAGAAGAAGTCTGTTACATCGTTGTCAAGAAACGTCAGTCCTGTTGCACCGAAGTTCTGGGCATACGAGGATAGATAAAGTTTGCCTCCTAGTATTCCAGCTTCTAACTGTGCAACCCGATAGCCTCGGTTGCCGAAGGTTTCTAGAACTGGGGCAAGATCTAGCATGAGATAGATATTAACCGCAGCATCCCCCGGAAGTGCTTGGCCAAGTCCCAGATAACTAGCATGACTACGAAAGTTTCCTTCTTTTAACAACTCCAGAGTTTTTAATGTACGGTGGTAGACATACGTTCCCGCAGGGATTTCTTTTACAGAGTGAACGATCAAGTATGCGTCATTCAGTAAGTTTCCAGTAGATTCTAAGTAATCTGTTGGGAAAACCGTGAGACTTTGTTCTAGTGCGTTTGATAGCTGTTCGAAAGTAAGTGGTTTCTGAGCAAAACGCCTTGTAGACCCACGCCGGATAATGACATCCGAAATCAAATTTTTGGTATCTGTTAGTTTGAGCGAGGGTTTCAGGGGAAAAGTTTTTTCTGTTGGTGTTGGTTGTGGCATGTGGTGGTTTTTATCTCTCCACTGGATAACCTCCGCTAGCTCTTTCAGGCAGGAGACGGAATGGATGTCTGTAATGGCTGGATAATCGATTCTGTTTTTGGAAATGGGTAAAGTTTCAAATCCGAGAGATTCCGTTTTGGGAAGCGTGCTAGTCGGTAAGGGATTTCCTTGCCACCCGATTGAAATTAGCGATAGAACCGCCTCGGTTCTCGTTTCCAAGTCGAAGAGCCGGTTGACGTCGTTGTCTAAGAAACCACAAATGATCTTTGTTGGAATGGAGTAACCTGCCGTTGCTGCCAACAAATTTGCCAGCAATGTACCGTTGTCCCACCCGCAGTGCCGATAGGTTCGAGAACGGTATTTCCAGCTGTTGCGCCAATATGTTGAAGCAGTTGCAAGAATCACAGGAGCATGGGAAAGAGAAGGCTCTTCCGCAGAACCTTTGACTAATATGCCTCTGTGGTCTCCTTCTCTAAGTTTCCGGAGTGAAAAATCATGAGGGGAGAAATGATACACACCGGCATCAAGCCCTTTAATTTTTCCGCATACTACGTAGAGATCTATGTGATATAGGGCTCCGGTACAAGCTGCAGCTCGATAGTACATTTTCCCGCCCGGGTATTTTTTTTCCTTAGTAATCCCTGCGGAAAGGAAGAGAATTTGCCCTAAAATTCCTATGTCCGGGATTGACTCTGTATCCAAAGGAGCCGGATTGGTGTGGATCGCCTCAAGGGCCCCAAGGGTTGGAAAGGGGACGTTGGTTGGAAAGGAAATTGATTCGATCCCCTTGTATACCTTGAAAGCAAGAGGATAATTATCCATGTCTAAGGTATGGTTATCTGAATGGATGCTCTTGTAAGAGTGCTTTGTTATTTCGTGATAATCCTGGGCTTTTTGAAAGTTCCAGTTGTCGCACACGGTTTTATCTTTCTACCCGTTACTATTCAACAATCGTTGTTGATTGAAATCTCAATATTCTCCCCATCAACGCGGACGGGGTAGGCCGTGACATTGGAAGGGGCTGGAGGGCTGAGCGCTTTGCCATCACGGATATCAAATCGAGCACCGTGCCACGGACAACTGACTTCGTTCCCATTTATTTCCCCATCCGATAGCGGTCCCCCGCGGTGCGGGCATTCGTCCTCGATAGCTCTGTAATCGTTTCCATCGTAAAATAGAGCTATCCGTTTGCCACCTACTTCAACTAGTTTCCCAGTACCCTCTAAAAGGTCACTGGTCTTCGCAACGCAAATAAATTCTTCCATGGCTATCTCTCCCCTGTACAGTTTAGCTAGGCAGTCGGTTACTGCAGCATACAGTGACCCCATTATAGTCGTTATTTTATGTGTTTCCTTAATTGATTTGTAAAACTCTTAATCCTTTTGTTATTAGTATATTATAGGCATTACATTGGGATGAAGTTGAAATTCAGGAAAGTGTCATGCTAGTGATATTTTTCTGAATATTTCAGTCAAATAATGTATTGTGTTTGGTTTGTTGTGCGGATGAGGAGTAAAATAAATTGGCGGTCTTCTTCATGGAGAGCATGGGGGAATCGCGCCGGGGGCTTTGAATTTGCACTTTTGGGTAACCGCGGACCTCGCAGTTCTCCAAGGAAGGTTTAAAAGTTGGGGCGGTGCAGATATGCAGTTGGGACGCAATCCGTGAGGGAAGGGGCAGACCATTTCTAGACAGACTATAGATTCTCCGAATTCGGTCTCAGAGGGAGCCTCCCCCCCATCTACCTATCCGGGGTTGCGTCTTATCCGGCGGTTGGGTGTCATTGGGCTTCATACCCTCCAGGACATGGGCAGAATGCTTATGTTTCTTGCTGATGTCTTCCGCGGTTGTTTTTCTAGTCCATTTCGCTTTCACCTTGTAATGAAGCAGATCCATTTCATTGGCGTCCGTTCCGTTGTAGTCATTGTTCTAACCGCTGTTTTCACGGGGATGGTTATCGGTTTGCAGGGGTATTACACCCTTCGCCAGTTTGGATCAGAAAGTATGTTGGGTTCGGCTGTTGCCCTGAGTCTTATCCGTGAATTGGGACCAGTGCTAACGGCTCTTATGGTCACGGCACGGGCGGGGTCCGCTATAACAGCGGAGAATGGAATTATGCGTATTACCGAGCAGATCGATGCCCTTTTTTCTATGGCTGTGAATCCGAT
>CAYTIB010000003.1:0-50421 GCA_964437725.1 uncultured bacterium | reverse complement strand
CGGGTACCAGAACTAACACCGAGCTACAGGTCAAGTTTAGCTTATTCGGGAGATATTCCAAGACACGTGGAGCACCCCTTTGAGGGAGCATGGAGACTTAATAAAAGTGAAAATGCAATTCAAATGTATCTCCGATACTTTGCAATCAACTACCCTAATGCCCATTGGACTCTTCCAAATTAACCTCAATAAATTTGGCGATATAAGGATGCACCCTCTGTACCTCATTAAACATTTGTTGTGCAACTCGCCGATAGGTGAAATGCCCATTCGGTGCACTTCGCAGTTTAACAACGTGCATGATCTCACGAAGATTGAGCGTCCAGAGTAGCCGACGTCGGTGGGCGTTGAGAACAAAATAAGGTGCCTCGTTGGGAAACTCCACCGAAAACCTATCAAAAGAAGATTCAGCCCTTTCGATCCCGGCCAAGTAGTCTTCGTAGGCATCTGCATCCTTGATAAGATCAGGAATCACGAAACCATGCAGGATGGTCGGTCGTTGAACGCTCTGAGTGCACATCCTGTGGCGCTTGAGATCCAGGTATGCTCCCTGATCGACCAAGCACTCGAAGGTATAGTTCAAATGTTCCATCTGACGGATCGGAATATCGAAGCGATCAAGCCGCCGAAGGGATTCTTCAATAACATTTTGTCTCCGGTCTTCGGGGAGAGCTGATAAGCGTTTGCGGAGTTCCTCGTAAGAAATGTCGGATAAGGGATAAAGGATGGCAGCCGCAAGGCTTGATTCTGGCTCTTCAGGATATTCAAGAAGTCGAGTGTAGCTTTCCTCGTCTGCAACGGTGCCAGAAACCCCCACCTCTTCCGCCAGTCCTTGCAATACCCCCTGAGTCTCCGCCATATATGGGTTGTAGTCGGCATATTTAACGAGCGTAGGAACAGCCCCCTGGCAAACCTCTTTCAGACTCTCTCCAATTTGGCGAATTTCGCTTAACTCATGACTTACCATCTTTTGAATGGCGTGCTCCAGTACGCGCGCATTGGCTGTCATACCCACGTTAGCTAGCGCAGAGATCGGTAGAAGGAACCGCGCGCGATCCAGGGCATAAGCACGCACTCGTGCGGCATACCCACGTTCGGACTCACCCTCCCGCTGAGGAAGGCAATCAGACTCCCGAAGGAAAGCGTCCAACTTGCTTTGGACATTTAAATAGTTTTCGAACATCCACCGAACCGCACTCCGGTATTCCTTGGCTAGGGGGGAAACATCGATCTCCTCCGGAACGTAATAATCATCCGGTGAAAAGATCTGGTAACGAGAGGATTTCTCTGTGTAGGAGGCAAGCCGGTTGGCCTCAATAACTTCCGTGGCATACCGGCTAACATTCTCAATGGCGATAGAAAGAACCGCGTGCTCAGCAACAGAGGCGTGTCCATACCCCACAACCCACTTTTCGTGAAACTGTGCTGAGGATTCATCCGTTAGCTCTTCGGCAATCTCATCAAAGGCTTTCGGAGAACGACTCGTCTTAGCAAAGGCAACCGCGACAACTTCCGGTGGGAGATCCCTCAAAAGATAGATCCGCCGCGACTTGCCTGCATCGGAACTGTTAACGGGCTGGGGAGCATCATTTCCGTCAGAAGATTTCTTAACCGAAAGGGACTTTTGGTTCATCACACTGCTGCTTTCAGGAAGGGGCTTCGCGCGGGCGAAAACCGGCAGGTTCGATGACTTGACATCTTTATATCAGATGGCCTTTCTGGGGGCAAATCTGAGACATGCCTCCATAACGCACACCCTCTCTATGTACGGCACACAAAAAAGCAAGGGGTTAACGTCGAACCGTTAGGGTACCAGGGCAAAGGCAGGGAGCCCTTTGAGGAGGCCAGCCACAGAAGTCTGAGCGGCAATGAAGAAAGGTTGAGGATACAGTCCCATGAACAGGACGCCAATCACCATAACCGCGATGCCTGCCGTTAATGAGAAGGAATTCGAAGTTTGGATCCGATCCCTAGGTTCTTCCATGTACATTAGCATGACAACACGAAAGTAGTAGTAGAGAGACACAGCGCTGTTCAGTACACCAATAACAGCTAGCCAAATGAAACCCGAATCAATAGCCGCTGCAAAAAGGTAAAACTTGCCCACAAAACCACCAGTCGGCGGAATTCCTGTCAGACTGAGAAAAAATATCACCAACGCCAAAGAGGGCCAAGGATGCTCCCGGGCGAACCCCCGGAAATCCTCGAGGTTATCACCACGGAAATTCGGTCGGCAGAGTAAAACAATAAGAGCGAAAGCACCAAGGTTAGTGAAAAGATATGCAACCATGTAGAGCATGATGCTCGCGATTCCAGTGTGTGTCGCTACAACAAGGCCAATCAGTATATATCCCGCGTGTGCAATGCTTGAATAGGCCAATAAACGTTTCAGGTTAGACTGAACGAGCGCACCGATATTGCCCCAAGTCATCGTAGCCACCGCTAAGAGCCAGAGCAGGATGGTCCATTGATCCTGGGAGTGACCGAGGCCCACCATAAGAACCCGCACCAACGCAGCGAAGGCAGCTGCCTTTGTCCCGACAGACATGAAAGCTGTGATGGTAGTAGGCGCCCCCTGATAGGCATCCGGCGCCCACATGTGAAACGGAACTAGGGCAATTTTGAAAGCAAACCCAGCCGTCAGCAGAATAATTGACAAGGTCAACAGCAAACTAGATTCGGGGGCCTGAACCAAAGCTTCGCGGATTCCGTCCAAATAAATAGTTCCGGTGTATCCGTAAATGAGCGCGATTCCATACAGAACTATCGCGGAACTAAAAATTCCGAGAAGAAAATACTTAATACCACCTTCTTGCGATGCGAGGTCGCGCTTGAGGAAACCCACAAGAATATACACGGGGATGGAGAGTAACTCCAAGCCGATGTATATGGTGAGCAGATCATTTCCCGATGCCATGATCATCATGCCAATAGTGGCGAACAGCAATAGAGAATAGTATTCGCCCAAATTGATCTCTTCGATCTTCAGATAACGGAAGGACATCAGAACAGTCAAAAAGGTAACGCCCAAAAATATGAACTTAAAAAATATCGAGAAATTGTCCACCCGGTACATTCCGCCAAACGCCAAGGTATCCTGTCCCACCATTCGGCTCAGAATTACCCCTACCACAACTAGTCCTACCAGGGTCAGAAAACCCAGGAAACCCTTTTGAGATGGTGAAAGAAAGAGATCTACTAGGATGACCAGACAAACCAGGACCGTCATGAGTATTTCGGGCATGATCGGGCCCAACTGGACCGATGGAAGAAGGATAGGTTCCATGATTATTTTTCCGGTGAACTCCGGAGTGTTTGCGAAACAAGCGCCCGAACTTCCATGGCCGACTGGGGTGGCACCTTCGGCACAACAGGGCGTGCGAAAGTACTGCTATTAATAGGCTTTCCAGCCTTTGCCAGCTCAACCTGCTTCACAAGATTTTTGACTGAAGGCTCCATCAATTTGATGAACGGCTTTGGATAAATTCCGATCCAGAACATGAAGAAGACAATCGGCATCATGTAGATAATTTCTCGCATATTCAAATCTGACACATTCTGGTTCTCTGGATTGTTGAGATCACCGAACATCATTCGCTGGAAAAGCCAAAGCATGTAGGCTGCTCCCAATACAATACCTGCAAGTGCAAAACCTGCGTATACCTTACTGACCTGAAAAGCACCAACCAGAATCAGAAACTCACCGACAAACCCATTCAGGCCCGGCAGGCCAATCGAAGAAAACATTGCAACTGCAAAAATAACGGTAAAAATTGGTATGGCCTTCGCGAGGCCTCCGTAATCTGCAATCATCCTCGTGTGACGCCTCTCATAAAGAATACCGACAACTAGGAAAAGAGCACCCGTTGAGAGACCATGGTTGATATTTTGAAGAAGAGCACCCACCAATCCTTGGGTGTTGAGGGTGAAAATACCCAACATTACGAAGCCTAAGTGACTCACAGAGCTATAGGCCACAAGCTTTTTTATATCCTGTTGTGCCATGGCGACCAGGGCCCCATAAATGATGCCGATGATGGCCAATAGCGCGACAAACGGGATCATTGTTTCACTAGCTTGGGGCACCAACGGTAAATTAAACCGAACAAAACCATAGGTTCCCATCTTCAGCAATACGCCCGCCAGAATCACGCTACCAGCTGTCGGGGCTTCCACATGCGCGTCTGGCAACCACGTGTGGAATGGGAACATCGGAACCTTAATGGCAAATCCCACAAATAGAGCCAGAAAGATCCAGAACTGATGGTCCGGAGAGAGTTTGGGCGCCATCTTATAGAGTTCAAGGAGGTTAAACGTCAACTCGCCCGACCCATATTCAGGATTGGCGTTCAGGAAATAAAGGGCCAAAAAACCCAACAGAAGAAGTACGCTACCTACCAACGTATACAAGAAGAATTTGATAGCTGCGTAAAGCTTTCTGGGCCCACCCCAGATCCCAATGAGGAAGTACATCGGGACAAGCATGATTTCCCAGAAAATATAGAAGAGGAAGAGGTCTAACGATACAAACACGCCCAGCATTCCCGTTTCCAGGATTAGGAGGCTGACGTAGTACTCCTTCTGACGTTCCTCAATGGCATTATATGAGCAAAGAATTGAGATCGAGGTCAGAAGCGTTGTCATGAGCAACAGAAGGATACTGATACCATCCACGCCCATGAAGTATGTAACACCAATAGAGGGTATCCATGTGTATTGCTCTACAAACTGCATTTTGACATTGTTGGCATTGAAAGCCGGTAACAGCCAAAACGAAAAGGCCAACGTGATCAGTGAAACAATT
The DNA here is from genome assembly GCA_964437725.1 of uncultured bacterium. Taxonomy (GTDB): domain Bacteria; phylum UBA8248; class UBA8248; order JACPRG01; genus CAYTIB01. Next base: position 45,617 of record CAYTIB010000003.1, on the reverse strand, counting down.
AGGGTGAAATTCTTTATGGCTTTCGGCCTCGCTCGGGGAAAGAAAAGCATTATGATAAACGCCCCGATGATGGGCAGAAAAACCATGTAGGTCAAAATTGGAAAACCAAGAACATTCGTCATTGAAATCAATCCTTTACATCGTACCCCGCCGACGGGCTCATTGCGACATCAACCCCGAGAGCCCAGCCATACGTCCAGAGTGGCTTCATTCTCCTGTTATCCATATAGGAGATAAAAACTTAAAATAATAAATATGCCAATAAGCATCGCCAAAGCATAGTTCTGAACGGCGCCAGTCTGAATCCGCCGGAGGCCCCGTCCCCAATTCGTAAGTATCACACCTATTCCGTTCACGGCTCCATCCACCGTACTTAAGTCGAAAATACCCGATAACTTGCTAGACCAAACGGTTATCCTGGAGGCTCCATTGACTGTTCCATCCACTACCCTTCCGTCTACCCAAAACAATGACTTCATCAGCCAAAAAAATGGGCGAATGATACAGGCACTATAAATCTCATCTACCCAATACTTGTTCAGTAACATCCGATAGGTACTCTGAAATCTTTCAGCCAGTCGATTAGCCAGATCAAGATTCTTCGTATACATATACCGAGCAAGCATCCAGCCAGCTACCCCCACAACAACGGAGACTAACGCCAGTATCCCATGCAGAACAGCCGAAGAGCCACCCCCCTCTGTTGCGGCAGCTAGTTGGATCCCCACCGGAACAGAAACGTGAGAGGAAGTTGCGATCACGGGGCTCAGGTAATCCGAAAACCAATGGAGTCCTGGTAATGGTATATTTACCCAACCCCCAATCAAGGCTAAAACAGCCAAAATCACCAGTGGAACTGTCATAACTGCTGGCGACTCGTGCAAATGGCCCGCAACTTCGGGAACCACACGAGACTTGCCGTAAAAGGTCATATAGATCAAGCGAAACATGTAGAAAGCCGTCATAAATGCTCCAATCAACCCAATCGCGTAGAGCACGTAGTTCCCCGAATCAAATGCACCGGCCAAAATGGAATCCTTACTGAAGAAACCCGCAAACGGGGGAATTCCTGAGATTGCTAGGGCACCAATATAAAAAGTGATCGCCGTAACGGGCATATGTCTGCGGAGACCACCCATATAGCGCATGTCCTGCCGGCGCGATTCGTCCGGGTCCCCGTGGAGGGCATGGATGACGCTACCTGATCCCAAAAAGAGAAGTCCTTTGAAGAAAGCATGAGTCATCAGGTGGAAGATAGCAAAAGAAAAAGCACCAACTCCGCAGCCCAAGAACATGTAACCCAACTGGCTCACTGTCGAGTAGGCTAAGACTCGTTTGATGTCGTTCTGAACCAAACCGATAGTCGCTGCAAATATAGCCGTCACCCCCCCGACAATCGCCATAACCTCCATTGATATAGGGGCAAGCAAGTACAAAGCACTGGAGCGGGCAACCATATAAACTCCCGCCGTTACCATTGTAGCTGCGTGAATCAATGCACTAACCGGCGTTGGGCCTTCCATAGCATCGGGTAGCCAGGTGTAAAGAGGAATCTGCGCGGATTTTCCAACCGCACCAACGAACAAACAAATCGTGATAAAGGTTGCAGCAGATGCCATGGCAGAACCTGGCGCTGCACCCCTAGCCTGTTCAATAACTCCATCCCCACCAAAATAGGTCAAAGTGCCAAAAACCTGGAAGATTAAGAAAACTCCCAAAAGGAAACCCGCGTCACCGATACGATTAACGATAAAAGCTTTTTTCCCTGCATCGGATGCGGATTTCTTTTGATACCAAAAGCCAATTAGAAGATAGGAACAAAGTCCCACACCCTCCCAACCAACAAACATCAACAAATAGTTGTTCCCCAAGATCAGGATAAGCATGGCAAACATAAAGAGGTTCAGGTAGGTAAAGTACCTTGCATAACCTTGATCGCCATGCATGTAGCCAACAGAATAAACGTGGATAAGGAAACCCACTCCCGCAACAACAAGCAGCATGATGGAACTCAGAGGATCGACACGAAAACCTATTTCTGTTTCCAACGTTCCAGCCAAAACCCAATCGAAGAGAATGACATCGAACGTCCGACCCTGCAGGATTGTTTGGTTAAGAACGATCAAGGAAAATAGGAGCGAGAGTCCTGTTGCAAGGATTGCAATCCAGTGGGCTTTTTTACCAATCCACCGACCAAAAAGACCATTACACAAGGCCCCCAGGCCGGGTAAGGCAATAATCCAAGGAATAAGTTGTTCTGTCATGCTAGTTGACTCACCATTTCAGAATATTTATTTCATCAACGTTCAGCGTGGCTTTTCTGCGGTTTAGCGAAATAATTAGGGCTAGTCCTACTGCTGCTTCAACGGCTGCCACTGTGATTACAAAAATCACAAACATCTGTCCCATCATGTTACCGTTTGCCTTCGCGTACACAATAAACGTCAGGTTAACGGCATTCAGCATTAGCTCAATAGACATTAAAATCATAATGACGTTTCGCCGAGTAACTACACCTACCCCACCGATCACAAAAACCACACCCGCAAGGGCCAGATAATACTCGACCGGTACCATCAGCGTTTCCCTTTCTGGAGGGCGCGCGGGCTACAAGGAAATGTCGGTTGAATTTGCACTCGCAAGATCATTATTCAATATTTTTCTTAGCCATAACGATGGCACCAATCATAGCTGCCAACAACAATAACGAAGCCACTTCAAATGGAAAGAGGAACTGAGTATAAAGTGTAGCCCCAAACGCTTCTGTATTTCCCCCGTATGCATTCAGAACCGATTTCGCAGCATCTGCTGTCTTTGCCGAAGGGGCCACAACGCCTTTCACAAATATAGCCAAAAGTTCGGCAACGAGAAGAACCGCCATAACGGTTGCTGCCACTTTCTGCCGGTGCCACTGCCTCATGGCCATCGACTCTCGAACGTCTATTAGCATGATGACAAAGACATAGAGCATCATGATGGCGCCGGCGTAGATCAATATCTGAATTGCAGCTAGGAATTCCGCCTCAAGCATTACGTATAAGGCAGCCGCACAAAATAGCGTTAACAAAAGGTAAAGCGCCGCATGAACAACATTTCGCTGTGTGATCACAAGCACAGACGCAACTAGCATCACGCCGCCAAAAAGAATAAAAAACGCCCACTCCATCTTCGAGCTATCCTTTACGTATCACTCACGGGCTAACTAAATCAGATACATCAGTAGACCAGTTGCAAATATATTAGCTAGGGCAAGGGGAAACATGATCTTCCAACCCAATCCCATAAGCTGGTCATATCGAAGTCGCGGCAACGTTGCACGAAGCCACATCATAAAAAACATGCCCAACAAAACCTTAATAATGAACCAGTGCACACCGGGAATCACAGGACCCAGATACCCACCGAAAAAAACGACTGCGGCAACGGAACAAACAATCAGCATATTGGCGTACTCAGCCAAGAAAAAGAAGGCAAATTTCATTCCGCTATACTCAGTGTGAAAACCAGCTACCAATTCGGTCTCGGCCTCAGGCAAATCAAAGGGAACCCGGTTAGTCTCAGCCAATCCAGCGGTGAAAAACAGTACAAAGGCCAAAGGCTGATAGCAGATGTACCATATCTCCTGCTGACCCTCGACAATCCCCTTCATGTTCAGGGTGCCAGCCACCATAAGAGGCCCTATGAGAGCAAATCCTAGAAAAATCTCATAAGAGATCATTTGTGCGGCCGATCTGAAGGCTCCCAGCATAGAGTACTTGCTTCCAGAGGCCCAACCCGCCATGACAATTCCAAAAATGCCCAGGGAGGACACACCGACAATAAACAACAGGCCAATATTCAGGTTAGCAATAACAAATCCATCTGAAAATGGAATTACAGAATAGACGATGAAAGCAGGAATCAAAGCAAGTAGGGGGGCAATCAAGAAAACAGCTTTGTCGGACTCGCGCGGAATAATATCTTCTTTCAGAAAAAGTTTTAGCCCGTCGGCAATTGGCTGCAATAAACCGTGCGGTCCCACGCGCATCGGACCCAGACGAACCTGCATGTGACCAATCACTTTTCTTTCCATATAGGTCATGTAGGCCACCACAAGCGACACCGTGCCCCAGACAATGACAATTTTAAGGAGAGCAAAAATTACTTCAATCCACATTTCTGGTTATTGACCTCCTCGGCCAAACTAGGTTTTCGTTAACGATCCACTTCACCCAGAACAATGTCGACACTTCCAATAGCAGTGATGGCATCGGCTACAAGCTGGTCCTCTAACATAAAGGGCAAAGCTTGAAGATTAATGAAGGAAGGTGGACGAATCCTCAGCCTGTAGGGACGATCCGTCCCATCGCTAACCAGATAATATCCCAACTCTCCCTTCGGGCTTTCGATCCGATGGTAAACGTCCCCGAGCTTCGGCTTAAGCGTCCTCGGTACCTTAGCCATGGTTCGCCCAGTCGGCAAATCGGATACAGCTTGATCAATGATGTAGCAACTTTGCCGCATCTCTTCCAGTCGAACAAGATATCGATCATAGGTGTCACCGTTCTTCCCCACCGGAACGGTGAAGTCAAAATCCTCGTAGGCTGCGTACGGTTCGGCTTTGCGAATGTCGAAGGGGACACCGGCCCCTCGAAGAACGGGACCACTGACACCCAAGTTGGTTGCATCTTCAGCATTGAGTACCGCAACCCCTCGTGTGCGCTTTTGCCAAATCCGATTCTCCGTAAGCAAATCCTCATAGTCATACATCGCTCGCGGGAAATAACGAACAAATTCCTCACAAGCAAGGAAAAAATCAGAAGGTGGATCCTCGAAAACTCCACCTACTCGAAAGCTATGAACGGTGAGGCGTGCTCCATAGGCAGTCTCAAACAAATCCAGGATTTTCTCCCGGTCCCGAAAGCAATAGAGAAAAACCGTCATGGCCCCGATATCCAATGCATGGGTACCCAACCACAGCAAGTGGCTAGCAATGCGGGTTAGTTCTGCCGTGATGACACGAACATATTTCGCACGTATCGGGACATCAAGCTCCAAAAGCTTCTCAACCGTTTCAACGTAGCCTTCGTTACCGGTAGGTGAGGCTACATAATCGGTCCGATCTGTGTAAGGAACAAATTGACTATAGGCTAAATTTTCCCCTATCTTCTCCACACCGCGATGGAGATAACCAATATCGCAATCGGTATGCTTGATGTTCTCCCCATCCAATTGGAGAATGATCCGGAGAACACCATGGGTACTAGGATGCTGAGGCCCCATATTAACCACTAGCTCTTCAGTCTGTGGGACAATATGATCGGTTTTTTCAGACGCCTGAACCACTTAGAATATCCTTTCAGCCCTTCGGTCGGACGGGCCGACTACCATGGGGAACCTGACGTTCCACCCAAGACAATCCAAAACCATCTCCGACAAGGGGGTATTCCTTGCGCAGGGGAAACCCTTCCCAGTCTGCCGGTAGCAAAATCCGGCGCAAGTCAGGATGCCCTTCAAATTTGATTCCAAACATGTCGTAAGCTTCCCTTTCAAGCCAGTTCGACGCTCTCCAAACACTCTCCACTGATGAAACAGCCTCATTTTCTCCCAACCGGACCTTCAGCCGAAGACGCTCAGATCGATCGATCGCAAACAACTGATAGACAACCTCAAAGGGTTTTTGGCGATCTGGGTAATGAACCCCGCAAAGATCCGACAAGAAGTTAAAGCCATGTTCCTCCTTAAGGAAGCGACACAACTCCAAAACCCGGCTAGCAGGCACAACTATGGAGACCTCATCCGGGCCTTCTGTAAAGGATGTAATTTCTTCAACTTCTTCCCCGAGCAAGCCGCGAACGGCTTGCACTCCCTGCAAAGACTCTATGAGATCCTCTGGAGTCTCCAACTCTTCGGGAAGTGGAGCATCCCCTGCGGGAGGAGTTTCCGCTGTACCTTCTTGAGGCTCCGAGGGAGATTCAGGCTCAACGGACGGAGGAGCCTCTTCTCCTTCCTCCGCTTGATTTTCTTCGATCATTAAGTTTTCCCAAGTTGTTATGTACGCAGGAATTTCTCTTGCTGAATCTTTTCCTGAAGTTTTAGCACTCCCCACATCAAAGCTTCAGGACGCGGTGGGCACCCAGAGATGTAAATATCCACTGGTATCACTTGGTCCACACCTTGAAGAGTTGAGTAGGAGTTGAATGGACCACCGGCAGTGGAACAGCTCCCCATTGAAATCACCCACCTTGGCTCAGGCATCTGGTCATACACCTTTCTCACCACGGGGGCCATCTTGTAGGTAACCGTCCCAGCAACAATCATGACATCAGATTGACGCGGAGTCGCACGAAATATCACGCCAAACCTGTCGAAATCGAAACGTGATGCCCCCGATGCCATCATTTCAATGGCACAGCAGGCCAACCCGAAAGTCATGGGCCACAAAGCTGATTTTCTTGCCCAGTTCACTAAATAATCTAGTGTCGTGGTCAAGATGTTTTCCTGAAAGCGGTGCTCGACTATACCCATTCCAGAGCTCCTTTTTTCCAGGCGTAGACATATCCAATGAGCAGGATCAAAAGAAAGAGCATCATCTCGACGAACCCAAACAGACCTATCCGGTCGTATACCACGGCCCAAGGAAAGAGGAATACACCCTCTACATCAAACAATAAGAACAAGATGGCAACAAGATAGTAGCGGATAGAGAAGTGCTCACGGGCTCGAATCAAGGGGGGAATCCCGCATTCATAGGGAGAAAGCTTTTCGGGATCGGGCCGGTGGGGACGTACTACAGCTGCGATAAGAAGCGTCCCTACCCCAAAAGCTGCCACCACTAGCAGAAAAATAAAAACGGGTATAAACGGGTGTATCGACGTATAGTCGCTGAAAAAACGGCTCAGCAAATCCACGCTGTCTGACCCCCGAAATGGTTCGGATAACGATCAGTCGAAATGTCACCGGATTGGATACCATCTGAACGCGACGAAATTATAATGCCTCCTTCACTTTCATGAAAGGGGAAATAATAAATGTTTGCACTTTTTTTCACAAGCTTAAAACCTCGCGGTAGCGGCCAATTGTGCCAGACCCAAGACCTGCGATGGAAAAATCCCAAGTTGAAGCGTCCCCCAACCCGCTATCAGTAGGCCCACTGCGGTCAAAACACCAACACGGAGAATCACGGCCCTAGGACTAGCTTCCACTGTTCCATCTCCAGCAAAAACGTCCCCCGGCTCTCGCATGTAGAGGTGCACAACAACACCCAAGTAATAAGTGACAGCCACCACGCTGTGTAGGACGGCAATAATTACCAACCAGGTATAACCAGCCTGCACCGCTGCACTGAAGATGTAAACCTTCCCCATAAATCCGGCTGTTGGCGGAATTCCTGCGAGGCTGAACATGAACAAAGACAGGATGAATCCTAAAACGGGGTGGCGGAAACCTAATCCATTGTATTCGGAAAGATCAAGCGATTCCCGACCGTCTCGATTCATTGCCCCTAAGGCTATAATCACACCAAAAGCCCCAACCGTACTCAGGGTATATTGAACCAGATAAAACAAAAGACCGGCGGAACTCGTCCTACTAAGAGCGACTAACGCTACAAGGAGATAACCCGCATGTGCAATGCTTGAGTAGGCAAGCATCCGCTTGATATTACGTTGGGTGATAGCCGCTACGTTGCCAAGTGTCATCGTCAGAACAGCCACCACCCATAGAATCCCACTCCAATCCACATGGAGGGCGGCAAGCGGACCTGCAAAAACACGGAACAGAGCGGCGAATCCCGCGGCCTTAACTGCAGCCGCCATGAACCCGGTCACCGAGGTCGGTGCCCCTTCATACACATCAGGTACCCACATATGGAAAGGCACAGCGGCCACCTTGAACCCAAAACCAACAACTAGTAATCCCATACCAACCAACAACAGCCAATCGGAGCCGCCTGCATGGGACGCTGCTAGTCTCTCTCCCAACACTACGTGATCTAAGCTTCCGGTACTGCCATAAATCAGAGCAATTCCATAAAGCAAAAAACCACTGGCAAAGGCACCCATAAGGAAGTACTTCAAGGACGCCTCACTTGAGTCGGGCCTCTTTTTAAGCAAGCCTGCTAAAACATATGAAGCAATCGACATAACTTCAAGACCGAGAAAAATCGTTATCAGGTTCGTGCCACCCGCCATGATGACCATACCCGCAGTTGCAAAAAGCAGTAGGGCATAATACTCACCGATGGCTATTCCCTCGCGTGCCACATAACTGTAGGACAGGAGCCATATAAGAACTGTAGCCAATATAAAAACTAGCGTAAAAACCTGGGTCAACGAGTCGGCTGAAAACATGCCGCTAAAAACACGCTGAGGATTATCCCAAATCACAACTGTCGATACCGCCGCTCCGGCCAGCACCACCAGTCCCAAACCTACAATCCAACCGTGAGAATCTTTCTTGAAAAGGTCAACCATTAACACCAGGATAGCACCCGAACAAAGCCAAATCAGGGGCAATACGGGAGTGAGGTTAACGCTGGGAATTTCGGGCAACACGAGTCGACTCCCTCGTAGGACCAACAGACCAAGAACCATTTCTAAGGAATGCCGTACGCTCAGCCTTAGAAACATTATCTTTCAAAACTTGCACAACAGATGCTTCCATTTTCCTCAGAAACGGTTTGGGAGCTAAACCAATCCAAAAAACAAAAAGGACGATGGGAATCAACACTACCCACTCCCTAAGATTAAGATCTCTGAGAGACCGATTTTCATCGTGTGTCAAATTCCCAAAAATTACACGTTGGACCATCCAGAGCATATAGACAGCACCCATTATGATCCCCAGAGTAGCCCATATCGTCGACCAACGGTGCACACGAAATGAACCCACCAGGATGATGAATTCACCGATAAATCCATTAAGACCCGGAAGACCGATCGAAGAAAATGTAATGATAAGAAAAAATACCGAGTAGGCTGGGATAACCTTGGCCAAACCACCGTAGTGCGACATGAGACGGGTGTGACGGCGTTCGTAAAGAATCCCAACCAAAAGAAACAAAGCACCAGTTGACAAGCCGTGATTCACCATTTGTAGAATTCCGCCTTCGATACCCTGAAGATTGAATGCAAATAACCCCAGCATAACAAATCCCAGATGGCTAACAGAGCTGTAGGCCACCAACCTCTTTATATCTTCTTGAACCAAAGCCATCAAAGCTCCGTACAGAATTCCGATGACCGACAGAACGAGAACAAATGGAGTGAACTCTCTCGCGGCAAGCGGGAAAAATGGAATCGCAAAACGAATAAACCCGTATGTTCCCATCTTAAGAAGGACACCGGCCAGGATCACACTCCCCGACGTGGGAGCTTCCACATGAGCGTCCGGGAGCCAAGTATGAAATGGGAACATTGGCACCTTGATGGCAAACGCAAGGAAAAACGCACCAAACAACCACCACTGAATATCGCCTGAAAGTTCCAGCCGATTCAGTGCCAAATAATCAAAGGTCACCAAACCCGTGGCCTTGTAATTCAAATACACCATCATCAGAAGGGCTACTAGCATCAGAACGCTTCCAACCATGGTGTAGATAAAAAACTTCATCGCCGCATAAATTCTTCGCTCTCCACCCCATACTCCGATGAGCAGAGCCATAGGAATCAACATGACCTCCCAGAAGACGAAAAAGAGGAACATGTCCAGTGAAACAAAAACCCCCACCATAGCCGACTCGAGGACAAGCATGGCAACGTAAAACTCTTTAACCCGATGCTGAACCTCTTTCCAAGAACTTAGAATTGCCAAAGGCATCAAAAACAGCGTTAGTAAAACCATCAACAGGCTGATCCCGTCTACCCCCAACCTATAGCCGATTCCCAAAATCGGGATCCATTCTTTGTTTTCCGAAAACTGCATGGCCCCTAAAGCTGAGTCAAACAAAACATACAGAACCACACCCAAAACAAATGTCGCTGACGAAAAAACCAGAGCAATCCCTTTTAGTGTTGACGGCTCGCGACGACTCCATACGGCTACGAGAAACGCACCCGCCAAGGGAAGAAAAACTATCCAACTCAAAATTGGAAATTCCATAATGTTCAGCTCATTTTCAACTAGGTTTACTGCGTCGCATCATTCGCTTAGCGCCAAGTGTAAAACAGCGTAATTGCTAACACTCCAACCAACATTGAAAGCAAATAGGTCTTTGCGTAACCTGTTTGGAGGTTTCGAAAATAACCTGAAAAAGCCTGGAAAGTCTTAGCGATTCCGTTCACTAAGCCATCGACAACAATGATATCCACCCTCGTCCAAAGCACTTGGGAGAACGTTTTCAAGGGCATAACAAAGAGCGCATCATAAGCCTCATCCACATTGAATTTATTGCTCAGCAATCGATAAAAACCCGGTAGTTTATCTGCGGCACGTTTTGCCAGATCGGGCCGTACGAGATACATTCGATTCGCCAGATAAATTCCTGATATGGCCACAACAAGGGAAATCAACATCAAACCCACCTCCATTCCCACGCTGTGGTGCAACACTTCATGCCCGCCGGATATCTTCTTCGAGCCCGCAAACACCGGTCCCAGAAAATCTCCAAATATATCAGCACCGGGAAAGAAAAATTTGGGCATGCCGATCCACCCGCCAACAATGGCCAACAGACCCAAAACTATCAGCGGTATCGTCATCACAGAAGGTGATTCGTGCGGGTTAGGCGCCGCCGCCCCACCAAACCGAAAGGATCCATGAAATGTTAAAAATGTACAACGGAACATATAGAATGCAGTCAAACCTGCAATGAACACACCAAAGATCCAGAAAACCGGGCTGCCCTGTGACCATGCATTCATAAGAATGGCATCTTTACTAAAAAAACCAGCTAAGGGGAAAACACCGGCTAACGCTAAGCCACCCACCACAAAGGTCCAATATGTAGTCGGCATTTTTCGGCGCAGACCCCCCATTTTCCGAATATCTTGCTCCCCTCCCATCGCGTGGATAACACTGCCAGACCCCAAGAAAAGAAGCGCTTTAAAAAACGCATGAGTCATGAGGTGAAAAATGGCCGCCCCAAATGCACCAACACCACATGCGAGAAACATGTACCCCAGTTGGCTGATGGTGGAATAAGCTAAAACACGCTTAATATCCGTCTGAACCAAGGCGATCAAGGCTGCCAAGAGAGCAGTGGCAACTCCAATTACTGCGACCGTCATCAGTGCCACCGGAGAGAGGAGAAACAAAACGTGGGTCCGGGCGACCATGTAGACTCCAGCCGTAACCATCGTGGCTGCATGGATCAGCGCGCTAACCGGAGTTGGCCCTTCCATAGCGTCGGGTAGCCATGTATATAGGGGAATCTGTGCAGATTTTCCCGTGGCCCCGAGGAAGAGAAGTAGTGCAATTGCAGTAGCAATGGCACTGCCAGGGGCTAACTTTTCTGGGGCAACGGAAAAAACCTCTTTAAAATCGAGCGTTCCCAGAGTTGTGAAAAGCAAGAAGATTGCAATTGCAAACCCGAAGTCCCCGATTCGATTGACAATAAAGGCTTTTTTGCCAGCATCCGAGGCAGACTTTTTTTCAAACCAGAAACCAATTAACAGGTAAGAACAGAGACCAACACCTTCCCAACCAACGAACATCAGAAAAAAGTTGTCAGCCAAAACCAGGAGCGACATCGCAAACATAAACAGGTTTAGGTACGCAAAGTAACGTGTCTGGCCCGGATCACCATGCATATAGCCAACGGAATAAACGTGAATGGCAAAACCTACCCCTGTGACCACTAGGATCATGACGGCGGAAAGGGGATCTAATAGAAAAGAGGCTTTGATAACAAAATCCCCTGATGCAATCCAGGTATAAAGAGTGTGGTGAATCGAGCGGGCCGACGGATCAAGGCTCAAAAGGCCAAAGAATACCCATGAAGCAAAGACAAAGCTCAAACCTGACGCAATGCAGGCGATTGGGCCCGCCCAACGGTTTCCAGTCCAACGACCAAAAAATCCGTTGACAACGGCCCCCAAGACGGGGAAAAGAGGAATAAGCCAAAGATTTTCTTGCATGTCGATTACAAGCGGAGTCGGTTGACTTCGTCTACGTCAACCGACTGTTTGTGCCGATATATAGAAATAATAATGACAAGCCCAACGGCGGCTTCCGCCGCCGCAACAGTCATCACAAAAAAAGCGAGAATCTGGCCATCTAAAGTCTGCAAAAACCGTGAAAATGCAACGAGCGTGAGGTTGGCCGCGTTCAGCATTAGCTCAATGCACATAAAGATCACTATTACGTTTCGACGTAAGAGAACACCAATAACGCCGAGTCCAAAAAGAATCGCACTGAGAACTAAATAGTGTGAGAGCGGAACCAATCCGTCTTCCCCCTACTTTTTATCTTTTGCAACAGCACTCTAGCCCGTCCAAAATTTTAGAAGTATCCAACGGCCGTAAATCAAGTGCCAGGGCTTAACTCGGATCTCTCTGGGCTAGGGTCACAGCACCAATGATCGCAACAAACAGTAAAATGGACGTGATCTCAAAAGGCAATAGATAGTCTGTGAACAAAAACCAGCCTACAGTCTTCACTCCACCAAGCTCAGCCAGCTTATCCGGGGAAAAAGGCCCAACCGCTTCGGGTAACGTCACCCGCTTGCGCAAAAGCACAAAACCCAATAGTCCGAGGGCAAATACCAGACCCACTATTTTCTGACCTTTAAGCCTGATAGGCGTTCGCTTCTCCCGGCCTACATTGAGCAACATAATGACAAATAAAAAAAGAACCATGATAGCCCCGGCATAAACTAACACTTGGATAGCGGCAAGGAATTCAGCATGCAAAAGCAGGAAAATACAAGCTAGACTAAACAAAGTACCGATAAGATACAGCGCACTGTACACCGCATTTCTTGAACAAATCATTAGTAGCGCCGTTACAACCGCGACCATTGCAAAAAAGTAAAATAAGAAAGTGGGCATCATAGGGCTTGGCTTTCTGGTTTGGGTACACGTCTCCCCCCAATCGGAACAGTGTCATGCTTGGGCTCGGATCCCCTTCGGATAACTTCCGGGCTTGACACCAAAAGCCTATCCTTCGTATACAACATAGACTCACGTGTATAGTTACAAAACTCGTAATCTTCTCCCATCACGATGGCATCCACGGGACAGGCTTCTTCACACATCCCGCAATAAATACATCTCAGCTCATTAATTTCGTAAACCGATGCGTATCGCTCTCCTGGCGATACTCGATTGTCCGTTGTGTTCTCCTCAGACTCAATAAAGATGCAATCCACAGGGCAAGCCACTTGACAGAGTTTGCAACCAATACAACGTTCCATCCCCGCATAGGGACCGTCTTCATATCGCATCAACTTGTGTAGACCTCGGTACCCAGGCACCATAGGTACTTTTTCTTCTGGATATTGGACTGTGATCGGTTTTTTGAAAAGATGCCGGAACGTTAGCGCCAACCCTTTCCCCAATTCAGTAATCATCCTATCGCCCCTGTGATAGCTTCATCCTCAATCTAAGAAAGCCAATACTGCACTCGTGATCAGTATGTTTGCTAAAGAAAGCGGCAACATCACTTTCCAACCCCAATCCATCAACTGGTCATAACGAAGCCGGGGAAATGTAGCCCGCAACCAAATAAAGAAAAAGAGAAAGCAAAAAGTCTTAATTAGGAACCAAACCACAGGCGGTAAAATGGGCCCTTTCCACCCACCCAAAAACAAGGTGGATGCCAAAGCCGCAATAGTGATCATGGCCGCATACTCACCCATGAAGAACATAGCAAATTTCATACTGCTATATTCCGTGTGATAGCCTGCGACAAGCTCTGTCTCCGCCTCGGGCAGGTCAAATGGTGCCCGGTTAACCTCCGCAATCCCTGCTGCCAGGAACAAAAGAAACCCTAATGGCTGCAACAAGATAAAAGGAACATTCGACTGAGCATTAACAATGTCCACCAGGCTCAGAGATCCGGTAATCATGACCACGCCAACTGTAGACAACCCAAGGGTCAGCTCATAGCTAATCATCTGAGCTGAAGCACGCAATCCCCCAAGCAGGGAGTACTTGCTGTTGGACGACCAACCAGCCATAACAAATCCAAGCACACCTAAAGACGATAGAGCAAAGAAATACAATAGACCTACGTTTACATCGGCGATAACCATATCTATGGAAATTCCCATAATTTCCACGGAGTTTCCGAAGGGGATAATTGCAAAAGACGCAATGGCAGGTATAAGAGTAGCCATCGGTGCTATTACAAAGATTGCTTTATTAGCATCTTGCGGAATTACGTCTTCTTTAAAAAAAAGCTTGATGCCGTCGGCGATCGGTTGGAGAAGCCCGTGGAAACCCACACGCATCGGCCCCAATCGTACCTGGAGGTGACCAAGTACTTTCCGCTCCACATAAGTCATATAAGCAACAGTAAGCAAGAGGATATTGAAAACGATAAAAATCTTCACCACCGTTGCTAAAACGAAAGCCATCATCCCGGTAGTACCTTTAGTGCGTCGGCCGGTTCCATCTCGACAATTGGGACTAAATCCTCAGGCGACAAGAGAGCATTAGAACAACTCTGGCCCGCCTCACTCGGCAAATATACTGCACCAGGAGGAGTCTTACGATTGACCCGAACCGTAACGGGTACCCGTCCCCTCTCTGAGGAAAGAATAACAAAATCCCCATCCGTCAGACTAATAGCTTTTGCACTATCTGGATGTAATTCCGCATAGGCTTGGGGCCCGGCCGACTGAATCGCACGAGATTCGGCAACCATCGGACCCGAAGCAAACAACTGGGGAGAGGTCATTAGTTTCAACTCGGAACTGCCAGGCAGGCTTGCCGAGATTTCTTTCAAAAGTGGGCTTGGTACTTTGAGATTACCCCCCACAATTCCCTCCGAATTCCACTGAAAACCTTCATCTCCAACACCGACTCTCGTCAATCCGGCGTAACCTGGAACAGCACGGACAATTTCCTCCTGAACGTCTCTCAAACCGCCCGAGCAATGCGGAGAACCCATCAGTTCCATCAAGTCCAGAAAAACCTCCCACTCAGGTCGCGCAGAAAATTTCGGCCGCAGAGCAACGGAGAGAGTTTGGACCTGGTGCCCTAAACCGGTGACGGTCCCTTCCACCTCCGTAGCTGTCCTGGAGGGAAGAACCACATCTGCAAATTCTGCACAGGCATTAGGCAGGCTGTCATGGACTACAAGAAAGTCAAGGTTAGAAATAGCTTCGTGAAAGCTATCCGAAGTCAGGCATTCTCGCAGGGGATCTGCGTTTAAGAGGTAAAGAGCCCTAATTCGGCCTTCTTGAATTCCTTCTATAATGCCGTTGGTGTTAAGACCTTCCCAATTTGGGTACTTACCATCGGTTTCGAGGGGTCCTTTGTCCAGGCAAACCGGCCGATACCCAGGAAGCGCATAAGGCAAACATCCCATGTCCATAGCACCCTGGAGATTCGCACCGGTATGGAGGTAACCACCCTTGGCATTTGGAAGAGCTGCCTCTAAACTAGCAAAAGATATGGCCGCGGATGGGTCTCCGATTCCAGGCCCCATTAACATGGCACAGCCTGGCGCCCCTCCAAGAATCTCAGCCGCAAATCGTAAATCTCTAGCACGCACGTTGGCCAATTCGGCATAATCTTCTATTGAGCTTTCTGCCTCGGCAGGCAACACCAAATCAGAGCGAACTTCACACAACGCACACCATAGGCCAAACATAAGAGCCCGTTCCGCTCCGGGCGTATAAGCCAAACGAACGGCTACAGGTGTGTTAATCGAAACATGTCTTGGATGGGCTATAACGAGAGAGGCACCCGCTTTGATAGCCTTTCTGAGACGAACAGCTAAAATCGGATGTTCGTAAAAAAGATCAGAACCAAAAAGAAAAGCTGAGGGAGCCGTTTCTAAGCTTTCAAAGTTCAAGCTAATTCCGGGAAATCCTCTTTCTGCATTAAACCCGTCTGTCCCTGCAATATCGAGTAATCGTGTTCTGGCATCTACATGATTTGTTCCAAGTGCACCACGGAGAAACTTCTGAAACAAATAGGCAGCCTCATTCGTGGAACGGGACCCACCAATGCCCGCAATGGCCTCAGCCCCATGGGATTCTCCGACCTTGCGAAACCCTTCTACCACGTGGGTCAAGCACTCCTCCCACGTATTCCCTGACGGATTTTCTTTTGGGCCAATAGACGGGGTCTTTAACCGGTTCGAACCACATACGAACTCCATTCCCCACCGTCCAGCATCACAAATCCAAGTTTCATTTACCGCCTCATTATGCCCGGCCGTCACTCGCTTTATGTCATTTTCCCGAGTCCACACCTTGCTCTGACACTGGACCGGGCAGAGCAAACAGGGTGTTTCAGTCGATTCCATCTCCCAGACACGCGCCTTAAATCGGTAAGGCTTGTTTGTCAATGCACCAACAGGGCAGATATCGATTACATTGCCTGATACTGTGGACTTTACGGATACATCGAGGTCATGGTAGGTATCGATCATCGTTCGATCGCCTCGTTCCACGAAACCAAATTCACTGGCTCCATCGATCTCATCGCTGAAACGAATGCAACGGGTGCAGTGAACACAACGGTTCATCTCGGGTTCAATGAAGGCGCTGATATCGAGTTTCGGGTATGTCCGTCGTACAAACTCGTTCCGAGTTAGTGACTCGCCAAAACCCATAGTAATGTCCTGAAGCGGACATTCCCCTCCTTGGTCGCAAATAGGGCAATCCAAGGGGTGATTAAGGAGAAGAAACTCAACAACCGCCTTCTGGGCTTGAATGGCAACCTCAGATTTTGTTGAGACCACCATCCCTTCGGCCACCGGCGTCGAGCATGCGGTAAAAGGTCGAGGAGGTGCACCAGGAGGGGGAGCAGGTTCTTGAATTTCCACCATACATTGGCGACACTGAGCAACTACCGAGAGCTTCGGATGATAACAGAACCTCGGAATGAAAATTCCCAATAGATCGGCCGCTTCGATTATCGTCGATCCAGGTTCAACCTCAATGGTTTGCCCGTCGATTGTGACGGTCGGCATTTGTTAGCTCCCTCTTATACACTCACAGGCGTGCTTGAAATATACGCTTCAAACTCGTGTCGGAATTTTCTGATACTGCTTTCCAGAGGTCCGCAGGCTGCATCCCCCAACGGACATAAGCATCGTCCACCCTTAATATTCGCCGCCATTTCTAGCAGCAAATTCAGATCTTCGTACTTTCCTTCACCATTAAGGATCCGTTCCAGAATACGATAAGACCATCCCGTGCCCTCGCGGCAGGGAGTACATTGCCCACAGGACTCGTGATGAAAAAACCGGAGGAGAATGTAAGTGGCGCGAACAATGTCGGTGGTTTCATCCATGACGATGACCGCCCCTGACCCACCCATTGTTCCAATGGCTGCAAGTGTATCAAAACCCATTTGCACGTCAATTTCATCAGCTGTGATCATCGGCGCAGACGCCCCGCCCGGAATCACCGCCTTAAGCTTCTTACCATCAGGGATTCCACCTGCATGTTCGTAGATAAGCTCCCGGCAAGTCACATCCAAAGGCAACTCGTAACAACCGGGTCGTTCAACGTGGCCACTAACAGCGAAAACACGTGTGCCCGTATTCCTTTCAAACCCTATCCCCGCATACCATTCTGGACCTTTATTAATAACGGAGGGTAAGGCACAAAGCGTCTCTACGTTATTGACAACCGTCGGACTCGCGTAAAGCCCTTGAAGAGCTGGAAACGGAGGCTTCGGTCGGGGCTGACCCCGCTTTCCCTCCAATGATTCGAGAAGACCCGTCTCCTCGCCGCAGATATAGGCGCCCGCGCCCTGGTGTAGGTGAACATCCACGTTAAAACCCTTTCCGAGGATGTCCGAACCCAGAAGCCCAACTTGATAAGCATCCTCCACCGCAGCCTGAATTCGTCGATAGGCCAACCCGAATTCTCCCCGGACATACAGGTAGGTAGTTGGAATCCCGACAGCGAAACAAGCAATCAGTATGCCCTCAAGAAGAAGGTGAGGGTCTTCTTCCATCAACAGGCGATCTTTGAAAGTTCCCGGCTCACTCTCATCACCGTTTACGCAAAGGTATTTTGCTCCCGTGTGATCCTTTGGGATAAAACCCCACTTCACACCAGTGGGGAATCCTGCCCCACCTCGCCCACGTAGACCCGAAGACTTAACAGCCTCGATAATACCTTCTGGCTCCAACCCCTCGTCCAAAATCTTCTGAATCGCCTGATATGCCCCGTTAGCCCTTGCACCTTCTAAGGTGTGGCTATTTTCTGAGTTAATATTTTTGGTAACAATCGGGAGAATTTCCACGCTCACGGTGATCTTTCCCCTTCGCTTGAATTCGGCAACACTGTATCGGGTTTCCCTACCCCCTCAATAGAGTCATCGGGCATCTTTTTTGACCACTGGTCGATCAATTCGTCCAGTCGTTCTGGCGTTAGATCCACAATTAATTCATCATTGCACCACATCATCGGCGCCCGATCGCAAGCTCCTAGGCACTCAGCTCGTTCCAAGGAAAAACGGCTGTCACGAGTAATCTCTCCCGCCCGAATCCCGAGTTTTCTCTCCAAGTGGCTAATAATGTCTTCCGCACCCGCCAGGAAACAGCTCAGGTTGTGACAAACCCAGAGGTGGTGTGTACCAACTGGCTTAGTGTGAAGCATCTCGTAGAAGCTTGTTACGCTAAGCACATCCATTGGAGAGAGGCTTAGAAGCTCGGCAACGTACTGTATCGCCCGCGGGGAGAGGTAACCAAACTCCTCCTGAGCAAGACGGAGCGTGGGGATAAGCGCGGACCTTCTACGATTCTCCGGGTAACGGGAACAGATCCGCTTAAATTCAGCCATCCCCTCACCGGAGAACTTTAGAGCAGTTTCAGAGCTATCGTTCAACGATCAACCTCTCCCAGAACAAAGTCTAAGCTAGCGATAATAGCCACAACATCCGCTACCAACTTTCCAACCGCAATTTTCTCCAGGGCTTGGACATTAAGAAACGACGGCGGACGTAACTTGGCTTTGTAAGGCTTTGGTCCCCCGTCACTCACAATGTAAAATCCCACCTCTCCCCGAGGTCCCTCAATCGGGACATAGGCCTCTCCTTCGGGGACATCGAATCCGTGCGAAAAAATCAAGAAATGATGAATAAGAGCTTCCATGTCGTGGCGAAGAGCCTCTTTCGGAGGCGGGACAACCTTTGGTGCTTGCGCTAGGACAGGTCCATCCTCTAGCTTATGGAGGGCCTGCATGACAATCTTTGCACTTTCCCTCATCTCAGCCATTCTGACGCGATACCGATCATATACGTCCCCTCCATGTTGGATGGGAACCTCGAAGTCATAGTTCTCGTATCCACAGTACGGGTGGGCTTTCCTAAGGTCGTGAGCGATGCCACATGCACGAAGATTGGGGCCCGTTTGTCCGAGGCTGATTGCTTCATCTGCGTCAAACGTTCCTACGTCAACCGTCCGCTTTTTGAAGATCGGGTTTTCCGTCAGCAATGTTTCGTACTCATCTACACGATCCGGGAAAACATTAATAAATGCCCAAACCTCTTCTTCAAATTCTGGATATAGCGGCCGCGCCAGACCGCCGATCCGGAAATAACTTGTCATCATCCGAACGCCAGAAACTCGTTCAAAAATCCGGAGAAGTTGTTCTCGTTCCCGGAAGCAATACAAAAAGACCGTCATGGCTCCCAAGTCGAGTGCGTGTGTTCCCAACCAGACCAGATGACTCGCAATACGTGTTAACTCGGCTAGAATAACTCGGGCTGTTTCCGCCCGAGGTGGAATCTCCAGCCCAAGAAGCTTTTCTACCGGTAAGACGTATGCAAGGTTATTAGACATGGGTGCAAGATAGTCCATTCGATCCGTCACGGTGATAGCCTGAGTGTAAGTTTTAGCCTCCATTGTTTTCTCCATACCCGTATGGAGGTAACCAATATCTGCTTCGGCCTTAACCACCGTTTCGCCATTCAGCTCAAGTAGAAGGCGCAGCACACCATGGGTACTGGGATGTTGGGGGCCCATGTTAAGCACCATGGTTTCAGATTTGAGGTCAGAAACACCTTCCGCAGCTATGTTCTCTGTCCAAGGCGCTCCAATGTCATCCAGTATCTCAGCCATTATCCGACTCTTCTCTTGCACCCGGCTCTAAAGACTCTGGGTTCCGATACTCATCAACATATTGTTCGATCGTGGTTTCGTGACGGGTTCGGACATATTGCTGCCCATCGGTAAATTGAACAGGTTCATTCCCTGTGTCAAAGTCTCGACGGTGGGGATGTCCTTCGAAGCCTTCTGGCGTCAAAATGCGCTCAAGGTGGGGATGCCTTTTAAACTCAATGCCGACTAAGTCAAAAGCCTCCCGCTCTTGCCAATTTGCAGAAATCCACAGTGATGTAACAGAATCCACCGAAGGCGGGTCCCCATCAACACAAGTCTTCAGCCGAAGGCGCCTTTGATGAGAGATAGAATAAAGATTGTACACTACAGCAAAACGGGGACCATCCACAGCCAAATCCAACCGATCCAGGCCACACAAATCTGCCAACAGATTATACCGAAGATCCTGGTGATCCCGAAGCAAACTGCAGATCTCGAGAAGTCGCCCCGGGTCAACCTCAATCGTGGTTTCGTCTCGAAAATAGTCAACGGCCCAAATCGCGTCCCCAAACCGGTCTCCCAGAAGGTCGACCGTTGTCTTTGACAACACGACAGCTGATTCTTCCGTCAACATAGCGGGTTCTTGTATTTCGGACATTTTCGGCCTGAACCCTATGTTTTATGTGAAATTTATCACAAGCGCCACCGACGATATATTTCTGCAACAGACATCGCTTGCAACAAGGGGGTCTCGTAATTACTCCCCGGTGTTATTTCGCAAATGCCAAGATTACACTTTCGCTTCTTTCAGGGATTCTTTTTCGATTTTGGCCTGGAGCTTCAAAATAGAGTCAATGAGGGTTTCCGGTCTTGGGGGACAGCCCGGTACGTATACATCCACCGGAATAATCTGATCCACACCCTGGAGGAGCGCATAGTTGTTAAAAACGCCCCCCGTTGAGGCACAAGCGCCCATGGAGATAACCCATTTCGGCTCCGGCATCTGCTCGTACAGTCTTTTAACCACAGGGGCCATCTTCTTTGAAACCCGACCCGCTACAATCATTACATCTGCCTGACGAGGTGACCCGCGAAAAACCTCCGCACCAAACCGAGACAGATCAAATCTCGAAGCGGTAGTAGCCATCATCTCTATGGCGCAACAAGCCAAACCGAACAAAGCAGGCCAAAGAGAATTCTTCCGGCCCCAGTTCACCAAATCATCCAACCGGGCCAACACAACATTGTCCTTAAGTTGTTCTTCCAATCCCATCAGACTACTTCCAATTAAGCGCCCCCCGGCGCCATACATACACTAAACCCATTGCAAGGATACCGATGAAAACGGCCATCTCCACAAATCCGAATACCCCCAGATCACGGAAAACCACCGCCCAAGGGTACATGAACACAGCTTCAATGTCGAACAGGATGAAGAGTACGGCTACGATATAAAATTTGACAGAAAAACGGATGCGTGCGTTTCCAACCGCCTCAATTCCACACTCATAAGGGCTGTCCTTGACGGGACTACGACGCCTCCGCCCGATTAGGGACGAGACAAGAATGTTCATTGCGGCAAAACCAGCAACAACTAAAAGCATAACGAAGATCGGGAAATAACCCGAGAGCATACCTACACCCCTGACCGGGACAAACGGAAAACGAAAAGCACGCCCACACCCTATCCGGGGCCCCTGCCACCTGTCAAGAGACCCACTTGTCAAATTTCTAAAGTCTTTATGACGCTTAGATAATGTCAGAGTGGTTCCCAGTGACCGAAATATTGACTCCAGAAACAAATAGGGTTGCCCTGGGATACAAACATTTATTATTGCATTTTCCCTTTTCTGTGAATTTTTGGTTAAAAATAATCTTGGCCTTCTACAGGACGCGTTGGAATGGTTTGAGGTATTATGGGAGCAGAAATGATTTCTAGGTAGGCTCCCGAGAGTCTGAAGAGAAAATCAATTAAAGAGGGAAGTATGCTGATCAACGACCTGAAAGCCATCCAGAAAAAACATGGGTACCTTCCGGAAGACAAACTCAGGGAGCTCTCCACTAAAAGGGGTTGTCCCCTTTACGAAGTTCAGGGCGTCGCTTCATTCTATCCCTATTTTCACCTAGAACCTCCACCCCCCGTTCGAGTGGAGGTATGCACCGATTTGGCCTGTCATCTGAGTAACGCCAGTTCGTTGCACGATCAGATTCAACGCGATATCCCCCCTCCGGACCAGGACAAGGTGTCTATCGGTACTGTATCTTGTCTCGGAAGATGTGACCGACCCTGTGCGGCGTCAGTCAATGGCCACATTTATGAAAACGTTCAAGCCAAGACCGTTACCGCACTCGTTCGAGACGCTTTAGAGGATAGGGAGCCGATTGGGGCAACACCGAAGAAGGCTCCGGGTCCCTGGAAACTGGATCCCTATGGAAAAAACAATGATTACCAAGCGCTTCGAAAGCTTCTCGCGAACAAAACCAAAGATAAAATGGTTCAAGCTTTCGAAAACACCACGAAAAAGCTCGAGGACGCCGGGTTGCGTGGAATGGGTGGAGCCGGTTTCCCAGCCGGACTGAAATGGAAAATCGTTCGTGAGGCAACAGGTTTTCCAAAATATGTGATCTGCAATGCAGACGAAAGCGAACCTGGAACCTTCAAAGACCGGGTCATTTTGGAATCGCTTTCCCATTTGCTCGTAGAGGGAATGATCATTGCAGGGTTAGTGATAGGTTCCGAGAAGGGAATAATTTATCTGCGCCATGAATATGATCACGTACTTGAGACCCTCGAAAAGGTATTGAATGATGTTCGGAGTGAATGCCTTCTCGGCACAAATATTTTAGGCACAGGACTTTCTTTCGAAATAACCATTTTCGTAAGCCCCGGCGGATATATATGCGGCGAGGAAACAGCTTTACTCGAAGCTCTGGAGGGCAAACGCGCTGCGCCCCGAAACAAACCACCTTTTCCCGGAAATGTAGGCTTGTGGGGTAAGCCAACCCTCATTAACAACGTCGAGACTTTCTCCCATGTACCGGCTATTTGCCTAAAAGGAGCAGATTGGTTCATTGAGCAGGGACAAGGGGAAGCTGCAGGCTTGAAGTTCTTCGCTCTGTCTGGAGACGTTAACCACCCCGGTGTATATGAGGTCCCAATGGGTATCTCTGCACGTGAGCTGATCGAGGATTATGGTGGTGGTGTATCGGGTGGCCGGGAACTAATGGCAATAATGCCCGGCGGAACCTCCTCGGGTTTCCTCCCAGCATCCATGGCTGATACTGCGCTTGACTTTAAACCCTTGGAGGAAGTTGGCTCAATGCTTGGCTCGGGGGCTGTGGTCGTCATAGCTGAGGGTCGTGACATGCTAGACCTCGCTTTCAACGCCCTACGGTTTTTTCGAAATGAATCTTGTGGAAAATGTGTTCCATGCCGCATGGGAACTGAAAAAATTGTCGAAATCCTTCAGGGGGCACTGGCTGGAAGGGGAAATGCAGAGGCCAAAAACTTGATAGAAGAATTATCGGCCACCATGATGGAAACCTCTATCTGTGGTCTAGGACAAGCCGCCCCAAACCCTATTTTGTCTGTAATTCGCCATTTTCCAGAGCATGTCCTGGAACGAATAGAAAACAAGTCTTGATAGACACGTATAGTAATTTATTTATAGAAGGCTCATGGGAGAACGAATTGTAAATTAAACAGGAGCGAACGGTGATGTAACCGATAGTCTCGCGGATCATAAGGAAAGCTCTTAAGGGAGGATAAGTTCAACAATGGCCACTGCGGAAAAAATTCAGACCATCACCGCAACAATTGACGGCCAAGAAATATCAGTTCCGGAGGGGACCACCCTCTACGATGCCGCTCTCTCTATCGGTAATGAAATCCCTAAACTTTGTCACGAATCCAAATTGAATCCGGTTGGGGTTTGCCGAGTCTGCGTCGTTGAGGTAGAGGGAGCCCGTGTCCTTGCGCCTGCTTGCTGCCGATCAGTTGAGAACAACATGGTTGTCAAAACCAAATCGGAGAGAGTCAAAACTTCCCAGAAGATGCTCATCGAACTTCTGATGGCAGACCACCCGTCACCTTGCGAAAAACAACGGAAAACGGGCGACTGTGAGCTCGAGGTTTTGGCTGAAAAAATGGGTGTTATTGGTTCTAGATTTGCGCACCAGGCGCACGAAAATGGTCTTGATACGTCCTCCAAGGTCATCAATGTCGATCATAATGCCTGTATTCTTTGTGATCGATGTATCCGAGCTTGTGCAGATCTGCAATCCAATGATGTAATTGGCCGAACCCAGAAAGGCTCAGAGGCGAAAATTAGCTTCGATTTTGATTTGCCAATGGGCAAATCAACCTGTGTTTCCTGCGGCGAATGCGTAGCCGCTTGCCCTACAGGCGCGTTAACCGAAAAGGCCTTGGTCGGTGAGCGCAAGGGAACCGCAGAACAGGTGGACTCCGTCTGCCCATATTGCGGGGTCGGCTGTTCTATCGCCTATCACGTAGAAGACAACAAAATCGTCGGAGTTACGGGAAGAGAAAGCCCGGTCAACCATGGACGTCTTTGCGTGAAAGGCCGCTACGGGTATGACTATGCTCACCACAAAGATAGACTTACCACTCCCTTGATTCGTAAAGAGGGCACACCCAAGGATCCCGCATCCTTGGCCAACCCCATTGACGCCTTTCGCGAAGCTACCTGGGAGGAGGCAATGGAACAAGCGGCCTCCGCCTT
This sequence comes from uncultured bacterium, assembly GCA_964437725.1. GTDB lineage: Bacteria > UBA8248 > UBA8248 > JACPRG01 > CAYTIB01. Next base: position 20,724 of record CAYTIB010000003.1, on the reverse strand, counting down.
CATGCTAGTCAAGCGGAAACACGGTCCCGATGCACTGGCGGGTTTCGGTTCCGCCAAGTGCTCGAACGAGGATAACTATCTTTTCCAAAAGCTGATTCGGGCAGTCTTTGGAACCAACAATGTGGACCACTGTACTCGGCTATGCCATGCATCTTCTGTTGCTGCGTTGATGGAGCAAATTGGAAGCGGCGCCGTGTCTAACGTATTTTCAGATGTCGGGATGGCCGACGTGGCCTTAGTGGCGGGGTCCAATACAGAAGCTAACCATCCAGTCGCGGCAACTTTTATCAAGGAGGCCCACGAAGCAGGGACAAAACTTATTGTGGTCGATCCACGCAAAGTTTCTTTGGCACGTAATGCCGACTACTACGTCGGCTTCAAACCAGGGACGGACGTGGCATTTTTTAACGGCATGCTACACGTCATCTTTCGGGATGGATTAGAAAACAAGCAATTTATTGCTGAACGAACTGAAGGTTTGGAAGATCTCCGCCAAAAAGTTGCCGATTATCCACCCGATCGCGTGGAGAGAATCACTGGCGTTAAGGCCGATCTTGTCGAAGAGGTTTCGAGAGTATATGCCTCTGCAGACAGGGCCCTAACTTTCTGGGGAATGGGAATCAGCCAGCACACGACCGGAACGGATAACGCACGCTGCCTCGTTAATCTCGCGCTTGTGACTGGAAATATCGGCCGCCCAGGTACAGGTCTACATCCGCTTCGTGGGCAAAACAATGTCCAGGGTGCATCGGACGTGGGTCTCATTCCGATGGTCTATACGGATTATCAATCAGTAAAAGACACAGAAATCAAGAAAAAGTTCGAGAATGCGTGGGGCGTCCCCCTGAGCGACAAACCAGGGCTAACAGTTGTCGAAATCATGCATCAGGCACTCGAAGGTAATATTAGGGCCATGTACATAATGGGCGAAAATCCCTTCCTCTCAGACCCCAACACCAATAAAGTTAAAAAAGCACTTGCCGCAATGGATTTCCTGGTTGTCCAAGATATTTTCTTAACTCAGACAGCCCGGTACGCCGATGTTGTCCTCCCAGCCACTGCATTCCCAGAGAAAACCGGAACTTATACCAACACCGATCGGCGAGTACAAATAGGACAAAAAGCGATCGATTCGCCTGGGGAGGCACGGCAAGATTGGGAGGTGGTCGCAGAAATGGCCAGTCTTATGAATTACCCAATGGAATACAAATCGGCTGAGGAGATCTTCGAAGAAATACGAACCGTCACGCCAACTATGGCTGGCATGTCATACGCTAGACTCCGAAAAACTGGGGGTATCAATTGGCCTGCGCCTGACGAAGGCCACCCGGGAACTAGCGTCTTGTTCGAAGAGGCATTTCCCAACGGCAAAGGCAAGTTAGTCGCGTGTGAATGGAAACCGGCATTTGAGGTTGAAGACAAGGATTATCCACTTATCCTGAACACCGGACGCATGCTAGAGCATTGGCACACGGGTGTTATGACACGTCGATCGAAGGCCTTACATGGTATTCAACCGGAAGCCTTGGTCGAAATGCATCCAGATGATCTTGAAGAACTAGGAATAAAAGAAGGAGATTTCGCCCGAGTAAAATCCCGGCGTGGTGAAATATGCCTAAAAGCTGTTGGTACGGATCATACACCTCGAGGGAGCATATTTATCCCCTTCCACTTTGAAGAAGCGGCAGCAAACCTTTTGACTGTGGACGCACTCGATCCATACGGAAAGATTCCCGAGTTCAAATACTGTGGGGTTCACGTTGAACCCGCATAAGATTCCTAATTAGGACGTTCAATCCACTAAACCAGGTTAAAAACATCGGGCACCATTAACCGCTGCGAGGATAGTAGAGGCGGAATTTATTATGGCTTGGGTCTTCCCACCAGAAGAGCTCCAGCGACTCGTTCATCCCCGCCGGTTCCGTTACTGCCCCCCGTTCAAAACGTTACGCCGCATGGGCTTAAAAAAAGGGATGGACATCGCGGAGGTTGGATGTGGACCCGGATTTTGGACACTTCCAGCTACGAAAATTGCGGGCTCCTCATCTAAAGTGTTTGCATCCGATATTTCGCCCAGAATGTTGGCGGCGGCCAAACAAAGAGCAACCAATGCTGGGAGCCTGAATATCCAATTTAAGCGGTCCCGATCTTATAAGGTCCCCTTCGACTCAGAGTGTGCTGATTTTTGTATGCTGCACTACGTGCTCCATGAGGTAAACTCCCCGGACAAGCTTTTAGCCGAAGGGGTAAGGATCTTGCGCAAACAGGGATTGCTCTCTGTCTATGAGTGGGCCAAAGTTGATAGTGACACCGGACCACCATATTCCGCAAGGATCGCGGATTCAAACATGAGAAATCTGTTTAATTCGGTGGGGCTCAAGTCGACTTATTTTTGGATGCCCGATCCTCTTAACTACATCCTGGTGGGCCAAAAGGTGTAACAATGAAAAATTCAAGTCATACGGTCATCCCCGTTGACGGAATAATTGCCATCTAACATGGAAATTGCAGCAATTCTCGGGCTTGCAGTTGGGGTCGCTTACGCCTTCTCGCATTTTTTCTTCCGGCTTTGTCTAGACAATTCGACTCCGTCTTCGGGCGTGGTGATTAATGTCGCTGTCAACACCGTCGGACTTTGGATTCTGGTCTTATTCTTCTCTCCTCAATTTTCCCTGGCGTCGGTCTCTATCTGGCCCTTCATACTCTCAGGACTGTTTGCACCCACCTTAGCGATGGAATTTCATTTTCGCGGTATCGCCCACATCGGCTTGGCACGAGCTTCTGCACTTTTGGGGACAACTCCCCTCTTCGCCGTCCTACTAGCTATTATTTTTCTAGGGGAACGTCCACCCGTAATTATGGCTACGGGCGGAGTCTGCATCGCAACTGGGGTGATTATCCTGAACTACACCAAAGATTCGGGGAAAAAAATCCCTTGGTGGGCGTTTCTTCTTCCGATGGCAGCAGGAATGTGCGGTGCATTGCGTGACATCTTCACCCGAATTGGTCTGCAGAGTGCCCCCCTTCCCTTGGCTGGAGCAGCTATAACGGCTACAACTTCAGTTTTTATGATGTTCATCGTCCTATTTTTTTCTGGGGGATGGGGTGGGATTCAACTGCCCCGCAGGAGCATTTCGCTCTATTTGGTATCAGGGGTGTTCGTGATAATTGCGTACGCTTGCACTTTCTTTGCATTCCAGACGGGAATCGTTAGCATGGTTTCTCCGCTAGCAAACATCAACCCACTTTTCTCGATGATTCTCAGTTACCTTTTCCTCCAATCGGAGGAAAAGGTAACTTTGAAGGTAGCTACCGGTGGTATCTTGATAGTGGGTGGAGCCATCGCAATCTCTCTCTCCTGAAACAACTACTTGCCATGAAAAAAACAGGTCTGGACGAGCAACAAGGCTAATCCAGACCTGCGAGAACGGCGAAACTAAACGGGAAAAGAAGCTGACACTTGTTGAAAAAAACTTATCCAGTTGCTACGGCTATCTTCCTAGTCAGAGCTTTCGGTGCTTTGGGGAGATAGACGGTCAGCACTCCATTCATGATTTTAGCATTCACGTTATCCACCTCTACAGAATCAGGCAATACGAAAGAACGTCGGAACTTACCGAAGGTCCTTTCGGCATCACGATAGCTTCCTGCCCTGGATTCATTCTCACGTTTACGCTCGCCGGATATGGTCAAAAGATTCTCCTTCACCTCCACGGAAATATCCTTTTCGTTAACCCCTGGTAGCTCAGCCTCAATAACAAATTCTTCTCCTCTGTCATAGGCATCAACAGTTGGTGCAATCTCTCCAAAACGAGGGGTATTGATTCGTCTCGGGTACAAACCACCAAAAAGGGAATCCGTTAACCTACCTATATCGTTTCGCTCCATAACAGGATCCCAACCTATAATCGCCATTTTTCTTCCTCCTGGATTTTCTGCAGTTCACCCAATTCAATTGTTAAGTGTTTCGTTCTGAATAACAATATATAATTTGAGTATATTAATGTCAAGTTTTATAAAAAAATAAATATAAATATTTAACATTGTGAAAATGGGGAATAAATCAAATGTTTATTACCAAATAAATATTATTTTTACTTTTGTTCTAAAAAATTCGCTATCAAAAACTATAATTAAAGAATCCGAGAGAAAAAAGTGGAATTTCGATCAGGACATTTGATCAAGTGACCTATAGAAAAATGTTTCAGAGTAAACCAAATGATATGCCTATTGATTTTGCTAACCTATGCAGACTGCCGTCCATTTCCCTCGTTGAACTGATAATGAAAATAGCAAGGATTAGTAAGATCCTAAAGACAACTTTCTAATGGCGAGTGGGGCTACTGGTAGGATCAATATCTCTTCTTTAAGAAATAACGGGCCGGTGATATCTGCCTCATCTTTGCCGCTGCAACAAAATGTTGGCAAGATCCGGCGTAGACAGGAAGTCATCAATACTACCTTGGGTACCCTGATTGCGGAGTACCCTCGCAAAACGTTGGATCGATCCGGCTGCAACCCGAACAAAATCCGTTCCGAGGCTAGTTCGACCAACACCCAAACTATCTCTAAAAAAAGGAGTAGGTTTGAAGAATTATTTTGAATGGTTATCTGTCTATGGGTAGTGCTCCTGAAACCAAGCTGTAAGATGGCATTTCTTCACACGTCACAGTGTTGCTGAGACACATGACTCAAAGATTAAAAATCATGTTGCATAATGAGGTATGGTAGGACTTAAAACTGAACAAGCGAAAAGACCGACAAAAAATGGATGAAAAACTCAAATTATTCCTAAGGGATCTTGGAAGCAAAGAACACCGCCGCTCCATTTTGCCCTTCGAAAGAGTCACCGGAACAACCGGACGACTCAGCGGAAAGGAATATATTATTCTCTGCGGAAACGATTACCTTGGTCTCGCAAACGACCGTCGTCTTGCCGAGGCCGCCAATAAGACAATCGCAAAACAAGGATTCGGAACGGGGTCCGCCAGGCTAGTATCCGGCTCCCGCACAGCCCATCATGAGCTCGAACAAACCCTCGCACATTTCAAGGGAACCGAGGCGTGCCTTCTATTCAATTCCGGTTACACTGCAAATATCGGTGTAATTCAAGCGCTCACTGGAGCGGGAGGCGTTATATACAGTGACGCTCTCAATCACGCATCCATTATCGACGGTGCCAAACTGAGCAGGGCCAATATTCAGGTGTTTCGCCACAATGATCCCAAACATCTCAAGGAGCTACTCTCAGATGTGGAAGGTAAATATTCCAAGCTGGACAGTGACAAACCGGTCCACCTGCTTGTAGTTACAGAGGGGGGCTTTAGCATGGATGGCGATATCGCCCAACTCGACCAAATCGTCCCGCTGGCTCGAGACCATAAATCAGTTATTATGGTAGACGATGCTCACGGGACCGGTGTGTTGGGCAGAGGAGGACGTGGAACAGGAAACCATTTTGGCGTGGATCCCTTGATAGATATAAAGATGGGAACGCTTGGCAAAGCCTTCGGCTCCTTTGGTGCCTACGTTTGCGGTTCGCAAATTCTCATTGATTATTTAATTAATACCTGTCGATCATTCATCTACACGACAAGCCTGCCTCCAGCCGTAGCAACTTGCGCAATGGAAGGTCTCCGGATTATAGAAAGAGAGCCTGAACGAATTGACCGTCTACAAAAGAACATCGCCTTCTTCCGGAAAGGGCTTAGCGCCATCGGATTCCCCATGCAACTGGACCCTACACCTATAATCCCGGTCGTAGTGGGGAACGCCCAAAAAGCTCTAGCCTTGGCAGAAGGCCTTTTTGAACGAGGGGTCTTCGCCCGTGCCATCCGCCCCCCCACAGTCCCGGAGGGAACTTCTCGTATTCGTGTAACAGTCTCAGCCACTCACAAAAAAAATCAATTGGAAAAAGCACTTGATGCTTTTGAGCAAACCGGGCGAACCCTTGGACTGTTGACCTCCCCACCCTCCTCTGCCACTCCTTTTGGGTGACAGAATGACTGAACCCAAAATTCCCTTTCGCCAAACTGATCTAAAGCATCTTTGGCACCCGTTTACCCAGATGCAGGAGTGGGAGATTGAGGACTTTCCAACCATTGTCCGAGGCGAAGGTGTATATCTGATAGACGAAGCGGGAAAACGTTATATCGACGGGGTATCTTCCCTTTGGTGTAACGTTCACGGCCACAACCACCCAAGGATTACTCAGGCCATCCAACGCCAAACCGCAAAGCTGGATCACTCCACTTTACTGGGGCTAACTCACCCTCCTGCAATTCATCTCGCAAAAATGCTCGCTAATATCGCTCCAGAAGGATTGACAAGGGTTTTCTTCTCAGAAAGTGGAGCTTCCGCCGTTGAGATCGCTTTGAAAATCGCCTTTCAATATCAAGTTCAGCGAACGCCACCTCGACCGGAAAAAAATAAGTTCATCGCTCTCAAAGAAGCCTACCACGGAGACACAATTGGTGCCGTCAGCGTAGGTGGCATTAACCTCTTTCACGAAACTTATAAACCACTACTTTTTGATACTATTCGGCTAGACTCACCAAATGTACACAAGCAAACAGTGGATACAGATCTTGAAGAGGCGGAACTCCATATCATTCGGAAAATGGAGGAAGCCATTCGCCAACATGCCGATGAGGCGGCGGCATTTATCATCGAACCACTAATTCAGGGTGCGGGTGGGATGATCACCGCACCCAAGGGCTATCTGCAGAAAGCAAGTAGGATTTGCCAAGAGTGTGACGTCCTATTAATCGCTGATGAGGTAGCAACGGGATTCGGCCGAACTGGGAAGATGTGGGCATGCGAACACGAAGGCGTCACCCCCGATCTCATGGCCATCGCCAAGGGAATTACCGGGGGCGTTCTACCTCTTGCCGCCACGTTGGCCAAAGAAAATATTTACGAGGCCTTTCTGGGAAACTATGGATCGTTGAGAACCTTTTTCCATGGTCACACATACACAGGGAATCCAATCGCCTGTGCCGCCGCAATTGCCAACCTTGAAATCTTCGAAGAAGAAAAAACCCTAGAAAAATTACAAGGGAAGATCAACCTGCTTATTGAAGGACTTGATCAGATGCGTTCACAGCCGCACGTGGGCGATATTCGACAATGTGGTTTCATGGTCGGAATCGAAATGATCGAAAACAAAAAAACGAAAGCTCCTTACCCGTTTGAGCAACGCATTGGACACCAAATAACACTAGAGGCAAGAAAGCGCGGTCTCGTTATTCGCCCGCTCGGGGACGTTGTCGTGCTCATGCCACCCCTAACAACACCTGACGAGGTTCTACGAGAAATCCTGCGAACAACACATGAGAGCATCAATGCTGTAGTGGGAAATAAATAGTATCTGAGAAGGGGAGAAGGAAATGAAAGGGTTCACAGAACCGCGATATCTCATAACACCCAACGAGCTAAAAAGTCGCCTGAGTGAGGTTACCCTCATTGACGTTCGGCCCGGGGAGGATTATGCCAATAGCCACATAGAACAAGCCCTACATTTTGATTTCTACGGGATTAGTTTAAACGATACGTCCGAAGGTCCAATGAACGCTTTTTTATGGATGGTTGAAAACTTATTTGGGTTTCGCGGGGTAAATCGAGATCAAACAGTTGTCTTTTATGACCACGAATCTGGAGAGCGCGCGGCACGTGGGGTATGGCTACTCGACGTGTTCAACCACCCTGACGCAAAGCTCTTGGACGGTGGCCTCCAAGCGTGGGAGGCTGCAGGCTACTCCCTCACTAATAGAGCCATGGGGGTTGAGCGAGTCAGTTTCGAGGGGAACAGCCGCCGATCGGACCGGCTAGCAACACGGTTCGATATGCACGAGGGTATCGATAAAAAGGAAATAATATTGCTCGATACTCGCCGGGAATCTGAATACATCGGGACAGAAAAACGAGCCCGGCGCGTTGGTACCATGCCTGGTTCTGTTCATATATTTTGGCGAGAGCATCTTGACAAAAACGGGGCTTATAAAAATGCTGATGAAATTCGTGAACTATATCAATCAAAGGGCGTGACACCCGACAAAAGCATTTATCCCTATTGCCAGGGAGGATATCGTTCGGCAAACACCTATCTGGCCTTGAAAATGTTGGGTTATCCAAATGTAAAAAACTACCTGGGCTCGTGGTGGGAGTGGGGTAACCGCAACGATTCGATCATAATTTCCCCGCCAATAGACTCCGTAAGATAAAACTCTAAAGTAATTGGGGAGGTGATTTTCGATTGTCTCCCCAAAGGGTAAATATGTTAATCGTCGGGACAGATACTGGTGTTGGAAAAACTCTAATTACCGGAGGACTCGCAGGGGTGTTTCGAAGGCGGGGTTATCTCGTGGGCAATATGAAACCAGTAGAGACCGGTTGCCGTGAAGAGAACGGTATTTTAGTTCCCGAGGACGCCTTATTCGTAATGCAGGTCTCCGGATGCAAAAGCCCAATCAAAGATATTTGCCCTTATCGGTTTAAAGAACCCCTTGCTCCTTCGGTTGCCGCAGACCGCGAAAAAATATTAATCGATTCAGAAAAAATACTTCTAGCCTTCGAAAATATTCAGAGCCTCCACGATGTTACCTTCGTCGAGGGGATAGGCGGATTTCATGTCCCTATTACTAAAGAATTTCTGGTCTCGGATCTAGCTGAGCGTCTCGGTCTTCCAATTCTGGTCGTGGCCCGCCTGGGACTGGGCACCTTGAATCACACATTACTTACTCTAGAGTCTGCCAGGAAACGAAATCTCCGCGTTACCGGCGTCGTACTTAACACTCTTTCCCCCCCTTCATCGATTGCGGAGGAAACCAATCCGGGCGCCTTAGCTTCGCTGACGGACATTCCGATCCTCGGAGTCATGCCACACCTTCCTCTTGGCCGAGACGAGACACCGGACCTTGGTTACCTAATCGATAAAGTTGAAGAAAACCTAGATGTCCGAGCGGTCGAAGTCGCCCTTGGGTTAAAAGGCAAAAATTAAACTTTGTGTTTACAAAAAATTACCTTCAGCCTAGTCATCTGGTAGATCATTACGAAAGACAGAAAGCCGTCCTATCCCTTTTGCAACAGCTAAGTCATAGGCCCATTTACCCACTGCGGCATCCCACATTCCCATGCCCTGAGATGGGCAAAGCGTGATTTCTTCCTTGTCTCGGCGACCTGGATCCTTGGAGACAATCACGTCGCAGAGGTCCACAACGTCCTCATCTTTTAGCTCCCCCGAGGCCTTGAGACTCGCATAGGGCTCCATCGGTGGGGTGTCATAAAGAATCTGCTCTTTCCAGACGGGAAACACTCGAGACCTCCGGACCGTTTCTTCGTCGATCTCACCACGGGCCACTTGAGCAACATGTGTCCCGGGATCGAGCCATTCACCCTGGAATACCGGCTTTCCTGCGTTCGTACAGGTAACAACAATATCACATCCCCTTACAGCTTCTTCTGGGGTATCTACAGATATTACGGACTGGTTGATTTCGTTGGACAGCCTGGTCACCAATGCGTCTCGCCTGGACTGCGTTCGGCTACAGACCCGAACCTCCCGGATCCCAGGTCTCTCGTTCAGCACGGACATGATTTGTGCACTTGCATGTCTTCCGGCACCGAAAAAACCCAAAACACTTGAATCTTTACGGGAAAGGTGGCGTACCGATAAACCAGTCGGCGCAGCAGTTCTTGCATTCATCAACAGGTAGTGGCTCATAATAGCTAAAAGCTTCATCCCAGCATTGTAGTCGTAGAGGATCAAAAGCTCAGTCCCCATCCTGTAGTCGATTTCCCCTGCATTTCTTGCTGGGTCAAGCACTTTACCGCTGTGATGGTCCGGATAGGCACGAAAAGCTGCTACACCCAGACCTGGAAGAATACAAGGGAGAATACGTATAACCGAGCCGTCCTCATACCCTCGACCTTCCGGATAATCCACGTGTACCCGTCTGTGAAGACGAAGGTTTCCTTCGGCCATTTCGCGGAAGCCTTTGTCGACCCATTCTGTAGCACCTGCGACGATTTCAGCCTCGGTCATTCCTTCGAAAAGACTTTTCACCTCCCGCTCGTTGAGGATAAGTGTAGGTTCTGCTTCTTTTGGTTCACTTTGCGATCGAATCATCTGTTGCCCTCCAAATGAAAAACAGAAAAATATTCATACAAAAAATCCTAATAATTATTCTCGCCTCCCTAGGAGTTCCTGTTCAAGCAGGTTGATAAGCTCCAAGGTCAGTTGGGACATATCCTTTACAACAACATGGTTAGGGTAGATTTCGCGAACATAATCATCTTCGATACCCACGGCTATTATTCGGAAACCTTGCCGCGAGAGTCCCTCTGTAGTTTCCATCAAATTGCGAACGTTCCCGTTGGGTTGCCCGTCAGAAATGATGATGATCACCTTAATTTTTTCAGGTCTTCCCGAAAGACGTCGAGCGGCAAAAGTTAGATGCTCTTCGTCCCAGTTATTAAATCTGGGAGAAATATTGACGAGCCGTGTTCGTACATTCCGATACGCATCTTCAAAGGTCTTATAGAGACGGTGCTCCAGGCGACTATGTCGGATGTGCCGGAACTGGAAGACCGGAACATGACCGCAGTTGTGTGCCATAACAGCTTCGGACGATTGGGTAGAATACCCGATGATCTCAAAGGGAACAGAGATTCCATCCAGGGCTTCAGCACAGAGAACCGAAGCCTGGCGGGCAACCAAAAACTTCTTCTTGCGGTTCATGCTACCACTTTCATCGACTAGTAGAGTGAAGGCCACATCCAATTGGTCGGGCTCAACTCTCCTCTGAAATAAGCGAAAATTACCTGATCGCTGTTTCCAAACTTTGGCTGGGTTCAGCTTACCCGAGCGATAGGATCCAGCATAACGTACGTACTGTCGTTCGCGAATCATCCGCTCGAGGCGACGAACCATGACTAGCACTTCATTACTCGATTCGTCAAGGACAGCCCCGTACTCCTCTCGACTACCGTCTGGCGGTATTACCCAGGTCCGCTCATCTGGGATTATCGCATCCGGGTGAATTTCCTTGGGATCCGCATTTACATCTAGCCATGGTGCACCACTGAACGCTAAATTTTCCAAGTTCCCCAACTCCACGGGATCTTCAACATCTTGCGACTCATCCTTTACCTGGCAGGGCCTTTCAGCGTTTCCATCCACCCCAATCTCAACCTGCCCTTGAATATTTGAATTACCATCTAAATCCGTTCCAGGAACAATTGTTTCTTTCAATAAATTCAAAATAGAAGAACAAGAATGAAATATCTCAAACGCGATATCCGCAGTCTTCTCTGGTATTTCACAAACTATGCCACGCTCTATAAACGGCACAATGGGCCCCATGACTAACCGGATGTCTTCGTTCGAATGAGAAGCCATCCCCCATCGGCCAGTTTCATAGATGGCCCAAGCTAGCCTGACTAACAGGTGAAGACTTTGGGTTTCCACTTCTCGGGCCGCATCATTAAACGCACGTGAGTCAAGGAAAACCTCACCACCTGGATATCTTGCCAGGAAGGCACTTTCGGCCCGGGCGTCCTCTAATGCGTGCCAAATGAGATAAAGCGCTGCTTTTTCTGTTGAACAGAAACCCGTCGATAGGGTGGCGATTCGCCGTCGCCCTCTATCGCTTTCCGCAACCAAGTGGGATACCTCGTGGAGTGTTTCTCCTCGCTCGACGAACAAATCCCCTATAGGCTGAATGCTTATCCGATTTCCATCGTTTCCATGGCCAGGGCCATACTCTAGTTTCAAGCCAAACCGGTGAGACGTTATCTGCGCCAAACGCTCCCACCGGAGCCGCCGAAAGTTTTGAGTATTGGATAACGATGGGGCTGATAAAACCACTAAGAATGACTCCAAAGTAAAGAGCACCAAAAACTTTTTATTTGGATTTTGAAGGCTTCTCGACGGGACCGAAATAGTTGTCTACTAGATCTTGAATAGCCTGTGCGTCAAATGGCGAAACCTTGCCGATGAGGGTATGCCGAACAGCTTCCTGAGGTCCAAACTGCGTTGCCATACGAGCCCAATCAATAATCCGGCGTGTACTGCAGGATCCAAATATCTTCTCCTCGGCTATAGCGGCCCTGATATCGCCTGCACATCGGACCATTTTTCGAATCATCTCTCGATCCGGATTTCCACTCTGGACAGTAACCGCCTCGACCTCTGCATCTTCTGAAAGATAGTTCATCCGGACTGTCATTGGAAAGCGGTCCAGGAGGGCTTCATTTAGGAGCTTGGTACCTCCGTATTTATGGTCCTCGGAAGGGTTCATCGTAGCAAAGAGACGAAAATTAGGATGTGGGCGGATAATACGTCCATCATATTCGGTCAAGACAATCATTCGGTCATCATCGAGCAAAGAATGGAGACAAAAAGCGATTTCTGGAAGACATGCGTTAATCTCGTCGATCAAAAGCCAGTCACCTGCCTGCATAGCCTGAACCAAAACGCCATTCGACCAATACGTCCCAGTTTCGTTGATCATTAGTTTGCCAACAAATTCATCAACCGTCGTCATTCCATTCAGGTTTACACGGCGAAGTCCGGTACGTGTTTCGTGGGCCAGATATCGGATAGCGAGGGTCTTTCCAACCCCTGTTTCCCCAATCAGTAAGCCAGGAAGCTGATGAGCCACTGCCCACATAATCTTTTCTAGCACACCATCGGTCGGAATATAGAATTGGGGGGGAGGCACAAAAACACTTACACCATCCGGCTGAATGGGAAGCTCCATAGAGCCAAATGAGAAAACCGATTCTTGATACGCTGACTTTGGACGATTCATTCAGCCATCAGATAAATCAGCCAACGACACCCTTCTTCGTCGCCAGAAACATGAGGATGGCTTCAAGGACACCACCTCCGATGGCACGTGCCTTATCGGATATGGTAAAGCAATGCTCCTTTTGGCATCGCGGATCGACATCTCCAACCTTAAAGCCCTTAGTAACCGCCAGGTCATTACGCAATAAACCACGAAGAATACCGTCGATCTTGGTTACGACAGGTACCTCGTCAATCTTGGCAACCACATCTCCTGCTTGAACTCGGTCCCCAATCCGCCGAACACCCCTCAGGACACCTTCACTGGGGGACCGGATCACCCTTTCATCGGTCTTGCCACCCACATTTCCCGGTATACCGGTATTGGGCTCCGCCGTGCCCTCGAAAATCAACCGTGCAAGGTCGTGACCCCGGTTGGTCTCGACTACAACATCCACATCACCCCCGGCGGAAAATCCCGGTCCTAGACCAATAACAACGTCAGCCATCCCCCTACTCGTACCCAGATTTTTCTTGGCTAAAATAGCATCAACTAACGCAAAGGGATTCAGCCTCTTTGTAATATTTGCTTCCGGATCAACGATAACAGGAACTATCCCTTCCTGGTAGAACTGTATGGCTTGATCCAACGAATCCGCCCGGCGCGCAATCATCCCTTCGACTATCGCCTCCCCGTTTGGGATAGCTTCGCCAAAAGCCACCGTGCGACGAATAACAGTTGGATCTCCAATATCAGTAGCGATAACCGGCAAGCCGGAACGTACCAACCGGTGGATAACTCCCGTGGCCAAATCCCCCGCTCCCCTGACGACAACTAGGGTTTCTCCAAACACGTAAACCCTCCTACTAGGTTAGAAAGACATCTAAAAATAAGGGAAATCATAGCATTACAAGAAGATCCACTGCAATAAATTGAAATTTTGCATGTAGTCTATGTTGGAGAAAAAGGCTCATGGATATATATTTAATTTTCAAATAAGGGTTCCAAGCTTAAGATGGTGTTTCAAACCTTCAGTAGCAATAGAAGGAAAGGCCTTATCATTGGTTACGCAGAAGATGACGTATCCCGTTTCCATAAGGGAAATGAGGGATTCCGACCTGAGTGATGTCTTGGAAATTGAGAAGGAGGCATTTCCAGTCCCTTGGACGCGTGACCAGTTTCTGCAAGAATTGGGGTTGCCAAAGATATCAAATTGTCTTGTGGCGGAAATGGACCATCCATTCAAAAAAGTAGTTGGCTACGCCTGCTATTCTCTGATTTTGGACGAAGCACATATCACAAATTTTGCTATCCTGAAAAAATGTCGTCGTAAAAAAATCGGTGAACGACTCCTACAGTACCTCCTCTACCAAGCAACCCGTCAGGGAGCGTGGAACGCAACCCTCGAGGTTCGGGTATCTAATAAAGCCGCCCACTGGCTTTACTCAAAATTCGGATTCGCACCAGCCGGGATTCGCAAAGCTTACTACCCAGACAACAAAGAAAATGCCTTAGTCATGTGGGCTGATCTTGCTGAACTAGCTTCGGACGGATATTCTACAAGTGCAGTCCGTGGCCGCGGAGTTTAGGTCTTAAATTTTTTCAAACTTCCAAATGAGAAGCGATGTACTGGCTGGATGTTGTCATTCTCGGAATCCTCGGCATAAGCGTAATCTACAGCTTTGTCCGAGGGGTCATTCGTGAAGTTTTTTCCTTCCTTGCTATTATCATGGGCTACATGGTAGCCACCCGTGTATACGGATACGGAGCTCCATATTTAAAATGGGCCACTTCTGATTCTCGGATCACTAGCATTATCAGTTTTATCGCTGTTTTTATCGTTATCAGTTTTTTGGTTGGCGCTCTGGGAAGAATGGTTCACACAGTTACAAAAAAAGCAAAACTCTCTTTTGTAAATCGGATTTTGGGTGCCCTTTTTGGCTTTTGCAAAGGAGTTATCTTTGTCTCAATTTTACTGCTACTAGTTCCCGTGTTTTCGCAATCTGCCTCTCAGGGCCAACTACTCAGAGATTCCACCATTGCTCCTTTTTTCGACGTGGCCACAGAGGCCCTTTCTACAGTTTTTCCGACAAAAAAATATGGATCACTTGATAACCGGCTTACCAAGGAACTTCGTCAGGTCCGCAAAGGCGGAGATAGCACTTTTTGGAAGAGTATTTCCCGAACAATTCAGCAAATGAAATCTACTGATTCAAACAAACCAAGCCAGACCGAAAAGGAAGAGCGCGAATTACAGAAAATTCTCAAGCAATGATGAACTTTGAAATCTACCTTGGATAAATATGTTTGAAGGGATCGAATATGCGAATTCTGGTTACGGGAGGAGCCGGATTCATCGCCTCCTTTATCGTTGATGAACTGGTTTCCCGTGGGCATCAAGTACGAATCTTCGACAATCTGACCTCTCAGGTGCACCCGGGTAATCAGCCTCCTGATTACTTAAATCCTGACGTAGAATTCATGCATGGAGATGTACGTGACCGTGACAACCTGCGTGATGCTCTGAACGATATCGAGATCATTTTCCATAAAGCATCGGCTGTCGGTGTTGCGCAATCCCAATATGAGATAAAGCACTATGTGGATGTGAACATTGGTGGGACGGCCAACTTGTTGGATATCCTTGCCAACGAAGATCACAAGGTTAGAAAAATCATTGTTGCGGCATCGATGAGCAGTTATGGTGAAGGGTGTTATCAAAACACAAGAGGGGAGATCGTCCGCCCGCCGCTACGCACCCCTGAACAGATGACAAAAAAGGATTGGGAACTTTTGGATTCGAAGGAAGGGTCAAAGCTAAAGCCCACTTCCACCAGTGAACGAGCGGCCTATCATCCCAATTCAATTTATGCCATCACCAAAAGCGTACAAGAGGAACTAGTTCTTAATTTTGGGCTCACGTATAACATTCGGGCTGTTGCCTTGCGTTATTTCAATGTTTACGGACCACGTCAATCTCTTAACAACCCCTATACGGGTGTAGCAGCAATATTTTTGAGCCGTCTTAAAAATGGGAACCGCCCTATTGTGTATGAGGATGGTAATCAGACACGTGACTTCATCTCAGTTCACGATGTCGTCCAGGCGAACATGCTAGCCATGGAGCGCGATTTAGACCATCCTTCCAGCTTCAATATCGGCACAGGAAATCCTCAGCGAATCGCTGGTATTGCAGAGACCCTATCTAAGTTGCTCGAACTAAAAATAAAACCTGAAATCACTCAAACCTTCAGGAAGGGAGACGTGCGGCATTGCTTTGCGGACATCACCCAGGCCCAGGATATCCTAGGTTTTGAACCACAGGTCAGCTTCGATGAAGGGATGAGAGAGTTGATACAGTGGTCATTGGAAAGAGAGGCAATTGACCGGATCGATCAGGCCACTGAAGAGCTTAAAAATCGGGGGTTGGTTTCATGAACTAGCGGACAGTCTGCTGCAACCTCTCACTCGAGGAAATCGTCGGGGGAATTTATCGCTTCCGACTTCTGGTCTACTAAACCTTAATCAAATTTCTGACAATCTCAATCTAACAAACCTTTCCAGACCGGTAGAGTGAGGACTTTTCACTAAATCGGTGCAGAGTTGTTTCCCAGGTTTAACGGCTCGAAATGGAGCTTAAGACCCTACCAACATGATTCGAACGTCCATCACGTTCGTCCGCGTCGGCCCCGTCACGTAAAGATCCCCCAACTTTTGGAAGAAGGGGTAAGCATCATTTTCATCCAGTGCAGACCTTGGATCTAGGCCCATTGTTTCCGCACGTAGAACCGTGGTTCCATCAACAACGGCACCAGCAGCATTTGTAGGCCCATCCGTCCCATCGGTCCCTGCACTAAGCAAAACAACGTTCGGATGACCAGATAGATCGAGTCCCGCCGCCAGAGCACACTCCTGATTTCGGCCACCTTTTCCTGGACCGCGTATGGTAACCGTTGTCTCTCCCCCAGATAAGACACAAGCTGGGGGAAGAACTGGATGGCCACTGGCCCGGCATTGCTTTGCTATAGCAGCATGCATTCGCGCTACATCCCTTGTTTCTCCCTCAATACACGAAGACAGAATTAAAGCTTGGTACCCCTTGGACTGTGCAGCTTCAGCTGCTGCCTGTAGGGCATGAGTATTGTGTCCTACGAGAATGTAATGTGTTCGCCCGAAAATAGGATCGTCAGATTTCGGGGTCTCCGGCCTCGCGCCTTTGGCTCCCTTTTCCAAATGTTCCAGAACAGGTTCTGGCAATTTACTCCGAATTCGAAGTCGGTCGATTATTTCCAGGCAGGTCGTAAAGGTCGTGCCATCGGGAACCGTAGGCCCGGACGCTATGGTATCCGGGTTATCTCCCACTACATCGGATAAAACCAGCGAGATCATGGTTGCCGGATAAGCCAGTCGAGCTAATTGCCCTCCCTTAACCTTGGATAGATGTTTTCGAAGTGCATTCATTTCATGAATCGAAGCGCCCGCGTCAAGGAGAGCCTGCGTTGCCGCGCCTTTATTTGCAAGAGAAATCCCTTCCGCGGGTAAAGGAAGAAGGGCAGATCCTCCACCTGAGATCATACACAAAAGAAGATCGTTCTCCTCAAGGGCCTCAACCAATCCTACGATCTCCCCGGCTGACTTTAGCCCACGTTCATCCGGAATGGGGTGAGAAGCCTCCAATACCCGAATCTGTTTTAACGGGAGAGAGTGCCCCTCCTTGACCGTGACAATTCCTCCGGCAATCCGATCTCCAAGAATCTTTTCAACAGCCTGCGCCATCGGTGCCGCGGCCTTTCCAAATCCGATCACATAGACTCTGGGTGGACAATCCACCTTCTGGTTACCCACAAGCAAGTAATCGCCCTCAAGGCTTAAATAGCGACAGACTGCATCATAGGGGTCCACAGCATCCAAAGAGGATTTGAAAATGTCTGATGCATCTTGGCGAAGCTTCTTTAATGATTCTTCGATAGCTTTTGTCATACTGAAAGAGATCCAATTAGTTCTGAGTTAAATATCCCGCATCCGAATATGACATATTTTGGCCTTAGAATTTGCGTTTTTTCTTTGGGCTACGTTTCCCAGTCTTACGTTGATGCGGACTCTGGAATTTATTCGCCATCAATCTTACTGTTTCAACTCCCTTCCTGCAGTCTTTTCCAAGTCCGTTTTTTTGTTTTCGCTCAGTCCTTTGTCACCTAATCCAGATGCCTTCAGATTTTGAATTTTGTTGTCCTTGTTGAACTCTTCGATTGAAGAATCCCAACTACGATCCTTAATTTTATTATGTTCTGTTTAGGAATTTCATATCTTTCTAAAAGGCAGGATTTAGCCCTGAATTAAGTCTTGCGTCTATTGGCAACCCAAACAGCCAAAAGGAATATCCCCAGGGAAAAACCAAGCAAAACTGTGATGGACAGGTTCATGGGAGGAAGGGCATCCAACAGGTACCCACCAGGGGAAGATTGTGATTCCCAATACATTGACCGCCGCACAGCTGCAACACCGTAAGTCACCGGGTTAAAACGCATGATCCAGGCTAGCCAAAAAGGCACTCCGGTTACAGGGAAAACTGCCCCGGAAAGAAGCCAAAGGGGCATCAGAAACAAATTCATGATAGCGTGAAAACCCTGGACAGAATCCATTCGCCAAGCAATAACCAAACCCAAACTAGTCATTCCGAAAGACAAAACCGCCATCATTACCAACGAGAGAAAAACGGCTGAAAACCCCAAACTGAATCCGGCAAGTGGGGAGATGAGCAAAAGAAGTAGTCCTTGGAGAAGAGCCAGAGTTGTCCCACCTAGGGCTTGCCCCAGAACGATTCCATATCGAGGGACAGGTGCCACCAGGACTCCTTGCAGAAAACCTTCGTTTCGATCCTGTACCGTCGATATAGTTGTGAAAATAGCTGTGAACAAGAGAACCAGACAAACTACACCGGGGAAAAAATACTCAGTATATGCAACCGCTTTTGGAGAACCTGGAACCTGGAAAGTAGAGCGGAAACCACTACCCAAGAGAAGCCAGAATAAAAGGGGTTGGGCCAGAGATCCGACGACACGGCTTCTCTGCCTCAAAAACCGCACCATTTCCCGTCGCCAAAGAGAGGCTATAGGCAACCATAGGTTCATGGCTTTTGTTTCCTCGATTCCTTGTTGTCATCATCTTGATCTTTAAACATTGTATGTCCGGTTACATGGATAAAAACGTCCTCAAGGGTTGGTTTTCCAAAAGTGATCGAGCCAACCTCATCGGGGAAAGCATCAACTAAGTTCCGGACTAACTCATGGCCGCGAGGCCTTTCAATACGCAATTCGCCAAGGACCAAGCGTGCTTCAAGACCAAAACGTTCGAGAATCCTAAGGCGCAGACCCTCAGAGTCTCTGCTCTGGATTCTTACCACATCCCCGCCAACCCGTAATTTCAAATCATCCGGCGTACCCAATGCCACTAATGCACCACGATGAAGAAATGCAACTCGGTCGCAGCGATCGGCTTGTTCGAGAAGGTGCGTTGTCATAAGAACGGTCGTACTTTCTGTTTGGCGTAAATCCTCAAGATAATCATCAAAGGTTTTTCGAGCTGCCGGGTCCAATCCGGTTCCTGGCTCATCGAGGATAAGGATATCTGGGCGATGTAACAAAGCCTTCGCTAATTCTGCTCTTCGTTGTAGTCCACCAGAAAGGTTTTCCGCTAGGTCATTGCTCCGATCGCTAATTCCTAACCGGTCAAGATTCTTTTTGACACTCTCTTTAAGTATCTTTCCTCGCATTCCGTAAAGACGTGCCTGGTGCACTAGGTTTTCCCGTACTGTGAGCTTGGGGTCTAAACTTGGATGCTGAAAAACAACTCCGATTCGCCGGCGAATAGATTTCGGTTTTTCTACAAGATCATGCCCCAGAAGAGACACCTGTCCGGACGAAGGAGGCATCAATGTGGAAAGAATCTTAAACAAAGTTGTCTTCCCGCAACCATTCTCCCCCAGAACACCAAACACCTCTCCTTGATGGACAGAAAGTGTCACATCCTCAAGCGCCTTACGAGTGCCATAAGCATGGTGGAGTCCCTGTATTTTAAAAGCACAAGACTTTTCATTTTGAGGGGTAGAAAACGTCAATTGGAGCCCCGTTAAATCCCTGAGAAACTAAGAAAAATCCGTAAGGGAGAGCGCGAAAATCACCTTGTCCATTTCCATGTCAGAATCACTGACACCCGCAACTGATGCAATGCATCAATAACATCAAGAAACTCTTTCGCCTTGGGAAGCAGATCTATACTAGTCGAGGGCCGCTAAGTCCCTCCGAGAGATCCTGTTGGACTCAACGGACCAAAGATTTTGTAGAGCATTAAATAAATCACAACACCCGTGATCGACACATAGAGCCAAATGGGAAGAGTCCATCGGGCAATCCGTCGATGTCTAACAAACTGCTTTTTCCAAGCCCGGTATAGCGTGATCAAGGCCATCGGAACGATAAGGACTGCCAAAACTGTGTGGGTAATCAGGATGGTAAAGTAAACAGGCCGTGCCCAACCTTGTCCCCCAAATCGGACGGACCCAACGTGATAATGATAAATTAAATAGGAAATCAAAAAGAGAATAGAAACAGAAAAAGCCGCAATCATACATACCGTGTGAGCCCGGACACGACCGCGGCGTATAAACGCATACCCGGATAGCAAGAGAAGAGCACTGAGCGAATTTAAGGTAGCATTTAATGCAGGTAGAGAATCAATGGATAACACAAGTCGACGTCTCAGGATACAAGGTGATATCTACACACAACCCGTAATTATCATATCAGGAAAATGATGAAATTCCCTAGCGCGCGCCCACCTAGCAACACGTAAATATCGTCCTAAACTACTCATCTTCGTCATCTTCGTCATCTTCGTCATCTTCGTCATCTTCGTCATCTTCGTCATCTTCGTC
>CAYTIB010000002.1:0-60064 GCA_964437725.1 uncultured bacterium | reverse complement strand
CCTCCTCGCTCAACTAAAATATCAAGATTACCCTCTGATACAGATCGAGTCCCTTCAGCCAAAGCCTTAATAGGTTCGGTTATTCCCTTTGCCAGATAAAACCCAAACCAAATAGCTGAGAAGATAATCAATAATGTTATGAGTAAAAATGTAATTAGATAGCTAACTTTCAAAGGATCACCAAACATTTCAAGTTGTTTGTACTCTCGATAGGTTCCAACTACCCCTTCCATTTTTTTGGTAAGATCTGCCGACACGTATTGTGAAACTACAAGCAATCCCAGTTTTCGTTCTTTTCCTGTTCCCGATTTCAAAGCACTCAACCCACGAACCACAGACCCGGCTCCTATTCGCTGCCTTTCAACAACGATTTTTCCGCTCATCGCTTTATCAACTTGATCTGATGTTTGCTTTTTAATTAATAGGTCTTTTGGTAAGTCTTCATTTTGGACATTCAGCGAGTATTTCTGATCTGCAGACATAACTTGCAATGCATCTAATCGGTGTTCATGGAGTTTTTCTTCCAAAAAAACTCTCAGTGTGAAATTGTCGGCTGGACGATTGAGATCTGAAACGTTAATTCGTTTTGAAAGAATAGAAGAAAGCCTCAAAATTCGTTCGTCAGATTCCCGCCCAACCTTTTGCACAACCTCTTGAGAGTCCTTTAAAGTGCCTTCAACCTGAGAATTAAACCAACTTTCGATACTCCGATTAATTAAACCGTTAGCCACAACGAAAAGCAAAATTGAAGGGGTCAAGGCCAAGCCAACAAAAGCGGAGACTAATTTTGCACGAAACTTTGTCCCGATAGCACCCCGACGACGTTCAAAGTAAAGTTTCAACAAATTTCGTAAAACAAGTAAAATCAATGCTAAAAGCAAAATAATGTTGAGATTTACGATAGCGTAAACGATAACGTTGTTAGCCATCAAATGGGTAGGGTTGAACTCGAAATAAATACCGGTGATAGTCAATAGGATAATAATACAAACTCCACCAGTAACAATACGCCGGATCCTTCGCCTAGTTTGCTCACTTACACTTTCCTGTCCATCCGGCTTCGCTGGACTACTTCGAACTTTACCCAACCACGACTTCTTCAATTAAGGTATCCCTTTATTTTCTTACCTGCGGATCCAAACTCAATGGTCGATACAGTTTAAACTTTTCAATTACAACTTTGACATTCGATTATTTGATCAAAAGACTACAAAATACTCTTCCATTCCTACTCTAAACTTTTTTTCATATTATGGAGAAAATTAAGTGCCTCAATCGGGGTAAGTTGATCAGAATCTATTTCTCTAATTTTCTCTAATAGATCCGCTCCATGCTCCTGAAAAATTGACAACTGATCAGTATTACTTGGTAAATGCGATCGACCTTTCTCCCATTGATTATCCTTCTCAAAGGTTTTTAACATCTGCTCTGCTCGGTTTAAGATTTGACGGGGAAATCCAGCAAGACGGGCAACGTGTATCCCATAACTTCGGTCAGATGTACCTTCCACAACCTGACGAAGGAAGACAACTTCACCCTGATATTCCTTAGCAAGCATCGTAAGGTTTTGAACCCGTGGAAGACGGTTTTCCAACTGTGCCAATTCATGGTAATGAGTTGCAAAAAGCGTTCGAGGGCCTTTTTCTCCTTCTCCATGGAGGTGTTCGGCCACGGCCCAAGCGATACTGATACCGTCATAAGTAGATGTACCACGCCCAATTTCATCAAGAATAACTAGGCTTTTAGGGGTTGAACGGTGGAGGATGTAGGCGGTTTCTACCATTTCCACCATGAAGGTGCTTTGCCCTCTCTGGAGTCGATCGTGCGCACCAACTCTTGTAAAGATTCTATCGACTAATCCAATCTTCGCTGATTTTGCAGGAACAAAACTTCCCAATTGAGCCAATAAAACAATTAACGCGACTTGCCGAATGTAAGTAGACTTGCCGGACATGTTGGGTCCAGTCAGGACTAGCACTTGACGATTTTCAGTACTTATTTCCGCGTGATTCGGAACAAATCGTTCCTCTAGCGCAACTGACGATTGTTCTAAGACGGGGTGTCGACCTTCTTCTATCAGGATGTCTCCTGATTCATCAACAACTGGCTCAACATACTGAAAGCGGGAAGCATTCTCAGCAAAAGTCGAAAGTACATCTATAGTGGCAAGCTTTCGAGCAACGCCCTGGATTCTAACCGTTTCAGACAAGATCCTGTCGCGGATCTCCTGAAAAATTTCATATTCCATTTCTCGGGATTTTGCATCTGAATCAAGAACTTCCTCTTCAGTTTTTTTCAGTTCGACCGTAACATATCTTTCAGCGTTAGTTAGGGTCTGACGACGTGTATACTCTGGTGGAACCTGATCCTCCCCTCTTTTACTTATCTCAATACAGTATCCAAATACCTTATTGTAAATTATCTTTAAATTTTTAATTCCTGTACGCAACCGCTCCTCTTCTTCATAGGAACGAATCCAAGACTTTGATTCTTGACTCATAAAGCGTAAACGGTCTAGAGCTTCTCGATAACCGACATTAACAAGACCGCCTTCACGAAGAGAAATAGGTGGTTCTTCAACCACAGCAACGTTTATTGTTTCAACAACATCGTCTAAGTTATCCCATTCCAAAAAATGTTTTTGGATAAAAATGGTTTCAAATTTTGAAACCATTTCAAATGCTGCTGGGAGAATCTCAAGAGAGCTAGAAAGATTTCTAAGGTCACGGGCATTTCCTGACCCGAGATGAAGCCTGGCCATAAGCCTTTCGATATCCCCCACGGTTGCCAAAATCCGCCTTAGGTTTTCCCTTGTTGTATTATTGTTTTTGAATTCACGGACAGTTTCGAGGCGCTCATGAATCGGCTTTGACTGAACAAGCGGATGAAGGAGCCAATCCCTTAGCATTCGTCCCCCCATGGGTGTTACAGTCTGGTCCAAAATCTGCAGCAAAGTCCCGCTTCGGTCCCCTTCTGGTCCAGCGCGAAGAATTTCTAGATTTCGCAAGGTTGCAGAATCAAGAAGAACACTTTCCTCTCGTGAAACAGCACAGGGTGGCCGAAGATGACCGAGTCGTCCTCCTTGTGAGTCTCGTAGAAAGACATAGAGTGCTCCCGCAGCACCGGTCCCTAAAGGAACCTGGTCCAGTCCCAAACCTTCCAAGGATCCCAAACCAAAGCCTAATTTCAGCGCACGAGCAGCAACATCTGGATCGAAATTACGAGAAGGTTGTCGACTAATCAACAGTTTTTCATTTTTCCATACTGCCTCTGTATCCTGGATCTTATGAAGGGCCTCACTCATATCATCAGGCAATAGAAGCTCTTTGGGTTCTAGGTCTGCCCACTCATCAGCAAGTAGTGACCATTTCTCCTTTCCATTCCATTGAAGAACACCAAATTCTCCAGTTGAAAGATCCGCGAATGCAAATCCAATGGTTGTCTCATTTCCTGAAATAGCAGACAGGTAATTACCAGTTTTAGATTCTAATATCTGCGGTTGAGTCGCAGTCCCTGGCGAAACCACCTGGACTACTTTCCGTTTGACTAATCCCTTAGCTTTCTTTGGATCTTCTATTTGGTCACAGATAGCTACACGATAACCAGCTTTGACCAAACGAGCTATGTAACCTTCTGATGCATGAAATGGAAATCCGCACATGGGTATCTTCCCTTGTGCGTCATCGTTTCGCGAAGTCAATGCTAGATCTAACACGGGCGCTGCAGTTTCAGCGTCTTCATAAAACATTTCGTAGAAATCCCCCATCCGAAAAAACAAGATGGCATCAGCATGATTTGCTTTGATATCTCTATATTGACGCATCATAGGTGTAAGACCAGTTCCGTCCTTACCCTTGCCCTCAGAGCAAGGATCATTCGCTTTGGTTATATTATCGTTCGTTGAAAGAGAGGGATTTTTACTCAAAATTTTTCATCGGTCGGTCGATGAGATCCGGGTGGAATCCCCTTCAACCTGGTATGAAGGTTCTATAACTTCGCTTTCATCATGCACTGGGACCAGACTCCGTTCTTCCATTTCTTGAACCTGGTCACGTAACTTACGCAGGTCAATTTGATCTCGCCTTAATTTCCACTGGAGTCTAATCTTTTCGGCTAGATGAAAAAGCCAAGTTATAAGTGCCCCCAAAGCGAAAGCAATTAGCAGGAGGTAAAATAAAGGCATAGTTCTTCCAGGCAGCCCGTAAAACCCTATCGTCACAGGATGCATATTCTTAACCCCAAGCGTCACAAGAATAAGAATACCAGCTAAGGCGAGAATGAATCGGAAAGCACCCATATGATCAACTTTCTGCCTTTTGAAACAATACTTTCAGAATATGGTAAGTACTATCTAAGTGATCGGGAATTAGCTTAACATCAGCAAGTACCGGCATGAAATTAGTATCTCCAGTCCACCGGGGAACAACGTGAAGATGTAAATGATCTTCTAAACCCGCACCGGCTGCCTTACCAAGATTAATCCCAACATTATAGCCATGAGGACCCATTGCTTCACCAAGAAACCCAATCGACATTTTCGCCAATCTCATCAATTCATTCCCCTCTTCTTCCGTAAGATCCAAGAAATCGCCAGTATGTCGATGAGGTGAAATCATCAAATGTCCATTACTGTAGGGAAAAACATTCATGATGACGAAAGCAAGATTGGTTCGACAAAGAACATAAATTTCTTCATCTTTCTTATCTTCCTTGAGCTTTTGACACAAAAAACAACCATCATTTCCAATATTCCTTTTCACGTAGGTCATTCTCCAGGGAGCCCAAAGATTTTTCAACTTTTCCTCTTTTTATGTTGAATTGGAATTTCATTTGAAAACATTTCTTGCAAACAACGCCCCTCCTCTACTTGCATATTACGGAATTGAGCATCCGTTGCATGGTCATATCCAAGCAGGTGAAGCGTTCCATGAACCATTAAACGAATCACCTCTTCTCCCAAAGGACTTCCAGCTTTCACTTCCCATAATGGATTTTCCGAAGAGCTTTTTATTTGGGTTTTCGAAGTTTTCAATTGGCGCAAAGCCGTTTCAACCGAAATCACGACATCGCCCAGAACAGCTCCCGATTGCACCTCATTATCATATTGAGGAAAAGCCAAGACATCAGTTGCTCTCTCCTCGGAACGGTAACGACCGTTTAGGCACACCATCTCTTTATCATCCACTAGTAGAACACTAAGTTCATCCGAGGGACGATTCAGAAGCTTTAACAGCTTCCGAGCTTGGTTTCCAAGCCATCTGAGATCTATCCTTGTCGTAATTTGTCTGTTCGTTAACGCGACTGGCATCCAATTTTGCCTCCAATTCAACATGACGCGCTTGGTCGATTTCAGGATAGTCGACTCGATGATGAAATCTTCCGGTTAAAATACGAATAAATGCCGCGGAAATAAGATTTAAACCACGCAATGTTAATTCACAGTCATCTAGTTGCCCTTCGGCAAAAACACGACTTACGTTGTTTCGGACCATGTTCTGCACTCGTGCAGGGTTCGGGTCACGAAGACTACGAGATGCTGCTTCCACTGCATCAGCAAGCATAAGGATGCCCGCTTCACGACTCTGAGGCTTTGGTCCTGAATAGCGAAAATCGGCTTCATCAACATCCTGCTGATCAGGATCTTCCAATTCTTTTGCTTTATTGTAAAAGTAACTGATTAGACTAGTCCCGTGATGTTGAGGTATGAAGTCGATAAGCTGCTCGGGAAGATTATACTTTCGAGCTAACTCAATCCCTTCTTTAACGTGAGAGATAAGAATCAGAGCGCTCATCCTGGGGGTCAATTGATCGTGTAAGTTTTCTGTTATTGACTGATTTTCGATGAAGTAATTAGATTTTCGAATCTTTCCTATATCATGATAATAGGCAGCCACACGCACTAGAAGAGTGTTGGCTCCTATCATTTCCGCTGCCTCTTCTGAAAGATTACTTACAACTACGCTGTGGTGGTATGTCCCGGGAGAGTTCATCACAAGTTGACGCATGAGAGGGTGATTCAAGTCGCTCAATTCAAGAAGCTTAATGTCAGAGGCAATCTTAAATAAAGACTCCAAAATTGGAAGAACCGCGGAGACAACTATGCCAGTTAGAAGCCCGCCCACGAGACCCATTATCACAGTGAACCAACCTTCCGAAGAAAAGAGCTGACCCTCAATCATGTGCAGGGCAACAATAATAGTTGCATTGGCTAAACCAACTAACAAAGCCGTCAGCAAAATACTTGAACGTCTTCTATGAGATCTAATCCGAAAACTAGTAACCAAACCTCCGATGAGTGTAATAAGTGAAAAACTAAATGCCTGAGGAAGAACTAAACCAGATAAAAAAGCTGTCAGCGCAGTCACCACAATGGCTATCTCAAAATCCAAAAGAATGGCAGCTAACATGGCTCCAGTAGCAAAGGGAATAGCGTGAAAATAACTTCTCGCCTGAACATTTCCAATGGTTTCAGTAAAAGCCAATCCCATCTGCATAGAACCTTGAACAAGGAGCATAGTTCCTAAAAGTATTACTCCTAGGAGGATCACTCTCCTTGGAGATTCCGTGATTTTTATTTTGAAACGCAAAAGGTAAATCGAAACAAGCGCAAGTGCCAGAGAGATCAAAATTCCCATACCAAAGAGTGAGCCTAGAAATCCTCTTTTTTCCTCACGAGCCTCAAGAGCCCTGAGTTTTGCGACTTGGTGAGCGATAAGACGATCCCCTTCCCGAGCAATCATCTCTCCTTTTTTGATCTGGAAAAATACCGGATCAGCGATCTTCAGCGCTTTTGCGCGAAGATTTTTTGTGGCCCTTTTATTTACAGTAAGATTCGGTTCTAAAAGCTTAGATGCTAACTCTGTAATTGCGAGACGTTCGGTATCCGAGTCAGCCATGTCGGATAAAGGGGCCAACTTTTCTATCACACCGGAGGCCTTATTCAAGTCGAGTAGTCCAGCAATGTCTCTTTGTTCCTTAAGTCCTTCCTTGCCAAGAACCTGAATAAAAATTCCCTTATTCGCATGTGGATCAAGAATTTTCTTATCGCTAACCACTCCATTTTCCATGGAGACCGCAAGAAGGAACCCAACAGAACGGGCGATTTCCGGGCTGTAAGACTTCAAACGCAAATACTCTGTTAACAATGGGGATGGACGCAACTGAATCTTATCGTAGAAATCTGACTCAAATAATTTGTATTTCTGTCTTTTATTTAATTTTGAGTCTTTCCTTCTCGGAAGGAATCCACCATTCTTATCCCGTATATCGTTAAGTTTTTCTTTTTTGCCAGTGATCATATCGTGCTTCAGGAATTCCTTCCGAACATTTGTAAGTTCATCATGTAATCGTTTCCTAATCGTATCCGAAAGTTGCAAGTCCAAGTCGAATACTTCCTTAACAGCTTCAGATGCCTTCTCCCTGATTTTACGAGTTGATTCGATATCTTCCACAAGCATGTCCGTAGGAGCTTTAATATCGCGAGGTACGATATCCCCTAACTTCAAACGCTTAGTCGGGAGAGTTCCTCGAGGAATAGAGAGGAAACTAAGAGTAACGAGCAAAATTCCACCCACAGCCCATAAAATCAACCGAGGATGTACTGCATATCTTTTTTTTTGTCTGAAACGAAACAATCTTTGTAATTCAGTACCAGCTTTTGCCATTACCTAAGTTTCTTCCCTTTGGCCAGCCTCTTCACTTTTACGACCATATTGATCATAAGCCTTAATGATCTCTTGAACTAAAGGATGTCGGACAACATCCTTTTCAGAAAAATAAACAAAATCAATATCAGAAACGTCTTGCAGGATTTCTTGAATCTGAATCAATCCCGATCCTTTCTCTCCTGATATATCTATTTGTGTAATATCTCCAGTAATTATGGACTTGGAACCAAAACCCATTCGAGTAAGAAACATTTTCATTTGCTCAGGGGTTGAATTCTGTGCCTCGTCCATAATAACAAAAGAATCATTTAGGGTTCTTCCTCTCATATAGGCCAATGGAGCAATCTCAATATCCCCACATTCTAGCAACTGGAGAACCCTATCAGGATTCATTAGCTCATTAAGTGCGTCGTATAGAGGCCGAAGAAATGGATGTATCTTTTCGGCAATGTCTCCTGGTAAGAACCCTAAGCGCTCACCCGCTTCTACTGCAGGACGTGTAAGAACGATTCGGCTAAATCTCTTTTGAAGAAGACCTTCCACAGCAAGAGCGACGGCCAAATAAGTCTTACCCGTACCGGCAGGCCCAATACCAACAACAATATCTCGGCTGCGGATAGATTCAACATATCGCCTTTGCCCACTACTCTTTGGGATTACGAAACGACGCCTTCCACCTGTTTGTATTTTCCAGGAAAAGAATTCCTTTAGATCGATAGTCGTATCCCGTTGGTAAGCTTTTGCAATAACCTGAAAATCCTGAGAAGACAACTCGAAACCTTCTTCAATACATAATTGAAAGGTGGACAAAAGATGCTCAACCGAACTGACATTTTCGGACTCACCCAGAACCTCGATTTCGCTATCCTCTACAATAAGCTGGACCTGAAACATGGACTCGATCTTTCGAAGATGTTGATCATGGATTCCTAAAATGTCGCGTACTTTTGTCGGATCAATCAACCGAACCCGTCTACTTTCAGAATTTCCCAAAACATCCTCCGAAATTGTCCTATCCGGCCACTGGGCCCCTCAATGATTAATCACCATAGCAAAGAGATCGCCCCTCTGCAATTATGAAAAATTGTAAGGTTTTCAGTCTTTATTTTTAATTAAATTTTTCTATAGTATGTTTAAATTCAACCTCTTGGATGAAATTCCTTAATCATTACTTTAAGTCTTTCCTTTGTGACATAAGTATAAATTTGAGTTGTTGAGATATCCGCGTGCCCGAGCATCATTTGTATTGAACGAAGATCGGCTCCACGGGTAAGTAAGTGAGTCGCAAAAGAATGACGAAGAACATGTGGGCTAACATTCTGGGAAATACCTGCCTGGAGCGCATATCCTTTGAGGATTTTCCAAAATCCAGCACGGGAAATTCCCTTCCCATTACTATTTAAAAAAAGAGCATCTACCTGCTCTTGTTTGCCAGTATTCTTTTCCCTCTTTTCTAAAATAGCCACACGAGCCCAGGAAACGTATTGATTGATTTTCTCTTTAGCAGAATCTCCTAAGGGAACCATCCGTTCCTTCTTCCCTTTTCCCCAGGCTCTCAAAAATCCCACCTCAAGGTTGACTTGAGAGATGCCTAATCCCACTAATTCAGAAACCCGGAGACCGGTAGCGTAAAGGGTTTCAAGCATTGCCGAATCCCTACACCCTAAAATTGTCTCAGTATTTGCCTGGGCTAACAAACGGTCTACCTCCGTAGTGGAAAGAAACTTTGGAAGCAATAGCTCGACAGCTGGAGATTCTAAGTCTAAAGTTGGATTTCCCTCCAAGATCGCTTCCGAAACTAAGTAGCGACAAAACCCACGAACAGCTGAGAGCTTCCTCCTGACTGATCTTGGAGCAATTCCCTTTGTATTTAGCACTTCTAAGTAGTAAACAATATCATCTCGTTGAATTAAGCTTAAATCTAATCCCTTCTTGGTATAGTAAACCTCTAGAAACCCTCTCACATCTTTTCTGTAAGCCGATACAGTATTGTCCGACAAACGAAGTTCCGCCGTCAGAAAATCCAAATAACTCTCTAATATTAACCACTCGCTAAAGGATTTAGTCATTAAGTCTTGTGTAGTTTTTATTAAAAACTCTGCCCGAAGCAGAGACTAATCTCCGGAATTACGACTATGCAAACTTTGCCAAAGAATAGAGATTTCACGGCACTGAAACAATCGCGCTCCTGCAAGGTAAACAATGACACCCGCCACGAGGCACATAGTTAAAACTCCAATCCTAGTACCTAGCGAATCAGATGATATGTAAAAGAAAAATTCCAGACTATATACAACAACAGCCATCATTGTGGTGGGTATAAGAAACTTAATGAAAGACTTTACTATTATTCCCCTACCTAGAGACCCAAGTTTTTTACGAAGATAGTGTAGTAACAGTCCCCAATTTAGATAAGCACATAAAGCACTTGCTAAGGCTAAACCCATATGCTGAAGGGGAAACATCAAAATCACACTCAGGACAATATTCGCAATTAAGACCACTGCGGCAATTTTTACGGGGGTCCTTGTGTCTTCTAAGGAATAGAAGGCGGCCACAACTACTTTTACACCTGCATAGGCTATCAGACCAAAAGCATAAGCATACACAGCTCGACTAGTCATTAGAGTATCCTGTGCGGAGAAAGCCCCACGTTGGAACAAAACTTGAACGATCGGCTCGGCTAGCAGAGCTAACCCAAGAGCAGAAGGTAAGCAAACGAATAATATTAGTCGAAGCCCCTCTTCCAAGGTTTCGACTAATTCACCTTTTTCACCTTGAGCAGCTTGCCTAGAAAGTGTTGGAAATATTGCAATAGTCAAGGCTATACCAAAAATACCAAGAGGAAATTGAAGCAGGCGATTAGCGTAATAAAGAAAAGATATACTGCCATCGGCAAGAAAAGAAGCCAGGAGTCTATCAGATAACGTCCCTATCTGAGCTATTGAGAATCCGAAAATAGCCGGAACCATAAGTCTAGAAATTTTACGAGAGCCTTTGTGTCTTGGGTTCCACCTTAAACGAGGCATCTGCCCTCGTTTCGAAAGGGGTTTTAAAAGGACTAGCATTTGAACGGATCCACCTAGTACTACTCCCCAAGCCAAACCTGTTATCGGTATTTCAAGGGTAGGTGCAAGCCACAAAGCACAACCAATCATCGAAAAATTAAAAAGAACAGGGGTTAGTGCCGGGATCAAAAAGTGTCCAAGAGTATTGAGAATCCCAGCTAATACAGCAGTTAATCCTATGAAAAACAGGAAGGGAAACATCAATCTGGTTAGAAGAACGGTCAGTTGGTATTTTTCTGAATGCTGAATAAATCCAGGAACAAGTATCTTAACGATAAAAGGAGCCACTAAAATTCCCAGAACCGTAACTACGATTAAAATAGTGGCCAACGAAACAATGAGAGCGCCACTCAGATGACGAGCGGCATCATTTCCTTCCGAATTCCGAGTTTGAGTGAACACCGGAATAAAGGCGGCAGACAGCGCACCTTCAGCAAAAAAAACTCGCAGAATATTTGGAATTCCGAACGCCACGAAGAAAGCATCGGCGCTTTGTCCGGCTCCAAATGAATTTGCTACGATCATGTCACGGAGAAAACCGAAAACCCGACTAGTAAGCGTAGCACCACCAACTACACCCGCGGAACGAGCAATCTCCGCCCCTCTGCCATGAGTTCTTATTCCAGAAGGATCTTTCGATGTAGCATCCGCTGAACTAGACATTCATAGGACCTTGCAGGTAAACCTTGACAAAATAAACAAATTCCCTATATTTTGCCGTGTGTGGATCGATCATACGTAACTTAGGAGAAACGAGAATGCCCCTCACAAAATCAGTACTCAAGGCTAGCCAACGGAGCAAGAAAAAAAGAGTTCGTAATCAAGGAATTCGGACACAATTTCGAACCGCCGTCAAGAGTGTTCATGTGGCACTCGAAGAAGGAAACGTCGAAGCTTCACAGAAAGCTCTGGCTGGCGCTGTGAAGATAATCGACCGGACTAGCTCCAAAGGCGTAATTCACCGACAAACTGCATCACGGATAGTTTCCCGAATTAGCCGTCGGGTGCACGCGTTACAGCGGGAGAAGCCCTCTGCTTCTTAGTATCTAAAGGATCACAAAGTTCAAAAATCACATTTTCCATTAGAAGTTGACCTGGGGTACCACTTCCACGCAAACGCACGTCGGTATCGTGGAGAGCACTCAAGGAGATTCTCAGTTCCTTGTCAGAAAACCTGTTGGCATGTTGCACTAGCTTACGAGTGTAATAGGGGTTACCACTCATTTCATTCGAGGCTTCTGAGGGTGATGCTCCCCTATCCAACAAAGATCGAGCTTCTAGTAATCTCATCAAATGGCGTGCAACCGCAGCCAGTATGACAGTTGGGTAATTTTGACGA
Source organism: uncultured bacterium (assembly GCA_964437725.1). Lineage (GTDB taxonomy): Bacteria > UBA8248 > UBA8248 > JACPRG01 > CAYTIB01. The sequence goes on along the minus strand of CAYTIB010000002.1, from coordinate 47,990 downwards.
CGCAACAAGACCTCAAGCGCCGCGAGGGCCTTACCGGAATCACGGACCCCAATCGCATCAGTTAACCGGAACAGACTCTCCGTCCGTCCATCATCAACAATATCCGCCACTACTTTTAACGGAACTAAATGAGACCCCCCCTTACTACCATCGTTTATAGTTTCGCAGCTTGTATAAAGACTAATTTTTTCGATTTCTGCAGCAGCTCGCCATAGCGAACCACCGGTTTGCTCAGCTAGAAACGATAAAGCGTCTTTGTCTAGTGTCAAACTTCTACGAGAAGCTAAATTTTTCACTGCAGAAACAAATCTATTTCCTTTTAAAAAAGGAGTTGAAATAACCTCCCCTCCAACATGTACGGCTTTTAGAAGCTTACTGGACGTTTTTAAAGGGCCCGATAACAATACTAGGCAAGATGAGTCATTCGGACTGGAAAAGTATGAGGCGAGCGATTCAATTTCACTTTCAAGATGTTGAGCCCTCCGAACCAGAACACATTTCTTACCTCCAAGAAATGAAAGTGTTTCCACGGCATTCAGAACATCGATTGCCGAGCAAGTCTCACCATCGATGATTTCAATGTTAAAAGATGATGTTTCGGGAGAGATCAGGCGTTCTTTGATCAAGCACCAGAATTCATTCTGGTGGAATTCCTCTTCCCCATGAAGCAAATACAAAGGGGCGATAGAATTCGAAGAAATGTTCTGAAGATGTTTCTGGAAGTCGGCCTCTACGGGTGGCGCCAACCTAAAATCCCTCAATCATGAGACTTTGCAACTCCCGGGCCAGCTCATCTGAAGCCAATTCAGATGCTTTAATCTTTTTCAACTGATTTGTTCCTAAACTAGATGAAACTCTATACTCACGATCGGAAACTATATCTTTACCAAAAATAGTTTTATTTTCGACTGTATCGCGCAGAACTACTCTCACACCCAGTCGTAGTCGAATTTCCTCTGCACGATCCTTTGTGCTAAAGCCAATCGCTCGAAGGCGGAATGACGTGACCTGCCCATCGAGAACAGCGTCTGCTGTATCAATAGCGCTCGCCAAAGTGACACGTCCGTCGTTTAGAATAACTTTGCGAATGGAATCTGTAACCCTAATCTCGATACCTTGCTCGAGGGTTTTATTCAAAAATATAGGAACATATATGCGTTTAATAGTTTCCGGAAGGTTCGATTTGCCCTTTCCTTGAAAGTTGTAACCACACCCTGTTAATACCAAGAATCCGCACACGGTCGTAAGCCATGCCATCCGTACTATCATCTTAAACCACCACATTGACTAATTTCCCTGGAACGACGATGACACGCTGGACCTCTTTCGTGCCAATCCATTTTTGTATTCGTTCGTCTTCAAGTGCCAGAGTTTTAATTTTTTCTTCTTCAAGTGATGCAGGGAGAGCTATTCGGTTTCGCACTTTCCCGTTAACTTGGAGCACAATCGTTAAAGTTTTTTCAGTAGCTGCTTCAGAGTCACACTGTGGCCACGGATGATTAACAAGCCCTTTCTTGTGCCCAAGCATATACCAAAGCTCTTCACTAATATGGGGTGCAAATGGAGACAAAAGAAGAACTAGACTTTCAAGGGCCTCTTTGATTGCGGGAAGGAACTGTTGGTTCTTTTGAAATACATTCAACTCATTCAACAACTCCATGATGGCAGCGATAGCCGTATTAAATCGAAATCTTTCTTCAATGTCTTCGGTTACCTTTTCGATGGTTTGATGGACTTTTTTCCGTAAATCACAAGCTTCCTGATCCGTTATAGCACCCGCATCCCCCGCTTCCACCCCCTCTAGGTCTTCTGCCCATCCTGCAACCAGTCTCCATATCCTATTAAGAAAACGATGACAACCTTCAACTCCAGCATCGCTCCACTCTAGTTCTTTCTCAGGCGGAGCGGCAAACAGCATGAAAAGTCGAGCTGTATCTGCCCCAAACTTTGCAATGATCGAATCAGGGTCTACTACATTTCCATATGATTTTGACATCTTTCGACCGTCTTTAATCACCATTCCCTGAGTTAATAAATTTCGAAAAGGTTCCCCCATATCTAAAAGGCCAAAATCCCTCAGAACTTTAGTGAAAAAACGCGCATACAATAGATGCATAACCGCATGTTCGATACCCCCGATATACTGATCCACCTCCATCCAATATTTACTTGCTTTGCGATCAAAAGGATTTCCCTTTTCATGTGGGCTTGAATAGCGACAGAAATACCAGGATGAATCAAAAAACGTGTCCATCGTATCCGTCTCTCTCGAAGCAGGTTTTCCACATGCAGGGCAAGGAACATCACAAAAAGATCGCAAGGTATTTAGTGGAGACGTACCATCAAACTGAACATCTATATCGATTGGAAGAACAACTGGAAGATCTTTTTCTAATACGGGAAGAGCACCACAGTCTTGACAATGAATTATCGGAATAGGTGTACCCCAATAACGTTGTCGGGAAATACCCCAGTCACGCATTCGGTAATTAACTTTTCGACAACCAAGACCTTTTTCCTCGAGATAATCGGCGATTGCATCTTTGGCTTTAGGTGTTGACAACCCATCGAAAGGCCCGGAATTAATATTTTCTCCCTCACCAACGTAAGCCTCAAGAAGGCTTTCTTCTTCGAGTTCTTTTCCTGGAGGCTGAACAACAACTCGAACACTGAGGCCATATTTTCGAGCAAAATCAAGATCTCTTTGATCGTGAGCGGGAACTGCCTGGATGGCTCCTGTACCGTATTCCATAAGAACAAAGTCGGCCACCCATATGGGTATTTCCTCCTTTGTCATTGGATTAAGAGCATACCTTCCCGTAAAGACTCCTCGCTTTTCCTGCTCATCACCAGTTCTGACTAAAGTGTCTTGTAGGGTAACTTCTCGACAAAACTCTGCTACGTTCGTCTCTTCATCAGTACCCACTACAAGTCGAGACAGTAGAGGGTGTTCCGGAGCCAAAACCATAAATGTAGCTCCATAAATAGTGTCATGCCGAGTAGTGAAAACTGAAAGGGCTTCGTCATCCTCTCCAATAATCGGAAAGTCTATCTGAGCTCCTTCGCTGCGACCTATCCAGTTGCGTTGCATAGTAAGAACTCGTTCTGGCCATCCGCCCTTCAATTCTTCCAAACCTTCCAGAAGTTCCTCTGCATATTGGGTGATTTTCAGAAACCAAGCATCCATCTCCTTTTGAACAACTGGAGTTTCATGACGCCAGCAAAGCCCACCGACAACTTGTTCATTAGCTAAAGTTGTGTGGCACTGCTCGCACCAATTCACCCAGGTTTTCCGCCGGTAAGCAAGGCCCCTTTCATACATCTTAAGAAATATCCACTGATTCCATTGGTAATAGTCTAAATTGCAAGTAGCAAATTCCCGATTCCAATCATAGCTAATACCAAGCCCATTAAGTTGCAATCGCATAGATTCAATATTGTCATTTGTCCAGTTGGCCGGATGTACTTGATTTTGTACTGCTGCATTTTCAGCAGGTAACCCGAAAGCGTCCCAACCTATCGGATGAAGAACGTTAAAACCAGCCATCCTCTTTTGTCGTGCCACAACGTCCCCTATAGTGTAGTTTCTGACATGCCCCATATGGATTCTGCCAGATGGATAAGGGAACATCTCCAAAAGGTAATATTTATCTCTCGACGCATCCTCGTTTACCCGGAAAGCATCCTGGTCTTTCCAATTCGTTTGCCATCTAGATTCTATTGCACTAAAGTCGTAACGATCACTCACGTCGGCCAATCCACCAGTTTATTGAATTTGTAAATTGAATAATGAACCTCAGAAACTGAGAGGCATGAAAGGACACTACTAGACTAGGCTATCTCCATGGCCCGATCTTTGGCGATCCGGTCCAAAATACCATTAACAAAGGCGCCAGAAGATTCCGTTCCGTAAAGCTTGGCAATATCTACCGCTTCGTTAATCGCAACCTTCGGAGGTATTCCTTCGATATTAAGCAGCTCGCATGTTGCAAGTCGCAACACGTTTCGATCTATGGAATTCATACGCCCAAGAGACCAATGCTCAGACGCACGAGCAATCACTTCATCCAGAACATCCTTTTCTTCCATACAGGTTACCACTAGTAGACGAGTATAATCCCTAATCTCTCTTGGCAACTCTTCCTTGTCTACGAGATCAGACAAGGAATCTTCATGAGTATTGTCAGACAGCTCCAGACTATAGAGCATTTTCAATGCTTCTTCTCGAGCTCTCCTTCTAATTCTCATTGTAATATCAAAGGCTCCAAAACAATTACCCCTTCTTCTTCGGCGGAAGATTAAGGAATAAGTTAGCCATCTCTACTGCAGACAAGGCGGCTTCGGAGCCTTTGTTCCCATGTTTTGTTCCGGCTCGTTCTATAGCCTGTTCGATAGTCTCAGTAGTCAATACTCCAAAGGTAACCGGCAGGTCGAATTCAAGTGCAACACTGGCTATCCCTTTTGAGACCTCTGCCGCAATATAATCAAAATGAGGTGTGGCCCCTCTGATAACAGCTCCGAGACCAATCAAAGCATCATATTTTTTTGACTGGGCCAATCGGCGAACTGTAACCGGTATCTCAAAAGTCCCTGGAACACGGAATACTTCTATATCCGTTTCCTGTGCTCCGGATCGGATAAGGGCATCGATAGCCCCTTCCAAGAGCCGATCGGTAACAAAATGGTTAAATCGACTTACTACAATCCCGAATTTCTGACCCGCGACGTTAAGATTCCCTTCAATTATCTTCGGCATGTAAGTCCCCTTCAGATCACCTACCGAAACACAAATAAAATCAAAAGCAGCCTAAAGATTCCCGAGCAAGTGCCCTAGTTTTGTCTTCTTAGTTTCCAAGTAACGAAGGTTTTCTTCCCGAGGCACGATCTCGAGGGGTACTCTCTCCATGACAGTCAATCCATATCCTTCAAGACCTACAATCTTCCTCGGATTATTGGTCATAAGTCTCATGTTTTTTATTCCTAAATCTGCCAATACCTGTGCCCCCAACCCGTAGTCCCTTAAATCGGCCTTGAAGCCAAGAGCCTCATTAGCTTGTACCGTATCCATTCCTTCATCCTGAAGGGCATAGGCTTTAAGTTTGTTGACGAGACCAATCCCACGTCCTTCCTGAGTAACATAGAGAAGGACGCCTCTTCCTTCTTCACCAATTTTACAAAGAGCCGTTTCTAGCTGAGATCCACAATCGCATCGGAAGGAACCGAAAAGATCTCCTGTTAGGCATTGTGAATGCACCCTAACTAAAATACCATCTCCAAAAGTCGGATCCCCGAGAATAAATGCCAAGTAAATTTCACCGCCAATGGTCCCTTGGTAAGTTACGCAATGAAACTTACCGTAACGAGTAGGCAGATCGGTTTCAGTAAGACGTTTCACTAACGATTCTTGTCTCATTCGATATTCAACGAGATCGCGAATTGTAACAATCATCAGATTGTGCTCTTTTGCCAGGCTTTCCAACTCAGGCCTGCGAGCCATATTCCCATCCGGACTCATGATTTCACAAATAACCCCGGCCGATTTCAGCCCTGCAAGCCGAGCAAGATCGACTGATCCTTCTGTTTGTCCCGCACGTACAAGCACACCTCCATCTTTCGCACGAAGTGGGAAAATGTGACCCGGACGCGCTAGATCTGTTGGTAGGGTCTCAGGATCGACCATCTGCTGAATAGTTTCCGAACGATCTGACGCGGAGATTCCGGTGGTAGTATTCTGTTTTGCATCAACCGAAACGGTAAAAGCAGTTCCTAAAACCGCAGTATTATCGCTTACCATTGGAGGCAGGTCCAATTCGTCCGCACGCTCGTTAGTTAAAGACATACAGATCAATCCACGTCCATGCACAGCCATGAAGTTGATGGCCTCCGGCGTAACCTTTTCCGCAGCCATAGTTAGGTCACCCTCATTCTCACGGTCCTCGTCGTCCACGAGAATGACCATACGTCCTTTTTTGATTTGAAGAATTGCCTCTTCGGTTGTAGCAAATTTATCATTTATATTGGGTTCAGACATATCCTTGCTCAATAAGAAATTCTTTCGTTAATTTACTTTCTTCAACCGAGCTATCGTCAATCAAAAATCTTTCAACATACTTCCCGATTAAGTCGGCTTCCAAATTGACTTTTTCCCCCGGAGTTTTAATCAACAAAGTTGTTTTGATTGCTGTATGGGGGATAATAGCAACTTTGAATTGGCTTTCATCACGAGCTGCAATCGTAAGACTAATCCCGTCAATAGCAACAGAACCCTTTTCAACTATATATCGCATTATCTTATCAGGGGCTCCAACGGTAACAACCTCCGAATCGCCTTCCGGGCTCCGTGCCTCCAGAGTACCTACGGTGTCAATGTGCCCCGTTACCATATGCCCACCCAATCGATCCCCTAACCGCATCGACAACTCAAGGTTAACTGCGTCTCCCTTTTGCAACACATCCAAATTTGTCTTTTTTAAAGTTTCTGGACTGACATCCACTTCAAAAATATCATCATTTCCGGCTACTTTCGTGAGACAGGCTCCGTTAACTGCAACGCTATCTCCTACGTTAAGCTCACGTGCTACACCCGGCGAGTGAAGCACCATGCGAGATCCTCCGGATGTAGTCTGTATCGAATTCACAGTACCAATATTTTCAATAATCCCTGTGAACACGCTTATACCTTTCCATAACTAGCTTCTTTTTACTAATGCGCCAGTAGTCTTTTTGGGTTTCACACATCCCTCTATCAAAAAATCTGGTCCTATTTTCCTTACGCTTGTTTTTCTAAGCTGCCAGGCACCGCTCAACCTTCCAGCTCCTTTTCCTCTTAAAATTCCCGGGGCATTTTCTCCTCCGATTAGCAAGGGCGCAATATAAAAAGCAACCTGATCTATTAGGTTTCCTCGAAGAAAGGACCCGGAAACCTCCCCTCCTCCCTCAACCAAAAGAGTAGTCACCTCCTCCCTAGCCAAACGAGAAAGCAGATGACTAAGAGATACTTGGCTTTTCTTTGATGGAAGAACCCAAACTTTTACCTTCTTATTTTCCAACGCTCGGATTCTCTTCCTAGAAGCTGCCCTTGTCGTCGCAATGATTATACTTGCGGGAGAAGAACGGTTCAACGCTTTTGCGTTCAATGGGATCCGAAGTTTACTATCAAGAATCACACGAAGAGGGTCATGCCCTTTGCGCCCCCTAGGACGGGCAGTTAATCGAGGATTATCTCCAAGGACAGTCCCTATCCCTACGAGAATGGCATCCACACGCTCCCTAAGATCATGTGTGTGGGCACGAGATTCCTTTGATGATATCCAACGTGAATCTCCTGACTCTGAGGCAATCTTGCCATCAAGACTAACTGCAGCTTTGAGTATCACCCAAGGTCGCCCTTTTACTATTCTTGAAAAAATAGCTTCATTAAGCTTTCTAGCTTGAACTCCAAGAAGGCCACTATCGACTTTCAATCCGTTCTTTCGAAGAATCTGCAATCCACGCCCATTTACTCTCGGATCAGGATCTCGCATCGCCACTACAACTCGTACAACTCCTGATTGGAGTAGCGCTTTAGTACAAGGAGGAGTGCGTCCTTGGTGACAACAAGGCTCTAGAGTCACGAATAAAGTCGCGCCTTTAGACCTAACGCCGGCCTCCTTAAGTGCCAATATTTCTGCGTGGAAACTGCCTGCTCTTTTGTGATATCCGCGCCCAACTATTTTTCCGTTTTTCACCAAAACAGCACCCACCTGTGGATTGGGGTGAGTTTTCCATCCTGGGCGCTCTGCCAACTTTAGTGCCTCACACATATAATCGATTTCGTCTTGAGCCCACCGGCTCATCGTTTCTATCTCCCTGTTTCAATAATCCACCGAAACCCAAGTGCATCTTACATAGTCCTTCAAAATACCGAACTCAAGAATAAAGCGATATTCTCACAAAAAAAACCTAAACAATTGAAGTAATAAGCAAGGGAAAATATTCAAGGAGAGTAATGAAAGTCAAATAGAATACAATCAGCAAAAAGCACCGGATATACAAACGTCTTTCAAAAAAACACGGTCAAGTATTTTAGTCGACCAGTTTGCAAAGTCAGGTACCTCTGAGGTTCATCTGGCGACTTCTTCCTTTTCCTTTTTTCAAACCACCATCTGGGTTTTTAAGTTGAGCCTGAGCTGCTGACAACCTAGCAATGGAAACTCGATAAGGCGAACAACTTACATAGTCCAACTTAGCATTATAGAAAAATTCGACAGAAGCGGGCTCGCCTCCGTGTTCTCCACAGATCCCAATCTTAAGCTCTGGATATGTCAATCGTCCTCGCTCCACGCCCATCTTGACCATACTTCCAACTCCCACAGAATCGATGGACACGAAGGGATCACCAGCCAACATTTCCCTCTCCACATACCCTGGCAGAAAACTTCCCGCATCATCTCGGCTTAGCCCGTACACAGTTTGTGTCAAGTCGTTTGTTCCAAATGAAAAAAAATCAGCATGTTCAGCAATCGCATCAGCCACCACACACGCTCGAGGAAGTTCAATCATAGTTCCTACGGTGTAATCGACCTTTGCTCCTTGATTCTCAAAAACTCTTTTTGCAGCCCGCCTGATCATACCGACACATTCTTTCAATTCTGATGCTTCAGCAACTAATGGGATCATGATTTCAGGAGTGGCCTTTTTTCCTCTTTTTTCTGTCAGACAAGCGGCGGTCAAAATAGCCTCAGCCTGCATTTCATAAATTTCCGGAAAAGAAATTCCAAGTCGGCAACCTCGGTGACCAAGCATTGGATTGAACTCATGATATCTCTCTGTAATTGATCGGATAGTATCCAGAGAGATCTTCGCATCAATTGCCAAAGCTTGCATTTCAGAATCAGTCTTAGGAAGAAACTCGTGAAGAGGAGGATCTAGCAACCGGATGGTAACCGGTAGACCGTCCATAACTTCAAAAATCTCTAAAAAATCGGACATTTGCATTGGAAGTATTTTAGCTAACGCATCTCGACGATCTTCGTCGGAGGCTGACAAAATCATTTCTCGAACTACGTTTATCCGATCCCCTTCAAAAAACATATGCTCAGTACGACAAAGCCCGATACCCTCTGCCCCGTTTACACGAGCCACTTTTGCATCTTTCGGAGTATCAGCGTTGGCCCAAACTCCAAGGTCTCTGATTTCGTCAGCCCACCTCAAAACCTCTTCAAATTCGTCTCCTAACTTCGGTTCTACTAGGGGGGTTTCACCTAGGATAACTTCACCCGTAGAGCCATTGAGGGTCAAAATATCGCCTTCTCTCACTTCGCATTTACCATAAAAAAACAATCGGGCAGTTTCATCGACAATGATCTCTTCGCAGCCAACTACGCAGCACTTTCCCATTCCCCGAGCCACAACTGCAGCATGAGATGTCAGCCCTCCCCGGGATGTTAAAACCCCCTCAGATGCATCCATCCCGCCTATATCTTCGGGAGAGGTTTCTGTGCGAACGAGAATCACTTTCTCATTATCTTTTGCCATCTCTTCAGCACGCGAAGCAGAAAACGCCACTTTGCCAACTGCAGCACCTGGTGAACCCGCTAGTCCCTTAGCAATAACTTTTAGGGAAGCATTTGGATCCAAAGCCGGATGAAGGAGTTGCTCCATCTGATTTGGATCTAAGCGCAATAACGCTTTTTTCCTGTCTATCAACCCTTCTTTCACCATTTCCACGGCTATCCGGACAGCAGCATTAGCAGTACGCTTTCCAACACGAGTTTGCAAAATATAAAGCTCGCCATCTTGGACTGTGAACTCGATGTCCTGCATATCCAGGTAGTGGGATTCCAATCTTTGGTAGATTTTTTCCAACTGACTATAAGATTCGGGCATCCTCTCGGCCAGGTGGGCAATCGGCTCTGGAGTGCGGATCCCAGCAACTACATCCTCACCTTGCGCATTAATGAGAAATTCTCCATAGAACTTACGCTCCCCAGTCGATGGATCTCTCGTGAATGTGACACCCGTAGCCGAAGATGAACCAAGGTTGCCAAATACCATTACCTGGACGTTTACCGCCGTACCCCAGCTATCTGGAATTTCATTAATTCGACGATATGTTCTGGCACGCTCTGATCTCCACGACTCAAACACAGAGTTAATCGCAAAGCGAAGCTGCTCCAATGGGGCTTGCGGAAAATCCTTACTAGTTACATTTCCAATAATTTCTTTAAATTTCTTCGATAAATCCTTTAGTCCTTCAATACTAACGTCTGTATCAAGTTCAACACCTTCACTGCTTTTAAGTTGCTGCAAAAGCTCCTCAAATAGGGAAGCTTTAATTCCAAGCACTACATCTCCAAACATTGTGAGAAATCGCCTGTAACTATCATAGGCAAATCGCTCATTTCCAGATCTTCCAGCTAGACCCAAAACACTTTTATCATTGAGCCCCAGATTTAGAACAGTATCCATCATCCCTGGCATGGAGGCACGTGCGCCTGAACGAACGGAAACGAGCAAAGGGTTCTCCACGTCGCCCAGTTTGGCACCCATGAGCTTTTCTAAAGACGCTAGATGTTCGAGCACCTCTTCCCACAACCCTTCTGGGTACAACCCATCATTATTGAAATAGTAATTACAAGCTTCGGTACTAATCGTAAAACCCGGTGGGACGGGAAACTTCATACTGGACATATCTGCCAGATTTGCTCCTTTACCCCCCAGAAGGTTGCGCATTTCTGCGCCTCCTTCCGTCCGACCTTTACCAAAGGAATATACATACTTGGGCATTTTTCCGATCCTGCTCAAAATTCGATAAATCTAAAAGACTGTCGCTATCTCTATAATCGAACCGCACCCAAAAATAAATTTCCGGTCTACTTGAATATGAAACCCACCTTCCAGACTCTATAGAGCATGGATCAACCTAAGATTAATATAAATAAAAACAGGATATTTTCCTTATTTAGAAACTATTTTCGTGAAATCCGCGATTTTCGAGAAAAGATGGCCTATTTCAGACAACAATCCAAGACGATTATTTCTCAACGTTTCATCTTCATCCATAACAAGTACTTCGCTGAAAAAATTGTCAACATGTGTACGCAATCCGGCAATTTCACGTAAGGCCAAAGTGTAACTCTCTTCTTTTAGTAAACTTGAAATACTTTCAGCCCTTTCAAGATAATTTTCATAGAGTGATTGTTCGGCTGGATCATTCAAATGTTTGAAATCCACGGTCGGCACTTCAACATTAGGCACAATGTTCATGACGCGCTTGAAAGTTGTCGTTAGGGGTTCAAATTCCAGATCGCTCGAAATTGCTGTCAAGGCATCTAACCTGTTGCGAATGTCTACTACATCTCGACTTCCCAAACGTGCCCCAAGTACAGAGCGAACAAGGTCTATGCGGTATCCGTTTACTAGCAAGAGGTTCTCAAGCCTAGTCGCTAGAAACTCCCAGGTTTTTTCAGCCAACAATTCCGGTTGAAACCGATCTATCTGTTGGGACAAGGATTCTGCAGCGAATCGAACCAACTCACAGATATCGAGTCTGTAGTGATGTTCAAGTAGTGTACCTAAGACGCCACGTGCAGCTCTTCGAAGAGCGTAAGGATCCTCCGATCCGGACGGCAAGTTATCCAAACCCACATAGCCAACAATTGTATCCAACTTGTCGGCTATAGAAACGAAAGTAGCTGGTCCGCTAGGGGGATATTCGTCGTCAGCGCCCCTGGGCATATAATGCTCATCTATTGCCCTGCAAACGGTTTCATCCTCACCCCCAATGAGAGCATATTCTCTTCCCATAATTCCCTGCAATTCTGGAAACTCACAGACCATTTGAGTTTCCAGATCGGCCTTACAGAGCCATGCAGCGCGGACAGTGGATTCCGTAGCTTCCGGACAAAGCCGATCCGCTAGCCACTCAGATAGCCTAACTATTCTCTCAACCTTCTCGAAGGAAGAACCTAAATCTTTTTGAAAAATCACTGATTTAAGAGAGCCAACATAGTCCTCTAATGGATGTTTCAGATCTTCTTGGAAAAAATAATTAGCGTCTGCAAGACGGGCTCGAAGAACTCTTTCATTTCCTTTTCGAATAATATCTGATTCACCCGTACAGGTATTGCTAACAGCCACAAAATTTGGAAGGAGATCACCAGCCTTATTCACAACAGAAAAATACCTCTGATGATGCTTCATAGTCGTGATAAGGACTTCTCGCGGTAGATCCAAATAATCATCCTCGACCTGTCCCAGCACTGGAGTTGGATATTCGACCAGACCGGTCACCTCCTCTAGCAAATCAGTGTCCTCAAGTATCACTCCCCCAACTTCAGATGCTGCGTCTTTGCATAGTTGACTTACCAAAGCCATTCTTTCCTGAAAATCAACAATTAAAAAATGCTTTCTCGCAGCGTCAACGTAAGAATCACCTCCCGCAACTTTAAATTTCTTCGGTGCCATGAACCGATGCCCACGAGAATACATTCCACTTTTCATACCATCGATCTCAAAGGGAATGAGGGAATCTCCGTAAAGGGCAACAATCCAATGGATTGGCCTTACAAAGCGAAAGGCCCCTTTCCCCCAGCGCATGGACTTTGGAAATCCAAGTTTCGAAATCATTTCAACTAGAAGGGATGGAAGGATCTCCTTCGCCTTCTTTCCTTCCTCTTTTCGTAAGACAGCTACATATTCCCCTTTTTCTGTCTCAACCGTAAAACGAGAATCGACTCCAACTCCCTGCCCTTTCGCAAAACCCATACCAGCCTTCGTGGGGTTTCCTGACATGTCTAGGGCTACACTTTTCGCGGGCCCTACAATACGTTCTTCTAAGGGGTTTTGTAGATTTGCAACTTCCTCAACGAGCAAAGCCAATCGGCGAGGCGTACTAAAAACACTCATCTTACCAGTGGGAAGTCGATTAGCAACGAATGTCTTCTGTGCAAGCTTCTGTAGATCCTCCAAGGCTCGGGCAATAAACCTTGAAGGGATCTCTTCAGTCCCGATTTCCAAGAAAAGCGATTTGTGAGTCATAAATTCTCTAAGAAATGAAGGGTGCCCCTAGGTAGCAGTAACATAAATGAGTCTTCAATACGGATTAAAAAATGATACTACAGAGACAAGCAACACACCTAACCTTTCTCATTGTTACTCCTGGTGGAAGAAGCCGGAATGTCCTTATCACATAAAGGGAATCCCATTTCTTCACGAAATCGGACATGTGCTTCTGCCACACGACGTGCAATCTTTCGAATTCTTCCAATGTAAGCAGTACGTTCAGACACACTAATTGCACCACGGGCATCCAACACATTGAAAATGTGCGAGCATTTCAGGCAGTGATCATAAGCCGGAAGAACAGTTTGACCTTCTTCCAAAAGTTTCAGTGCCTCACTCTCATGGAGATTGAACAATTCCAGATGAACCTCAACGTCAGCTAGCTCAAAATTATATCTAGAAAATTCAACCTCACTCCCATGATGAATATCGCGATAGGTAATACCTTCTGTCCAGATCAAATCGTAGATGTTCTCAGCTTTCTGAAGATACATAGCAATACGCTCGAGGCCATATGTCAGTTCCACTGAAACGGGTTTCAAATCGAGACCACCAGCCTGTTGGAAATAAGTAAACTGCGTGATCTCCATTCCATCTAGCCAAACTTCCCATCCCAATCCCCACGCTCCAAGAGTAGGGGACTCCCAGTCGTCCTCAACAAATCTAATATCGTGCTTAAGTGGTTCGATTCCTAGTGCTACAAGGCTATCTAGATATACTTGCTGGATCTCGAGTGGGGATGGCTTCAAGATTACTTGATACTGATAGTAGTGTTGGAGGCGATTAGGGTTTTCGCCATATCGCCCATCGGTTGGTCTCCGGGAGGGCTCCACATACGCAACACTCCACGGTTCTGGTCCCAAAACACGAAGAAAGGTGGCTGGATTCATAGTACCCGCACCCACCTCAATATCGTAAGGTTGTTGAATCACACAACCGTAATCAGACCAGTATCGTTCCAGACACAGAATGACTTCCTGAAAGCTGTTGTTAGAGTTCATTTTTTGCCTCAGGAGGTCGACCGACGAGTTCCCCTGACTTCAGGTTTTTGTTTGCCTTTTTTCTTACTCACAGAAACGGTTGTTCTTCGACTACTCTTCGTAAGTTTGTATTCGAAACTGTCAACCAATGCTTCCCAAGAGGCTTCAATTATATTAGGAGAAACTCCAACCGTACCCCATTTCGAGTTTTTATCACTGGATTGAATCAGGACTCGAGTCGTCGCCTCCGTAGCAGCTGATTCGTTCAGAATCCTAACTTTATAATCAATCAATTCGGTCTCAGACAATCGAGGATAAAACTTCTCCAGGGCCTTTCGTAAAGCATTGTTTAAGGCATCCACTGGTCCATTACCTTCAGCCGCTGTGTGCTCTAACCTTCCGTCTACAGCTACTTGAATTGTGGCTTCTGCACGGGCCGGTGAATTCTCGTCCGGTTTTTCAACCGTTACACGGTAACCAACGAGATCGAAAAATTTCCTCCTCTGCCCTTTAGCTTCTTTCATAAGTAGGTCAAAAGAACCTTCAGCGGCCTCAAACTGGTACCCTTGATTCTCTAAATTTTTTAACTGTTTAACAATCTCCATTGTTTCGGGATCCTTCGCATCGAGTTCGATCCCAAATTCCTTTGCTTTGTAGACAACGTTCGCCCGCCCCGACAAATCAGAAACCAAAACACGCCTTCTATTACCAACTTCTTCAGGGGACATATGCTCATATGTATCCGGGTCTCGCAGGACAGCCTGTACGTGTACTCCACCCTTGTGAGCAAATGCGCTGTTGCCCACAAATGGTTGGTGGGTATTTGGCCGACAATTTGCTAATTCATCAACAAAATGGGAAACCTCTCTTAATTTACGCATCTGGCTAGTGGTCATGCATCTATAACCCATCTTAAGTTGAAGGTCTGGAATGATTGAACTAAGGTTCGCATTCCCACAGCGCTCACCGTATCCATTTATACATCCTTGAACGTGGACAGCCCCTTCTTCCACAGCTGCAAGGGTGTTGGCAACAGCTAGTTCTGAATCATTATGTGTATGAATACCTAGGACCGTAGACACGGCTTCCTTAGCAGCATTCATCCCTTCGATAATCAGGGACGGGAGAGCTCCACCGTTTGTATCACAGAGAACAATACAATTAGCCCCTCCTGCCTCTGCAGCACGAATTGTTTTAAGAGCATATTCCGGGTTTTTTTGAAATCCGTCAAAAAAATGTTCGGCATCATAAACCACTTCGTCACAACGCTTTACTAAGTAGGATACCGAATCCTCTATTAACTCAAGATTTTTCGGTAGGCTAGTGCGCAGCGCCTTGTGTACATGAAAGTCCCAAGACTTTCCGAAAATAGTGATAACAGGAGTTTCCGCTTTCAGCAGAGCATTGATATTGGGATCTTTATTGACCTTATTAGCCGCCCGTCTCGTGCTGCCAAAAGCTGCTATACGGGCTTGGCGCAACTGTAGTTTCTTAGCTGCATCAAAAAACCCCATGTCTTTAGGATTAGAGCCCGGCCAGCCTCCCTCAATATAGTTGATTCCTAATTGGTCCAGTTTCTCAGCGATTCGCAGTTTGTCCTCAATTGAAAAAGCTATTTCTTCTCCTTGAGTACCGTCTCTGAGGGTACAGTCATAAATTGTTATTCGCTCGGTCATTTTTTTTCTCGGAATTTTCGCTTCACTCACCAAATACGATGTTTTTGTCACAAAAGCAAAACTTGATACTTTCAGTCCTTCAAACTTGGGTCTTTTTCCAATCCAAAAGCTTCATGAAGGGAACGGACCGCCAATTCCGCACATTTGGTGTCAACCACGCACGATACGAGGATCTCAGAAGTACTAATCATGGAAATATTGATCTCCAATCCAGCTAGAGTCCCGAACATCTTAGCTGCAATTCCCGAGTGGCTTCTCATCCCGATTCCAACGATTGAAACCTTGGCAATTTGATCGTTAGTTTTGATTGCACTCGCACCTAGATCCAAGCTCGTGGAATCCATGATTTCCCTTGCTCTTGGGAGAGAGTCAAGTGGAACAGTGAACGAAATATCTGCCGTCTCATTGGACCCGACATTCTGGACAATCATGTCAACCACGATACCAGCATCTGCAAGATCTCCGAACAGTCTTCCGGCAATTCCTGGCCTGTCGTGAATCCCAGCGAGTGTGATCTGAGCCTGCTGACGATCACAATTAACAGCAGAAACAACACCGCCTTCCAATCCTTCATCTGCTTGAGTAACCACGGTACCTTCCTCATCCACAAAAGTAGATCGTACTTCCACCATTACATTATATTTTTTTGCAAACTCAACTGACCGAGCTTGCAAAACCTTAGCTCCCAACCCCGCCATCTCTAGCATTTCATCATAAGAGATTCGAGGGATCTTTCTTGCATCTGGAACCACCCTAGGATCCGCAGTATATACTCCTGCGACATCTGTCAAAATCTGACACCGATCAGCGTTCAGAGCCGCCGCCAGTGCTACGGCTGTCAAATCCGAACCACCACGGCCGAGCGTTGTCACATCTCGATTATCGCTAACTCCCTGGAATCCGGCTACCACAGGAATTTGTTTATTCTTAAGAGCTGCAACAATTTCATCAGCCACGACTTCACTAATCCTGGCTGATGTGTGGTTTCCAGTTGTCCTGATTCCTGCGCGGAACCCCGTAAATGACAGGGCTGAATAACCGGCAGCATTCAAAGCTATGGCTAACAACGAGCTTGTGACGCGTTCTCCCGACGAAAGAAGGTAATCCATCTCACGTTGATTAGGGAACCCAGCCAACTGGTGAGCCATATCAACTAGCTTATCAGTTTCACCCGCCATTGCAGAAACTACAACAACAACCTGGTGGCCTCCGACTACTGCCTTTCCTATACGTGACGCGACATCACGTATACGATCCAAATTCCCTACAGAAGTCCCCCCATATTTTTGAACTAAAAGTGCCATGCCTTTGAATCCACCAAAACCAACTTATCCAAAAATGTCTGCAACGTTTCCACGGGGGCGCATTAATAACCCACCACATAACATCCATATAGCCCTATCCTACCTATTCCCTACCACCTAAAAGACAAGGCATCAATTTTGATCCATCTACCAATCTAATACTTCCCCGAACCAAAAGTCGCTCATCAAATTTCTTCCCTCGATCCGCAACAATGTCACTACCACAAAGAACGAGTGGAACAGGCGCAGAGGAATGTTGGCCGTCAATCGGACTTGTTCTATGATCAGCCAATATAGCCATCCGATAATCACCAAGAGAAACCAAACCTTCGTGTATTGCACCTACTAGTAAATCGAAATTCCCTATAGTTTCCACCTTTTGTTCCGCATTCATAAGGTGCGCAGCTTTGTCTCCTGCATCAATATGAACAAAAAGCACATCCGATTCTTCAAGATAGTTTACACACGTCTCCGCCCACAAATGGGCGGTGTCCTCACCATCTGCTACAACTAACACGTCCATACCAAAGGAGCTGGCAACACCCTTGAGTGCAATAGATTTTGTGAGAAGGCCACCGTTTAATCCCCACTGCCTTGAAAAATCATTTTCGGGTTCCATTCGGTTACCGGCACCAAAAACCCAAATACTATTTACAACCGTCTTACCCCTAATTCTACGTTCGTTATTAGCTGGATGGTTGGCAAGAACCATCTGGGCGCTATTGCATATTTGGTCCAATTCCCTGCTACGATCGCCCTTTGGCATAAAGCCTTTCACCTCTGCCCCGAGTATTTCGTGGGTCGGAGTTAAGTCCAAATCATTAGGTCCATTTCTCCATAACATAAGGCCTCGGTATTCACTAACATGCAAAAATTTCAAATCTTCGTCACCGAGAACACCCTGGAGGCATTCTGCAAACAAACGCCCCTCATCATCGTCTTCAATTCCTGCGGTTTGATCCGCCAAAATCAGTCTCTGGTAGTCAGTAAACAAATGGACAAAATTAAAGTGCAAAGCCACTTGGTCTACGTTTACAGGACAACCCAAACCCATTGCTTCAAGAGGACCTCTTGGGTTTGATTTTGATAAATTCTCAGAGCCAAGTAAATTTGCAAGAGCTGTCTCAGAAACTGGCTCCGATCCTTTCGGAATCGTTTGAATCATTCCCGTTTTTGCTTTTGCTGTAATTCGATCCAGGTTCGGGGTTAAAGCAGCTTCGAGGGGAGAGCGATTATTAAGAACTCCAAGGGCCTCATCAGCCATTCCCCCTCCCAGTAAAACTAAAAATTTCACCGGGTCATCTTCCTTTCTTTTATAGAGGGTCAGTCCAGCCCTAATTGCTCCACAACAGATTGAATCCCTGCTTCAACAATCGTAGGTTTCTGACTTATCTTGATAACACTCTCAGGATCCTTCAACCCGTGGCCAGTTAAAGTACAAACAACCTTTGCACCTGAGGGGATTCTCCCAACCTTTGCATCCTTCTTCAATCCGGCAACAGAGGCTGCTGATGCCGGCTCACAAAATATTCCCTCTGTTGAAGCAAGTAAATGATATGCGCTCAAAATCTCTTCATCAGTCACCATACCCATTTGCCCACCTGATTCCTTGACCGCAGTGACAGCACTTTCCCAACTGGCTGGATTACCTATTCGAATCGCAGTCGCGAACGTTTCCGGGTTCTCAACAACATGTCCCCGCACGATAGGCGCCGCACCTTCGGCCTGCCAACCTCGCATCTCGGGAATCGAAGAAATAATGCTTTTCTTTAGAAATTGTCCATACCCCTTCCAGTAGGCTGTAATATTTCCAGCATTCCCTACCGGAATATAGTGCAAATCTGGTGCAACACCTCCTAGTTGTTCGCAAATTTCAAACGCAGCAGTTTTTTGCCCCTCCAGGCGATCCGGATTGAGAGAATTAACTAAAGTGATCGCGTAATCCCTACAAAGCTCACGAACCAGATCCAACGCTTGATCAAAGCTACCCTCAACCTGAAGTACTTCAGAGGAATGTATCATCGCTTGAGTAAGCTTACCTAATGCAATCTTTCCACGAGGGATAAGAACAATACACCGAATCCCCGCCTTTGCAGCATAGGCGGCTGCCGATGCCGATGTGTTCCCCGTAGAAGCACAAATCACAGCCTGCGCTCCTGTTTCAACTGCCTTAGAAACAGCTAGTGTCATTCCCCTATCCTTGAAAGATCCAGTCGGATTAAGACCTTCAAGCTTTAGCAAAACTTCCGCATTCAAATCTAGTCTTTCAGCAAGAAGTCGGGCTTCGATGAGTGGTGTATTACCCTCTTGAAGGGTCACTACAGGGGTAGATTCAGATACGGATAGATAGTCTCTGTATTGCCATATAATACCTGGCCACAAGCATACTGGATTATTAGGGGAACCCGAATGAGCTGGGGCCACCTTCTCGGACATCGGAGGCTCATCGGAGGACATTACATCTGCCCTTCTGACGCTTCGACACGAATCAGCATCGTGGGGACTCCAACAAAATCCAACCCGTCAATTTCCGTTAATGCCTTCTGAACGTCTTTTTCACGTGCCCTATGTGTCATCATCACAAGTGGTACGTGCCCTCCCTCCAGACGGCCTTTTTGAATGACGGCCTCTATGCTGATATCATTTCGCCCCAAAATGCCTGAGATCGCAGAAAGCACACCGGGTCGATCTTCAACCATGCACCGGAGGTAATAGGAGGCCAGAATCTCAGACGATGGTCGAATGGGAATCGGCTCTCGAGACTCTGACGTATAGCTTAAAAGCGGGACCCTTGAAACCGTTCCCTTGATTGCGGCTATTCCCCGATTCCTTGCAATCTCTATCACATCAGCAGCCACTGCAGCTCCGGTTGGAAGTGATCCCGCACCTTTGCCGATAAGAACATTGGCGTCAGACTTATTTCCTTTTATGCAAATAGCATTGAAAGACCCCCCCACTTGCGCCAAAATCTGATCCTTGGACAACATAGTAGGACAGACCCTAACATCCAATTGACCTTCGATCCGTTTGGCCTCCACAAGCAGTTTCACTCGATATCCAAGCTCTTCGGCAAAATCCAAATCAACCGGCTCGATTCGTCTAATTCCTTCAACGAGTATGTCCTCCATACCCACGGGCGTACCAAAACAAAGATTAGCTAATATTGCAATTTTATGCGCCGAATCTATACCATCCACATCGAAGGTTGGATCGGCCTCAGCAAATCCCTTTTCCTGGGCTTCGGTCAAAACTGTTTCAAAATCTAAGCCTTCTTCGGTCATTTTCGTTAGAATATAGTTCGCTGTACCGTTTACGATCCCATAAATCTTTTCGATTTTGTTGGCAGAAAAGCCTTCCTTGATGGCACGAATTACCGGGATAGTCCCACCGACAGCGGCCTCAAATCCAACTTCGAGACCCATCTCAGTCGCTTTCCCAAAAATCTCTTCACCATGTTGAGCCAACAATGCTTTGTTGGCTGTTACGACATGCTTTCCGACTTGCAAGGCCCTCAGAATAAACGTTTTGGCTGGTTCGTAACCCCCAACAAGCTCAACAACAACATCGATATCAGGATCGTTAAGTAGACCATCAACGTCATTTGAAAGTATCCCGGATTCCACCTCAACGCCACGATCTGTAACTGTGTCTAGATCGGCTATTCGCTTAATGCGAATCGGATATCCCAAACGACGCTCAATCTCTCTAGCATTATCCTGCAAGGTACTTACCAAGCCAGTACCGACCGTTCCAAAACCTATGATTCCGATGTCAAGTATCGATTTTTCGGCCATTACCACAATCACCCACTGTAATGTTAAATAATTACAAGAAAAACAGGAGATCCTATCCGGGTATAGAAATCTCAATAAGAAATAGGAATATATGTCCGGTCTATGGATGAAGCTGCCCCATCTTGATTCGGAGCATTCTCCGATGACCTCCGTAGAATTGACTTATATACGTCTTCAGCATTGAAGGAGCTTCGAACAAATGGCCCAGAGAAGACGTAATCGAAACCTATTTCCAGTCCAATCTGTTCGTATTCAGCAAATCGTTCAGGATGGACGTATTCGACAACAGGCAAGTGATCTGTCGTGGGCTGGAGATACTGCCCCACAGTTAGAATACGACAACCAGATTCCCTCAGATCCTTCATGACACCTCGTACCTCATCAAGGGTTTCTCCAAGGCCCACCATGATTCCCGACTTTGTGATAGATAAACCCGAGTCCGCAACCATCATAAGAAGCTTTAACGACCATTGATAATCTGCTCCAATACGAACACTTCGATACAACCGAGGAACCGTTTCTATATTATGATTGTAAATATCGGGCTCTGCCTCTATTACCTGCTGAATTGCCACCTCATTACCGCGAAAATCTGGGGTCAGAATTTCAATAGAAGAACCTATCAGTCGTCTGCGAAGAGCAACTATTGTCTGAACAAATTGCTCTGCTCCCTTATCCGGCAAATCATCTCGATCGACCGAGGTCACCACCACGTGGCGAAGCCCCATTTGCTCAGCGGCCTCCGCAACATGTTCTGGCTCGTGGGGATCAACTGGCAGTGGCTTTCCCGTGTCAACAGCACAAAACCCGCATTTTCTCGTGCAGACATCCCCCAAAATCATGAAAGTTGCCGTAGGCTTGGACCAACACTCGAACAGATTAGGACAATGGGCCTCTTCGCAAACTGTGTGCAGCCTTTTTTGACGCATCAACGCCCTTACTTGATGAGTCTCCTCACTAAAATTCAAACGCTTTCGCATCCAAGGTGGAAAACGTGATGGCAAATCTAATCCCTCCCTATGGCCTCTAATGTAATCCACAAGCGAATGAAGTTCAGCACTTAAGACACTTTGTGAATGGTATGTCTCGGTCTGAAGACTGTCAAGGCGGTATATTAAGGTAAAAAGTATCCTGTGAACGGACTTTTCAGAAACTCTCAGTCAACAGACATTATCATCTTCAAAAGGGTTCGATAAAGTGAATACGGGAAAATAGCAAGAGGGAAATAAGTCAGCGGATACTTTCATCACCCTCTTTAAAAATACGTGGTTTGACGTTCTCCATTCTTCGCAACCGCCCCGCTTCCTCTGTGACTCGCTCTACGTCTTGATAACGACCAACAAGGACATGGTGCCGAACCCCCTTTCTCCCAAAATCAACCTGCCGGAGATAGGCGGGATAAGCATTTTGTCTCAAGTTCTCTCGTTGCCTCAGGGCAACCTGACGATTAGCAAAGGATCCAACCAGAATATAATAACGGCCTTCACTTGAAAACCTCTGGGACCGGCCACCCTTTGACCTAACATCATGTTTAGGTGACGCATACCTAGGATTTTTATTTAATAGGGAATGGTGAGGCAATGGAGTCGAGAGAACAACATCAAGGGATGGAGGCATTAAAACCGCGGAATTATACCTATCCGAAGGCTTAGAGGAAAAAACATCACTAGCTTGGGATATCGCCTCCTTAATCTTCGAACTCTTTCCTTCACCTCTTCTCAAAATCGATGATGATAAAACGCTTCGCTTCTTAGGCACTAAACGGCCATCGTAAGCCGCTTCAAGTGGACTGACGACACGAAGATTGGACCCCTGATTTTCTCCCTTTGAGTGTGCAGTCTTGTGTTCTAGTTCTTTTAATCTAGACATATCTATAGCACCACCCCTTCCATTTCGTTTCCTTTCCTCAAGATGAGAAGGAACCATGTCTCCGGAGAGGGGTTTTGCAGAAGTATTAGTTACGACCTCTTCTTGGATAATTGGTTGCAAAGAAGTCCCGGTTTCAATTGAGGCCAACTGAAACCCCGACGACCTACCTGCTCGCTGTTTCGGTTCCTCATTTCCACGGGAGAGCCAAGAGAATTCCACCTCATAGAAACTTCCTAATAGATAACCAAGAAAAAAGGTTAATCCTAAAACAGTAAAAGCAAAGGCAAAGATTAGTTTCATCCGCTGCTTCCCAAAACGAAACTGATGACTCGATTTATCTGGGAAACGCATAACCCCTCCGTCAAAAGCAACGAAACAAAAGGTATTCCGATATCTAACTGTCAATATAACACGTCACATCCGTGTGGGTGCAGAAATCCCAAGTAGCCCAAGTGCTATTTTCAAAACAGTTCCAATAAGCCCAACCAAAAATAGTCTAGCCTGAGTTTGGGAAATATCACTTGATATAAAACGATGATTTTTATAATAGTTGTGAAAAAGAGATGCCAATTCCATAAGGAAATTAGTCAGCCGATGGGGTTCCAGGTTCAGGGCTGCACCATCAACTACCTCTGGAAAACGAAGAACCTCTATCATCAAAGAGCGTTCCTCCGGTAGGGTTAATGGGCTAAGATCCACCTCATCAGAATCTCGATTGGAAAGCCCTTGCTCTCGCGCTTCCCTCATTACACTGCATACTCGCGCGTGAGCATACTGAACATAATAGACAGGGTTCTCTGAAGACTCCTCTTTGGCAAGTTTCAAATCAAACTCTAATTGACTATCCGATCTCCGCATCAAGAGGAAAAATCTTGTAGCATCGGCTCCAACCTCCCGCACCACCTTAGACAATTCAACGAACTGACCTTGCCGGGTGGACATGGAAACAGGTTCTCCACCGCGCGTCAGTGATACCAATTGAACCAAAATAACCTCAAGAGACCCAGGAGAATAACCAAGAAGTTGAACTGCAGCCTCAATGCGAGGAATATATCCGTGATGATCTGCTCCCCATACGTTGATCATCCGATTATACCCACGTTGAAACTTATTTCGGTGGTAGGCAACGTCTGATGCTAAGTAAGTTGGGCGTCCGTCTTTCCGAATAAGTACACGGTCTTTTTCGTCGTTAAAGTCGGAAGACCTCAACCAAAGGGCGCCATCTTTTTCGTATACCCCCTTGGTGGCCCGTAACATTTCCAGGGAAACGGTAACCTCATTATTATCAAAAAGGGATTGTTCACTGAACCAATTATCAAATTCCACATTAAAAATTTGGAGATCATTCTTTATCTCATCAATGATGGCTTTACTAGCCCGCTTACCAAAAATTTTGACCACTTTCGATTCTTCTTCATGAAGGTATAAATCGCCATCTTTTTCAAAAATCTCCTCGGCCAGACCCAAAATATAATCACCTCTGTACAACTCATCAGGAAACTCCACTTCGCGTCCAGCCACTTCCTGATATCTCAGGAATACCGAACGGCCTAAATTTTCAATTTGATTACCCGAATCATTTATATAATATTCTTTTTCAATAATATAAGAGCATTTACTTAATATTCTACATAAAGAATCGCCTAGTGCAGCACCGCGTCCGTGACCAATGTGCAGTGGGCCAGTTGGGTTTGCGCTAACAAACTCAACTTGCACATTTAAACCTTTTCCAATATCTGAACCACCATACTTTTCCCCTTCTTTCTCGGCTACCCTTAACCTTTCAAAAAGAAAATCCCTTCTAATAAAAAAATTCAAAAAACCCGGGCCTGCAACTTCACTTTTTTCTATAACAGGATGATCCTTGCCTATCTGGGCACCCAAA
Source organism: uncultured bacterium (assembly GCA_964437725.1). Lineage (GTDB taxonomy): Bacteria > UBA8248 > UBA8248 > JACPRG01 > CAYTIB01. Next base: position 23,438 of record CAYTIB010000002.1, on the reverse strand, counting down.
ACTTTAGCTATTTCTTTAGGTGACTTTTTTTGTGATGCTGCAAAGACCATCGCCAAGTTGGTTGCGTAATCTCCATGAGCACTCTCGGCAGAGCGCTCGATAGCAAATTCAGGTAGTTTGGGACCACCTTCATTGGCACTTAAGTCACCCGCTTCAATTGCCTTCTCATAGGCTTCAAAGACCACTTCTTTTAATAGGTCTTTCACTGCTTTCTCCGGAATAACTAACCTGGGAATTTTAGCGATTTCAAGCGAACACCGCTGACTTGCATTAGAAATTCATCCAAAAAACGACTCGCCTCCGTTTGGGTAGCACGAACAGTAGATAATTGAAAGGCACGTTTAAGAGGAAGAGAACGTGCCGCTAACATATGTTTAACGGTACCCGTCGAAAGATGAGTTCCGAAAGTTGAACAATCAGGACAAAGAAGCATACCCTGTCCCTGTTTATATACGACTCCCCTTTCAGAAAAAACATTTCCACAATCCGCACAATTGGTAAAATTTGGCTCATATCCAAGCGCACCAAGTAACCGAATCTTAAATAGAATCAACAGATCACCTGGCTTTTGAACCAATTCGAGTTTCTCAAGGATAGCTAACGAAAGCTGAAATATCTCTAGCTGTGTTTCCCCAGGCTCCAAGAGTCGATCAAGCAATTCGGCCACAACGAGTGCGTGTTGAAGCTTATCGTAGTCCTGACGGATAGGTTCAAACTTTCGTAGGATATTAGCATTCCGTAAATGAAAAAACTCTGCATTATCCTTTCCATAGCATTCGAGGTGCGAAAGAGTCAGAGGCTCAATAGCACCAGCAAGTTTGCTGTTGGATTTTCGTGCTGAGTGAGCTATCGCCCGAACCTTCCCGCGATCTCTACTCAAAAAAATAACTACTCGATCTGCTTCGCCTAGGTTCTGTCGTCTCAACAATAGACCGTCTGTGCTAAACAGTCCCACAAGATTTTCCTCTTCCACCTCTTTACCTGCGATAGAATCCTAGTTCCCGCAGGGTTCGGTCTTGACGGCTCCAATTCTTTTTTACGCGAACGCGAAGATCAAGGTAAACAGTCGACCCAAACCACGATTCCAGGGAGGAACGAGCTGCAGAACCTATTCGTTTAATCATTTGTCCTTTCCTCCCGATCAGTATTGGTTTCTGAGACTCCTTCTCCACATAAAGCGTTGCCATCACGATTAACCGATCTTGCGCTATGTCAGGTTCAATTTTCTCAACTTCCACAGCAGAGGCATAAGGTAACTCCTCTGACGTTGCACGAACAACTTGTTCACGAATGAGCTCTCCAGCCATCTCTTCCTCAGCTTGATTGGTAATCATGTCAGTAGGAAAGAACGGATCTCCTATTGGCAATAGATGTTCCAGAGTATTTAAAAGCTGTTCTACATTTTCTCCAGTAAGGGCAGATATTGGAAAAACTTCATCAAATTGCCGAAAACCATTGTAGCGTTTGATAACTGGAAGCAACTCTTCCCTCGGTACTTGGTCTACTTTGTTAATTACCAAAAAAACGAGCGAACCGGATAGTTCTTTCAACAATTTCTTATCATTTTCAAATACATTTCGGCGAGTATCCGTCATGAATAAAACAGCATCCACATTCGCCCTTGCAGCCTCTATTTCCCTTTTCAAGTATTGGTTCAGAAGAGAGTCAAATCCTGGAGCACCCGGGGTATCGATAAATACCGTTTGAGCCTTTGATGTATTCCTAATTCCAAGCACCCGCATACGCGTAGTCCCAGGCTTACGAGATACTATAGCCACCTTTCTACCTAGGGCTTGATTCAAAAATGTTGACTTGCCGACGTTCGGTCGCCCAAGTATGGCTGCAAACCCAGATTTCAAGATCCTATCCTTATTATTTTATTGTCGAAACATCGAGATCAAACCCCTCGATATTTGGCCAAACTCACCGCATCGTGTATCTATTTCGATTTTCATCTCTTTGGAATTTTAAGATTCAACCTGGATTTATCAAGTCAGAGTCTGCAATCAAGTTTCGGGTAGATGTACATAAATGTAGCCACTTAGGGAGTCACACAGGCGTAGCGCTCTAATTCAAAACATACCCCATTGGTTCTATTTTTAAGTTTTCTCCCCATAGCCTATCTTTGTTAAAAGCTTAGAAATTTCATCTAGAATCACTGGATCATCAATTGTTGCGGGGGTGCTGTATTCAACTCCGTCAGCGATTTTCTGCATTGTGCCGCGCAGTATCTTTCCCGAACGAGTCTTTGGTAAGCGCTCAGCAATAACAGCCTGCTTGAAAGCCGCCACCGGACCTATCTTCTCTCGAACAATACTAATAGCTTCTTTGACAATATCACCACTCTCTCGATCAACGCCGGACTTTAGAACAAGAAGGCCCAGAGGAACTTGTCCTTTCAGCTCATCGAACGCACCTATAACCGCACATTCTGCTATGTCCGGATGAGACGCCAAGACTTCTTCCATTGCACCCGTAGACAACCGATGACCGGCAACGTTGATTATGTCATCTGTTCTCGACATAACGTAGACATAACCATCTTCGTCTACATAACCGGCATCACCTGTCTTATAAAATCCTGGAAATTCCTTCAGGTAAGACGCAACATAACCCTCGTTGTTTTCCCAGAGGGTTGAAAAACTACCCGGCGGCAAAGGAAGTCTCACAACCAAAGAACCGATTTCTCTGCGTTCCACCTCTTTACTTTTCTCATCAACTACACTCACATCCCAACCCGGAACAGGTTTACTAGGAGACCCCGCCTTCACTGGGAGACGTTCCAAACCCATACAGTTAGCACAGATGGACCAACCCGTCTCCGTCTGCCACCAATGATCAATGACTGGCACACCAAGATGCTCTTCCGCCCAATGAAGTGTATCTGGATCACACCTCTCCCCAGCTAAAAAAAGAATTTCAAACCTCGACAAATCGTATCGGCGAATATGCTCTCCGTTTGGATCCTCCTTTTTTATAGCCCTGAAAGCAGTGGGAGCAGTAAACATGGACCGAACCCCATGCTGAGAAACAACTCGCCAAAATGCTCCGGGATCGGGTGTCCCTATCGGCTTTCCCTCATAAAGAACAGTCGTGCATCCGTGAAAAAGTGGGCCATAGACAATATAAGAATGACCGACTACCCACCCAATATCAGACGCCGCCCAATAAACATCACCTTGATTAACGTTATAGATATTCTTCATACTCCACTTCAGGGCCACAGCATGACCACCATTATCCCGAACAATACCCTTCGGTTGACCTGTCGTGCCAGAAGTATAGAGAATGTAAAGTGGATCTGTGGCAGCCACCGGCACACAATCCTGCGGTTGAACTCCCTCTAACGCCTTTTTCCATTCGACGTCTCGATTAATAACTAGTTCACATTGATGTTCAGGACGTTGAACAATGATGCAACACCCAGGCTTTGACGAAGCTGCCTCCACTGCTTCGTCCAACAAGGGCTTGTAGGGAACTATTCGGCTCCCTTCAATACCGCAGGATGCGGATATAATGACCTTGGGACTGGCGTCGTCAATTCTCGTCGCAAGTTCCCGCGAGGCAAATCCACCAAACACAACAGAATGAATTGCCCCAATCCGAGCACAAGCCAACATTGCGACAACAGCCTCAGGAATCATGGGCATGTAGATAAGCACACGATCCCCTTTTCCCACTCCCCGAGCGACTAGAGCTCCGGCAAAAAATGCGACTTCATCGCGAAGAGATGCGTAGGTGTAAACTTTGACGACGTCAGTGACTGGACTATCATAAATTAGTGCACTTTGGTTACCACGACCTTCATCGACGTGACGATCTAGCGCATTATGGCAACTGTTTAACATCCCTCCCACAAACCATTTATAGTTAGGCGCACGAGAATCGTCCAGAACACGGTCCCAACGTTTGTACCAAAACAAATCTTCCGCAGCCTCTGCCCAAAAACTATCGGGGCTTGCAAGCGATTGCCTATATGCCTGCTCATATGTACTGGTCACTGTCGATTTCCTTTTTTCAACTCAGTAAATCAATCCCTAAGTCTCGAAGCTGCTTATCGTCGATATCAGAGGGAGCATCCGTCATTAAATCTAATGCTCTTTGAGTTTTTGGAAATGCGATAACATCTCGTATGGAATCAGTACCGGCCATAATGGCGATTATCCGATCTAGTCCCAACGCGATTCCACCATGGGGGGGAGTTCCATATTCCAGGGCTTCAAGAAAAAATCCGAATTTTTCCTTGGCTTGACTCTCTGTCAAACCAAGGACTTGAAACATTTTCCTTTGGATATCTTGTTTGTGTATTCGTATACTCCCTCCCCCAATTTCCTGTCCATTGAGGACAAGATCATAAGCCAACGATCTGATTTTTTTCGGATTTGAATCAAACAACGGAACGTCTTCTAATTGTGGCATGGTAAATGGATGGTGAACCGCCTGATACCTTTCCTCCTCTTCATCCCACTCAAGAAGTGGAAAATCGGTCACCCAACAAAAACGGAACTGTCCCGGCACTGCTAGATTCAGACTCCGACCTATCTTGGTACGGAGAGCACCCAACACTTGGTTAGTAACTTTCGGACGATCAGCAATCATCAAGATCAAATCACCAGGCTTTGCTCTTAGCTTAGCGACCAATCTGTCCTGAGATTCCTGTGAGAAAAATTTTGCGATAGGTGAACTGACTTCATCCTGGTTCCTTTTCAACCAAGCCAAACCACCGGCCCCCTGGCCAATTACAAACTGAGTCAGATCATCCAAGTCTTTTCGCGAAATAGAAGCCATCCCAGGGGCAGAAAACCCTTTGATCGTTCCATTCGACTCCAAAACCTTCCTGAAAATGCCAAATTCCGTATCCTTAACAAGATCCGTAACATCTTCTAACTTTAGATCAAAGCGAAGATCAGGTTTATCAGAGCCATAATTTTCCATTGCCTCATCGTATGTCAATCGGCAAAACGGGGTTTCCAGGTTCACTCCAGTGCATTCATTAAAAAGAACCTTCATCAGCCGCTCACCCACGTCATAAACGTCATCACAATCTACAAAAGACATTTCCAAATCTACTTGAGTGAATTCTGGCTGACGATCGGCTCTAAGATCTTCATCCCGAAAGCACCGGACAATCTGAAAATACCGGTCAAAGCCAGAAATCATAAACAATTGCTTGAAAATTTGAGGAGACTGGGGAAGCGCATAAAATTTTCCATGATTAACACGGCTCGGAACTAAGTAATCCCTGGCTCCTTCAGGGGTACTCTTAGTCAAAAACGGAGTCTCCAAATCCACAAACCCTTCTCTATCAAGAAAGGAACGAATGGCCTGACTGACCTTATGGCGTAACAAAAGGTTTCTCTGCATTTTGGGACGACGAAGGTCTAAGTAGCGGTATCTCATCCGCACAGCATCAGATACTTCCGCATCGTCATCGATCGCAAAGGGAGGAGTCTTCGCCTCGCTGATAACCCACAAATCAGTTGCATGGATCTCGACTTCACCAGTTGAAAGCTTTGGATTTAGGCTAACTTCAGGTCTAGGAGCTACCTGACCACGAACCGCCAAAACAAACTCAGTGCGGACAGTTGCAGCCTTCTCATGAGCCTCCTTCGAGACAGCCGGATCGACCGCAATCTGTAGAAGTCCGCTTCTGTCACGCAAGTCAATAAAGATAAGACCTCCGTGATCACGGGTGGCTTGAACCCATCCCTTGACCACAACTACCTGGTCTTTGTGTTTTCCTCTGAGGTCACCACAGAAAAATGAGCGATCAGGGATAGCTTCCGTCATCCGATTCAAAGTCCTTTGCGAATCACAAGAGGATCATGGAGTAGAAGAATCAATTCAAAAGAAAAGAAACGGTTGAACCTGGACCATCCATCGGTGCGGAGATTTACTTCCTGGGCCTAGTTGCTCGAGCACCGACTTCAATCCTTCCAAAATACGTGTACCATTTTTTCCACGTAGTCCGGAAACACCCCGTCCGATTGGAACCCAGGTATCATTTTGCTTAACTTCCAACCACTGTCGATCAAAACCCATGTGAACAATCCGACGAACCAACCGAGCCCCCTGAAGAGCACTAAATCTAATCTCTCGGCGCATATCCGTCGAAAGACAAGAATTCATATCAACCCATGATATTCCCACACGGTTAAGTTCGATAGTTTCGGGGCACACTACACTTTTCGGGAAAAACCTTCGTAATTCAATTAATGCTTGATCCTGAGATCCTTTCGTCAGCAAACTAACAATTGGATCCTGCACCGTTTTCGGTTGGGCCCCACAACCTAATATCCCAACCAATACGATCAGGAACCTCAAACCACACTTGATTCTAAGAAATCGATCCTTCATGTACTTACCCTCACCTCATATCCTTTTGGCTCGTACATATCGGCTTTGAATATTATCCACGTGTGAGCAACCTGGCAAGCCCACTACACTCTTCATCATCCTTTTTGAAACTCTCTACTCAGTTACGTGTTCAATCCACATTTCGAGGTCAAAGGCATTGAAAGACGACAAACCAGAATGTTTTAGAGTATAACTAAAGTTATTATCATTGGGATCCGGGAAAATTCCTAATGGGTTCTATTATTTAATATTAAAACCAAACCAGGCACCACTTTTCAGGCTGTTTAGTTAGAATACTTACTAAAAGAAAAACCATCTCCTGAGGATGATAGAACTCTTAGGCATGAAAGATAAAATTTCCAATATAGGCCTGGATGCTCTCATGGCGTCACGTCACACAGTCGTCCTCACCGGAGCCGGTGTTTCTGCAGAGAGCGGGATTCCCACATTCAGAGGGAAAGAGGGTCTTTGGAACAAGCATCGAGCCGAAGACCTCGCAACCCCCCAAGCATTTAAAGACAATCCCAAGCTAGTCTGGGAATTCTATAATTGGCGGCGATCCCTCATTTACCACGCCCAAATCAATTTAGCTCATAAAGCACTTGTGGAAATGGAAGAAACATTGAATGATTTTGTCTTGTTAACACAAAACATTGACGGGCTTCATCGTGACGCGGGGAGTAAAAATATAATAGAGCTTCACGGCTCCATTTGGGAGTTTAAAAGCCTTATAAATGGAAGTGTTAGGGAAAACCGGCAAGTCCCTATTTTCCCTCTGCCACCGAAGGATGAGTCGGGAACAATATTCCGTCCGAATGTGGTGTGGTTCGGTGAATCGATTGATCCGGAAACCCTAGATAAGGCGTTTGAAATTTCCAGTAAATGTCAGTACATGATTGTTATCGGAACTTCCGCCATGGTGCAACCTGCCGCACACTTACCTCTTTTGGCCAAAAGGAATGGAGCGTATATTTTAGAGGTAAACCTTGAATTAACTCCATTATCTAAATACGTCGATGAATCACTTAACGGGCCAGCAGGGGCGATACTACCTACGCTAGCAGAAAGCATAGCCAAGAATGTTCTATCGTAAATCCTTTAATTTTTATTGTCTTAGAAATTCACAAATAACATAAAAGCAGGAGCAATTTCAGCAGTGAAAAAAGAAATTATCCGTGCCGTTCGTGGCGTTCAGGATGTCCTACCAAAAAACATAGCTGAATGGAAGCAAGTCGAGGCAGTTGCTCGAGACGCTTTTTATCGATACGGATACGAAGAGATAAAAATCCCTATATTCGAGAAAACCCCCTTATTCTCTCGGGGTATTGGCGAAGCCACGGATATTGTCCATAAAGAGATGTATACCTTCGAAGACCGTAGCGGTGACAGCCTGACTCTGCGACCAGAAGCAACAGCTTCGGTTGTTAGGGCATACCTAGAACATCACCTAGAAAAGGCCGGGGACGTCGTCAAGGTTTTTGTGATCGGACCCATGTTCCGCTATGAACGACCCCAGGCGGGTCGACTTCGCCAATTCTACCAAATTGACTGCGAGGTCCTTGGTAGTTCGAATCCGGCAGTCGATGCCGAAGTAGTATCTCTCGCATGGGAAATCCTCACAAGACTTGGGCTAAACGGGTTAAGCGTAGAACTTAATACACTAGGGGACCCCAAGGATCGCGAGGGGTATCTGGTGGCTCTGCAAACGTACTTCGGAAGCTACCTCAGTAGCTTATGTGATGACTGTAACCGAAGATTTCATGACAACCCCTTGCGTATCCTCGATTGCAAGATTGATGGTTGTCAAAATATCGTTTTAAATGCTCCAAATCTGATAGAGCACATAAGCAATACATCACGGAAAACCTTCGAGGAAGTCCTAAAATATTTGCAGATACAAAACATTCCCCATAATGTAAACCATCGCCTAGTTAGAGGCCTCGACTACTATACTCATACTGCATTTGAAATAACCGCAGAAGGCCTAGGTGCACAGAAAACAGTCGCGGGCGGGGGACGATACGATGGGCTAGTTGAAATTCTGGGTGGGCCTCCAACTCCTGCTACCGGCTTCGCAATTGGAGTTGAACGTCTTGTTTCACTTATTCATAAAGAGCCAGAGGAACGAAACTCACAAAAGGTCTTCTTAGTGGCACTTGGAGGGGAAGCCAAAGCACGCTCGTTCGAATGGGCACAATCGTGGCGTAAGGCCGGACTATCAGTGCTCTGGGATTACGAAGGGAAAAGCCTGAAAGCACAAATGAAAAAGGCCGACCGATCAGGAGCAGCCTTCGCTGTACTAATCGGGGATAACGAACTCGCGTCGGGAAATGCGGAGGTCCGAGACTTACGGGAAGGAACACAAAAACCTGTTCGATTGGATCGTGTTGCAGATACCATATTATCCGGCGAAGCTAGTTCCATTTAGCTTCAATTAAAAAAATTCGAAAAAAAACTTAGGAACTTTCCGACCTCTTTCGAACCATTCGAATCTCCGTTTCCCGATTGACATTTTCTTCCTTGCGGTTTTCAAACTCCTCACAACTAGCATGTCCGTCAAAGTCAGGTGGCATCCACCGGGATTGACTTTTCATATTCATCGCATTTCGATTAAACCACTTTAAAAATTTTTTTTCCATCCACCTTTGCAAAATGGCTCGTGTCGCGGGGATTAAGCAAAAAAATCCGATAAAATCTGTCATTATGCCCGGTGTGACTAAAAGCCCACCACCGATTAAAATGAAAGCCCCATCTAGGAGTTCAGTCGAAGGAGGGCTACCCACCATAACCGCTTCTCGGATCCGTCTTATAACGCCCAACCCCTGAGCACGAGCAAGCCAGGCACCGGCTACCCCAGTTATAAAAACAATAAAGATAGTCCCTATCGCCCCTATCTCCTTGCCAACTTGAATTAAAATAGCCAATTCAGCAATTGGAATCAGCGTAAAAAGAAGAAAGAGCTTGAGTATCACGTTATTCACCTTTTCATAAAATGCTCACCATATAGTCCAAACTCTACAAACAGATTAGTAGCAGGTAAACTATCCGTCAAATCCTTCTAACTATTAATCTGATATCGTAGATTTATTCATTTTCTATCCAAATATTTTTTACACGAAAATGCGTGTTATAATTCCTCCAAACACATAGATGCAAATTGAATCGTCAGGGGTAGGCCTCTTTTTTGTGATCCCAGCTTCAAACGTGAATTCAAAGCTGAACCTCTGCCTAAGATAATCGCATAAGGACTTGCGCCTTAGGCAAAAGATGGATCCCTAAGCAAGGGGGGCGGAAGAAATCGGGACAAAGAACAACATCACACCGATAACTGAATTAAGCGATCCCGTGGATGTAGTTTCGTGGACCGTGGAATTTGCAAACACCAAGTTGACTGAAACAAATTGGAAGCAACACCTTTGGGATTGGTTCCAGGTATCTTTAGAGGACAAAGTCGGCTTATCATCTGAGTTCCTTAGTGCGGGAAACTCTGCAAAGGAGCATCCTCGCTGGCACTTCGGAGGTGTCGGAACGACCTTAGCGCATATTCAGGGAATACAAGAAAGCACACGAGACACACTGGAAACTCTTGCTAACCGAGGAACTGTTCCCCGGGAGGTCATCGAACGGGTCAATAGCTACCTAATGGGCTTGCATGGATTTAAATTCCATATCATCACCGAATTTCCGACAATGAAACAATCCGACCAAAAGACAGAACCTGCTTCGGAGTTCAGCCCATCCTCTCCTCTCCTGAAAGACAACCGCAGAGAATCAAAGGACTCTAATAAACAAAGGGGAATCCAACCACAAACCTTACGTCTTGAGCCAAAAACCTTCGATCTTCGAAGTCTCTTTTACTACAAGATATCTTTGTTTCTGATTAGTGCAGCAGCACAACGCGTACGTAAGTGCGGCCAATGTGGAGTGTATTTCATTCAGCGCTTTAACCACCGAAAACTTTATTGTGGTGACCTATGCAGGTTTCGTTCACACAATCAATCTCGCAAACGAAAAGTTACAGCAAACCAAACAAGTACTACCTCAAATGGAAACAAGACTCGCAATGTTTGGTGGCGCAAATATGAAGAAGCTCACAAGTCAGAAGACTGACAAAATAGGGATTCCCAAAAAGCCTTAACCTTTTTTCGGTCACGTGTATAGCTATTAAATTTCACTACCATCTCTTCCATACTTTACTGGCATGCTCTTGAGCTTGGGCAAAAACTTTCTCCTCATCTAGCGTAAGAATCTTTCGATCAAGCATAACAACCTCTCCACCAATAATAACAGTTCGAGTCTGTAGCCCTGCCCCACCGTACAGTAGATGCCCCCAGTAATTATCTTCTGATATAGGTGTAGGGGGGCGATAGTCCGAAATTACGACATCCCCAAGGGAACCAGGTTTAAGTGCCCCAACCGGACACTTGAGAAAATGTGAAGCCATAGTTGGATTCCCCCTAATTAAAAGATTTCGAACCTCATCCCACGCTACACGAGGATCCCCTGATTCATGTTTTTGAAGAAAATAAGCAGCTCGAGCAGAAGAGAAAATATCCTGGGTCATTGCATCCGTTCCTAGCCCCCCAGAAATTCCAGACCAGTTTCTAATAGGAGCGCAGCCCACAGAATTATTCATATTTGATTGAGGATTATGAACCGCGAAGGAACCTGTCGTGCGCAGAATTGAGAGATCAGATTCGTTAACATGAATACAGTGAGCTGCAATCGAATTTTTTCCGAGCACTCCTGCCTCGAAAAGGCGTTCCATCGGCCTTTTTCCAAAACGTTTCAGACTGTCTACCACCTCAGTTTGATGTTCTGAAACGTGAACGTGAAACCCAACATGCGGTCCGACTCCTTGACCTGCCTCAACACAAGACTGCAGGGACTCATCCGAAAGCGTAAGCGGAGCATGTAGTCCAAACAAACCGGCCAAGCGGTTGCCCTGGTGGTTTTTAACCTCCTGAAGGAACCGAATGTTTTCCTTAATCCCAGATTTCATCCCTTCGGTACCGTTTCGATCCGTCACTTCATACGAAAGAATACTTCTTAAACCAGATTCCATGGTGGCCTCAGCAATAACACTGAGACTTCCATCGATAGCTGATGGGCTGGCATGATGATCGACGAAAGTCGTAGTTCCATTTCGGATGTACCCTAAAATAGTTACCAGGGCACTCAGACGCACGTCTTCCATTTCTAGCGCCCTATCCAAACGCCACCACAGACGTTCGAGAATTTCAATGAAGTTGGAAGGTGGTTCACCACCCAGAGGGATTCCCCGAGCAAATCCACTATACAAGTGTGTATGTGCATCGATGAGACCTGGCAGAATCAAACGCCCTTCGGCATCTAAAACCTTCTCTCCGGATTCCTCTTGTATGCTTTTAGCATCGCCAACATCCGAAATTCTCCCCTCCCTAATCCGAATCGCACCCAATTCAATGAAAGGCCGGTCCGAATCGAAAGTAAGCAGTGGTCCATTTGTAATAAGCATACCAAGCGCCTCCTTAGCCATCTTTGAAATATATTCTTTCCAAAGAACAGCTTCCAAGCAATATCACGATAAAAACCACAATGATGCAGAGTTTATTACCACAATTCCTGGATGACTCTACTCAATAGAGTGGTATCATCAAATTCATGAGTATAGATCTTCACATTTTCAAGGCATCGTCTTCCAAGAAAACTGACAGGCCGTTCATCTTACGGTTCATACCAACGTTCTGCACTATTATCATCGCAACTCTTGTCGGGTGCACCCCAACAAAGGGACCAATACCTAATACCTCCGCTTCTCCACCCTTAGCTAATAAAGAAAATGGTTCCTCAGTCAAAAAGAAACCCAAAAATGCTCCGGTTCTCCACAGAACAAAATCGAAGCAGCTCTCCCAGAAAAAGAAAAAACATTGGGTTCGGGTTCTTAAGGTCATAGATGGCGTCACATTTTCTCTCAACGACTTACAATTAATTAGACTGATCGGGGTCGACCAACCAAAATCCTTCGGTGACAAAAAATATAAGGAATTTTTCGAGAAAGTGACTACACCCGCAGTCCGACAAATCATTGAGGGACAACGAGTATATCTAATGCGAGACAAAGTTATCAAAGGACGAGACGGGAAGCCTGTCCTTTACTTATTCCTCAAAGACAACACTCTATTAAACGCAATACTTATACAGAAGGGGTACGGTCGCTTAAGCCAAGAGTTACCCTTCAAATTCCAAGACGAATTCCGCTTATGGGAAAGGGATGCGAGAAAAATAGGGCTCGGCTATTGGGGTCTCGATGACGATTAATTTTCTCCCCTGCCTAAATATCATTTTTTCCAGATCACCTTCTGGATCTATGTAAATTCTAATAATATTCTCTAATCGGAATAGGCACTAATACTTTGGCCATTGCTTAAGTACAGATTCTTTACCAAAACCCTCCACCGTAAAGTCCAAACGCTTTACGACAAGTATCCGTAATTAAGGATTTACACGCTGAGCTACATGCCCGACTACCACACCAAATCCAAACCTCATGACGGACGGCTCGGCAAACCCCACAGAAATCAACATGTCTGATAAACCTGAAGCCTCTGGGAATGTTTCAAGCGATCTTCTCAACCAGAGGTAATCCTCCTGGTTTCCTCTGGCTATATTAGCCAAAACAGGAAGTAACCAACGCAAATAAAAAAACACTAGCGATTTCATCACTCCCCTCTTGGGGCTTGTCAATTCAAGTGAAATAAAGTATCCCCCCGGACGCAGGACCCTGGCCGATTCACGATACACAGCTGCAAGATCAATCACGTTTCTAAGTCCAAAGCCTACTGTTATGAAATCAAACGACGCATCCCGGAAAATCGAGAGATCTGTTGCGTCACATTGGACCCAACCGATAGCATTGGATCCACCCATTTTCCTTCGCCGCTTCTCAGCTTTATGCAACATAGGCTCACAAAAATCCAGGCCAACCAATTGAGTTTGGACTCCGATTTCCTCAAGCGCCAAAAAAGTGTAATCTCCCGTTCCGCAGCAAAGATCAAGACCTTTAACACACACATCCATTGAGGTGGGCTGAAGCAGTGAAAACGCCTTACGCAAAGTTGCTCGCCGCCAGGAGCGATGCATCCCGCCACTGATAAACCCATTGGCCAAGTCATAGTGTGGAGCAATCCTTGCAAATAGCTTCTTTATATACTTTGCGCGATCTGATCCTGTTAACAATTCAGGTGTTTGAATTTTTAAATTCATTCCTCGCCCTAACAATGCAAATTCGTTTCTTCCTGTTAACCAATTTCATTAATAGGTATTTTAAACTCTTTCATGTGATTCCCTTAATTTAAGTTGGTCCAATGACTTCATCTTTAACCCTACCAATTATTAGGATTACAATGCTAACCAAATCTGATAAACTAAATGAACTGATGGAAGGAAGAAAACCGAAGTTCGGTATTTCACTGCACGATAAGGCTCCCGAGTTATCTGTGCTGGTGTACCAAAGGAGCTTTTCAAGCTCCAGGCTTTCCTAGAGGGGCAAAGCCACAAGATTGAAACTAAAAAACGGGGGGCGGCAATCAAATGAGCAAGGGAAGAGTAATCAGTCGCCGTAGATTCGTTCAAGGAGTCGGGTGGGTCGCCGCCGGTGCTGTTGCAGGTCCTTTCGCGGCAACTAGGCGTTCATTCGGGGCAACTCCAATAGTGACAGCAGGCCTTGGACCTCCTTCTAACTCCACAATGATGGTTCCAATAATTAAAGATCAAAAACTAGACCAAAAATATGGTCTCGATTTCCAAATCAATCTATACCGCAGGCTAGGTGCAATGTATTCCGATTTCGCTGGCCATAAGTGGGAAAGCGTCTTCTGCCCAGCATTTTCAAATGCAGCGAGATTTTATAATAAGGGCATAGACATTCAGTTGATGTTCACTTACACAACTGCCAACCACGCGTTCATTTCCAAAAATCCTAAAATTCGTACGGCACAGGATCTAAAAGGCAAAACTGTCGCCGCCACAACAGGTTCTGGGTTCTGGGGCATGGCGGTCCTTTTCCTCAAGGCCAATGGACTCAACCACAGGACAGATCTCAACGTGATCAGCGCCTCTCCACCTGCAGTTGCAACACAACTGATGGCCGACAAAGTCGATGCGGGAATCGTCTGGGAACCAAACCTTTCAAAAATGCTTACCTCAGGATTTCATCTAGTAGACGATATGAGCAGTGGTGTGAGAAAAGCCATGGGAATCAAGGCCGGTGAACCAGTATGGTACTTGGGTGCCTATGCATGGAAGAAGTGGTTGCATAGTGACCACAAACGCAATGTGGGGATTCTGAAGATGTGGCAGGACGCTGTTAAGTTCTACCACGATCACCCGAACAAAGCTGACAGCCTGATAAGCAAGTTCACGAAGGTACCGCTGAAAGCCCTAGAATACAGCCGAGAGCATAAGTTCATGACCTTCCGAGTAGAACCTGCTATAAATCAAAAAGAAAATATCACGGCCACACTCGAGGGCTTTAAGTCTGTGGGACGTGTGAAAAAAATTCCAGACGATGGCATTTATTACAAGTGGCCTGCTCTGGGGTAACAATTTCTAGGGAAATGTTAAGGGTTACAATTAAACCGCAGGGCGAATCTAGTGAAAGGCGGTCTCCCGTGCGGGGGACCGCCTTTCTTATGACAGTGCGAGAATCAATATCATGACAAAAACCAGTTCCAATAATCCCAAAGAAACTCAAGCTAGTGCTATTTCTGATGGATCAGACAGTCAGGCTGATTCTCGTAAATCTTTGTTAGAAAAGTTTTCCTGGAAGGCCGTTGTTACATTTTTAGTGCTTGGAACAATTTGGCAGATCGTTTCATTATTCAGCCCCGTTTATCTATTTCCAGGCCTTCAATTAATCGCCCAGTCTTTCTATGAAATCCTAAGATCTCTGGACATGCTTGTCCAACTAGGTTGGACCTTTGGTCGGCTAATTATTGCCATTCTCGCATCTGTAATTGTGGGCGTTCCTATCGGGATGTTTATGGGAATGTCTCATCGAATTGATGATTACCTGCGCCCTCTAATAAAATTCATCATGGGTGTACCTGCACTCAACTGGGTAATTATTGTTATTGTTTGGTTTAATGCCACTGAGCTTCGAATCGGATTTGTCCTCTTGATGATTTGTACTCCGATCACAATTTTCAATGTTTATGACGGGATTCGTTCCATCGATCAAAAAACTATCGACATGGTTAAAACATTCGGGGCAAACCCTCTACAGATGATCAAACTCTTATTTTGGCCCTATGTTAAATCCTTTGCGTTCACAGCGACAAAAATAAATGTTGGGGTGGGAGTCCGAGTCGTAATTGTAGCGGAGCTAGTAGGGGCTCCTGCAGGAATAGGAAAAGAGCTAGATCTTGCTAAAAGCCTATTTGACATGTCCCTTATCCTTGCCTGGACTGTCTGGATGATCCTAATTCTTTTACTCTTAGAATTTTTCGTTGAATGGTTAGAAAATCGAGTATTACAATGGCGGGCTGAAGAAGGGGGCAAAACCTAATGATAAAAAGCCCTCAGAGACCAGATGATCAAAACGCAAAAATCCAAGTCCGAAACGTCTACAAAACTTTTTACCAAAAACAAAAAGGGACGGAAGTACGAGCAATTGCAGGTTTAGACCTTGAAATATTTGAAGGTGAATATGTAGTAATAGTCGGAGAAACTGGGGCTGGGAAATCAGTCTTTTTCGATTGCCTGCTGGGTCTTAAGGAAACCACATCCGGAGAGATCCTGATCAACGGAATACCGGCGGTACAGTTCCGGCAAAAACGAGTTGGATCTATCACTCGTATCTTCCAAGAGGACCGGTTACTTCCATGGCGAACAGCCACGGAAAATGTTTGTCTTGGATTAGAAATCAAAGGAGCTTCGAAAGAGGAGCAGATCGAAACCGCCCACAAATGGTTAAAGTTGGTCGGTCTTTGGGGATTTGAAAACTCCTATCCTAACGAACTTTCTGGTGGAATGAGACAAAGAGTCAACATTGCCAGAGCCTTCGCCACCCAACCCGACATTTTACTATTGGACGAAGCGTTCGGAGGATTAGATGAAGTAACAGCTACCCGTTTGCGAAAAGATTTTCTTGACCTCGCCCGTCAACAAAAGATGACCTTTGTGATGGTAACTCACAGTTTAGAAGAAGCACTTATCCTCGGGAAAAGGGTCCTGATCTTTGGGGTACCAGCCAAGGTTGTCCACTCCCTAGAAATTCCAAATGAAATTGAAAACAATGAAACATTATTTGAGGAAAAGAAGGAAGAAATAAAACACTGGATTGCCAAAGAAGGACGTCTGAAAACATCAGACGGAGAATAAGTTAATTTACATAAGCCGTATTTCAAAAAACACCACCTTCAAAATAACCATGATCTTATGTGTTCCCTTGATTCTTTTCGAAAGATCGAGACACTTGTTCAAGGTAAAGAGGAGGTGGAGGTCCTTCTTTAGGCTCTCCAAAGTAAAGTGTCTGATGTGGGAACGGAATCTCAATACCACATTCATCAAAGACCTTCTTCATCCTTCGATTAAATTCTCGTCCCACACGCCACTGCTTAATAGGTCGTGTAATTAGTCGAGCCCTAACAATAACTGCGGAATCTTCGAACCGGTCTACCCCCATAATATCAATGGGCTCAAGAATATCATCTGCGTAGTTTGGATCAGCCCGCATCTCCGAATCAATATTCTTCAGAATTTCCACTACCTGATCTGTATCCTCTCGATAGGCAATGCCAACATCCAAAACATATCGCGAAAAATCTTTTGTCATGTTAGTAATCATATCGACACTGCTGTGCGGAATAATGTGAACGTTCCCAGAGAGATCCCGAATTCTCACGGTTCGCAGGTTAACATTTTCCACCAAACCCGCCGTCCCATTCAGGATAACAATATCTCCCACTGCCATACTATCTTCCAGAAGATTAAAGAGCCCCGAAAAAATATCCTTGATAAGTGACTGAGCTCCAAATCCAATAGCAAGACCCAACACTCCAACACCTGCCAGGATAGGAGTGATATTAATCCCCAGTCGCCCCATTATGATTAAGGTTGCAATAAAAAATACCGCCACCTTCAAAGTAGCTCGGGCCAATGGGATCAGTGTTTTAACTCTAGGGAGTGGCTCAACTAGATCTCCATCCGGTCCCAGACTAGGTTGCAAAAGCGCCTCTGCTGCAAAATCTCCCCCTTCCATAGCAACAAAAGCAATCCCAATGGTAATAGTAATTGCGACAATACGTTCAACGAGAAAAAGACCTATATCTGAGAAGAAAAAATCAATAAGGCGAAGGTGCCAGGCTTCCAGGATCAAAAAGATAGCCAGGAAATATAGAATTCCAAATGCAATCCGGTGAGACAGCCGAACGTATCGGTTTACCCTTCCCTCTAACGTTGGGAATCGATTTTTAAACCTATCTGGCACACGAAAAATTCGATTTAGCAAAGCCACTAGTGATTGACGAAAAACAAAAAGGAGGGCTAACAAAAGAATCGTTGAAGCAGTAGCCTTCATCATAAGATTGAGAGCTGTTGGGTGATCCAACAACAGAAGAGCGTAACCTACAATAAGATAAGCAATTGCAATCAAGTGCCAATAGGACCGAAAAAATCGAGCTGTAATATGGAGAGAATAAAAATTCTTTTCTTTTAAAGATGCCTTTCCTTCAATCCGAGATAATAATTCTTTTCTCTGCTGAAGAATGAGGACAATCAGTTGTATAGTAAATACCGCTCCATAAAGATCGAACCAGGCATCCTTCATTCCTGCTGATGCCCCTAAGAAACCAGTAATCTGAACAAAATAATAACCGAAGACTCCTACTCCGCTGAGTCGGCTAATCCAAACATTCCAGTAGGCGGCGGTCTCATCTTTCAACGGTAGAAAACGCAAATTTGGTCTATGGGCTGCAAAAACCATTCTCGAAATTGCTAATAGTACAGAACGAATAAAATAGGCCCACACAGCCGTAAGTACGACCGCCGAGCCTTGAGTCGAAGGTTGTAGTAATGCCAGAGCTAAAAATACTGTTACTAGCACAACCAAAGGGGAGAAAAGACCTAATGTAGAGACACCAAGAGAGGACATTAATTTTCGAAGGGATGAAACTTCTACCGAGAGATCCATAAGGCCATCTGCACGACGTGTGTACCTCCGGGTAATCCATCCAAAAAAGATGGCTACTCCTAAAGCTACGCCGAGCTTCCACCCCAGATCGACAAGATCGCTAAACGACTCCTTGTTCTGGAGTTTTTTAAGACCAACCGCAAATGCATGCGGAAATGCTCGAATCTCAGTAGTTGAACGGCGAATCGTACCGTCAACCTTTTTAACCATTCGCTCGTAAATTTCTACAAATGTAATTTCTTTTCCTACAGTAGCTTCTTCACTTTTCTCATCTGCAAGTTGCTGTTGCTGTACTAAAGCACGGAGCTGACCCACCAGTTTCTTGCGCTCTGTTGGATCCTCCATGGTCTTCAGTAGCAATTTGAGATCTGCTGAGCTTCCGAGACCTCGAAGAGTCGTAGCAGACCCCGACCCCTCAGTCCCCGACGACGATAATCCGGTTTGGGAAAAACCCAATACGGTGGAAGCCGAAAAGAGAAAAGTGAAAAAAAGAATTTGAGTTAATCTACCGAAAATTCGTATGGCTCGATTCATTATGGATTCCATGTTTAACAACTCGTGACCGGGTCAATAAGTTTCCATAGATTATTAGGGCTTAGGGGAAGTCTTGTCACCTCTATACCTAAAGA
Organism: uncultured bacterium; assembly: GCA_964437725.1. GTDB lineage: Bacteria > UBA8248 > UBA8248 > JACPRG01 > CAYTIB01. The sequence goes on along the minus strand of CAYTIB010000002.1, from coordinate 4,280 downwards.
CAAGAGGGCGTCTTCCACAGCGTTAGCAATAGCAGCCGGAGCCGGAATAGCACCGCCCTCCCCGGCGCCTTTGGCACCCAAGGGAGTAACAGGAGAAGGTGTCTCAAGGCTATCTACCATGATCTGGGGAGATTCCATAGTTGTCGGCTTTAAATAGTCCATGAAATTAGCCGTAAGAAACTGGCCACTGTCATCATAAATAAACTCTTCATACAACGCAGCTCCAATTCCATGCACCGTAGCTCCGTGAGCCAGGCCTTCTACAATCATTGGGTTGATTTCCGTTCCACAATCATGAACTATTCCATACTTGAGAATATCTACTTGTGCTGTTCCAGGATCTACCTCCACCATCACCATATGCACAGAATTGCTAGCAAACAACTGGGTACGAACGCGACGCTCCGCATCCGGCAAGTCAGCTTGGGAATTAATATGATAATGACGTGCCTCGAGCCCTGCCTCCATACCCTCTGGAAGCATCAACAGGTCTCTGTATGCAATCCGTGCTATCTCTTCAAGAGACACCGGAGATTTGTTCCCCCTTCGATCTTCTACAACACCCTTTTCAATTTCTAAGTTTTCAGGGTCTGACTCCATAATGTGCGCTCCCAATTCCAATATCTTGTTACGCACCTTTCGAGCTGCCGCAACAATGGCTGCCGTATTCGTACCCGAAAACTTATTGGAATAATTCCCCGAAGCATAAAGCCACGGAGTTGAGTGAGAATCAAACCAGGAAGCTACATGAACAGAATCGGGATGCACACCCAATTCATCGGCCACAATTTGCGCTACCGTAGTCTCATAACCCTGGCCGCTACCGGCATCTCCCACAGCAACACGAACCGAACCGTCGGACTCTACACGAACCAGAGCAGCCTCTCCCATACCTGAGGCCATTTGCCGCCCGGTGGTTAATATATAAGAAGACAAATTTGAGCTACTTGGCTCGACCGCAGCCGCAATTCCGATTCCTACATATCTCCCCTCATCTCGAGCCTTCTGTCTATACTCTTTAAGAGATTCATAGTCCATCTGCTCCATAGCACGCTGAAGAGTCTTAGGGTAATCACCACTATCAAAAACCGTTCCCGAAGGGATACGGAAGGGGAAATCCTCCGGTTGTATGAAATTTCGAATCCGTATTTCTATGGGATCGAGATCAAGTTCTCGAGCTATAAGATCCATGGTTCTTTCAACTGCAAAACACATAAAGGGCTTACCTATCCCTCGATTTGCCCCGGAAGGACACTTGTTAGTCAAAACAGAGCAAGCCTCAAATTTGACAGCTGGGATTTGATAACAATTGGTCAACGTTCCCATCTTCAAGAGAGAATGTACTGTCGGATTTGCAAGATTATTTCCCTCGTCTGCTAAATCCCGAACGATAAAACCTCGGACCTTCCCGTCCGTATCGAAGGCAGCCTCCATTTCAAGTGCACCATTACAAGAATGCATCAGTGCCATTAGATTTTCCTGTCTATCTTCAATCCATTTCACAGGTTTTCCAGTTTTCTTAGCCAAAAGAGCTACCATAAGCAGATAGGGAGCTCGACGCTTATTCCCAAATCCACCACCGATATCGGGAACTATCAATCGGATCTGAGCTTGCGAAACTCTAAGAGCGTCCGCAAGCAATCCAGCGGTTAACCCTGGTCGTTGGTCGTTAGACCAAAACGAATAGTTTTCTTTCGCCTCATCAAACCGGGCGATACAACCAAAGGTCTCAAGGGGTGTGGATGCATACCGCTGAATATGGAAACACCGTTTCAGCGTTCGTTCGGCATTTTCAAATGCCAATTCCACATCTCCAAAAGAAAATGAATCGGACCAAATCACATTGGTTTTCATTTCCTCATAAAGAACAGGCGAATCCTCCCTTATAGCTTCCTCAGGGTCCACAACTGCTCCCAGCAAATCATATTCAGCGCGAATCTTTGAAATTGCGTCCTCTGCCGCATATCGGTCTATCGATGCTACCGCAACCACTGGCTCTCCCACGTAACGAACTTTATCAATAGCCAAACAGCTATACCCGAGTTTAACTGGAACAGGGATGAGCGATTTCATCGTGTGAGAGACTACGTCTTGTCCGGTAATTATGGCTTTAACCCCTGGAACTTTTTCAGCTTCAGAAGTGTCAATTGAAATGATTCTTGCATGAGGATAAGGGCTTCGGTAAACGGCGGCATGAAGCATACCGGGGAACACCAGATCGTCGATATAATTTCCTTGTCCTGTAATAAACTTGCCGTCTTCTTTTCGTAGAACCTTTTTTCCCGTCCATTTCCTTGTCGGGTTAGTCATGATGAAAGAGTCTCCCCAGACTCGTTCACCAACCTTTGCACCTCTCTAGCACCTGCCAGAACAGCTTTTACAATGTTGATGTAACCCGTACACATACAAAGATTACCTGCAAGAGCTTGTCTCACCTCATTCTCATCGGGCTCAGGGTTTCTTTCAATAATTTCATATGCGGTCATCAACATTCCCGGAGTACAAAAACCACACTGCAATCCGTGGTACTCATGAAACGCCTGCTGCAAGGGGTGCCACTCTCCATCACTAGCAAGACCTTCGACTGTCATCACATCACACCCATCAACCTGCACTGCAAAAGTTAAACAGGACCTCGCAGAGGCACCATCGATTAAAACGGTACAGGCCCCACACACTCCATGCTCACACCCCAGGTGGGTTCCAGTCATTCCAAGATTGTCGCGCAGAAAATCGGCCAGTGTCCTACGGGGTTCAACTGTTCCACTCACTTCTTTTCCATTGACCTTCAAATGGATTTCGTCTCGAGAAATCATAGAATTTTTTGACGGGCGTCCGCCAAACCCCTTTCAACGAGAACCTTAGTCAAATTCTTTCTATATTCAGAAGTGGCATGTATATCCGAGGGCGGATCAACTGCCTCCGAAGCAATTATTCCTGCTTCTCGAAAGCAATCTGAATTTGGATGTACTCCAAAAAGTGACTCTTCCGCCTCGAACAGGCGAATCGGAGAAGGTCCGACACCACCAGCTACCAACCGAACACCTACAACCACACCACTTTCATCCATGGAAAGACCCACCGCAACACATACCACTGCAAAATCGCCAAATCGTCGGCTCATTTCCTGAAAAGACCATCCCCACGCCTCACCCGGGAAAGGAATGGAAAGTTCCGTCAGGATCTCCAATGGTGTCAATACTGTCTCAAAGTAATCTACAAAAAAAGCGTCCGCTGATATTTCACGTCTGCCGCCAGGACCTATCGCAGATATAGTTGCATCCAGTGCGACAGCTATCACAGGAAGCTCGGCAGATGGATCAGCGTGGCTCAGACTTCCCCCAACAGTCCCGCGATTTCGAATTGCAGGGTGCCCAATTAACGGAATCGCCTCAGTAAGCAGAGGAAATTTCGTCAATACCAAATCATCCTCTATCGCACGAAATCTCGTCAGTGCGCCTATCCGCAAACAACCGTTGCGTTTAATATACTTTAGCGAATCCAAAGGATTTACATCAATTAGGTAAGCCGGACTGGCTAAACGAAAATTTAGCAACGGAACCAAGCTCTGTCCCCCAGCGAGAATTTTTGCCTCGTCACCTAGTTCACTTAGACAAGACAAGACCTCCTCGATAGCTGAGGCGCGGCGATATGCGAAGGGTGCGGGTTTCATTTCAGAATCGGAAGAGACTCTTGGGATTGCCTTCGAAAATTATACTTTGATCCGCTTCCTCGAGGTTTAGTTCCTCAACGGTACCGACTGGATTAGTATCTTCGATGGGAAATGGATAATCAGACCCCATCAAAATTTGTTTTATACCAACCATGTTCAAAAGGTGACGAATATTCTCAGTGTTGTAAAGTAGAGTGTCATAGTAGAACCATGACAGATAATGATCAGGTGAATTCTTGATCCCGTTCCTAAAAATCTTTGGGTAGCGTTCATATCCCCATCCAAGACGACCTATAAGGTAAGGGAGACATCCACCACCATGAACAAGGATTACTCGAATGTCTGGATGACGATCCGGAATCCCTGCAAAAATCAAACTCGCTGCTGCTAAGGTTGTATCCATCGGATTTCCAACAAGATTATTCAGAAAATAGGACGTCATTCGATCATGCCCGGCCACGTTGTAGGGATGAATAGCAACCACTACCCCCAAATCATTTGCACGTTGCCAAAACACTTCGAACTCAGGATTATCAAGGGTTTTTCCATCTACATTGGATCCGATAGCTACTCCTCGCTGTTCAAGTTTCTCTTCAGCTTAAGTTTG
>CAYTIB010000001.1:0-120505 GCA_964437725.1 uncultured bacterium | reverse complement strand
AATAGCCCCAAGGCGGACCATGTCATAGGGTGTTGGATAAAGTGATGTGCAGTGCATAAGGGCCAGTTGCACACCATGTTCGGAAAGGAGGTTAACGGATTTCCGAATTGAGTAAATATCGTTCATGCCGGTGGAGAGAATGACTGGCTTTCTCTTCCTGGCAACATGATCTAGCAAAGGCAGATTATTACACTCACCTGAGCCAATCTTATAGGCAGACACTCCCATTTCTTCCAGTCGATCGACAGCCTCACGAGAGAACGGCGTACAGAGATACAGTATGCCCTTTTCCTCACAATACGCCTGAACCTGTCGCTCCTCATCTTCATTCAGTTCACATCGCTTTATAATATCCCAAAGTCGCTCTTCTGATATTTTGCCAGGTGTCATATCTGTCGGAATCATCTCGGCTGCAGTAATGTGACATTGAAATTTGACACAATCAGCCCCCGCAACCGAAGCCGCATCCACCATTTGAAGAGCTTTTTCAAAATCACCCTCGTGATTAATGCCGACTTCCGCCATTACGAACGGCGGAAACTCTTCGCCAATCAGGCGATCACCTATCTGAAATGGGATTTTTTTCAACTCAATAAAAACCTTGTAATGTTTGAATAACTAAAAGTTTTCGAATTCCATCGGAGGAAAGAAAAACTTTAAAAGCAAAAGATAGTTTCACAACTCAAATCTGCCATCAAAAAGCACCATTGGAAACTATCAAAGAAATCACAACTATTCATCTTCTTGTTGCAAAGTCCTACCAAAAAGCTCAGCCACCTTCCAATCTATATCATCGTCGATATCAATCGAACGGATGCGTTCCATCAAATGACCTCGGATCCGAGAGCCAACGAGACTCCGTTTTTCAAAAAGTGTCCTCCGACGAGTCGCATAGGCTCCGCCGTTCATTACAACAAGTTCGGGAAGTAACTGGCTCGCTCCAGTGAACGGTTCTCCCATTATGTTACGAAGACACCCATTCTCTTCCTTGTACATCCATTCAGGCCTCGTACTTACATCGGTCACAGTAACAACCGAGTCCAGAGATTGATCGGAACGCAACATTCCAACACAAGAGTCGATATCTTCCGCCTGCAAAAACGGTGTAGTAGGTTGTATTGTAACTACAATTTCGATTGGCCTCCCACCGGCTTGGTTCTCACAAAACTGAACAGCATGCAAAATTGCTTCCTCCGATCGGGCACTTCCGGAAGCCAATTCGGAGGGACGAATAAAAGGCACCTCTGCACCGAGATGCCTTGACGCCTCAGCAATCTCCTCATGATCGGTCGATACTATTAACCTTTCCAAGCAGTGACTCTGGAGAGCAGCCTTCACAGTGTAGGCAATAAGTGGAACACCGTTTAAAAACTTAAGATTTTTGAGAGGAATCCTCTTAGATCCCCCCCTAGCGGTGATTATACCTAGTACGTTAATCGGGCCCACTTTTCAAAAATCCTTTTCGTCTTGCAAAACTTTGAGGAGCGCTCGGGCGAAAAGCAAATCCTCCTCATCGTCGATGTCAACCGCACGTTTTCGAGGAAGAATAAAGCCGAGGGCCCCTTCCCCATAAAAACTTCGTTTCTCCCGCAAAGCTTCGGCTTTCACCCAACGAAGGGCCCCCGTTGGAACATAAACAACCGGCATGTCTTGACTTCGCATGCTGAAGTATTTTTCTCCCCAGTAAAACTTAATCCGTTGTTGGTCATCTAACTCAATGGCCCAAAAAGGAACGGCCCCTCCAAAATCAGTCAAACTGTGCACGGACCAAACGTTATTGGACTGAAACATCTCATATGACTCACGAATATCTCTAGAATCTCGCAAAGGGCAATTCGGCAACAAACTACAAAGCCGCGTGTAGTTTTTGCCATTTTCACGAAAGTAATCCAACAAGTGAACTGCCGCATCAGCAGACGAGGCAAAGTCTGTAGCCAATTCTGCAGGTCTCAAGTAAGGGACAGAAGCACCATAATTAATAGAGAGATCAGCAATCTCCGGGTCATCTGTAGAGACAACTACCTCGTCGAATACGTCTGATCCCAAAGCTGCTCGAATTGTGTGCGCAATAAGAGGCTCGCCCCCGAAATCGACGATATTCTTACGAGGGATTCTCTTGGAACCCCCACGCGCAGGTATAAACCCTAATGGTTTAAGTTCTTCGGTGTAAACAGCATTATTTTGCATTTTCCATCCTTTTTCTTTATTGGTAGCTTTGTTGGTTAGCCTATTTCTTCTCAATCTTGCCAAGGTCGATGAACATAGCTATCCTGAGCGACGAAGAATGTACCGGCAACACTTTGTGATAACCGTTGGCATCCTTGCATGGTAGGTAGGCTGTTAAAACGATAAGGGAAAAACAACTCGTCTCGTTCACAAGGAATCCCCATGGGACAAAAAAATCCAAGACAGTCAGACAAGTCACAAAAATCAAACCCTGGTTCTGTTCCAGTTACACCAGATCTAAAACTTGGAGCTATGCTCGTAACTCAATCAGATATTCCGGCACATATGGAGGAGGACTACCACGCCTGGTATGATCAGGAACATATCCCAGAACGCTTGGCCCTGCCGGGGTTTTTAGGTGCCTCCAGATATGAAGTTATTGGAACAGGAGTTCGATTCTTTGCCCGTTACCACCTAGAAGACTTGAGCACGCTGGAACAGTCCGTTTACCTGCAAATGATTAAAGAGCCTTCGGAATGGACAAACAGGATAGCGGGTGCGTTAACAACTATGACACGATACGTGACACGGGTGGATTCTATACACTCTGGTACTTTCCCCCCAAGGGAACCAGAAAGCTGTCCATATCTTTGCTATGTCACATACTCTGTTCCTGACGAACAACAATCTTTGTTCGACAGTTGGTACATAGAGGAGCACGTATCACAACTTTTCACAGACAAAGACTGGTGGCGGTGCATCCACCTTAAGGTGGTTTCTGGAAAACCCGATCCTCTAACCAATATTATTATCCATGAAGTAGCCACTCTTGACTCCATCCAATCATCGGAACTTTCAAACTCTCGGGAATACCGAAGCAGTGAGGACACACAAAGAAAACCATGGCTTGAGACCGAGGTAGCTACCACATACCGAAAAATTGTTTGCTTTTAGTTCTTCCCAGAAAAAGCCCTGAGAACGGAAAATTGACTTCAATCAATTTACCCAGCCACTCATCAGTACGATGATTATCCCTGGAAAACAAAATGCCTCAATGGATAGTTGAGCAAAAACAAGAGCAAATCTCTGAAAACGGTAATCCGTAGATTTGTTAATTTCTAGCTGCACCCGATTGGCTTTGTATGAAATCGATAACCTTTTGATTCTCGCTTTCGTGAAGACCCAATAAGCGCGCGACCTTGTCATCTATTAAACCAGACGGGTTAGGCTGATCCAAGGCTCTCATCATCTCATCCGAAGTTCGAACCTCTGGGTTTAGCCCGAGCCGACTCGTAATCAGTCGCTCTCCATCAACCTTTTCAGGATTCAGGCTTACAACTTGCTTCCCTAAAACCACCGCCTCGATAAGAAGCATAGAACTCGCCCCAACCACAATATCCCCCGCGGCCAGAAGACTAAATTTACTAATCTCATCCCGTAGGATGTTCGTACATTTACTACGATACCGGGATCCATCCTCATCTGAAGGATGTAATTTGATCACCACAGAGTAATCATTCAGTTGTGATTTTTCTAACCCTTCCATAAACAGTTCAAATACATCGCTTTCATCAAACGAGACATCTTCATAATAAGATCCTCGGCTCTTTAAAAGTTGAATCGGTTGGCTAGCAAATAAGATTAAAGTCGATTGGGAGCACCCAAAATACCTCGCAACCCAGTCTCTAGCGCTTTCACGACCCAGTTCAATTTGCTTCCTATTTTCAAAAAGCGCTACCAAAGCAGGATGGCAAACTGTAACAGCCAAATCTTTAGGAATTCCTAGTTCGTTGAGCCTGCGGGTGATATCGCTATCCGGCGAGGCCACAAAAGTCGGTCGGAAAAAATCAAAACCGCCGGTTATCCTTTCAACATATCTTTCCCATTGGTCTAGGATAACCAGGCTGGGTAAATCTGAGCTCTCCGCGATTTTCCAAAGAAGTCTGTCTGTGTAATCATCAAGGCCCGTCGTGCCCGTTACAACCAAAGAACAATCAAACCCACTCAAGGTTTGCCTCAACCATGACCTTACGACCTCTTCATCGTTGACTCCAAGTCGCTGATTAGTTACCTCATCGTTGAAATCGCGGAAAGGCACTCCGGCTTCTTGGAAAATGCTCCGAGCATTATCTTTTCCCCAAAGAACTTTCTCCTCCTCCAATTGCTCATAAACGGGGAGTAAGGCACTAGCTGCGCCCGGATCACGAGCGAAAAACAGAATCATAATTCACCGCAACTCATCAAGATGGGAAAAAACCTTCGCCACAGCGTCAGCAAATATATCGATGTCTTTTTCCTCAATACGAGAGCGAATCAAACCGGGGAAAAAGACCTCTTCAAATTCAAGGCGTTCCGTGACAGGACACAATCCTTTTCCGTAACGAACCTCCTGACCATAAAAAGGACAGGAAAATGGACAGCCCTTATCCCCATAAAGATTCTTGTCCTCGAATAGTGGAAGGAGATGTACTGGGAAATTGTAGCTCCGGGCCTTGTATCCTTCCCCGTTCAAGGCCCTTAGAAAAACATCTCTATGCACACCCGTCTTCTGCGCATCATATTTGATAATGTAGAGGTAGTAGACATGTAATGCACCTGGACGAGTTTGAGGTGGCTGCAGGAAATCAAAGGGTTTCAATTTTTGCGTAAGGTAATTGGAAAGCTCTATTGTCCGCTGATTAAGTGTAGCCAATTTCTGAAGCTGAACCCGAGCAATTGCAGCTTCTATCTCCGTCATGCGGTAGTTCCAGCCAAGCATACTAACGGGATTCTGATAGCCCATATCCCCCACCACAGCTTCTGCATGGTTTCGGATCAAGCGAACCCGAGTTGCCAACTCTTCATCGTTCGTTACAACAATACCCCCTTCTCCAGACTGGATATGTTTATGGTAGTTAAGGCTGAACACACCTATATCTGCTACGGTTCCTGCATAACGTCCTTTGTGTCGGGCCCCTGGAGATTGCGCATTGTCCTCGATAACTTTCAGGTTGTACTTTTTAGCTAAATTCATTATGGCATCAAGGTCCGCAGGCTGCCCAAACAAGTTCACAGCGATAATTGCCCGAGTTTTATCTGATATTTTCTCTTCAATCTTAACGGGGTCCAAGCAGAAGTAGTCCTCTTCAATGTCAGCAAAAATAGGAATGGCATTATAGCCAAGAACGGCAGCAGCGGTGGCCGACATGGTATAGGGTGGAACAACAACTTCATCCCCAGGGCCAACACCCAAGGCACCGACGGCAGCGTATAACCCACTGGTAGCAGAATTTACGGAGACCGCGTAATCAACCTCAAAATATTTAGACCAACTTTCTTCTAACTCTCGAACTTTCGACCCTCCTAAAAACTTCGATCCGTGCACCCCCTGAAACTCAGAAAGCATCTTGCTGTCCAGCACTTCAAGAACAGCATCCCTCTCTTCTTCACCGATCGAGTCATGGTCCCAAACCAGTTGTTTCGTATTTACGGGCTGTCCACCATGAATCGCCAAAGCGTCCTCGTTTACCCTAACCATCGTCAAACCTCCTTCCAACACGACATACGCCAGAGCCCAGGCTCAGAATTTTGCAACTCTTTGACATACCAATTATTTCAGATTTTTCACGTAACGTCTGGTGCCACCAAAGACTCTTTACATCTCAGCAAAACCTCAGTTCCAGACAAGGCATCCTTGAGATTTCCCCTGTAATCTATAGACCCATTTGCCACAGCGTCATACAACTCGTAAAACATACGATCGGTGGAGGAGGAAGGAATATCAATCTCCTCTAGCGTCCGAAACCCGTGATAAACCTCCGAATCCTTTCCGAATGCCAATTTCAAATTTTGTCCTAGGTCACGAAGTTCCGCACGGCCATTCTGAAACAGTAAATCCATGTCGAACAGGCTATAACCGATATTACCCAAACATCGGATTTGGCCTTTCACACTCGCATTCAGCTGTACCTCGAAAGTACCTATTACATCATCATTTCTAATTTCCCATTCGAAAGCTCGCAACTCTTTAACCCCTCCGAACAAGAAGTAAAAAAGATCTATAGCATGACACCCATTCTGAAGTAGCCCCTTATCCCTTTGGACCTGGAAGGTAACGAGTTCTCCCATAGCTCTCTCACTCAACCATTTCTTCAACTCGCGATGGGCCTGATTAAAGCGCATCGGATAGTTAACCATTACCTGCTTGTTGGTCTGTAAAAGAGAGTACTTCAGATTTTCCAAACGATACGTTTGTTCTGCTAAAGGCTTCTCACAGATAATCACACCCACGTCCGAATCCAAAAGGCGGGAAAGAAGCTCCGTATGAGAATCACTCGGAGTGGCGATAACAACGAGGTCGTAAGACGCTGAAGACAGCATCTCCTCAACATCTTTAAAGTTCCACGAACAGTTCCACTTGCGCCCGAAAGCCTCTGCTCGTTCTAAATCTGTATCAAAACATCCGGCAAGGTGAAAAGCTGGATGGAGATATACTGCCTTGGCGTGCGTAACAACCGAATCTCCCTCCGGTCCGTCTAGCAAACCCGCTACTCGCCCACAACCTATTACTCCAACTGCCTGTTTCATCCGCCCACCGAAGACTCGTATCGCATGTCATCAGTAGCCTTTCCCGCCACTCGGTTCTCCCAACGAAAGAGATCGGCCTCAACCATTGCCCGTACTAAACATTCAAACGAAGTGGCATTTGGGTTCCAATCCAGCTGCGTTTGTGCCTTTGAAGAATTCCCTACCAACCGATCCACCTCATTGGGTCGATAAAAAACGGTATCAGATACGATATGCTCTTCAGCATCAAGTCCGGCACACTCAAAAGCAAATTGGGCGAAATCTCTCACGCTTTGTGTACGACCGGTCGCAATCACAAAATCGTCTGGCTCTTCCTGATTCAGCATCCGCCACATTGCCTCCACATAATCTGGAGCGTAGCCCCAGTCCCGATGCACGTCTAGGTTACCCAAGCGCAGTTCTCTTGCCTGATTGAAGGCAATGCGTGCAACCCCATCTGTAATCTTTCGAGTAACAAAATCTAATCCCCTAAGAGGAGATTCATGATTAAAAAGAATACCGGAACACGCAAACATCCCGTAAGATTCGCGATAATTTACAGTCATCCAGTGACCGTAAAGTTTGGCAACTCCATAAGGACTCCGGGGGTGGAAGGGGGTGGACTCATCCTGAGGAGATTTCAGAACATTTCCGAACATTTCACTGGTAGAAGCCTGATAAACCCGAGCAAAAGGTCGGACCATTCGAGTGGCCTCTAGAATATTTGTGACGCCGAGACCGTTAACAAACCCCGTGGAATGAGGTTCCTTAAAGGAATCTCCAACGAAACTTTTGGCTGCTAAATTGTAAATCTCATCAGGTTCATGCTCAGTGAGAATACGGAGAATCGACCCTGAATCGGAAAGGTCCATAGGGATTAAGGTAATCTTTTCCTCTATACCCAAACTTCGTAGTCGCCAAAATCGATCAGCACTGCAGTTACGATACCCGCCTACGACACGATAACCCTTTTCCAGAAGAAACTGCGCAAGGTATGCGCCATCCTGACCGGTAACTCCCGTAATGAAAGCAGATTTATTGTTCATACAATTTCCCGAAAGATGGAGAAGACCTGAGTATACTAACTAAATGGTTTCGTTAAAATTGGTCAAGGCCATTGCCTGAGGTCTAACCTACTTTTGTTCAGCAAATTCATTCGAAGAGTCCGCTATCACTTAAACTGGGAGAATAGTGACCAAGTTCGAACTTGCGAATCGTTTCACCCAGAAGTGGTTCACGCATGATCTTGTGGTATTTTCCTTCACCTTGCGGTTTGGCCGTGGCTAGAGTCACTCCTTGTAAAATCATTTCCACAGACTTCACCATCATCTTCTGGCCGTGTTCGTAGGTTCGCATCCGTAGCTCCCTATAAGAGTTGACTCCTTCCAATGGAACACGCTCAACGTGGATAATTGGCCCTGTATCAATGCCTTCGTCACAAAAATGAGCAGAATTGCAGATGGGTTGATCAAAATATATCGCCCACTCTACGCAACTGCATCCCCTGAAACGAGGCAACCACCCCGGATGGACGTTAATCACGCCAAGTTTGGATGCAATAAGTATGTCTTTCTTTAAAATTTGATTCACACCTGCCTGTATACAAACATCCACACTCAAAGACTGGATTATTTCAATTATTTGTTTTGAATTTGTCGGCTCAGAAAAAAAACAAGGAGTTGCAGCACTACAAATCTCCTGAATGGACTTGCGTTCATATCTAGAAACCCGATCTCGATGTATATCAAAGCTCTTTCTATCAAAAGAGGTCCCTAAGAAGAGAACGGACAGATCGATTGGAGAGGCACCCATTTCTTGAAAGCTTCCTATCAGATCAGCACAGTAATAATTGTCAAAAGAGGCGAGCAAAAGAACTTTCATATTAAACGCCTACCTGAGATTCAACAGTCAGGCTGTTTTTTTGCGACACATCCAGGCTGTCCATTAGCGTAGAGAAAAAAAGGTTCGCCTCCTCCTGGGTGGCTTGTTTTCTCTTTCTCCTTAATGTTGTTGCGGCGTAGTCAACACCAGATAGATCAAAGCCCGCTCGACGCACGGCTTCTAATAAACGATTTCCGTCTTTTTTTCGCTGAAGTATTGCATCCTGGTTTTCTTCATCAAGAACAAACTTCAGTGTTTTCCGCAATTCCAACCAAGATTTCACTACGTACACATGAGGGAGAAAATTATAAATATTATGAAGCCCAAAGGAGACCACCGGGATTCCCATAGCCGACGCCTCAAAACCAGCCGTGCTTGTAAACACGGCAACACACCGGCTCTGTTTGACCAATTCCAGTGAGTTGGCTACTGGAGAGGTGAGTATCACATTCGGAATTTCTTGCAAGGCTCTGTAGAACCCTCGTGGCCTCCTACCAACAGCATAAACATGTTCTTTAACAGCCAGTTTCACCCCAGCGGGAAGATTTTTTGCCAACAGCTGGATTACGGCAAACTGTTCATTAAATTCAGGGGCCAGCATTCCCAGTGAAGTCTCAGGCTCGACATGCAGCGGGTAATAAATGTAATCAACGCCTTGCAAATCTGCCTCGTTACTCAATTTCTGCTTATCAAGATATCGAAAATCCTTCTGTACTCGAATTTGATGCACCACACTCTCTAGTATTGGACTTTTATCTATCCTTCGAATTCCTTTGTATCGCCAGTATCCTCGAAGGAGAAACTGACGAGCAATAAAACGGATTGACTTTTTCAGGGAACCTCGGCGAAGTCTCTGACCACTCCATTCTGTTTGAACTTCGCGTACCAGACTCTCAGGTTTAGCCTCCTTCGCACCAACACCAACATCACTCACACTGTCATCAACATCATTGAACGCTTCCTGCAAACTCGGAAAAGAAAAAAATTCATCGGGGCTCCACGTGTAGTAATCAAGATAACGCGCCCATGACAACCATCGAATCGGAATTTCACGATACCTCGCCACCTCAAAGGCCGCCTTTCCAAGAACGCCTGAAACCGATCCAACCATCAAGGCGGGTTGTCGCTCATCAAAGTAATCTTCCCAAAAGGAAATCATCCGGTTGAACCAGTTCAGCGACTTAATATAACTGGATTTTCGACTCAGAAAAGAATGAGGATGATAAGGACCTCCGCTAGCATACCCCCTACCTAAGTGCCTATCGGCCTGAAAAGCATCCACGGCCAACAAACCGTACTTAGTTTCATTCGCCAAAGCTTGATCGATTACAGAACGCTCATCACCAATCTCGTCATAGAGCTTCAGAAATTTGTTAACTGTAAGAAAATCATCAATTACTCCATTGTTATCCATCTTTTTATAATGGGCTACCTCCGGCTCCACATCGCAGATAAAACTGATGGAAGAGCCCATCTCATGCTTAATTCGCTCCGCCAATGGAACCCATAGCCAGTTGTAGTTTGCTGTCCCCCAGATTGCAACACGATTCATCTAAGTCTCCAGAACGCCGAACTGCGGGTGGAAGAGTCCCTACAAGATGGAATGAAAACCCATTGAAAAGGTTTTTATTAGCTAAAACAAAACTGACTTTTCATTGATTTTGATAACAGCTAGTTCTCAACATCACATTGGGTAATCATATTGCTCAAGAGGAAGGGCATACGTTTTAGCAAGCTTTTGGTTATCTTGGCGATAGAAATCTATCAAGTATCTTTCCCAATCGACTGGAATCTTAACAACTGCCCTGCGTCCGCTTTCGATAAAGGACTCAATTGGGGATCTAATCGTCTTCGGAAGTATCTTCCCGAAAGGATGGTTTGGCAAAAAACGAAAACGAAATGCAGCATAGTTAATCATCCGTTGACTCTTCCTTTCGTTAACTCTGTTATTGCGTACAAGCTCAATCCCCTTTACACCATCAACTCCGACAAAAGAGCAAATCTTCCGAATGTAGCTCTCCTCGTCCTCCACAAGGGATTCAAAGAGAAACACCGTAATTTTTTCACTACCAAAAATTTCAGAATAGTAGGCTAAGGTCTCTGAAAATTTAAGTAACGGAAGGTAATCACTCTTTCTCACCTCGAGCCATTTCGAAAAAGGTAGATAGTTTGGCGCTTTGGTGCCAGATGTTTGGATGTAATAAGACTCAATTAGCCGAAGCTGATGACGAATTGTAAAAATCACTTTACAAGGCCCGTAGACTCGGCGTAGTCGGTCAGCGACTCTAAACCGATTCTTACCAGAATTATATTTAAAATAGGTAAAAAGCTCGTCTGATAGGACAAGGACCTTGCCTGAACCATAAGATAACAATTTCATCTCATCTAGAAGTTTGCGACATTCTTCAACGTCAAACTGCTCATCGTCGTCGGTCAAGATGGATGTCCGGATTCGCGTCATTCTGTCATCACTATAGGGAACTCCAAGATTATACACTTCCGGATGCCTATCAAATAAACTTCGCTGTAGAGTCGATGTAGCCGTCTTAGCAAACCCAACATGCAAGCAGGGTGCCGTACTTGGATCCAGTACAACTGAGGGTTCTTCTATTCTTCCCCCTAAGTTCTCTGCGCCGTTTGTAGAAGATTTTTTCGCGAACTGCCCCTCGTTGTTATCAAACTCATGGACAGGAGGCACGTCTAGGCCTACACGCAGAAACTCCAGCCTTTTGCGGACAATGTCTAGACAATTATCCCTCTCTACAAGGAGATTACTTGTCTTTACAAGATTTTTTATCTCCATCGGATCAGACTGCAAATCGTACACTTCACGTTCTACAGGCGAAAAATTATTTGCTTCGAAAACCACCTTCACCTTCTTTGTCCTCACCCCAAGGTAAAGTGTCTTTTCCTCAAGGTCACATCGACCCCTACCAGCATTTTCAAATATCAAGTGATCTGCTGATTTAGTACGACGACACGAAAGCGGTAGACCGAGAAACTCCTTTGGACTCTCTATCCCTGCAAGTTCTAGGAGAGTAGGACCAACGTCCAGATGAGACATCAATGACGAAACAGTCTCCTGGCCAATCCCCGGACCATTAATGATAAGGGGAACTTGCAAAAAATCGTCGGTAAATTTTCTAGATATATCACTACCGGTACCTCGGGGAAAACCTGATTCCTTCCCGTGGTCTCCGGTAATCACAAATACGGTATCTTCTAATAGGCTATTCTTCTCAAAGCGATAGCAGAGTTCCCCAATCCGCCTATCAATATTCGATAAGCCCAAATCATAGAGGCGTCCCCCCAGTCCCTTTGGTCTGCCTTTCATTGTCCGAATAACATCTATCGGAAGCCCTTGCAGACGAGAAAAGCTCAAATTTGGGACTAAGAATTTTGCCTCGTGCAAATCAAAATAATGGAGAAATAAGAAGAATGGGTTTTCCCTTCCCTCTGCCAAATCCTGTTGCACGTGCCGGTTTACTGTGTGTGCCTCGTAAGCCTTACGAGGAGCCCACAAAAACACCCTACGGTTCATCCATGCCATCCTCATTTTTTTCTTTTCTAACTTTCCAATTAATTTCTTATCCACCGAAATAATTCCCATAGCGTTTCTGTAGTCTGCACCAAGCACCTTGAGCTTCTCGGCAATTAAAAGAGGATTTTTAGCAAGTAAGTTTTGTTCTTCTATCACTTCTCGACGTCTTTGCTCCCGACTTGGGTAGCGCTGCTCAGCCCCTATTCGGTCCAGATCGTCTATATATTCCAGTGTTTTTTCCAAAATTGAACCGTAGGTGGATCGCAAAAAGTTGCTTATAAAGACGTCGGTCACCCTACCGGCCGTCCAACGCTGGATCGGTTCATTCAACTGGGCAATGAAGCTTTGGTTAAGCCAAGGGTCGATATCAATTAGGTGTGTATATTGATCAAAGCCACGGGTGACTCCGTAATAAGAACTAAACCAATGGCAGGTCGTCAGACCAATTGTTTGGTAACCATCCTTTTGCAGTAACTCTACAAAGGAGTGAGGCCTGTTCAGAATTCCACTATTGTAGCCACCATAGTCGAACGGCAAGCTAGAAGTGAAGATTCCAGGGATTGAAAACTGGCTGGCACACCCGGTAGAAAAGTGCTGAACACAGTTGGTTCCATTTAGAGCAAGCTTATCCAGATTTGGCGTCAAAGACGGCCGATAACCAGAAATACCTAGCCTGTCATAGCGCAAAGAGTCAATTATGATATACACAATATTGGGTTGATGGCGTCCCATGGTTAATGGTTTTTCCTTCGTGTCATCAATTCCATACAATAAAAATTCATCAAGAAACGATGGGGAGGAGATTGTGTTGATCAAGATAATTCATAATTGCCTTTACTGAGCACGAGACCGACTGGTCCTCAGTATCCACGGTAACTTCAGGATTTTTGGGCTCTTCATATTGATCATCTAAACCCACAACGTGTGATTCTTCGCCCACCAATGCTTTAGCATAGATTCCCTTCGGGTCTCTTCGGATACATGTCTCTATACTCGCTTTGACATAAACCTGGATGTAGTTATCGATCTCCTTTCTGGCTAACTCTCGAATCTCTTCGTAAGGAGCAATATTGGCAACGATAGTAATCACACCATTACGTGAAAGGAGCTTAGCAGCAAAAATAATCCGCTTCACATTTTCATTGCGTCCACTGCGAGTGTAGTCCGTATCATTACCAAAAAATTTCCTAACAGCGTCCCCATCGATCAGTTCACATTGGTAACCACGGTCCTCAAGCTCCCTAAGTAGATTCTGTGCAATAGTTGTTTTACCTGAACCCGACAACCCGGTCAGCCAAAGGGTGAACTTTCCATCAATCCCAGCATTTCCTCCCAAAGCGAATTCCCTATCGTCATCAGCGTAAATTACAACCGGAAAATGAAAAAAATATGCAATCTTTCAAAGCTAGTTAACCAAACAAAACGTTCATCAAAAACGGGATAACCCCCTCACATTACCCACCGCGCATCCCGATCAATGATTACTTTCCATTAAAATGGAACCTCTATCCTCCTTGGATAATTGCCATGTTTTGACGGTTTCGAGAATAAGATCAATACAATCAAGGCCATGTTTCCCGATAGCCGTTTCTGCTGAGAGCTGTATCCCGTGCACACCAGAACCCACAGCAGAAAAAATACTATCAACCTCAGCAATTAGGGGTGTTGAATTCGATACCATACTCTGCAGAAATTGCGTGGCACAGAACACCCTACAACCAACGGAGAGAGCACTCGAAACGATCTTGCGCTGGGCTACAGGTACGGACAATATGCCGATTTCGCTGGCTAAGTCTCCCCTATCGATCAGTACGCACTCTACCTTATCCAAGATAGAAGAAAGGTTAGACAGTGCCGAACGTGTCTCAATCTTAAAAATACACTGGGTCGCACCGTCTAGTTGATCTAAGCGCTCCTCTACCATCAGGATGTCATCGAGATTTCGAATATATGACAATCCGAGAAAGTTGGCTCCCTCCTGAACTGCAACATCCATCAACTGCAGGTCCAAATCGGAAAGATATTCTCCCTCATACTCGATCCCTCGGCCATGCAACCCCTTGTTATTTTCCAGCACACCATCACTGTGCGGCCTCAGTGAAATACTGCCAGCCGAAACATCGACAACCGTAAAATGTAAAAGTGCATCATTAGCACATACTGTCTCACCCACATCCAGTCCCTTTAGAGCCTCGGGATGACTTACCTTGTGACGTTCTAACTCAAACTTTTCTCCGCAACGGAATACAATAGGCTTTTCGAGATGAGCAGTACGAACTTTCACCCCTGGCAAATCGACCATTGTCTTTATGTCAGGGTTGGAGGCCTGAAGTAGCCTGAGTGTCTTCCCAATCTCCTCCGAACTCAGGTGAGCCGCATTCAAACGGAAAATAGCCTCCGTTCGATCTTGGATCATCCGAATCGTTTCTGGGCTAAAAACAGTTGGCCCAACCGTGACGATTATTGTAAATGGGTAGGATGTACCACTACTCACAAAATGCGCTCCCTTCCTGCTCTAGTGCCAAAAGAACCCTGGCGATTTCAGGACGCATCATAGTCCCAGAAGGTAGAGTTTGGTGTGTAAGGTGTTCTCTGATTTTCGTCCCGCTCACAGAAACAACCTGCTCCCGATCCATGTAGTGTCGACAAACATCGGCAGTTACCATCATGTCACAAGAAAGGCAATAATACGGCTCCTTCCAAGGCAGAATTTCGATTCCAAGACCCGATATCGCAAGGCACCGTTCCTGAGCCTCGTATACTCCGTAAAACTCACCAACACCAGCGTGGTCACGTCCAACAATAAAGTGTGTACAGCCGAAGTTTTTCCTAATCAGAGCGTGAAAAATTGCTTCACGGGGCCCTGCATAACGCATGGCAGTACAAAGTGTGGAGAACACCACACGCTTTTCAGGAAAGAACTTTTCGAGCAACACATTGTAACCCTCCACAATTGCCCGCGGCGTAAAGTCCCCTGCCTTCTTCCACCCAATCAGTGGTTGGATGAATAAGCCATCAGCGAAATGCAAAGCCTTCCGCTGATGATACTCGTGAGCTCGATGGGGTGGATTGCGCGTTTGAAATCCAACCACCGTTTCCAAACTACGCTCTTCGATGGTTCTGCGAACCTCTTCTGGTGACATAAAAAATTCTGATGTCCGTTTTCTCAAGCTGACCAGATCGCTAGCTACTATGCGTCCTCCCACACGAAAGGAGTCCCGCGACATTTCCATTGCAACACCAGGATGAGACGGATCGAAGGTTCCAAAAATTCGAGGAATATCTCGCTCAAAATCTACCTGGAAAATATCTGCAATTTCTAAGCGGGCGCAGAGCACCCCATCCTTATCCACTAGATCCACTTCCGACTGCCGAGCTAGCTTCCGGGCAAGGCCCTCTTTAACCGGGAGAGTAATAGGAATAGACCAAGGGCTCCCATCGGGCAAACAACAGGTTTCAAGAGTTGTGGCATAAGTGTCATGATCCATAAACCCAGCCAAAGGGGCAAAAACACCGAATGAGATATTTATCACGTCCCAAAGACTCTCTTCGCTTAGGACCAAAGAGAGCCTTCGTGCGGACCCTTGACAATTGACAACCATATTGTCAGGAGACTCCAATTTTTCTACCTCTCATTAAATCCTTTATCCTTGCCCAATAAACTTTATGTCCAAAATGTATTAGTTCGGAGAAGCTACGTTACCGGCAAACATGTTACTGCTACTGAGCTAGCTCACCCAAACCTATTCCTTGAGCGTTCACGACCTTCGCGTACCAAGACACTTTCTCAACCAACTCTTCGTGACAACCCACTCCCACCAGATTTCCTTGATCCAAAATAACAATTTGATTCGCCGTTCTAGTGGTGGAAAGCCGATGTGCGATAACAATCAACGTAGTCTCTTTCGCGGAGCGAATCCCCTCAAGGGCAAGTTGAATGTAACGTTCGGACTCCGAATCCAACGAACTTGTTGGCTCATCTAAAACTATGATAGGTGCTCTTTGCAATAACGCCCGAGCAAGAACAATACGCTGCCGTTCGCCGCCCGACAAACGGACTCCCCGCTCACCAATTCTTGTGTCATAACCCTCTGGGAGCGGACGAATAAAAACATCCGCATACGCCTGGGACGCAGCAACTTCCACCTCGTCCGAGTTTGCCTCCGGACGTCCATAGCGGATGTTATTTGCCACTGTATCATCAAACAAAAAAGCCTCTTGAGGGACAAACGCAATCGATCTGCGTAAATCCGCAAGACGAAAATCCTCTATCGGAATATTATCGATTAAGATACATCCCTGCTGCGGCTCTCGTAGCCTAGGAATCAGATCTACCAAAGTCGATTTCCCCGCACCTGAGGGGCCCACAAGGGCCGTCATCTTTCCTGCAGGAATCGAAAGAGTGACACCCGATAACGCAGGGCGACTACCGTTTTGATATGTGTAAGTGAGATCAAGAAACGAGATCTCACTAGACGGGCCTGTAAAGGATTTGCTTCCTCCCTTAATCACATCAGAGGTCTTTGCCTCACCCAAAATTGAGTGCGTGCGTATAAGGCTTTGAGACCACCCAAGCAAATTATGATGTCCTTTCATCACTTCACGGACCAACGGAAGAAGACGGAGTAGAATAAAGACAAAGATCCCGATTTTGGCCAGTGACATGTAGAAGACGGCTACACCAAGGTAGAGGATACTCAGACCCGCTGTAATTACTGCTGGTTCGAGCATCGCTTCCATTCGCACAAGAACCTCACTAAGTTTAAACTCCAAGCTCCGCAACCGCTCAACCACCTTATGAACTTCGCCTACTTCGCGATCTTCGGAAACTGATAGCTTAATAAGTTTGAAAGCACCGAACTTTTCTACTAGACGTTGACTTAACAACTCATTGTGTTCCGAAATCTCCTTTCCGTATCGCTCAGAAAGCCGGAACCGCAGCTGGGCCGTTACCAAAACTCCGGCGACAGCCACAATTGCAGCCAGCGTTACCACTGGAGACAGTGTCGCCAAAAACATTAGATAAAAAAGAGAAACTAAACCGGTACCTATTAACCCAAACAACATAAAAATTGCATTCGACGCCCTAAATCCATCCAAAGTAATTGGATTCATCAGTTTCCCAGTTCCATGTTCATCAAAAAAAGACATGCTTGCAGAAATTAACCAGCCGAATCCACGGCTCCTTATATCCGCATGTAGCTTGTGAACCATCCAAACTGTATAAACCCTTCTAGCGTAGACAAAAACACCGCGAAGGAGAATCAGCGAAATAACCATTCCCATCAGGCTGAGGAGCGAAACAGGTATTGAGAACATCCTCATAAACTGCAAAAGATATTTCCAGTAGCCCGAAGAACTTAGGAGAGCAGCCATATCGCCTTTGTTCTCTACGTACTCAAGAACCGGATAAACCATGGCCACACCAAGGCTCTCAAATACAGCCCCCAAAACTGTCAACCCCAAGAAACAAGAGACATGAGACCAACCAATGTCAGAAAGCTCGAAAACCGCTCTCAGAATGCTAGGAAATCTTCCTTCCCCACCGCGAAAAAATGGCATCACAACCTACCAGACGGTTTTAGGGTCACTTTCAAGATTCTGCCGTTCGGCCGGATCTCATTCCCAAGTGGCAACTGAGATTCAACGCAACCCACCAGCTGGAATTTATCGCATGTGTCTATCAAAAGTTTTGGGGAGTGAGACCAGTCCTTAATGGAAAGACGCTTCATTGTCTCCTTTTCGTTCTTCTCCAGGGCGCAAAAGGCAAAGTACGCCACCGAATCAGCATGCATCACACTAGGAAGACTTTGAAACAGACACTGAATGTCACTCCAGGGCATATGGTTCATCACGGACCAAGCCCATATGACATCAAACTTTCGATTTTCAAACTCGCTGAACTTACAATCTTTAACACAGATAACTTGAGCGCCCTTTTCACTCAGTCCGCGCTCGTCAAGGAACCTCTTTGCAAATCGCAATCGCTCTTGTGAAATATCCACACCAACGAAATTTTTTGCTTCTAAAAATTCAGCGAAATGAACTGACGCCCGACCGTACCCGCACCCAAACTCCAAAAGTGTGTCGTTTGCTTTCAATCCGAGGGACTTCAGTGTGTCGACTTGAAGACTAGCCCTCCGAAGGTAATCCTCTTCTAGTGCTTGATTGTGCTTAATGATTGAATCGCGTCCCCTTATTCCGGAATTCAACCTTTCCGAATAGTACTCAATCCAGGTCTTGCCCCGGAGTTTGTAACACAAAACAAATTGCAACCATTGTTTTGTCCTGTAATAAAATCGCCCTCGAACTGACGTCGTATTTCCCCGTAATGCCAAGATAATGGGACGAATTAGATAAAATTCTTTCAATCTCTCAAGAGCCATTCCCTCACCTTCCTCAAAAAAGACTCAGCCTCCCCGCAAAGGGCAATTATTCTAATGAAGAGTCAAATGGAAACGGGAAAAAACTTCCCTTGTCAAATTCATGTTCGACTTTTACGGACTGTCTTCCAGTGCCATCGGCCAGAAAAGTCAAACAGACCAAAGCGGGCTAAAATCTTTGCTATATTCCCTCGCCAAGCGACCGTCACGGGGACTGCTGAGCGTTCCGTCGTCCTCCAGGGATCCGAATGATCTATAGAAAACACCTTCTCACCTGACTCATCCATATGAACAACAAAAACTATCTGCTTATGTTCAGATAGAACTAGTACCCCAGAACTCGTTTCCCGGCCATCCACCTGAACATAATTCTGCATATACAAAAGACGTGCAGTGTGGGATGGGACTTCCACATCAATTTCCGACCCGCCTGGGCCAGCAGAATCCGATGAAGGGAAGAACTGCAAACGGCTTTTTGTAGGTTGACGATGCGGATTAACTAAGACAACAGCCGTCGTCAAGCCATTCTTAGAATCATGAATGATCCCCGGAAATTGCTCACAAAACTTCGATCTTGGAGTCAGTGGCGGACCCTTAATCTTTCCGATCATTTCTGTCCCTGGATAGATCACCACGCTATCTTTACTCTTGCCTTGGATCCATACTGGAACATGTGGAGAGTTTCTCCAAAACTCATCTCGGACCCGCAACTCTATGTGGAGAAAGCGGTTCCCGTCCCTTCCCGCTTCTTCTGACAAAAAAGAAAAATTTTCGAACAACTCACGCAAACTACATGCAAAGGTCTGTAGCGTCATCCCTCCATCAGAGACATTCAGCATATCTTCCCGAACACGCCGATATGCAACACCATCTACAAATAGTGTGAACTGTAGTTCGAGCGGGTATTTCCCAGGAGTATTAGCATACGAAGGACCCACCCCGGAACCGAATAATCCGTTGTAGGGCAAAAATACCCATAAATCATATACCTGAGGGTCAGGCAACCAAGCAACCTGTGGAACTGAGGACCGGATAGGCATGAATTTTCTCCTGCTTCTTCTTAGGAGGATCTAGTGATGTTGTGCCGTGATAAGGCCACTCTTCCGATCCCAATAAAAATAGGTCGGGGCCACTGGGTGAGTAGAACCAATTTGAAGCACATGGGGTTCCCCAGCTAAATTGTCAAGCTGTTCAGAAAATAGCGCGTCGATTGAATGAAGCGCAGAGCCAAAAGAGGGTAGTTGTGATTCTGCCCCGGCTACGGAATTGCCCATTGGATCAGAAAGGGTGTACCAAATTTTCAAGGGTTCTTCTGTTTTATTGTGAAGGAAAACATAAAGATGACCACCAATCCGCCCCTGGGGTGCCATAAAGAAGCGCATCGCCTTTAAACTGTAGGGATGGAGATGGAGGGAAGCTACCCGATTGGCCGTACAGAATTGTATATAGCCCCTAAGTGTTCCAAAGTAAGTGACACCATTTGGAACAAGATCCAGAGAGCACCACCCCACTTGCGGATCGACTGAAGAAGAATCAAATCCCGAAAGTTCCAAGAGATCAAAACCCTTCACACAGCCCTCCTCGAGCGGCAGGCGATGCTCCGCTTGGAGCATCCCCAGTGAATCATAAATCGAGAAACGCGCCTCCAGTCCACAGATGGGTAAGGGGTCCTCAGGGTGCGGAAGGTTCATGACCCGGTAATAAGTACGGATTTCACGGGACACCAAAACAGGGAACCCTGTTTGGAAAGGACGATTTACAAGCGGAACACGGGAATCAATACCACTGTACAATGTAGACTTAAGACTCCTTAACACATTCCCAAACATCCTATAGCACTCCTTCAATCCATGCCTAGCTCTTCGGGGAAAAAATATTCCTTGATGTTAAGCTCACAAGCTCGGCAACCATTACAAATTTTCGTCTTCGCAGCCACATCGTCAAATGACTTGATCTTTTTCTTTTTAAAAAGTTTCATCGCCTTTCCATAGGTCACGGAAAAACAGTAACAAAGGACTGTTTCATCTGAGATCAAGTCGGGGGTATCGCTCATCGTGTATAGCCCAAAAAAATGTGACAATGAGATTTGCCTACCGAAAAACTAAGCACTCTCAAAACACTCAACCCCCAAACTAAGCTAAGCAACAACATCTTCAGCATCAATTTCGACCGTAGCCCCTTGAGAAAGCAACTGGACAGCAATTAGAAGTCTGGCCTTTGGTGACTTACGAACGAGAACCCCTTCCACACCCTCAAGAGGTCCTCGGACCACTCTTACTGTCGCTCCTGGCTCCAATCTTGGGTGAGGATCAAATGGCAAGGACGAACTCATCAGTTGATGAAGCGACTCAATCTCTTTCTCAGGAATAGATACAGGCTTACCTGCAATTCCTACTAGTTCTACAACTCCCGGAGCCTTCCTTACCTCTCGAAACCCCCCTACTTCGCAACGGACGAAACAATAGCCTGGAAAAAGGGGAAATTGTATGCAAGTCTTCCGGTCTTTCCACTGACGAACTTTGGCTACAAGGGGAAGATAAACTTCGAAGCCGGTTGCTCGAAGATGTGTGGTAGCAAACTTCTCATGGCGCGAGCGAGTTCTTACCGCATACCAAGGAAATAGTTTATTAATATAGGGATCTATTTTGGTCTCCCAACTTTCTGCATCGATTTTTGTCATCGTATCTTCTTGGCTATTTGTAGAAACCATAATAATTACCGAAGAAAATCTTATGAGTTAAAAACAGACAAAGCTCCGCTCTCTCACTTACATACTATGCTGTAAGCGAGCCACAAAACAGATTAACGGCACCCCACCTAATTATGCGGGTCGCCTATAGCACCTCTTGCTCAGTAACTCCCATCAGAATTGCCCGGATAGGTAGAAACTGCAAATACTGCGTAAGGATGGCCATTTGCTCCATCAAATCATAGCCCTAGGCTGACAATCTTCTCTTCCGGAACCCCCATCGCCTTCAGCCGGTCCAACTTGGATTCGGTCATCTGGCCAGCTGCGATGGATGTCACGATAATTCGATCAAAACGTGCTTGATCTAGCACGGTCAAGGGAAAAACCGGGAGCCCTAAAAAGGGCCCAGAGAGGTTATCATCAAAAACTGCGCTTGGCTCCAAACCAATTTCTTTCAGACAAATAAACGCGACCTCTGCCGCTTCACCCACTCCGTAAAATGCAATCCTTTGCAACCCATCACCACCAAGGGCCCCAAGGCTCTCCTGGACAAGCTCCCTCGCCCGTCGATATTGCTTAAGCGAATAACTCATGTATTCGTAAGCAAGACGACTTTTTTCTGTAATGCCACGAGGTGTCAGTAGATATTTCACTCGGTTGCTAGGTATTGAAGTGATTTTTATATATCCCTTCGTGGCAAGCCGCTTAAGGTACGTATTGGTTAATCCGAGTGCCACCCCTAGCTTATTGGCAAGGACTCTTTGCGTGATCGGCTTTCCCTGTCCGATTTCGCTTAAAATCTCCAACTCTCGAAGACGTTGGGACTCCATATTTTGGAAATCAGTCATTTACCAGTTCCAAAGTGTTAATACTTAGTTTTAATATCTATAAGCAAAATAAAATTGTATATATTACTGAAAATAAATGGTTTCCAGAATAATTGTTCGATTTGTGAACATATCAGTCTTAAACCATACCTGTCAAGGCAATATGCACAAAGGAGTATTACCCCTTTCATCTCCATTGGGGACGGGGGGGGATACGAGGAAGAGCCAATGGGAAAAATTACACTTATCAAATTGCTAAAAGACAAACTCAACTAAAGCCTATGAGGTAAAACTTGAGAGATTCCAATTTGAGTTCAATTTTCTCCTACCTCTACTCTATTTTTTTCCGATAAGCATCCCATATGGACAAAACAACGAGAGCAACATAAACAAGGAGAAACGGTCGACCCGGAAGCGAATACCGTGCTTCTGGATGGAATGGAGCATGCACAAGAGAGACATAGATAATAGGAGCAATCATGTACCAATGTTGACGCCAAGTTCTCCAATTCCAAGTAATACCAGCAACAGCAAGAACCAAAATCACCAACGTAGAAATAGTCAAAAGAGGATATAACCAACCACCGCCACCCACCCAGTATGTTTGTCCTCGGTCCTCACTGTTTCCGACAACGATCCAAATTCGTGGAATTCGCAACAAGCTACCACCCAAGTAGCTCATGGGCCAGTTCCCAAAATTTCTCCAAAAATAATCTTGGTACACACGAAATTCCATCAATTTATTTGAGGTCACGGACATTCCGGCCCTCCAATAACAAGGGATCTTTTCAAATTTGGGAGACCGGGGTCGAAGTGGCTCCTCTTCCGAAAAATCACTCGGGAGCGACTCCCAGAATTTGAGACAATTTTTCAGTTGCCCCCCCCCTCCAACACCCTCCGATGTTTTGGTACTTAAATCAGGATTTCGACGTGCAGGGATGAGTGCTTTTTTCAATCCGACTGGAAAATTTTTCCACAAGAGCATCGGATAAACCGAATCTTCACCCGAGACATAAGGAATACGGAACTGCTCCCCCTTACCATTTCTTATCAAGAATGCAGACCGCCCTTCCAGTATCATCTCAAATTCACTTTCCTGAGCTCCCAAGAGAAAATGAAAGGCCTCCTCCAAGTCTCGGCGATTTAACTGACCATCACCATTGAAATCGAAATGCAACTTTTCATGAATTCCTAGGTTAGACCTCCCGGTAATAAACGAAGATAATCTGGACAAATAGTTCAAATCGACGACATCCGGACCAAGAGAGCTTAGAATATTCGGTACCACCCGGTAATAAAACGTTCCGTCACGAGCCCCTTTCCGGAAAGCCTTGTCCGGTGTTCCATTTTTTGGGGGGAACCGAATTTCGCTTTCCAAGTTGTCTGGGTCGCTCAAGGTGAAGAAATAATGAATCCGGGTCCCCCAGGCCTGAGGTGGAATGTTTGCAAAGAACCTACCCGAGCCCCCCCTCTCATGCATCCGGACCCGGCGAGTAGCACCTTCGTCATTTCGCCTATAGTGAAGATATATTGGGCGAACCGTGTCGGGATTGTTAATCTGCAGTTCTACAGGATAGGGTTTGTCATCTTGATCAAACACAAAACGCATACGGTCCAACGATAGCTCTCTCTGAACCAAGTAAAGAGGATGGGTCCAATATAGATCCGTATACTGACCGTAGTTTAGTGTCGCAAGCCAAAGCTGCAAAGAAGATTCAATGGTCAAAGGAATGATTTCTCCCGAGACCCGGTAGTTACGTATAATCCAAGGTGACATAACGACTGCAAATACGATATGTGAAACAATGAAAGCTCTCACCAGTTGCCGAGCGCCACCTACCGCTACCCACCCCCCCAAAAACATAGCCAATGACAGAAGGGCCATAGAAGGGCGAAGAAGTGTACCATAAGCAAAAACCACTCCGAGCAAAACAGACCGAAAAACACTGGGACGCTCTAGAACCTTCAGAAATAACCAGACAGATAACGCGGTAACAAATAGGGAAATCGGTTCTGGAAGAATGGTCGGAACATAAAGAGCCGTCAAAGGGTAAAGAGCAACGAGCCAAGAGCTGAAGAGGGCAGCGCGTCGAGGGAATGCCCTTCGTACCAATACGAAGATCAAAATTGGCGTTAGGGCATGGAGGATTACTTGAAAAACATAAATCGGAATAGGCGAAGGTCCGATCAGCCAGTAAAAGAAGATAAGTAGTAACGGATATCCTGGAGTCCGAAAAATATCTGGATTGTTGAGTGGGGAAGGGATAATGCTAAACCCGTATCCAGCAAGCCAATTCTTGGCAAGCCTATGATATGACTCGTAACTTGGGTCTATTGGCAAAGGCTGCCAAACAACGAAAAGCAATCCCAGAAACAAGGCAACGCATACAGGGACCCAAAGAGCCTTGCTACTACCATGTTCCCCTAAAACAGAATTATTGTTCATCGACTAATACACGAGCCTGTTCAATTATTGGTCTCAAAGACACAAGAGCGCTATTTGCACCTTGGATTATCAAGTCATTCCTTGATTGCAGACAAGCACTACCCGCCTTCTCTAATTCGCAGCGCACGAATACCGATTGTGTTTCAAACAATTTATTGTTTAAGCAGTAGATACTGGGCTTAGCAGAGGGGCGCGAAGGTAGACACAGATAAAATGCACCCTTCCAGTTTTCCGTAGAACCCAAAAGAAATCAAGGCGACCTCTCACACAATCCAAAAAATCGTCCAACGGTGATCACTTTCGTATCCTCAGATAACAATAATCAGGATGGCTTCAAGAATCAACTAAGATCCATGACCGTAAAATCATAATTCTCAACTTCCTATACTTCAAAAAAAACAGTTTTTGAATTTATTTCCCTTATTGGCAAAAGCATTTCGTATGTAAATCACCAGCAACGAAATACCATAACCTTGAAACAAAATCACAAACGGCTCTATTGTGTAGCGGTACCAAACTTTTGTTGACAAAACAAGATGAACACAGGTCTTGAATATGAACAATAAAAACACGAAAGATAATACTTCCACCTCCTTCCGACTTGCCCAGATACCCAAAATAAACATAGACAGCAAAAATGATCCAATCAAAGTTTTGCCCCTATCAGTCGATAGGAAATAAATAAATGCAGGGTTAATTGTCAATGGTCTCCAATGCCAAAACCTAGAAAAATTTCGACTCAAATCACTTGTAGTCGCCTTCAATGCGGTCACTGGCTGCTGCGAGACAAACTTATATAGGTCCTTATAGTATCTTGCATCACTAATACCCATTGGAGGTTTCACATGTTTCGTCAAAAACGAAAATTTAGAAAAAGGAGTAACGGGAGTAATCACATTGTAGTCACCAACAACTACATAATTCCTTGCCATAATTGGAACTAGAAACAAAATCGCACCCAAAATCCACGCGCCTAACATTTTTGCCCGTTCCTGCCGAACTACTACCAAAATCCAGATACCCCCGACCAAAATAAACGCTTGAAACTCAGGACGATTCAAGATCAAAATCCCCATAAGGAGCCCCGCGCCGAAAGCCCTGGCGATGAATCCCGTCCTATTCCCTTCTTTAAATCGTTTGCGAATTCTGTGAAGTACAATTATCAACAATGTTGCGAAAAAAAGACCAAGTGTTTCGGAACCCAGGTAAACTGAGTAGACTGCTAAGTAGCCTCTTCCTGCAATGAGAATTGCCCCGACTCGTGCTGCAACCGAACCAAACCACATGCTGCCAAGTCGGAACAGCATAATTACCGTGATTGCAGCTATAGCCGCCTGGACATACCGAACGATGTCTGGGCGATGACCCACAAATTTATAAATGCTTGCATAGAAAAAACACGGGCCAGGGTTAAAAGTATAAAGTGCCAAGTGGGGACTGAAAAATCCCTTTCGGCCACTCGCTAGTTCCCAAGCTATTTGATCATAGGCCCCACTGTCCGGACCTCCTAGCAAAGCAGGATCCAATATTGCCAAATTCAGCTTGTAAGCAAAACCGGCTCGGAGACAAAACGCCAAAAGCGCAATAACCACAGCAAATAACCAATCATCTTTCCAACATTTAACCAAAAATCGAGAAAGAGAAATTATCACTCGGCTATGCGAAAAACCTGGTCCGAACCACTTACTCAAAAAAATTCCAACAAGAACCGTGGTAGCAACGCTGAAAACGAAATAAGGAAGCCCAGTATTCCCACGTGCTATGTTTTCCATGCAGATCCAAATAAGAAAAAACGGAATCACCAAAAAAGCGGTGTTGGGCCAACATCCTAAAGGTCCAATTGTGCTATTCGCCATCAGCAATCTCTTAGACGTTCCAAGCAGTATTAATATTGACCACACGGTAACGCATAGGAGAAAAGTCAAAATCCCGATTAACCCAGGCAAATCTCGAACATTTTTTGGCCACCAAGGGGTCCTTAAGGAATCTACTGGATCTAAAAGCACAGCAACGGCCGAGAGAGTCAAAAATAAAAGGACCGCGCTTGACAATATTTCAGAAGTGGCCCAACGTTCAAAGCGACCGTGCATGTATGTGTAAACTAGGATAGAACCAAAGAATAAAACGATTGCAGGGGCCGCAGCAATTTGCTCCAAGAAAACATAAGGCGTTAAAAGCCTTAAAAGACCCACGAGAGCTATTAATAAAAACAACCTGAGATTCAATTGGAAACGAGAACCACTTTGAAATTTTGGGGTGTTCATAGAATCTTATAGTGCCCCATGGGTATGTTGTTTAATCTGATCGTTAGCCCTTTTTTCTACTTAGCGCTCAAAACGCATTAATACTAAAATATTAAAGTAATCTATCCCAAAGCAACTCTATTCCAATGGTATTGCAAACCCAAACCGCATACGCCTTACCATATTATCATTCATGCATGGGAAAAACTTATTAATGCCAGGACCCACTATTGCATCCCGCGTCGATGATGTGCCAAAATTTCGTGGTGTTCAGAGTCTTTCTCTCTGTTAATCTCTGTTTTTGACGGATGTCTTCAAGTCAGTTGCCATTGGATGTGCCAGGACATATTGATTTGCCCTCAAGGACAGTCCCAATCATCGAAACCCTGATGTAGTCAAGGCATGTATTGCAAATCGGAGGATATGAATCGGTGAGGGTACTCTTCCTCGTGCCTTATCCCACGGATGGGGCCAGTAATCGTCTGAGAATTGAGCAGTACCTACCTCTACTAGAAGAAAAATGTGTAAAGGGTCAAGTTTGCGCATTCATGTCTCAACGATTGTATTCGATTTTCTACAAAGAGGGCCGGAGGCTGGAAAAATTCCTGCGGCTTGGGGGTTCCCTGGTTCGACGGATACTGGTTCTACTGAAAGCCAATCAATATGACGTTGTTGTTATTCATCGAAGAATCTTCCCTTTCTGGAATCCAATTGCAAGATTCCTGTTTAGGAGAATCCGTCGCCCGATCATCTATGATTTTGATGATGCTGTCTTTCTATCAGACAATCGAGGTAGCGTATTAGGCCGGCTCGCCTCTAAGTTGGGGCAGCCCAAACAAGTCGCTGAAATACTAAAAGCTAGTACGATAGTCATTGCGGGAAATCAAGCTCTCCGCGACTATGCTCAACAATTCCACTCAGATGTCCGTGTCATGCCAACGCCAGTGAATGATGAGTTATTCAGACCTGCGCGAAAAAAGAAAGACCCCCACCGACTTATCATTGGTTGGATTGGTAGCCACACAACTGCACCTTACCTTCAAAAACTAGATGAGACCTTTAAGTCGCTACTCGCGAAGTTCCCTGAGTTGGAGATCCACATAATCGGAGGGCACTATGAATTGCCTGGAGATAATCCAAGAATTCGAAATATTCCATGGAAACTAGAAACGGAACGACATGCTTTAAGTCAATTTGATATTGGCGTCATGCCCTTAAAAGACGACGTTTGGGAGCAATACAAGTGTGGGTTCAAAGCTCTTCTCTATATGAGTATGGGGATTCCTGTCGTTTGTTCACCTGTAGGTGCTAACAATCAAATTGTATGCGATGGTCTCAATGGGTTTTTTGCGAAGACAAATGACGAGTGGATAGGGAAAATGGTCGACTTACTCGAGGATAAAGTGCTTCGCCAGAAAATGGGAGAAGAGGGGCGCCGAACGGTTGAACAAATTTACTCAGTCCGGACAAACGCTCCTGAGTTTCTGCAAATTCTCGACGACGCCTTTTCTGCTGGACAACTGAAGGGGCGACGCTTCAATCAACTTCAGAACATGACTCAAAAGAGCTTTGATTTTCAGTGGACCCAGTTTCCGGACATGGTTCCCGCCAATGAAGATCATTTTCTCAATTACATTTCTCCTCTCCGACCAGATTTCTTCCGTGGAAAACTGGTTCTCGATGCAGCCTGCGGTTTTGGGCGTCACGTCTACTATGCATCAACCTATCAAGCACGCCGCATTGTAGGAATGGATTTCAGCAACGCCATTTTCTCAGCGCGTGAGGTGAACGAAGGCAGGCCCAACGTTTCGTTGGTCAAAGGGGACATCTACAAACTGCCATTTCAAAAAAACTCATTTGACTGTATTTATAGCTTAGGCGCCCTGCACCACCTACCCGATCCTGAGGGTGGGTTCCATGCACTCATGCAATACGTCAAGCCTAGCGGGGCTGTTGCGATTTGGGTATATAGTAAGAAGCGTCGGTGGCTAAACTATGTTCTCGAGAGTGTGCGTTTTGTTACTAGGAATATCCCCTTCGCCACCCTTAAGAAAATTTCCTTTTTTTGTGCTTGCGTGGATTACTTCTGCTTTATTTTTCCCTATAAACTCCTACGACGAATTCCCCTGATCGAAAATAGGATGCTCCCTCGCGTAAAATTGTATGCAAAGTTCCCATTCTGGGTAAATTACGCCGACTGGTTCGATCGATTCTCAGCTCCCGTAAGATACTACTTCAACTCAGAAGACATGAAAGATTGGGGACGAAGAGCGGGTCTCATTAACGTAATCGTATCTGCTACTGGGCAATATGGCTGGAGGCTATACGGTGAACGCCCACCTGCGGACATTGAGCAACCTGTGAAGCCTGTACCTTCAAATTAGTACTATACTTTCTATGTATTTTTATTTCCGGGAAAATTTCCAATTAATGTGAAGACTCCACCAAAACCTTTGGAATCTTTCAAGTTGACGTTAAAAGTTTCTAAAATATTTTTGATTTTTTGCACTCTATATTTTTTTCACTTCTCCCTTCTCGCATCTGGGAACACAGCTCAGACAAAACACGTCATAGACAGCAAAGCAAAATCCGTTCTCATTCTAATACCTGCTGGAAATTTTCGTGCTGGGAGCACAAAAGAGGAGA
Organism: uncultured bacterium; assembly: GCA_964437725.1. GTDB lineage: Bacteria > UBA8248 > UBA8248 > JACPRG01 > CAYTIB01. The sequence goes on along the minus strand of CAYTIB010000001.1, from coordinate 91,138 downwards.
TCAGGGCGGCAACCCGTATGGCTAAAAAACATCACCCATCTATTCAAGCCAAATGGTTTGCTGATGAGCTACCTACTCGGGTAGTTTATCTCCCTAGTTTCTACATCGAAAAAACGGAAGTCACTTTTGCAGAATACCTTTGGAGAAATACAAACCCTCCAAATATCTCCGAGCAAAGCAAGTTAGGAATCATCAATCAATATCGATGGTCTTTGAATGGGCGGCTCACCTCATGGAAGCAACCCATGACAAACATAACATGGTTCGCTGCCGACAAATTTTGTGGGCGGCGAGGGCGCCGACTACCCACATCCGATGAATGGGAAAAAGCAGCACGTGGGACAGATGGGCGAATCTTCCCTTGGGGAAATACATTCAAAAAAAACCGATTGAATTCCCTAGAATCCAGGCTACTATCCTCAGTCTCGGTCGGCAGCTATCCCAATGGCTCGAGCCCTTATGGAGTTTTAGATATTGCGGGAAATGTGTGGGAGTGGGTAGCAGATTGGAAAAATCCTTCCACCGGTGAAAAAGCTAGCCAGAAACTTATTAGGGGAGGAGGATGGGGGTACAATCGAGCATTCTCCCGGACAGCAAATATGGGCGCCGCAGACCCCAATGAGCGTCATCCAACTGTTGGATTTCGATGTGCAAAGGACCTTTGAAATGGATACTAGCGACTTGCAAAAAGAGATTCCAAAATCCTATCATTTGAAAAACGGATTAAATGATTGACACTAAAATAAGTGCCAGGAATAACCTTAAACTGGTCCGGCAGTCTTGTGGCATTGCCTTAATTGGTCTATTCATCGGGGTATTTCTCGATTGGGAAAGCACTAAATCGCTTCATTGGGGGATGAGTAGGCAAGCGCAAATCGTTGCAACGTGCTTGTATATATGGGGCTTGATCATCCCTGCAAATTTTTGTCACTTCTTTTTAGAACGGCTCTTCGGTCACTGTGAAATCTATTCCAAATTCCAGAAAAACCGCGGGGGACCTTATGGCCTTGCAGGCATTTCTATAGTTTTAGGATTTGCGAGTTGGAAATTCCCTGCCACCATCTTTCTTTTAGCGATCTTTAGCCTTATCTTTAGGTCACTCCTCAACAATTCAGACTGGAAAGAGAGATCTCTTTTAAAGTGGTTTATCGTAGCTTCAGCCAGCCTGCGCTTACTCGCTATATTTGCCTATTTTCCTATAGCAACATACATGGGTTGGACTGCATCATGGAACACCTTAGATTTCCCCGCTTATGAGGTGCCAGTACTTTTTGGAGATGGTGCCGACGCAATTTTGTACAGTCGAGCAAAGGCAACCTTTTGGCGCGGGTTTTGGATACCTACTTCAGATCTTTTTGAGGTCTTTAACCCAGAGCGCTCATTTGTCGGAATTCACGGGGACGTCCGCCACCTTCTCCCTCAGACGATTATCTTTTTCCTTTTTGGGGTTGAGCCCGTTGCCGCAAGAGTCCTCAGCGCGATGCTTGCAGTTCTCAGCGCAGTTCTCGCATTTACCATTCTTCGAGACAATTTCGGAAAACAAGCTGCCTGGATCGGTATCACCTTAATCAGTTTTTGGCCTACTTTGTTAATCTGGTCCCTTGATGCACTCAAAGAGCCTTACTATGTCCTGTTAATCGTTATGGCCGCGTTTTTCAGTACCCGTTTCGCTAAAAATCGTCGTTGGTACGACTTATTATTTTCTCTAGTGATATTCGCTATGGCTCTTTCTATTCGGACACGCTTCTACCCCGCACTTTACGGCACAATGGTCCTTTCCCTGGGTGGATACCTCATCCATCTTGGATTTCATCGCTGGCTCCCCACGCGCAGAATCTTTGGTGGAATCCTAATTCTGGTACTCGTGGCTGGAATGATTTTAGCTTTACCTTTTACTCGGAAAATACTTATCGAAAATACTTATCGAAGCTACACAGCCCATCTAAGTTTTTCAGAATCTCCATCCGGATACCGAGTCTGGCCTAAGTTTTATTACACGCATATAGCTAAAATGGAAGAACCCGATAGAAGAAAAGCTTTTTCGGTTAAAGACTGGCCTGGTGCCTGGATTAGAAATCTTGGACACGTCCTTTTTGAGCCATTTCCAAAAGGGGAATCTAATCCCTTGAAAATTTCTCTCGCTTTTGGGTGGTGGCTCGTCATCATCCTAGCCACCGTGGGCATTTATGTTATTGCCGTTCGGCGAAGTGGCATCGGATGGATATTTATCACTTATGTGTTTCTTATATTTGCTTTCTTAGCAATGTTCAGTGGCAACGCCGGGACATTAATACGTCAAAGGGACATGGCAACACCATTACTCTTGATCCTCGCTGCAATCGGTGCTGTGAAATGCATAAGGCTCTTCCGGATCAGATAACATAACGGCCAAAATCTCTTCCATAGCTTTCATGCGGCCATGATTTTACAAATACTTAGTTCAAACCCTCAAGTTTTAAATCTTTATACCTTTTTGAGGAAAAGCTCAATAAGGACTTGAGAAACTTTGGGTAACAGCAGAAAATCAGTCAGTGGGAGAGTACGGAGGCAAGCCTATCTTTACAGCAGGAACCAAAATTCCATGAAAGCATCAGTCTGGTGGCGAATACACCCTTTCAATATGATCGTGGTACTGTTTCTGCTATTCATAGTCTTACGTATCTGTCTTCATGGGGTCTACCCATTAGCTAATAGCTCAACTGACCTTTTCAGCGAGTCCCTGCGCACAACACAGTCATCAATCGGGGTAATGATACGTCCCATACCATCCATCGTAAGCAATATTCAGATGGTTGTCGAAAACCTAAATATCGGAACACTCAAAAAGATCCGGGTGGGCGACAAAGATATAACTGATCCTAGGATGCCCATCGAAATAGTAGCCGTTAATTACGCAAAATCTCTTTTGAAACCGAGGGAATTGAAAGGTTCTTTCTTGAATAAAAAGCCTTCTCCAGAACAACAAAAGGTCCGTTTATGGTTGCGCATTCCAACATTTATCTATCTGGATTCTGATGTTAGCGCCTTCCGCCTCCTTAACTATAAGGGGAAACCAATCATCGGCGATAAAACATATACCTTTGTAGGGCCAGGCTATAGCGTGTCAGGTCCGATTGTCCATGTTGACGATTTCATTGCGGGGGAATACCGCCCAGAACTTCACCGAATTGAAATTATCGCTAAATCACAGCTATTTAAACAAACTGCGGAAAACACAGAGCAGATCCAACCGATATACCCCGGTCAACGGATTAAAACGCCTAGCCTTTCAAAGCAGCTCGGCACCTACGTTGTCATAAAAAAAGTTTTACAGATACCCGAACCAAGAATGGTGACGGCAGGAAGTTCGGAAAAAGTGTACCGATTGAAACTGTTAATGGAATGCTATTGCTACAAAACAAAAAATGGGTTCAAATTTGACGTTTCCCTCGGCCCCATAAAAGCCGGTGAACTGTTTACATTTAATATTGGTGACCACAAAATGGATTTGGAAGTAAAAAGATTACGGATACTCCCAGAAAAATAACCTGACCAAATCCGCCTCTCGAAGATAATTTTGAATGCCGATCTATTTGTTCATGATAAACCTCTTCGGTTCGTGTCGGTCTATATCTTTTCAAAACCAATCACCGAGCGATAAATATCATCCATCTCTCTACCCATCCTCTCCTCCGAAAAACGCTCCCTCACCCTCATATAACCCGCCTCGCCCATTTCCCGTCGCCTTCGAGGATCTGACAATAATATAGCTATCTTATCCGACAGTGATTTAGCTTGACCCACGGGTACCACGTAACCCGTCTCCCCATCTACTACTAACTCCCGGACTCCTCCAGCATCGGTAGCCACGACAGCCAAACGACTGGCCATAGCTTCCATAATAGATCGTGGAAGACCTTCCCAAACTGAAGAAAGCACAAAAATATCGGAAGCCGCTAAAATCGTAGGGATATCTTCCCGTTGGCCCATCAATAACACAAATTCTGACAACGAGAGTTGCTCTATTTCCTCCCTTAATAATTCTTCCTCAGGACCCGTCCCGACCAATAACAATAAGTATTCGAATCCGTTACGTTTCAATTCACTACAAGCTTGCAACAGGAGGGAATGATCTTTTACTGGTCTAAGGTTCCCAACACAGGCAATCACAGGAGGCAAACCCGCTCTTATACTGAGCCGAGATCGGGCCTCTTCTGCCGAAGGAGCTGAATCGTATATCTCAGTCGAAAGACCCGTCCTAACCAATTTCAACTTCTCGGAGGAAAACCCCTCTTCAATCAGATGGTCAATAACAGCCTGAGAATTCGATACGTAGCAGTCAGACAATGGAAAAGTTAGACGATCGAGCCACAGACGAGCTTGACTGATAGACCGTTCATTACTCAAACCTCGTATTACACCAACGATCCTGGACTGGCCAACCATCCACCCAGCCAGTCGACCAAGGACATTAACTGTCACTCCGTATAAAGTAATCACATCATACTGGCCTTGACGAAATAGGCGTACGAGTTTTCCTAGTAGAAGTGGATCCCAACCACGGCGAGCTCTCAAATGGGTAACGGAAATGCCGGCCTTACGCCAACGTTCGGTCATTGGACCAGGCTCACTTAGAACTGCAATTTCACAATGAAATGTTTTTGGGTCCAATCTTCGGATCGTTGGCAAAACAGACGCCTCCATCCCTCCCAACTCAGCCAGCGTCAAAAGGTGAAGAATACGAAAAGGCATATCCTCGAGTCCAAAAATTAAATCGCAAAGAAATAAATTAAAAAACGTGAGAGAGAAGATTCTCTGATAATGATTCCTACATTACAAGCGATCTTAAAACCAAAAATATCCTAGTTCTTGCTGCGCGGAGAGTAATTGGGTATTGAAACCTATAAAAACCACGAGAGCATGGGACTGGAGTCCACTCCTTAATCATACAGGGGTAGTAATCATACATAATACCGAAGCCCGTTTCGGTCGGATTCAAGTGTCTTCGGGATCCTCCTCTCATAGACAAAATTTGAACAATGCCAACGATCGAACGAACCCGTTCTCTCCGGTCAAATCTGTTCCATTTAAGTTGGATGTTGTACTTCGGGAATTAAGCTGGTTTTAAGGAGAAGCTTACAAGTGCCTCTTCGTTCGCATCAGGAGGGGTGGGAAAGCCCACTCACACGCTCAGCCTCCTAGGTAGGCGCGTTTCACATCTTCATTTCGGAGAAGTTCCTGCGAGGGCCCGGAAAGGGCCACCTCTCCTGTTTCCAAAACGTAACACACCTCCGACAAGGTCAGGGCCAGGAAAGCATTCTGTTCCACAAGAAGAACCGTGGTGCCATTCGCATGAATTTCTTGGATAATCTTGCCAATCTGTTCCACTAGAATGGGAGCTAAGCCCAACGACGGCTCGTCAAACATGATTATTTTTGGTTTAGACATTAGCGCTCGACCAATAGCGAGCATCTGCTGTTCTCCGCCAGAAAGCGTCCCCGCCTTCTGGCGTTTCCGCTCCTCCAAACGAGGGAAGTACTCGTATACGCGCTGAATGTCTTTAGCTGCTTCTCCTTTGTCTTTTCTGGAATAAGCTCCAAGTTCCAGATGCTCTAAAACATCCATATGTGGCCAAATCTTTCTTTCCTCTGGACACTGGGCTATTCCAAGTCCGACAATTTCACTGGAGGTCAACTCATGAATTGGCTGACCGTCCATTAAGACCTGACCACTGGTTGGACTCATAATTCCGGAAATTGTCCGAAGTGTAGTTGTTTTACCGGCCCCATTGGCGCCGATGATCCCAACAAGCGAGGCGTCGGGAACTGCCAAGGTAATCCCCTTAATGGCGTGGATACTTCCATAATGAGCATGAACATCCTTAAGCTCAATCACGATGGAATCCTTCACCAAGATAAGCTTTGATCACTTCAGGGTTGTTCTGGATAGATTCAGGTTGACCTTCGGCAATCATCTCACCATGGTCCAACACAACGATCCGATCAGAAATATCCATTACTACCCTCATATTGTGTTCAACCAACAAAATCGTGATCCCCATTTCACGGATTTTTCGAATCAGTGCCATGGCCGCAGCAGCCTCTTCAGCGTTCATACCAGAGGCAGGTTCATCAAGAAGGAGAAGATCGGGCTTCGGCGCAAGACCCACAGCAATCTCTAGAATCCGCTGCTCACCGTAGGGAAGATTACGGGCCTCCATCTGCGCCTTATCCTGAAGACCTGTGAACTCAAGAAGGCGATCCGCTTCGACCTCAAGTTCCTGATCCTCTTTTTTTTTCTGGGCTGAATTCCAAAGAATATCCCACCAATTAACGGACGAGCTCTTATGCAGCCCCATCATTACACCTTCCCTTACCGTGACCTGGGGAAAAACCATGGTCTTTTGAAAAGTACGTATTATTCCCAACGATGAAATCGCGTTTGTGGGTAAACCCACTGTTGACTGACCTCTATAACGTATATCCCCCGACGTAGGCTTATAAAACCCAGTCATCATATTGAAAATGGTAGTTTTCCCCGCTCCATTCGGGCCGATAATGGACAATATCTCACCCTCCGCCTGCCGAAAGCTGGCGTTATTGACCGCCACCAGTCCGCCAAAACGGATGGTCAACCCTTCGACTTCGAGGATGGTTGAGCTACTATTCATTTAACCCTCTGCACTCCTGACCGATGTCCTCCAGCTTCCAAAACGTTTGGAGAACCATGGAACGAGACCCTCTGGCATATACAAAACTCCGAGAAGCAGTATTAGTCCAAAAACCATCAGCTGAATTTCGGCCGGGAGAGCCTCACTTTGCACCAAGTGGCCCGGCGCCCAGGACTGTCCCCAGAAGGGATTGGGTAAAAATCGCAGGAACTCGGGCAAAGTAGAAAATATAATAGCACCAATAACCGGTCCCAAGGTCGTTGCCCGACCGCCTAGCAAAACCATCGTTAGAAGCTCAACAACATGAATGAATTCAAAAACGTCTGGGCTGATATACCTGAAGTAATGGGCATATAAGCTTCCGGAAAGGCCAGCGAAGAATGCACCAACAACGAAGGCAAGCATCGAGTACCGGAAAGCGCTTATACCCACAGACTCCGCCAGATTTTCATTCTCTCGAATGGCTACGAAGGCTCTACCAACTCGTGAATTTGCAATTCGCCAACAGACAAAGACAGTGATTACACAGGAAACCAAAATCAGGTAATAAAAATTCGTCTTTACAAAAAAGTCAATGGTCCCAATCCCTGGGACTACAAGGGTTGGGGATGGAACTCCTGCAAGGCCATTTTGTCCATCGGTCAAACTTGTCCAGTTGTAGCACACAAGTTGGACGAGTAATTGAAACGCAATTGTGATAATAACGAACCGATGGCCCCGGACTTTTAAAATCAGAACTCCTAAAAGGTACGCGCTAACACCAGCTAGCAACCCTCCGGCAATCAAACCAAACCAGAAAGACCATCCCACTTTGATTGTCAACAGCGCAGAGGCATAGCCACCCAGTCCCCAAAAAGCGAGATGGCCCAGCGACAAAAGACCCATGTAACCAGTCAAGAGGTTCAGACCGGCACAAAGCATTACAAAGAAGCCTGCGTAGATAACAAGATGAAGAAAATACTCATCTGGGACAATCCAAGGGACTGCCAACAAAAAAATCGTCCAGAATATTATCGATAGAATTCGTCGCTGACTCATTCTTCTCCGAAAATCCCTTGTGGCCTAAACAATAAGAAAATGATAACAAACAGAAATCCGAAAGCATCCTTGTAATCCGAAGCGATGAACCCGCCTCCGAGAGCCTCGGCTACACCCAACCCCAAGCCGGCAACAATAGCTCCCACGAACGTTCCCATTCCTCCCAGAATAACAACAATGAAAGCCTTAAGAGTCACATACCCACCCGAAACAGGATCCATCGGTTGAAAAGTCGATATCATAATTCCCGCGATAGCTGCCATTCCCGCCCCTGCGGCTAGGGACCATCGATAGACTCCGTTAATTTCAATCCCAACAAGAGCAGCCGATTCTTTGTTTTGAAAGGTTGCCCTTATTGCTTTCCCAAGGATGGTATGGCGCAAAATGATATGAAAGACAGCGATACAAAGACCAGTCACCACAAGAATAAAAATGCGAATCGGAGGTAGAACGATTGGTCCCCAAATGAATGGGTCCAGACCAAACGGCGTGGGCAATTGTCTAGGCCAATGCCCCCATACCGCTTGAATTGCATATGCCAAAAAAACGGCTAGGCCTATAGTTGCCATGGTAGCCGTCAGCAAAGGCTCCTCTCGAAGCCTTTTGAAAATCATCTTGTCTAAGATAATGCCAACCACAATAGTCAAAAGGGTGCCAATGAGAAACCCAAAAAAGTAATTGGCGATAACCGAATCAAAGAGGGTTATCATCCTCGCAAAGGTAAAAGCAAAGTAAGACCCCAAAACGAAGAACTCGCCATGTCCAAAGTTGGCGATGTCCATCAGACCGAAAATCATCGTCAAACCAATGGCAATCAAGGCATACCCACAGCCAATAATCAAACCCTGAACCGTCAGGCGGATGGCAAGCTCCATCAGACCCCTTCAACCCCCGCTAGCAACCCTAAGAAAATCAAATGTCTGCCCGTCCCTCGACTGGGGGACGGGCAGACAACAAAGAAACTAACCACTTGGAATAAAACTACGGTTTCGCAATTTTGACAGACTTAATAATCTCCGGTACGCCATTCACATTCTTCGTTACGAAGTAAGTAAAACCATATGCTTGATGGCTGAAAACCGGGTGGTCGTTGGACGTAAACCTGAAATTCCCCACCAGACTGTCATAGTTTGTTTTTTCTAGCGCGTCCCGAATAGCCTTTCGATCCTTACTACCTGCGCGCTTCACAGCTTGCGCAATTATATTGGTCACCGTGTGACCCGCAGCGCTGTACTTAGTTGGATTTTCTTTGTGTTTGCCTGTGTACTTCTTCACGAACGCACGGTTTTTAGCAGTGTCTACCGTGTAGACATACTCCAGGAAGCCTATAACACCATTCGCCGCTTCACCGGCACCGCGATAGAAAGGTGCCGTCGTCCAGGCGCCCTCTCCCATAAGTTTCGCCTTGAGACCAACCTCCCGCGTTTGTTTTGCAATAGCAATACAATGAGGCGTGTAGCACGCGGTAAGGATCGAATCAGCACCAAGTGAGCGTGCTGTCGTTAGATAAGCAGAAAGGTCCTTCTCTTTTCGATCATAAATGAGAGATTTTACTATCGTGGCCCCTTTGGCCTTTAACGCTTTCCCAAACTCTTCAGAAACGCCTCGACCCCAATCGTCGTTTATAACAAGAAACGCCGTGCGTTTTACGCCCATCCCAATCAGATCGGAAGCCAGAGCCGGACCGTAAAGAGCCGAAGTCCCCTGAGCGCGGAAAAACCAGTCTGTGTTCTCACGAGTTAGCTTTGCTGATGTAGAAACACCGGTAACCTGTGCAACACGGTACTTAGCTGTCACTGGCTTAACAACGGCAGACGAGGACGAGCAATAGGCACCAAAGATAACGTCGACTTTATCCCTAACGATAAGCTTCTCAGCAGCATTTGCCATTTTCGGGGGAACACACGCCCCATCCTCAGGCACAATTTTAATTTTCATACCGGCTACACCACCCGCTGCATTGATTTCGTCGGCTGCAATCCTTGCTCCATTAAGCAAGGTGTTTCCACCAAATGCAACCGGCCCTGTCAGCGGAGTCACCAAACCAATCTTAACCGTTCCCGCTGAAGCTACTCCACCCATGATCGCCCCACTCACCATCAGGCCGATTGCGAGCGTAAAAGCCACGATCCCTCTAGTCAACTTCATACATTACCCTCCTCTTAAGAATATCGTTTTTCGGCTCAAATACTCTCTAAAACCTAACGGAAAGACGTAATACCACCCCCCGTCCTCTCCTACTTCATTCTTTTAGTCGAATACCAGTTTTTGTGATCACAGGTACTCTAGCCGCAAGGGGCACAATATGTCAACCAAAACTCATAAACGTCAATCGTGTGAATTTCCAAAAAATTCTGGAAATCTTTTTTAAAAAAAGAAACTTAGGCTTACAAAGACTGAATTAACAGATTCCCCATCGAATCCACTTGCGCAAACTGATTTGGAGGAATAACCGTCGTCCCCCCTAATTCCGATATAACTGCAGGCCCTTCCAGGTGATCACCCTGAAAAATTTCATTTCTTTGGATATAAGTCATTTTCCTTTCTTCGCCTCGGATGTAAGCCATTCGTTGCTCCAAAGCCAGAGAAGTTCCGGACTCACGGATTGCAAGTTCTTTAAATTTCGGCTTAGCAGTACGCATTCGAACAACGACCCGAAGATTGACAATCTCGATTTCCCTCTCAGGGTTCGCAAATGTATAAAGCTCTGTGTAATGCTGAACAAAATCGTTATTAATAATGGCGAGGTCGTCCATTTCGATATCCCGATTAGGAAGAACAACCTCCAATGTAAATGCCTGTCCACGATAACGAACATCGACACTTCTTCGGACATCAAGCTCAGAATTGCGTGCTGTCAATCCAAGAAGGCTCAAGCACTCATTTTCCATCCGCACAAGCACCGAACTCATACGATGAACGTCGGCGGAAATAGTCTGCGTGAGGAAAGTTTGAGAGCGCTCTTGAGCAGGATCAGAAAGAAGTGTTCCCAGAGCCGAAAGAAGCCCAGGATGTTGAGGTACCAGAACAGATGGAATATTAAGCTCTTGTGCAACATCTGCCGCATGCAAGGGACCTGCACCACCGTAGGCAACTAACAAAATTTCTCGAGGATCAATCCCCCGTTCTACTGACATAACTTGGATTGCTCTCGACATGGCTGCATTCGCAATCTCTACGATTCCTTGGGCCGCTTCCAAAACATTTATTCCGAGAGGATTTGCAACTTCCTGTTCAACGGCACACCGCGCAGCTTCTATGTTTAGACGCACCCCTTTTCCCATTGGGACATCAACGTCAATTCTCCCCAACAAGAGATTGGCATCTGTAACTGTTGGTCGCTTTCCTCCTCGTCCATAACAAACCGGTCCAGGATCAGCACCCGCACTCTCGGGCCCAACTCGCAAGAGGCCTCCCCCATCAATCCATGCCAATGACCCTCCCCCTGCACCAATTGAGTGGACATCTACCATCGGTAGACGGACCGGATATCCAGCAATACGAGTTTCCAACACCTTAGCTGGGACCCCATCAAGCACTAGTCCCACATCACATGAGGTACCACCCATATCCATTGTGATAAGTGTGAAACGTTCAACTTCCGTTCCGACTGCTGCGGCTGCACTGACACCTGCCGCTGGGCCCGACATTGCACTTTGAATAGGTCGATGACGAGCCGTTTCGAAGGTCATGAGGCCGCCGGCCGAGTGCGTCATCATTAGCTGAGCATCCGGCTGAAGAACATCGACAAGCCCATCCGAAAAGGATTTAAGATACCGATCCATAACCGGAACAAGTGAAGCATTTAGAATAGTCAGACAAAGCCTTTCGTACTCACGGTATTCAGACAGGACATCGTGAGAAACCGAGACATTCAGCTCAGGAGCGATTTCTTTGATCCGGGAACGAATCTCGATTTCCGCGTCTGGAGAAGCATAGGAATGCAATAAAACAACGCCAACAGCTTGAACACCATCTTCCAGAAAATCGGCAACAATGGAATCCACCTCCCCAGGTTTCATGGGTGACAAGGTTTCGCCCATATAGTCACTGCGCTGGCTTACCTCCCGGCGAAGCTCCCTTGAAACTAGTGGCGAGGGCTTTTCCTGAAGAAGATTATACATCTCAGAACGTCGCTCCCGACCAATTTCCAACAGATCGCGAAATCCGCGATTGGTAATCAGGCCGGTTCGCGCAATTTTTCCTTCCAATATGGCGTTAAGGGCAGTGGTTGTACCTTGGATTAGAGCGGTTACGTCGTCACCTTTTAACCCGCTTACCCCTAGCGCATCGTGAAGCCCCTCAAGAATTCCAGTGGCGAGAGCTGCAGGTCGGGTAAGGACCTTGTGAATGTAAAACGCACCCGATTGCTCATCAAACAAAACAATGTCAGTAAACGTCCCACCGACATCCACACCAACCCGCACACTCAAGACTTGTTCCCTTCCCGATTCTCGGAAAATTTTTCCAGTGCGCCATAGGATGTTAAGTAGCCAAATTTCAAATCCAGCTGAATGGCAGCGGGATCACGCTTCCCAGGCGGGCCATAACCGCCACCGGCAGTAGATTCAATCACCATCGCTTCGCCTACATTTGCGTAAGTTGTTGATTTAGATCGGAGTTCAAGCTCCACCCCGTCTTTTTGCACGGCATAGCGACCATTACGACCGGGGTGTCCACCGAAAACTCCCCACGGTGGGATGCGAATTCGATCAGCCAAAACGGTTATGGTCTGATCCGTCAAGAGACGATAAATTTTTCGCGCACCGAGCCCTCCCATCCACTCCCCAGCACCACCCGAATCTGCCATAAGTTCATAGCACTCGACACGTAGGGGAAATTCCGCCTCGACCACTTCGATAGGGTTATTCGGAGTGTTCGAAATATTATTTCGTGTTCCCTTGAGGCCATCTAAACCCTTGCGACCCCCACCTCCACCGGAGTTCTGCTCCAGGATCACAAATGGCCGATCACGAATAGAATCAAACCCGCCAAAAGTGACACAGTTGAATGTCCCACTACCGGCCGCACTCATTAGGTTCGGTGAAAACTGAGAAAAACACCCTATCAAGGTATCGACAATTCGTTGTGAGGTCTCGAGACTCCCCCCCCCAACCGCTGCAGGTGGTTGGGCGTTCACAATGGTACCCAAGGGCGCAATTATCTCTACTGATCGGAAAACACCAGAATTGGTGGGTATATTCGGGTCTATAAGACACTTCAGTGTAAAGTACGTTGCAGAATGCGTAACTGAAAGGACACCGTTGACTGGTCCCTGTCGTTGGACGGCTGTACCAGTAAAGTCGACCTTCATGTTCTCCCCATCAATGTCGACGCGAACTCGGATAGGAAGTGGATCGTCTCCAGTACCATCATCGTCCAAGGCATCCTCAAATGAGTAGGACCCATCCGGAAGCTTACTGATCTCCTGCCTAGTTCTGCGATATGAGTAATCAATGATTGCGGCCATCAGCTCTTTAAGCTCTTTCTTCCCAAACTTTTTAGCAAGCTCCTTGAAACGCTGCTCCCCCACACGATTTGCTGCTAACTGCGCCCTGAGATCTCCCCGAATGTCATCTGGTACACGAACATTGGAAAGAATCAAATCAAGAAGATCCTCTCGTATATTTCCCTCCTCAACCATCTTCATCGGCGGAAGCCTGAGCCCCTCTTCAACAACGCTTTTCGCATCTCCTGCTAGACTTCCTGGTGCGCGACCCCCAACGTCTGTCCAATGGGCAATCACTGCACAATAAGCCATGATTTCACCATCAATGAAAATAGGCATAATGGTCGTAATATCGGGTAAGTGGGATCCGCCGATAAACGGATCATTATGAATCGTGATGTCGCCTGGACGCATTTTTTCGGGACTAACTCGAAGGACAGCGTTCCGCACAGCGTGGACAAGAAGACCCAAATGCGAGGGAAGGTGATCTGCCTGGGCTACCATCTCCAGATCTGACGTAAAAAATGCACAAGAGCGATCATCTCGCTCCTTGATGATAGTGGAGAAAGCCGCACGCTTCATCTTCATTCCCATCTCTTCAGCAATACCGATAATGCTCTGGCGAAACACTTCCATGCGGATAGGATCGACACCCATTAAAACCTCCGGAAATCTAACTTTTCACCTTAGGTCTGAAAATGTTATCAGCCCTAAGCGTCTTTATACTTTTCGACGATGTGCGTCTTGATCAAATCCAGTTGTTCAATTTCATCGGTGATCGGGTTAAGGATGAGGTACTGCGTTCCAAGCTTGACATATTCGTCTAGTCGTCTATAGACATTATCTAAGGTTCCGAAGAGGTACGACTCCATAAGGTGATCCAAACCCCGGTGCGTTCCCATCATGACTTCAAAATGCTTTTTCTGAACACCCAGGCAATTGTCACGATTGGAATCATCAACAAGGTGTAGAAACTGGCTGGCTACGTATTTCAAACTCTTAGGGTCACGCCCATTTTCCTCCAGGTACTCCTTCACAACACGATAGTCATCTACAATATCTTCGACACCACTTCCACTCGACCTGACAATCCAGGCATCTGCATCCAAAATTCGTTTAAGAACGCCAGGTTGAATTACTGATGACTCAGGCGCACCTGGGGCGTGGTTCGCAGCCCCACCAGCCACCCAGGTTTCAGGCATCTTTGGTGGCAATGGATCAAAATCAACATCCTCAAAATTGTAATACTTTCCATGGTAGGAACATCTGCCTTCGGTTAGAAGCTTACGAGTGGCTTCTAAGACTTCATCTGTTCTCGATCCACGTTGGGAAAGTTTGACACCTGCCACTTCATATTCCTTAGGATCCCAACCGCCTCCGACCCCGTAAATAAACCGACCTCCTGAAAGAAAATCGAGAGAAGCAATCTCTTTGGCTAACATAACTGGATGCCGAAACGGCAAAACCAAAATGGCGGTACCAATCTTGATGGTCTTGGTACAACCAGCGACAAAAGCTAGCGTTACCAGAGGATCTAGCCAAGAAACCGCATAGATCATAGGAGTCTTTAGGTAGTGGTCAATGACCCAGCAACAATCGAAACCAAGCTCTTCACAACGTTGGACATAGTCACGAAGCTTGGCCGATCGTTCATGAGTTAAATTTGGCCAAGCAATTGATGGAATTCTGATTCCAAATTGCATTTTTCACACTCCCCCTCGTAGATAATTGTTTAAATAGCAAGGCAGGCAAACTTCTTAAATCATCAAACACGTTTGCAAGGAAAACAAATTCTGCTGATTACATCCATCGGGACTAGAACAGGCTCAACCGGGAGGCCAGGAAAAGGTCCGGCCTCCTAGTAAATGTAGGTGCAGATGAAAAACGGTCTGCCCAGCTGCCTCGTTACAGTTAAATAAAACGCGGAACCCATCAGACAGTCCCCGATCCCTGGCAATTTCCACTGCTTTTAGGTGGAGATGCCCGACGAGATCGGTATCATCAGTTTCTAAATCTAGTAAAGTTGAAATATGTTTTTTCGGTATAATAAGTACATGCGTCGGGGCTTGAGGATTGATGTCCTCAATAGCAATACATCTATCATCTTCATGAACACGGGTTGAGGGAATTAAACCCCCTACGATTCCACAAAACAAACATTCTTCCATCATGGACCCATCCCTGTTTGAAATCTTAATGAATTCCTACGACACAATGCTAATGGCCAAAATCACGAAAGTCGACTGGCGGGGTGAAACAAATAGTAAAACGCCAACCGGTCTAGGACAAATCAGTTTAGGGGTCTCGAGTTCTAAAAGACAAAACCTTCAGCGACATAATCCTTGAAATTGGAAACCGAAGGGTATTTTTTAATCTCTACCGTATTGCCATCTGGATCGTAAAAATAAGTTGCTAAACCAATCCCTTTGGCACCATCATTGTTCTCTTGCATCATCACTCTAACACCACATTCGTCTATCCGCCTTAGAAGGGCGTCATAATCCGCAGATTCTAAACAGAAAGCTATGTGATGAACTCCTGAGCGGGGGTGTCTTGGTTTTTCTTCATACGTTTTGGGCCCATGAAAAATAACCAGCAGACTATCACTGATCCGGAAAACGGCTTCCGTTTCCTTTCTGCTAACCTGTTCAAAACCCATAATATCTCGATAAAATCTAACGGCTCGATCTAAATCTGGGCTAGCCAGACTAATATGGTCAAAACTGACATCCATTAATGCTCTCCCAACCCAGTCTCAGGAAATCAACGATCTTCCCATTAACAATTTCCGACCCTAACAACAATTGCGGAACTAACACGAGTCCGGTAGTATTCTAGCCTGCGATGCTGTACCCAGGGAAGATCAAAGTTCCATGTAAGAATCGAAAGTCAGGAGAGTGAACCTTGAAGGAACGCTGTGCGGAATTAATCATCCAAGCCCTTAAAGAAGCTGGTATTAACGTAGTCTGTGCCCTACCAGAGTCACATTTAAAACAGGTCTACGAGAAAGCATCCAAAGATCCCGATCTTCGCTATATTCCCGTCACTAATGAAGGAGAGGGCACCTCCATTGCTGCGGGCGTATGGCTTACGGGAAAAAAGGCATGCATGATTATGGAGAATTCAGGCCTTCGCATGGCAACAGAGTCGTTGGCTCGTTTGGGCCTCACCCACGGCATCCCTGTTTTATTACTCATGAGTTACCGAGGAGACATGGGTGAACCTAACTGGTGGGGAATTCCGCACGGAATTACTATGGAACCTCTATTGGACGCCCTTCGAATTCCCTACACCATCGTCCGAAAGGAAGAAGAAATCACGAAGTCAATTCTTAATGCACGAATCTCTGCCGATAGTTCAAAGTACCACACCGCCATCGTTTTCAGTGGAGAGGTGATCGAAAATTGACACGCTACCAAGCTTTGAAAGTAATTGCCGAAAGAATGACTGATGAAGTCTGTATTGTATCGTTGGGCGGGATTGTAGATGAGTGGTACAACATTAGGCCTGAGCCACAGGGAAACAGCATGTACCTAATGTGTCTTGGCTGTCACATGCCCCTGGCGTTCGGAGTTGCGGTGGGCCTTCCCAACCGGAACGTAGTCTGTTTAGAAACAGACGGAAGTGCCCTTATGAACTTAGGTATTCTCGCTACCTTGGGTAACGAGGCACCAAAAAACCTTAAAATTTTCTGTTTTGACAACGAAATATATGAGTGCATTGGGGGCCCTAGTACACACACATCTGGGAAAGTGGATCTGGCTAGTATGGCCCGCGGTGCAGGCATTGAAGAGGCCCGTACCATCCGGACGGAAGGCGAGCTTCGAGAAGCAACCGATGAGGCACTTTCTGACGAGAAGACCCACTTCGTTGTTTCAAAAATAGAGCCGGGTGTAGAAGAAGATATTCCACGAAAAAAGTTTGACGGGATCGAGGACAAATATTACTTCGTCCGACATCTCGAGAACTCGGAGAAAACTATCATAATTCCACCGAGTCAGCACAATTGAGTGATGGGAAACAAACATTGCAAAAGCTACTAATTGTTTGACAGGGAGTAGAACCCATGCCCAAAGCATCTTCAGACGGTTTAGATTCGGGGGACATATTTCCGAATTTGTCTCTCGAATTAACGGATGGACCGAGGTTAGATTATCCTGCAGTTTTCGGTGACAACTGGAAGGTTATCCTGTTCTTCCGAGGTTACTTCTGACCGCACTGCAAAGCGCAGTTGAGCGCTTTTGCTAAAGCCTCCAAGCAGCTAACAGAAGAAGGGATTCACGTCGTAGCCGCCTCTACGGAGCCGCCGGAGAATTCAAAGAAATTAGTAAGCGAGTGGGGCTTAAATTTTCCCGTAGCACATAGTCTCGATGCTGCGGACACCTCTAAATCCTTGGGTCTATTCTACGGGAATAACCCCCGAAATCCGGAAACCGAGATTATTCATAGTACAGGATTTCTCATTAGACCAGATAATTCTGTGGCTGTCGGAGTATATAGCAGCGGGCCCATCGGCCGCCTGACATGGCAGGAGGTACTGGCACTAGTACAATTTTACAAGAAAATGAGTTCGTAGCCGCTTGCTAATACTCCGCGGATATTACAAGTTAATCGAATAATATTTGTATTCAGAGAGGTGCGGTATTTTACATAGGCAGAATTTCCACTGGAATTGTAGATTGTTTGTGGAAAACCCAGGGGTAAAACTCTGCCAACAGCCGATTTTCCGGTCATAGTAAGCGAAATGCCTAATTTTCAATCACCTTTAGTTTCCACAATAAATCACATTTCCTAAGAAATAAGGGCTACTCTGACTAAGTAAGAGCCTGAAAGAAGGGGGTTTTAGGGCTTAACTGGTTGGAAAAATGTCACTGATGTATCTCCAAATTTTCGCTTTTCGCATCTTTCCAAATCACCAATCACCGGGCTTGTTAATTTGGAAAGGTGCTCAAGAACTACCCACCCAGATGGCTTAACTAAATGGGCAGCCAGTTCGACTATCGTTTCCCTCTCGGTGAAGGCATAAGGGGGATCTAAATAGATAAAATCAAACTGTTCATGCTGTCTAGTCAGATCCATAAGAGACCGTACCGCATCACCCGGTAGGATTTTCCAACAATTTCGACTAAAACCCGGAACTTCAAGATTTTTTTCCAACGCACCTAGAGCTTCGGGATTCTTTTCGAGAATCACAACAGCCTTTGCTCCTCGGCTCAAAGCCTCGGCAGCTATTGCCCCCGTACCCGCAAAAACATCAAGGCAAGTGGTCCCTAGGATCCACTCACCAAGTATGTCAAAAACGGCCTCTCTCACTCTCGCAGGTGTAGGCCTAACACCTAGCCCCTTCGGGGCAACCAACCGCCTCCCCTTTGCCATACCGGCAATGATGCGCACGATTCAATTCTCAATTAGAGACATGACGGGGCGGATGCAATTCCACTTGTGTATTACTAGGCCAGTGAGGGAAGGTTGAAATCGGAGAGAGATTTAAAACTCTGAGCGCGCCCCTCTACTTCCTTTGATGACAACGTCCGGAGCCGATCAAGGCTAAAAGCTTGAACGTTAAAAGAAGCCATGGTACTACCATAAATGATAGCTCGCCGAAAATTCTCATGATTTATGTCCCCGCTGGAGGCGAGATAACCCATGAATCCACCGGCGAAGCTATCTCCTGCTCCAGTGGGATCACTTAAATCTTCAAGGGGCAAGGCAGGAGCCCAGAACTCACCTTCCTCGTCAAACATGAGGGCGCCATACTCTCCTCGCTTAACTATGAGGGTCTTGGGACCTTCATTAAGGATCCTCCTGGCCGCCCTTAGCAAATTCCCATCTTCCGCCAGCAAGCTGACCTCTCCATCGTTGATAATTAGCACGTCAACCTGCTTTAAAAGCTCCCACAAGATCTCTGGCTTTCCCTCAATCCAAAAATTCATTGTGTCACAGGCAACAAATCTCGGGCCTGTCATCTGACTCAGAACATCCATTTGAAGTTGGGGATCTATATTTGCCAAGAACACAAGCTCTGATTTCTTGTAGTTTTCGGGCAACTTGGGCTGAAAATCGGCAAACACATTGAGGTGTGTTTCTAGAGTGATTGCTTCATTGAGATTATCGCCATATTCTCCAACCCAATGAAATGTTTTCCCTTTCGCAATCTCTAAGCCTTCGAGATCTATTCGGCGGCTACGTAAAAAATCCAAATGCTCTTCGGGAAAATCCTCGCCAACAACCCCCACCAATCGAACAGGCGTGAACATTGAAGCAGAAACCGAAAAATGGGTTGCAGAACCACCAAGTATCCGCTTTTTCTCCCCAAACGGGGTTTTGACAGAGTCCAAAGCTATTGACCCGACTACTAGTAATTCCATTTGGGATTCTTCTTTCACACTCCAACCTCGTTGGGACTCAGCTTTCCACTCCAGGGATACACTTCCGCTATTAAAGAGCGTAAAGCTCAATTTCCTTGGCCAGGTTGACATCGCGCTCAGTTAAACCGCCCGAATCGTGCGTGCTCAGCCAAAGACGGACCGTCTTATAGCGGATGTCAATATCTGGGTGATGATCGTTCCGTTCAGCTAATAGTCCTACCTTCGCAACAAAACCCATCGCTGGTGTAAACCACTCAAATGTAAAGGTCTTGACGATTGCGTCCCCCTCACGCTCCCAGCCTTCCAACTCTTTCAGCGCCTCGTCAACCTGCTCCTTTGTCAATTTTGCCATACACATCCACCCATTTATCGACTGTTCACCAACAAAATGGATTTCGTTACGCAGATTTCATCCCAGAACAGAGAAATCGAAAGTTTCGAGATTTTCGCAAATCACACGGTTGAATTGGGCAGCAATAACTCCATCCACTACACGATGATCTACCGACAAAGACAACCCCACAAGATTACGAACACCTATAGTCCCATCGTCTAATGGAACAGCGCGCTTTTGAATAGCCCCAACACCTAAGATGACAGCTTCGGGGGGATTAAGAATAGGGGTTGCAAAAATGCTCCCTGCGGCGCCTGGATTTGTAATTGTAAATGTACTTCCAACAACGCTTTTCGGCTCTAGGGTTCCTTGTCTTGCTTGATCTGCTAAAATTTGAATCTGCATTGCCAGTTCATCAAATGTCAAAGCTCCCGCAGATCTAATCACTGGAACAATTAGACCATCCGTCACCGCCACAGCCATCCCTAAGTGAATTTCCTTAAACTGATACCTCACATCTCTCACAAGCCGAGCGTTCACGGAACCAAATTCGATCCGCTCGAGCGCCCGCAAAGTCGCCCAAGCAATGAAGTGAGTATATGTCAGATGAACCCCTGCCCTAGCAAAGAGAGCTTCTCCCAGTTCTTTTCTTCTAAGAACAATCTCCGTAACATCGGCCTCATCAATAGTTGTAAACTGAGGAACCTCTCTCGCTATTTCTGTGAGGCGCTTGGCCAATCGCTTCCGTAAAGGGCTGAGGGGTACAGCATCCGCTTCTTCCTCCGTAGGAATAGGACCCGCGATCTCCTGCAAAGCACTGATTTCCACATTCCCAGCACCCCGAGTGGCCATGAAAGCCAGAACATCCTCTTTGGTCACTCTTCCATTTTTACCAGAACCTTGAATCGAATTTAGTTCCCTCACAGAAATTCCATGTTTTCCGGCCAACTTGCGTACACTAGGAGAGAGAAAATTGCCGCTCCCTTCCCTACCATCTCCGTCTACGGTTTTGGATTTTCGTTTTTCCTCCGATGCACTACCTACGTCTTCCACTGAATCAATTGCAAGCTCAGCATCTTCAATAATTTCGTCTTCTGTCTCAACCACAGCAACCGCCTCTCCAACGGGGATCGATTCCTCTGGTGAAACAAGAATTTTTGCTAGGCGACCGCCGTAAGGGCTTTCTACCTCAAACTCGACTTTTTCGCTTTCCGCTAGAAGGATGGGTTCCCCCTTAACCAATGAATCACCCTCTTCCTTTAGCCATTGAACGACCGTTCCTTCGTGGACACTAGACCCCATTTTCGGCATGATCACCCTGGCCTGCTGCATTTATCTCTCTTCCATTCTGAACACTGTTCAAGTTGATTACGGCGAGCTAAAAACTAGCTACCTCACGAATTGCATCGCAAATCTTGTCGGTATTCGGTAAGAAAAAATCCTCTAAGGTCGGACTATAGGGAATTGGGGCATCAACTGCAGCCACACGCCTAACCGGGGCATCCAGCAACTCGAAAGCCTCTTCGGCGAGCACAGCAGCCCACTCAGCTCCGACTCCACCTATTTTAAGATCTTCATGGACAATGAGGGCACGTCCTGTCTTCTCCACTGAGCGTACAATAGCATCGCGATCAAACGGGAGAATACTCCGCAGGTCAATCACCTCAACTTCCAGCCCCTCCTCAGCAGCTATATCCGCCGCTTTAAGGGAATCCAAAACCGTTGTTCCATGTGTGATAAGAGTCAAATCTTCGCCCTCCCGGAGGAGGCGAGCCTCTCCGATAGGGACAATAAAGTCTTCATCGGGGATGGGGATTCGCAAAAGCTCAGGAAACTGGGACATAGGAAGGTTGTAGAGTCTCTTGTATTCAAGATAGATAACTGGGTTGTTGTCCCTAATTGCAGCTTTCAGCAAACCTTTCGCGTCGTAAGGACTTGCAGCTGCAACAATCTTAAGACCAGGAGTGTGATAAAACCAGGATTCGGGATTGCAGGAGTGAAAAGGTCCAGCACTTCCCAAAGAACCTGATGGCAAGCGAACCACCAAGGGTACCTGCCCTCCCTGACGATAATACACGCCCGCTGCATAATTCACTAACATCTTAAATGCATCAGATACAAAATCAGCGAACTGCATTTCAACAACTGGACGAAGACCTAACTGGGCAGAACCCGCGGCCATCCCTAAAAATCCACTTTCTGAAAGTGGCGAATCCACTACCCGGTTCGGTCCAAATTGCTCCAGAAAACCCTTGGTAACTCCAAATGCTCCGCCTCCGATAGCAATATCCTCACCAATCATATAAACGTCCGGATCACGCTCCATTTCTTCCATCAAAGCCTCAGAGACAGCATCTCGATAGGACAAAGTCGATTCTGACTCCGGCGGCACAGAACCTGATCGAGCCTCAGCGTTCACGGGGCGTAGACTCCTTCCATCACCTGCGAACCCTCTGGCATGGGGTTCTTCTTGGCTACATTGACGGCTTCCGTAACCATTGCCAAATTTTTCTCTTCGACAGACTTAAAATAGGGATCGTCTCCAAGCTTTAGAGAACGCAACCGTTCCCGATACAAAAGAATAGGATCTTTTGCGTCCCAGGACGCGATTTCTTCCGGCGAAACATAGTCCTTGTAAGGGTCATAGATTGAATGCCCACAAAGTCGAGGATTGACCGACTCGATAAGGATTGGCCCTTCTCCTGCCCGAGCCCGACAAACTGCCTCACGGCAAATCTCAAAAGCACCCAACATGTCAGTTGCATCCATCAGATATCCCGGAATTCCATAGCCAATAGCCCGCAATATAAGAGTCTTGCATGCGTACTGCATTCGACTAGGCGTCTTGTAAGCCCAAAGATTGTTCTCAATAACAACGACCAGAGGCAGGCGATGCACAGCTGCCAAGTTTAATCCTTGGTGAAAATCTCCACTTGATGTTGCTCCATCGCCAGAGATACCCAATACTGCAGTACCATCATTTCTGTACTTTGATGCCCAAGCCGCACCAGCGGCAACCGGAATCATGGTTCCGATGTGACTGATAAGGGGTATAATATTCAAGTCCCTATTTCCAAAATGGATGTCCCGTCCCTTAGTAATCCCATCTGCTTTCGCCATAAACTGACACATTAACTGGGCGAGATCCTGCCCTCTAGCAACATGCGAACTGACATTTCGATGCATTGGCACAAGAGTATCGTCATTCTGCAACACAAGTGCGGCAGCCACTGAGAGCGCTTCGTTTCCACGTCCAAAGAACGCTGTCCCCGGAACAAGTCCCTGCCGGAATAACTCCCCCCAATGTTCCTCCACCAAACGTCCTAGGGTCATTACTTCGTAAAACTTCCGCAATTCTTGCTCACTAAGACCCAACGCTTCCGTCTTTGCCTTTGGTCTCCAACATATTTTCAGTCCATTGATCACGAGGTGTCGATCACGTAAATCGCGAAAATAATCGAGATCATCCAGTTCTTCCTCGCGTACTGGCGTCTCAAATATGGATTCGGTTTGTTTTAAGGGCATATCGTGGATCTTCGATATCTCTGGTGTACTTTTAGGTTTCTACAAATAAATAAAAACTAGATACACACCATCAGAGTAGCAACTCATCCAAGGATATCATAACTCCTTTTCAGATCCGACCCATCCTTCTTCGGAAACATCAATCACTACACCATCAGGAGCAAGAAACTTCCTCTCGTAATATACTGTTTCTTCGCCAACGCCCTGGTAAAGGTCTGCAACTTCTCTCGACCCATCTTCTTTCAGCAGCTGCATAGCTTCCTCTAGGTCGTCTACAACAAACCCGAAGTGATCAATCCCTATGAAATCAGGGTCATCGTCTGGAAGATTTGTCCAAGGTCCCCGCTTCTTAATCACTGCTAAATTCATTACTCCATCTGTCAAATAGAAACCTTCTCCTAGATCATTTTCAATAACCCCAGCCTCTTTCATACCAAAGTGCTTTTTGTAAAAGTTGGCTGTAAATCCCGGGTCGCGGGTTGCAATGGCAATATGCCTTAGCTTGGCCAACAGTCTATCCTCCCAACAAATTCAAGTAAAACGCGAGTCAAGGTGCACTTGTCCGGGTAGCACCTTTAATCCCATTTTCTCTTCTTAGACCTCAAAGGTTTCCAGTTGGACACTAGCTCCACCATTACTCGGACTCCCACCCCCGAAGCCCCTTTAGGCGTGTATGGTAATTCACGGTCCCGCCATGATGGACCCGCAATATCAAGATGGGCCCATGGAAAATCCTCTGCAAATCGGGCAAGGTAGGCCGCCGCTGTTATGGCTCCCCCCCATCGGCCACCTGTATTCTTAATATCAGCTATATCACTTTTTATCAGCTCAAAATACTCCGGCCACAGAGGCAATTCCCAAACTCGATCGCCGGAGCATTCCGCTGCTTTTTGGATTCTCTCAATCAACTCACCGTGGTTCCCCATCAACCCGGTACACGATTCCCCCAACGCAACAACACATGCCCCTGTCAGAGTTGCGGCATCAACAACCGCCACAGGTTGATAACGCTTAGCGTATGTCAAAGCGTCACCGAGAATGAGCCGCCCTTCGGCATCTGTGTTGTCAATTTCCACTGTGAGCCCGGCCATAGAGCCAACAACATCACCCGGCCGATTCGCACGACCACTAATCATGTTTTCTGTGCATGGAGCAAGGCCCACAACCCGTTGCGCAATGTTTAGTTCTGAAATAGCCCTCATTGCTCCAAGCACTGCCGCCGCACCGGCCATATCCGTCTTCATGCTCCTCATACTGGCTGCCGGCTTAATATCGAGACCTCCGGTGTCAAACGTGACCCCTTTACCAACAAGGACAATCGGAGCCGACCTAGGGTTCCTACCTCGGTGCTCAAGTACTATGAATTTCGAGGGAGCAACGCTGCCTTGTGCAACACTCAAAAAAGCCTTCATGCCGAGACGCTTGGCATCCCGATCATTCAGGATCTTGCAAAGTAACCCAGTCTTCCGGGCCATAGCACGTGCCTCAGATGCTAAATAGGCAGGAACAGCCACGTTTGGTGGATGGGTGACCAAGTCTCTCGCAAAGTTAGTTGCCTCCCCAAGTTTTCGTCCACGGTCCAATCCTTGCCTCAAAGGGGTAATCGCATCCTGCTCTTCGGATACAAGAACAACGGTTCGCACCACACCATCGCTAGGATTTTCCTTACGATAGTCATTCATACGATAGAGTCCCATGACCGCGCCTTCCATCCAGGCCTGGGCTTGTAAATTCCCGGGAACCTTCAGAGACACGAAGGGAAGTTCAGCATGGATAGTTTCGATTCTTAAATCCCGCGCGGTTCGCGCAACCATAGCCGAGACACCACGGAGTCCATCGACTGTTAGATCACCTGGCTTACCCAAACCCACAAGCAGAATACGTCTCGCCCGAAGCCCATTTCTTGCTTCTAGAACAGGAAACGCCCTAACCTGCCCCAGTCGAGCCCGAAACTCCTTCTCCTCGAGCATTCGACGGATAGCACCATTGAGTATTTCATCAGCATTTCGAGTAGCACCCCGAAGCGGTGTCTTACCTTCAAAAACAGGGAGAACCAACAAATCGGCCTTAGCTTCCAGTAATTTTCCTAATGTCACTCTACAACGCATTAAGGCAACAGCTCCTCAACCTTCTCCACCTTGCCACCGGCGAAACAGTTCGTTTGGTACGTCCATGCAATCGAGAGTCTTCCCCACCAAGTGATTGATTAAATCATCCATCGTCTTAGGGAGATGATAAAAACCCGGACTGGCAACCAACATATGGGCGCCCATCCTTGACAAACTCAGCATATGCTCCAGATGAATCGGGCTAAGTGGAGTCTCCCGGGGAACCAACACCAAGTTCCGTTTTTCTTTAAGAATTACATCCGCCGATCGGCCAATCAGGTTTGTGGATGCACCAGTGGCAATCATACTCAGAGTCTTCATGGAGCACGGAATCACCACCATGTGCTCCATCCCGGAGGAACCACTGGCCGGAGTCGCACCGATATCGTTAATGTCATGAACAACATCAGCGTATTTTTGAAGTTCCTTGTAGGTCATTCCAATCTCATGTTTCACAACCCGGATCCCATCCCTCGAGCAAATAAGATGTACTTCAATATCAGTCGTCTTAAGGAATTCCAGAAGACGAACAGCAAGGATCGAACCACTGGCTCCAGATATAGCCACAATCATTCTCACTGATGGATTCTCCTGGCTACTTACCCTTCTCATAAACTCACGCCCTTGGCTCCACACCTGGGCGGAAACAAACCCCGATTGACAAAATCAAGGCCCAAACATCTATCAGTTTACCACAACCAACGGAAGTCAATCTTGCTCGCTTAGGAAGAAATTCCAGATAGAAGGCATATTTGGGGTTAAGAAGCACCCAGCCTGTCATGTGGGCCGAAGATCCCCTTTTATACCTGAAAGATCAAAAGGTGTGACGCCGCACAGCTCTTCAGACCGCATATTTGCTTTCTATCTCGTCTACCCCTATCGTAAATAAAGGCTTCCATTAGGCTCACCATCTTCAATCTTAAGTAAGGAGCTAATCGAATCCAAAAAGTAACTGGGCAAGTCAAAGATCTTCGTCATCAGCAGTTAAGAGCACTAGAACGCCTATGTCGCCGTAAAATTTCTCCAGACCAGCTAATCACTTGGGAGGCTGCGCGTCTCCTTGCAGAAATCTCCTCTTCAATCGGCTGTCAAATTGGCATGCTCATTGCAAGAAGCGGAGAAATCCGATCGGTCATCGTAGGGGACGCCCGAAGCATTTTCATCCCCGACCTCCGCCGGGAGCGCGCCGGTGGACAGCGCCTTCGCGGTCTCAGGCTTGTGCACACCCATCTTCGGGGGGAAGGATTAAGTCAAGACGATTTAACAGACTTAGCACTTCTTAGGCTCGATTTGATTGCTGCAATTACACTTACTGAACAACAAAACCTCACTCTACCCCACGAGGCTTACATTGCTCATCTTTTGCCAGAAAACCCACAAAAAAAACGGTGGGAAATTCACAATCCGGTTCTCTTGGACCGGATCAATATGGATTGTGCCGCGCTCATTGGTGGATTGGAGCAGGAACTGACCCGAGCACAAAACATCCGAGCCAACATCGACAACCGGGAGCGAGCCATACTTGTTCACGTGGCTACTACAGAGGAAGCAGGCAACCACAGCAATGAGTTTCACCCTTCAAAGCGTGACCCCAAAGCATCCCTTGATGAGCTGAGCGAACTTGCACGCAGTGACGAGCTCATTGTCCTGGATTCCATCATTCAGCGTAGACCGCGAGCCGATCACCGCACAGTCCTGGGTAAAGGAAAGCTAAAAGAACTTGTTATCCAAAGCCTGCAGATGGGTGCGGACCTAATAGTTTTCGATCGAGAATTAACACCTGCTCAACTTCGGTCACTGTCAGATTTCATGGACCTAAAGGTCATCGACCGCAATCAACTTATATTAGATATCTTTGCTCAAAGGGCCAAAAGCCGCAATGGGAAATTTCAAGTTGAGCTCGCGCAGCTGCAATATATGTTGCCCCGGCTAGTTACCCAGGACCGAGCTATGTCCAGGCTGGCTGGTGGAATTGGCACTCGCGGGCCAGGCGAGATGAAGTTAGAGATAGACCGACGTCGTATTCGAGAAAGAATTTCACGATTAAAAAAGGAGCTTAACCACCTGGAAAAAGGTCGAAGCCAAAGAAGAGCCCAGCGGAAAAGAAGTCAGTTACCGATCCTTTCCATTGTTGGATACACTAATGTCGGAAAATCTACCCTCCTAAACGCCATGACTCAGAGTGTTGTAGAAGCAGAAAATCGGCTCTTCGCAACACTTGACCCGACCACCCGACGCGTGAGGTTTCCAGAGGAAATGGAGGTCATCCTAACTGACACGGTTGGGTTTATCCATAACCTCCCTGAGGAGTTGATGGATGCCTTCAGTGCAACCCTGGCAGAGCTAGAAGATGCGGATATGCTCATCCATCTTGCAGATATCTCAAATCCGCGGCTCGAAGAACAAATGGGAGCTGTCAACCGAATTCTTGAAAAATTAAAGCTAGACGAAATTCCACGCCTTTTAGTCTTCAATAAGATCGATCAGAGTACCCCTGTAGTTGTAGAAGGGCTCTGTCGCCGGTACAAAGCAATTGGCATCTCGGCTAAAAAATCTAAAACACTTGTCCCACTCATTGAACAAGCTGGACTAGAACTATTGAAAATCAAAAAAATCCCAACAAAAGCAAAAGCCGGGGAAAACCCCGAACTCGCCGCGAAATATGATTATTGATTTCTCAAGAAAACCCAACTACAACCTGGCCCGCACTATCCGATCGGCTGAGCGACAACCTTTGCAGTGCTCTCGAGATGAGCAATAACACTATCCACCGGCAAAACGTCAGCGTACTTCGTGTCAAGATCGACCAACGTTACCTGGTGTGAAAGCTGGGCTCGATCAGCCACACATTCTTCAGGGACAATAACCCGATAATTGAGTGAGAAAGCATCTACCACGGTAGCTCGAACACACCCGCTCGTAACCATACCCGTAACAATTAGCGTATCAACATTGTGGTAAACAAGGTAACCATTTAGTTCAGTCCCAAAAAAGCCACTGGGCTTTGTCTTCCGGATAACAATCTCATCCTTCAAGGGAGCTACCCCCTCAACTATCTCATGTGCTTCAGGAGATTTCAGTAGCGGATCTTCATACCTCGATTTCCATCGTCCTTTGAGAATTTCTTTATCGGCAACAATTCCACCAGTGTAAAGCACAGGAATCTCCGCACTTCGGGAAACCTCCAATACCCTAGCGATAGCCTCTTCACATGGACGCCCGGTCTTTTCACAAGCGAGTGGATAATCATCCTCTATGAACGCCCGTGTCATATCGACAATCACTAAAGCTGGACGCTCCCCCCACCCTATCGGCATACCCGTATGACCCTTATCAAGATATTGCAAATCCTCGCCTGAGAACATACTCGTATCAATTGCCATTACGAAACCCCCCTTTCCCCTTCAAATCGACAGTCCTACCAAAACCTAAAACAATCACCATGTCATCTCATTTGCTTCCCTAAGACCTTCATATAAGCGAATTATACAAGGAAATAAATATCGACTGAAGAATTCACCCCATCACGTCATATCCAGATAAATGTGATAAATCGCAAAGCACAAATCTTAGGAATTATCTGAACCCTTACTGGTCGAGACAATTCGACCCAAAGTCAGATTCTCCTTCCAAAGATAGCCTAAACCAATAAGTACCACTGGTCCAAAAGAAAGGATATGGACAACTATCGCATAGCTGAGAGCTACCCCTTGAAGCACTCCATAGAACATTATTCCCACTACCGTCACAGCATGAAAAGTCCCCACAAATCCGGGAGAAGATGGAATCATCACACCAATGGCCTGCATAACGAGGATCAGCAAACTTGCGTGCCAAACCAAATTTTGACCGAACGCCAATAGTGTAAAAAAGTTCATGCCAAGTCCGATAGTCCAAAGAAGAACGGTTAGGAAAAACACTTTAACTATATGAGCCGGCAAAATGGGAAGGTAAATACCCTGAATAAATCCATCCAACGTCGCCTCAGCTTTTTTTGCAAACCGAGGCGAAAATCGCATCAAAATTCCACTAACCGTCTGAAGGGTTCTCTTACGGGCAACACGGAGTAATACCAGAAACGAAATCAAACAACCGTAAAAAAGGAATGAAAACAATCCCGCCCAACGAAGTCCACTTCTCATCGAAATACCACCCATCGTTTTCACGTCAAGAGGGGTACTGCCGGGATCTCCCCCACCTGGAAAAGGCACCACCCATAAGGCAATAGCTAGATATATGAGCAGCCAAACTCCGTCCAACAACCGTTCAATGACGATGGAGGCGAAAATCGCACTTTTACTCTTACCTTCTCGGTGGCCCAAGCACCATGCGCGAACGAACTCGCCAATCCTAGCGGGCAAAAGACCATTAGCCATAAATCCAATAAAAGTGGCAGAGAGTCGTGCATCAAAGGAAGTTTGCAAATTGTTTCCGAGGAGATAACGCCAACGCCAAGCCCGGATAAAAATCAATGACGTGGCGCACAGCCCCCCAGGCACAATCCAGCCATAGTGAGCTGCGCCGAAGGCTTCCATAACTTCCTTGAAATCAACTTGGTAGACGAGAAAGGCCACGGCTATTGCGCTAATTAGAAGCCCTATCCAAAAATTAAGCTTCACTGGGCTCTTCTTTTGAAGAAGGTCCTAACCGTTTCCACATCACAGCTAATCTGCTTGGTGAGTTCCTCTACGGAGGAAAACCGTTTCTCGTGACGAATTCGATCAATAAATCGAATCTCAATGTTTTCGCCATAAAGGTCACCCTTAAATTCCATCAAATGGGCTTCAATCCTCAAAGTATCCCCACCGAAGGTTGGATTTACCCCAACGTTAACGACAGCGTGGTGCAAATTACGCCCCATACAAACCTCCGCAACGTAAACCCCCTTAGCTGGGATGATTTGATTACTAGGGCTGATATTTGCAGTAGGAAAACCGAGACTCGCCCCTCGGTGTGCGCCATGTTCCACTTTTCCCCTAATACTATATTCTCTTCCTAGCAACTTCGACGCGGATTCAACGTCCCCCTCCCGAATCAATGAGCGAATTCGTGTGCTACTAACGATACCAGCACCATTGATTTTCAAAGCCCCTACAATGTGGGTTTGCGACCCCGCTCGCCTTGCTTCTTCCTCAAGGAATTTTGCATTTCCCAACTTTCCTTTTCCGAAGGAAAAATTAAACCCAACCACGATTTCACGGGCACCCATGGTTCCCAATAAAACTGTCTGGACAAAATCTCTCGATTCAATCTCCGAAAATCTTCGATCAAAGGGAACGATTACAAGAAAATTTATCCCTGTTTGGACTATAAGCTGCTGCTTAGTTTGCTCATCAGCAAGGTAATTCAACTTGCGTCCGGGTTCAAAAAACTGGGAAGGGTGTGGCCAAAAGGTCATAGCGACAGCCGTTCCACCATTCTGCCGTGCAATAGAAACAGTCTCGCTGAGAATTCGACGATGTGCGATATGAACGCCATCAAAATTCCCGATTGTTAAAACGGGATACGCCAAACCTGAGGGGAATTCATCTAGCCCTTGAATGACTTTCATCTGAAGGATATGAAAATTGGAGTGAAGTCTGAACAAGTATCATTGACACAGATAACCACTTTCATAAAATACCCTCTTGATATAGCACCCACGTGAACTCCCTTCAACTAATTCGAGTGGATCTTGATAAAAGCAAAACGTAACATTGACAGTGTGGCGAAAATAAAAACCTAATTCGACACCAGGCAACGGCGCACCCCTTATTCTAGCACGGACATCAGCGGAAGGCCGACAACCCTTGAAACTGAGCTATCCTAATCCGATGGAAACAAGTTATCTTATCCGTTGCCTTAATTTTCGACATGTAAGGGGGTTCTGTTTTTATAAATTGATAATTTTTCCTCCATTTTCGATTTTTCCAAAAAGCATGCATATTCTTTGTTCTTTCTTCGTAAGCCTACTTCTCATGCTTCCCCTATTAACCCTGGGTAAAAGCATTGTGGAAGCTCGGACATTGGACAAAAAACTACCCATTCTCAAAAAATTCTTAGGTCCCGTGACACAATTGGCCACTACCCCGAAAGTGAATTATGGAGAAACACAAAAACCCACGGCCACTACCCCTATTTTTCCCCAAACGATTCTTTCCTTATCTCTCAGAAAATGCGTCCGAATCGGAGTCGCCAGAAACTTTCAGATACAAGTGGATCAGTTAAATCCTCACATTCTGGCTCAAGAAATCACGCGAGAAGATGCGAGGTTTGATACCGTAGGGTTTGCCGATGGAAGTGTAGAAGAATCTTTCACACCCGACAACTCGACCATCGGAGGTATTCGGCGAAGCGAGACAGATAAGCAGGCTATTAATGTTGGGATCCGTAGGCGCTACAAAACAGGAACAACCTATGAGATCAAAACTGGCCTAGATCAATCTAGGAATAACACAGCGACCACCCGATTCAATCCCGCCGTAGAACCTACATTCTCCCTTACATTAACCCAAAACCTCCTCAAGAACTTCGGGCGGAGTGTCAACACCACACCCATTCGGATTGCCCAGAATAATCAAACCATTTCTGTTAACCAATTTCGAGGTAGTGTGATTAAAGTTGTTACGGAGATCGAAAATTTTTATTGGGAGCTTTTGTTCGCTATCGAAGAACTCGAGGTCAAAAAAAGATCTCTAACTCTTGCCCAGGATTTACTTCGTCGAAATAAAATACAGGTCGAGGTCGGCACTCTCGCTCCCATCGAAATTGTCCAAGCCCAAGCAAGTATTGCCAACCGGGAAGCCGGAGTGATCGCTGCTCAACGCCAGGTACAGGATAATGAAGACCGGCTTAAGCGAGCACTCAATCTTCCCACAAACATTACATCATGGAATAGGCGGATACGCCCAAAAGACCAACCAACGGTAATCCGAAGGGCCCCAAATTTACAGAAAAGCTTTTCGATCGCCCTTAAAAATCGTCCTGATTATGAAGAAGAAAAAATTGATTTAGAAAATCGGAACATTCAAACCCGGTTCGCCAAAAACCAACTACTCCCGCTCCTCGATCTGAAGGGTAGTATAGACCTGAACGGCCTCAACAAAGAATTCTCTGGATCCGTGGACGACTTGGGACGGGGAGAATTTTATAAATGGGAAATTGGGATTACCTTCGAGTTTCCATTGAGCAATCGTGCAGCTCGAAGCACATTGCTCAGAAGAAAAATGGAAAAAGCTCGGGCCCTACTAAGACTCAAAAACCTCGAACAACAAATCTTTCTCGAAGTTCGAGAGGCTGTGCGTGCCATATTGACTGCACAAAAGCAGGTGGATTCCACCCGAGCCGCTCAAGTTCTGGCTGAAAGGCAACTAGAAGCGGAGGAGAAAAAATTTACAGTGGGGCTCTCCACTAATTTCCAGGTTCTCACTTTCCAGGATGACTTGGCTGCTGCCCGAAGTTCCAAAACCAGGGCAACCATTGATCAAATTCAAGCTTTAGTCAATTTCCGCAAGGTTACTGGTCAAACTCTCTTATTCAACAAAATTCGTTTTGAAAAGTCTGGCCGCCCACACTAACTTAGGGTACTCAAGAGATATCTTTTGACGGAAATGATTGGACGTATTCTAGCAGTTGATCTAGGCACACGCCGAATCGGGCTTGCCCTCAGTGACCCTATAGGAATTACTGCCCAGCCACTTCCCACGCTCCAGGCCAAAGGATGGAAGATCACCGTTGAGAAGATAAGCAGCATCGCTGGAGAGCATGAAGTTCAATCCTTCGTTGTAGGCCTTCCGCTTCGGATGGATGGTAGCTCTGGCCCTGAGGCTCGGCGAGCAGAGAGATTTGCAGAGAAATTACGTCAGGCAACTAATTTGACAGTCCGCACCTGGGATGAACGCCTTACCACTGTTATGTCCGAACGTAGTCTTATCGAATCAGGGCGAAGTCGAAAGAAACGGCGGGCGGCCATCGACTCAGCTGCATCGATCCTCATACTTCAAAGCTACCTGGATTATCTCAATAATAAAAAGCTCGTCTAAATCGGCCATGAGCAAAATTGTGCGATCCATTTTGTGGGGAACAGTTAGTCTAATTGCTCTGGCAGGGTTTGGTGCAACTTGGCTAAACATTCAATTCAATCTCTCACAGAGCAAAAAATCCCATTTCAAGACTATTGAGCTTCCTAAAGGGGCGAGCCTAAATCAAATTGCCGCGACTTTAGAAAATGAAGGGTTAATTCGCAATCGATATATTTTCACCTTTATGAGTCTGATCAAGGATCGCGAACGCTCACTTAAGGCAGGTGAATACCGATTAAGCTCAATTATGAGCCCAGCAGAAATTTTAGCTATCCTTACCCAGGGCAAGGTAGTCCAACATCCGTTAACTATTCCCGAAGGATACAGCCTTCGAGAAATTGCAAGAGCCATAGAGCGTGCTGGGTTTGATTCGGCTCGAAGGGTCGAGCACATCGCATCTAATATGGACTTCTTACAACATCTTCAAATTCCCGCCAACAGCGCAGAAGGGTACCTTTTTCCAGAAACCTATTACTTCCCAAAAAAAACCACCGCAAAAAAGATTTTGTCACGAATGGTCCAAACCTTTCGGGAAAAATTTACGCCGGAAATGGCCGCCCGAGCCAAGAAGAAAAAATTGACGATCCATCAGATCGTAACTCTGGCTTCCATAATTGAACGCGAAACAGCAATTCCGGCCGAGCGAACTTTAATTGCAGCTGTATTTCTAAACCGACTCAAAAAAAATATGCGCCTTCAGGCAGATCCTACTGTGCTTTATGCCTTAAAACGTACCTCGGGCCCGCTGACTAGGAAAGAGCTTAAAGTTAGCTCCCCCTACAACACATATCGGGCTCGAGGCCTACCACCGGGGCCAATAGCAAGTCCTGGCCTTAAATCCTTGTCTGCCGTTCTTTATCCGACACCTGTTGACTACCTTTACTTTGTAGCCCGAGGAGACGGCAGTCATATCTTCAGCCGAACGCTAACAGAGCACCTTAAAGCTGTAGCACGGTATCGAAAATTTCAAACTGATAGCAAACCCCGCGCCCTACCTGTCCACTCGCCCTAAGTTCAATATTCCCTTGGCCCCGATCAAGTGTGTGTATATATTAGGGGACAGGTAGTAAGTAGGTGAGGGTAAAGTGTCTCAAAGGTGAGAATCGAAGCGCATCTTTTCTATACGTTTTGTTACAGAACTGGCACCGTCGCCAACGATCGGCCTCCATTAGTGCCACCAATCGACTCAACTGAAATCGCTGTTTCTATCGGAACTTGAAAATGTTCAAAAGAATTCGACACCACTTACGAACAGTAATCATCGCGGGCTTGTTAATAATCATCCCGATCTGGATTACCTTTATGCTGCTCCAATTCTTAGCGGTGCGCCTGGACGGTGTCTTGGGGCCACATGTTCCTAAATTCTTCAAGTTACTTGGTTACCAAGTTTTAGAGATTCCCGGTCTAGGAATCATCATCATGATCGTAGCGATCTACATAGTTGGCTTACTGGCCCGCAACCTGTTCGGGAGGCAAATTGTCAACCTAACCGACCGTGTAATGGGAAAAGTGCCTATAGTCCGAACTGTATATCTAGCCTCCAAGCAACTTTTGGAAACCATCGCTCTTCAGCAAGACACGGGATTCAAGCGGGTTGTTCTGATTGAATACCCTCGGCGAGGGATTTACTGTCTCGCCTTCGTCACCTCGGAGACAAGAGGGGAGATACAGGCCCATAGCGATGATGAAACCTTGAATATCTTCGTGCCAACAACTCCCAATCCGACCTCCGGATACTTGGTCTTTTTGCCAAAAAAGGAGGTAATCCCGCTTGAAATGAGTATTGAGGAAGGAATCAAGTATGTAGTTTCTGGGGGATTCGTAATTCCACCTTACGACAAAACCCAATCGGTTTCTCAAAGACATGTTTTGCAAAACGGAGAAAGCACACCGTAGAGGACACCGCAAACAAGAGCAAGGAAATAAAGGCCAGTGATGACGAAGAAACTTCTACTTGTCAATGACAGCGCCGCCATCCGGGAAGTTGTTGAGTTAACATTTGAAAACTCAGAAATCAATATCCAGTTCGCTTCCAGTCTGCAAGAAGCCATGGAGACTATTCGTCGAGAATCTCCGGAAATCATCGTGGCGGACGCCGACAAAGTTGAGTTGGGTGCTTGGGACCTATGCAATGAAATAAAAGGTAACCCCGCTCTTTCATCCATACCCATTATCCTTTTAACCGGAGATGAGGACGAACCTTCTCCTTCCCTCGGTACCATGCCAGAATTTTTCCTGCAAAAACCATTTGCCTCAAACGAACTGCAACACACCGTAACTTCTCTCCTCGGAACACAGCAAAAGAAAGAGCAGAGATTAGACAAAGATGACGATGGAATAAACCATTTTCCCGATGGCGACACGAAAGAAATTCACTCTCAAGGCCTATTGAAATCGGATATCCCGTCTGAATCCTTCGATGGGGGAAAAGCTGACGTTTCCCCCGGTGAAAATGATTTGGATTTAGCTTCGATCGAAGTCAGTACGTCTGCAACCACCGAGGGGACTAATCCCGAGGAACACATCAAAGCTTCAAAGGACCCCGAGCCTACCAGTCCCACAATAAATATTTCGAGGGAAAAAATCCAAATCGCCATCGAGTCAACCATTACACAGATAGTGTCCGACTCTTTAAAAGATATGAATCCGAAAGCGTTAGAGAATCTCATCGCCTCTAGCATCAGGGAGGCAATACAGGAAATCACACCCAACCTAATTGGCCTAGTAGAACGCGTTGCCCGAGAGATTATTCCTGAACTTGCCGAAATCTGGATTCAACAAGAAATACAACGGCTCAAAGGGGGAGAGTAGGTCTCATGCTTGAGAAAAGGTATGAGCCAAGTTCCACAGAAGCATATTGGCTTGATCAATGGCTCAAAAGTGGAGTCTTTCACGGAGAAGACTCTTCCGATCGATCTTCTTATTCTATCGCGATTCCTCCACCAAACGTCACAGGCGCCCTCCACATGGGCCATGCCCTAAATAATACTCTCCAGGACATACTAGTCCGGTGGAAGCGAATGGAGGGTTTTAACACTACCTGGATTCCGGGAACTGACCATGCCGGGATTGCAACACAGAACGTCGTAGAACGGTCTTTGGCAACTGAAGGACTAGACCGTCGTCAGGTTGGCCGAGATGCTTTCATCAAACGCATTTGGGAATGGCGCAGGGAGTACGGGAGCCGGATCCTCCATCAGCTCCAACGAATGGGATCTTCCTGTGATTGGGAACGAGAACGATTCACAATGGACGAGGGCCTATCCCGCGCAGTTGTGGAGGCTTTCGTCACCTTATACGAAGAGAACCTGATTTACCGAGGAGAACGTCTTGTAAATTGGTGTCCTCGCTGCGGCACAGCCCTTTCTGACGTGGAGGTCGAATATGAAGAGACCGAAGGGCAACTTTGGCATATTCAATACCCCTCTGTGGAGCAACCAACCGAGGGCCTGCTGATCGCCACTACTCGTCCAGAAACCATGCTAGGAGACACGGCCGTAGCCGTTCATCCTGAAGATGAACGATACACGGATTGGGTGGGACAGAAGCTCATCGTTCCCGGCGTGGGTAGAGTTATACCCGTCATAGCGGATACCTATGTCGCAAGGGATTTTGGGACAGGGGCCCTAAAGGTTACTCCAGCCCATGACCCAAATGATTTTGAGATAGGCTCGAGACACCATCTTGATCGGATCAAAGCTTTCACGGCCGACGGACGGATCAGCGAAGACCTCCAAACAGAATCTGGAAGAAATCAAGCCTACGATAAGATTGCCGAGCTCACCGGTCTCACAATCAAAGAGGCACGAGCTCGTATAATCCAGCTCCTTCATGATACTTCGGCACTGAAGAAAGAAGAACCTCACTTGCACGCAGTGGGTCATTGCTACCGATGCCACAACGCAGTAGAGCCCTTCCTCACCCCGCAGTGGTTCGTACGAACCCAACCGCTCGCAGGCCCGGCCATACAAGCAGTAGAACAAGGTCAAGTTCGTATTATTCCTGAAGCCTGGACGAAAACATATTTCGAATGGATGCGAAATATCCGAGATTGGTGCATTTCCCGCCAAATTTGGTGGGGCCACCAGATCCCCGCCTGGTATTGCCTTGCTTGTAACAAAGGAAATTATGCAGTCGGGGAAAAGCAATACAGTGAAAATCCGTCCAGTGACAGCGCAGAAAAAGAGTATGTTTTCCTTCCTGAGGCAATTCCTATTGTTGCCAGAAAAAAGCCCGCAGGTTGTCCGATTTGCGGTGGAAAAAATCTAATTTCAGATCCGGACGTTTTAGACACTTGGTTTAGTTCGAGTCTTTGGCCTTTTTCCACCCTCGGCTGGCCAGATAGGACAACAAGCCTAAAAACCTTCTATCCAACCAATACTTTAGTCACGGCCTTCGACATCCTGTTTTTTTGGGTGGCCCGGATGCTCATGATGGGCTTGAAATTCATGGATGAAGTTCCCTTTAAAAACGTTTATATCCATGCACTTGTTAGGGACGAGCAAGGCCAAAAGATGAGTAAGTCCCTGAAAAACATCATTGACCCACTTCAAATCATCGATCAGTACGGGACGGATGCATTTCGATTTACCCTGACTGCTCTTGCAGCACAGGGGCGAGAAGTCCGCTTTCAGCAAGGCCGGATAGAGGGGTACCGTAATTTCTGCAACAAATTATGGAATGCAGCACGCTACTGTCTCAGCCAATTGGAACCTGGCTCTGAATCCGGGAGTCATAATTCGCGAAATTCCGCTAAAACAGCAGTCCTAGAAAATTTGCCCTACGTAAAACCAGCCGACCGATGGATCCTCAGCTCATTGAATCAGACAACTGGTTCCGTTCAAAAAGCTCTTTCTCGCTATCAGTTCAACGAAGTCGCCCATGAGACCTATCACTTCGTCTGGCACAAATTTTGTGACTGGTACCTAGAGGAAACAAAATCAAGGTTAGTCTCGGGAACACCAGAGGAAAAACAATTCGTTCGGGCCATGCTCACGGAAGTCCTGGATTCTGTCGTCCGACTTTTACACCCAGTCATGCCATTCATCACGGAGGAAATCTGGTCTAACATACCGCATGGCCCTGATGAGCCAAAATTTCTAACCCTTGCTCGTTTCCCCGAGGAAGATACACGCTTCCGTGATGAAAAAGTCGAAGAAGAGATGGACCTGCTAACTGAGGCTATCACGGGAATTCGAAATATTTTTGGCGAGATGAATATAAAAATCAAGAAACCATACCCCATCATGGTCAGATATCGGGCTGACTTCGCTGCCCTAGGGGAAAAGATTCTTGAAGAAGAGAAACAATTTTTCCTCTCTGCAACCCGAGCTTCCGATTTACAAATGATTAGTGATAAAGACCCACGCCCACCTATGTCTTCGGCTTCTGTCACTCAACTGGGTGAGTTCATCGTTGATCTCGAAGGTCTTTTAGACATTGGTGCAGAGCGTGAAAGACTCGATAAACAACTTAAAACCACTGAAAAGGATATCGAAAAGTTGCAAAATAACCTTTCCAATCCACAGTTTAGGGAAAGAGCCCCTACCAAAGTCGTTGCAGAAAATGAAGCTCGCATGGCAGAACTAACCAATCGGACGCAAAGACTGAAGGCTCACTTGACACGCTTGGATCAGATGCCTCTTGGAGAGTAATTCAGATGTTCTTTTAAATTTACTGAGCAAAACGACAATAGGATTGCTACATAACATCAAAGCCCAGAGGATAATCAGCTTGCAGAAAATAAGGAGATAAGCAAGAATCCAAGTTGGGTTTTATTACGAAACTCGCTAGGTTCAGGCAAGTCAAAAGAAATGGCACGTTGATATTTCGATGAGTTATCCCGTGGCTAGACTACTGGCAAAAGCTAACACAATGAGGTGAACCCCGAACCTCATATTCCCCCGCTACTTAACAACAATTTATGGGCCAATTAAATATTACGCCATGAGCAAATGCGCTGAAGAGAACCAAGAACATAATATTACCGGAGAAGAACCCTTCTTACTCAGGTATGAGTCTATTGACTCAACCAATGACGAGTTATTACGAATACTTCGTCTGCGAGACCTTTCGAACGGGACCGCCATTTTGGCTGAATCCCAATCTCGGGGAAAAGGCCGTGCCGGAAACGCATGGCACTCTCCATCGAGACTGGGAGCTTACCTCTCGGTATTCTTTCGTTTGGAAAATATTACCAACCCTCTTCCGCAACTTACCCTGGTAGCCGGTATTTCAGTTTGCAAAACTTTAAAACGGTTCGCCGGGAGAGCTCCAAAGCTCAAATGGCCAAACGACGTAAAGTATGATGGATTAAAAGTCGGAGGTATACTTACGGAAGCCCAGGGACGTAGCGGAAGTATCCACAATGTGATTATCGGTATTGGGATAAATATTTTCCATAGGCCAGATGATTTTCCCCGTAAGATTCGTCAAATTGCAACATCAGTTTTCTTAGCTACTGGGCAGACTCCGGACTATTCTGATTTAACAGCTGGGCTTGTGCAAGATTTGAAAATTACTGTTGAGCAATGGCGGCATAATGGCTTTGCAGAATTGGCAAATACCTGGAAAAGAAACTCATCAACAATTGGACGAAAAGTCCGTTACCTAACGAAAAAACGAACAATTGAGGGTAAGGCAATAGATTTAACGGAGGAAGGTAGCCTAGTGATTGAAACCACAAAAGGCAAAATGATTATAGAAACAGGGGAGGTTCAAGAGCTTTGAGGGATGGCACGCTCCTAGTCATCGATGTCGGCAACACACACACCGTTGCTGGTCTGTTTCAAGGTCCAGAATTGCTCGAACACTGGCGGGTAACAACTCTCCCGGAGAGAACCTCAGACGAGTTTGGAGTGTTGCTTCGGGACTTGTTTGGCAAACAAGAAGATCTTATGAAAGGGGTAAGAGCCGTAACGGTCTCTTGTGTCGTTCCACCTTTTTTACCAATTCTCGAAGAAGTCTCTCTACGCTTCTTTGGTTCTCGACCACTGGTGATCGGACCAGGCGTAAAAACGGGTCTTGTGATTCAGGCAGACAACCCGAGGGAAGTAGGCGCCGATAGGATTGTGAATTCCGTGGCTGGAATTGAAAAATATGGGACCCCATTGATTATTGTGGATTTCGGGACAGCCACCACGTTTGACGCCATATCCCAAGAGGGTCACTATGTCGGTGGCGCGATAGCCCCGGGAATCTTCATCTCCTTAGAAGCCTTATTCTCTAACGCTGCTAAGCTTCCACATGTTGAAATCATTCGTCCAGAGTACGCCATCGGACGGAATACAATTACGAGCATGCAATCCGGCATTCTGTTCGGATATGTGGGGCTTGTCAAAGAAATGGTTGAGCGAATAGGAAACGAACTGGAAGGTGCACCTCACGTTATTGCCACCGGCGGGGGAGCTGAGCTGGTTGCAAGAGAAGCAGAAATTATTGACAAAGTCGACCCGTTACTCACTCTTGAGGGATTACGACTAATTTATGAACGCAACAAAACTCTAATTCATTAAAGTAAAAGCTGATAGCCTCATAGAAAAAGCATCAATGGAACGCGAAGGATGAGATCAAAACTACCTTTTCAGAGTCCTGCAAGAAAGACGTACACAAGGAGAATCCTCTCTTTCAACATGAACATTAATCAGGTAACTTTTTCAGCTTATCAGGAGTCAAGGAATTTCCAGGAGATCCAAACGACAACTCCATTTCACAAACTGGGCTAAAGCTTTTACGATGAATGGGGGTAGCCCCAAGTCGGGACAAAGCTTCACGATGCATCTTTGTCCCGTAACCTTTATGCTGTGCAAATCCATACCCCGGATAAGTCAGATCATAGGCTTCCATTTTTCTATCACGAGATACTTTAGCGATTATGGAAGCCGCTGCGATGGATGAACTCGTTCCGTCGCCTCGAACAATTGCCTCCTGTGTGATGTTCAAGTTGGATTCTAATGGTATGAACTGTGAGCCATCTACTAGCACTGCATGAGGAAGAGGATGTAACTGAAGAACGGAGCGTGCCATGGCACGAAGAGAAGCCTGCAGGATATTCAAAAGGTCGATGGCCGCAGAATCTTCAAACACCACACTCCACGCAACCGCCTTTTCCAAAATAGCTTGATACAAATCCTCTCGTTTCTTGGATGTGAGTTTCTTTGAATCATCAAGACCGGATACAGAAAAATCTCTTGGCAAAATCACCGAAGCCGCAACCACAGGACCAGCAATCGGTCCCCTTCCAACTTCGTCTACACCGGCCACTAAATCGTGGCCAGCCCCCCACATCTCACGTTCCCATTTCCAGCCAACACCCACTATCAACGTGCCGAGCGCTCTGCAATTCTAGATGCCTTGCCTTTGAGATCACGCAGGTAGTAAAGTTTGGCGCGACGAACTTTACCCAGACGAACGACCTCTACTTTTTCAATCTGTGGAGAGTGGAGAGGGAAAATACGTTCTACCCCAACTCCGTAAGAAGTTTTCCTGACCGTGAAAGTCTCACGGGTGCCTCCCCCCTTTCGGGCAATAACCACACCTTCGAAAACCTGCACTCGTTCTTTATCTCCTTCGACAATTCGAGTGTGGACCCGAACCGTATCCCCAGAACGGAAAGAGGGGATATCCATCCGCATTTGTGATTTTTCTAGCTGATCGATCACATTCATGACACACCAACCTCTCTATCATGGAATCTTTGAAGACCGCAACGCTCCACCCTCACCTCGCCACTCCGACAACCAGCTCTTTTTTTCTTCGTCCAATTTCTCCTCTTGAATCAGATCCGGCCTACGCAAGTAGGTTCGGTAAAGAGCCTGCCGTTCTCTCCATTTTCGAATCGCACGATGGTCTCCCGACATAAGGACAGACGGGACAGGGCAATTCTTGAAAGTGGCAGGCCTAGTAAATTGCGGGAAATCAAGCAATCCACTTGAAAAAGAATCCTCGCCCGCTGAGTTCGCGCAACCCAAAACTCCCGGAATCATTCTAGCAACCGCTTCGATCACTACCATCGCAGGGATTTCACCACCAGTCAAAACATAATCCCCTATGGAAATCTCCTCATCAACGTATATCTCTCGGACTCTCTCGTCCACTCCTTCGTACCGGCCACAAAGTAAAACCACACGTTTCTCCTGGGCAAGTGAGTAGGCACGAGGCTGCGTAAATGGTTTCCCCTGAGGCGTCAAAAAAATAACGGGGGCGTGAGAACCTCCATTCTGAACGGTCTCGATAGCCCGACCCAAAGGCTCCGGCATCATGACCATACCCCCTCCCCCTCCATACGGAGAATCATCAGTGGAACGGTGCACATCATCCGTATACTCCCTAAGATCATGAAGCCGAACACTCAGAAGCCCTCCGCTAACGGCCCTTCCGAGCACTCCAACCGAAAGCAGGGACTCAAACATGTTTGGCATAACGGTAATCACATCAAAAATTATCATCGTTGCTTCCGGTTTCCCCAAAAACACCTGATATTTCAACAGTTAACCGACCAGACTCCAAGTCTAATTCCTTGACAACTTCGTGGGTCATCGGGAGAAGAATTTCATCATTTTCCTTACCAATAACGAGAACATCGTTTTCACCACCGGGTCCGGAGGAGAAAACTTCCGTCAGTTTTCCCAAAACATTGCCTTTCTCATCCCATACGCTGAGCCCAACCAAATCTTCCCAAAGATACTCCCCTTCGGCCAAAGGGGGAAGATCACTTCGATTAACTCTAATCTCAGCTGAAACGA
Organism: uncultured bacterium; assembly: GCA_964437725.1. GTDB lineage: Bacteria > UBA8248 > UBA8248 > JACPRG01 > CAYTIB01. The sequence goes on along the minus strand of CAYTIB010000001.1, from coordinate 47,864 downwards.
GAGACCGCGCCATGTCTCGATCGGTAATTCCTCCGAGAGTCAAAAGGAACCGCTCTTGATGCGGTCGGGATGCCTCGATGCGAGCATGAAAAACAGTATCCTCCAACCCCCCCAACGATATTTCACGACCGACAGACAAAGCATCCCCCGTCTCAAGCCAGAGCTCAATACTTATCTCCCCCCGGATTCCATGGGCTTTCACAACGCGACCGACAGTTACCATCTTCGAAGGCATTGTTGCTATTCCACAATTTCGAGAGTTACTCGCCGACCATATTCTGTAGATATCGCTGACAGTAAAGCACGCATAGCCTTCACTGTTCTTCCCTGTTTTCCGATTATTTTACCCAAATCTTCTTCCGCCACACTCAGCTTGATTAAGACATGATCTCCCCGATCCACTTCATCCACATGGACCTGATGAGGATCATCAACCAACTGTTTTGCGATGTACTCTATAAGGTTTCTTATTGCAAGATCTCCTGACATCTGGGGCCTATAATGCGCTTGAAAGGTTAATACAACCTATACATTCATTTAAGGATCGCTCTGATAAACGCCTACCTTCCGGAAAAGAGTCTTTACGGTAGCGGAAGGTCGGGCACCATTAGTGAGCCAATATCGAGCCCGATCCTGATCGATTGATATTGCTACAGGATCATCTCCCGGATCATAGGTGCCAATACTTTCTATAATTCTTCCATCTCGAGGCGAGCGCGAATCGGCAACAACAACTCGGTAAAATGGCCTCTTTTTTTTGCCTAACCGTGTAAGTCTAATCGAAACCAATCACATTCCTCCTTCTATCCAAAAAACCTGTAAAGAAGATTCTCCATGGACTCCTGAGACCTTTCACCTAATAAAAAGGCCCTAGTTTCGCGGGAGGCCTGGTATTCCAGGAACTCCCATCATTAAGGCACGCCTTCCTTTCTTACTCCCTGCAACCCGAGTGAGCTGTTGCATCATTTTTTTCATCTGCAAAAACTGTTTAAGCAGTTGATTAACATCTTGAACCGTCGTACCACTACCAACCGCAATTCGCTTGCGGCGGCCACCACTGATTATAGAGTGATCCTGACGCTCCTCAGGGGTCATCGAATTAATCATAGCTTCAATTTTTGTAAGGCTATCTCCCTCCCCTTTGAATCCTTTCAGCTTGTTCATACCGGGGATCATTCCTACGAGTTCTTCCATGGGGCCCATTTTTTTTAGTTGGCAAATCTGATCTCTGAAATCCTCTAGTGAGAAAGTCAAAGTCCGAGCTTTCTCGGCCATTACTGCAGCTTCCTCAACCGACACGGAGGTTTGCGCCCGTTCAATCAATGAAAGCATATCTCCCATTCCGAGAATGCGGGAGGCCATGCGCTCAGGATGGAATGTTTCCAAAGCGTCCATGCGCTCACCAACACCCACCAACTTTATGGGAATCCCAACCTCTGCTCGTATCGAAAGGGCCGCGCCACCCCGCGCATCCCCATCAAGCTTAGTCAAGATAACCCCAGTCAATTCGATTGAGTTGTGAAAAGCCTTCGCCAGATCTACCGCCTGTTGCCCAGTCATCGCGTCCACAACCAAAAGACGCTCTTCGGGACAAATCTTAGAAGATATTCGAGTCAACTCCCCCATCAATTCCTCATTAGCTTGGTTCCGCCCTGCCGAATCAGCAATCACCACTTGGGCCCCCGCTATCTGAGCTGCCTTCAGGCCCTGCTCCGCAACAGCCACCGAATCCATAGCGTCTTCAGGATTAAATACGGGAACATCCAGAGATTGAGCAACTTTGCAAAGTTGCTCCACTGCAGCAGGACGCATCAAATCACAAGGAATGAGATACGGGAGTTTTCCCTCCTCCTTAAAGTGGCGTGCTAACTTGCCAGCCGTGGTCGTTTTACCAGAACCATGCAACCCTGCAAGTAAGATAACCATAGGTGGATCGCCTAAAGACGCCAACGGAACTGCATCTTTCCCCATGAGTGCTACTAATTCCTCATGGACAATTTTAATAACTTGCTGTCCCGGAGTCAGGCTCTTCATCACATCGACCCCAACAGCCCGCTCTTTTACAGATGAGATAAAGCCTTTGACCACCTTGAAATTAACATCCGCCTCAAGCATCGCCAACCGTACATCTCGAAGAGCACTGGTGACATCCGATTCGCTGAGTCGTCCGCGCCCACGTAGCTTGTTAAAAACTTTATCAAGGCGGTGGCTCAAAGTTTCGAACATTTATCAGATCCCTACCGAAAAGATTGAAAAAATCTCACAAAACTAAAGATTAACGATAGATCCGAGTTGTAGCCTCGTCAACGAGAACTCCGTTTCAAGATCTAAGAAACCTATCCTTGAGTTTACTTATTTATCCCCACGAATCCCCGTAATCGCCTTACGATAATCCTTTGATCCAAAAATAGCTGTTCCGGCAACCAACATCCTTGCCCCGGCATCAATAGCTTTTCCTGCCGTCTGCACATCTACTCCACCATCGACCTCTAGTATGGGGGGATCTGGCATTTCATCTAGCCGTTCTTTGATCCGGCGAATCTTTGGTAAAACACTTTCGATAAAATCTTGACCACCGAAACCAGGATTAACCGTCATCAAAAGGATCAAGTCCACAGCTCCGAGCAACTCAAAGACAACTTCAGGAGGCGTCGCGGGATTGAGGGCCAAACCCGATAAAACCTGTTTACCCTCTGGCGTAGTCATCTCCCGAATTGACTCTAGAATCCGATGCACATGGGGACAGGCCTCTACGTGAACCGTCAAAACTTCGGCTCCGGCACGAGCGAAAGCTTCCAAATGTCTTTCCGGCTCAACAATCATCAAATGCACATCAAGCAAAACATGCTCATCTCCGACAGCCCTTGCTTTCCGAACAGATTTCACCGCTAAAGGTCCCATCGTAATGTTCGGGACAAAACGCCCGTCCATAACATCTAAGTGAAGCCAGTCAGCACCAGCAGAGATAACAGTTTCCACCTCATCACCCAATCGTGCAAAATCGCATGCCAATAGGGAAGGAGCAACCCGCACATTCTCGCCCCCTTGCAGCTTGTTCATTGCAAAATTCTCTCCTCTGTTAACTTCCCATCAAGATAAACCCGCACAAACGTTTTCCCCTTTAGCCGGACCAGGAGCCCCACTTCCTGGCGCCCCTTTTTCCTTCCGTGAAATATTTCCCGGGATTCCTTTTCGTTTAACAACACCACCCGGACCAAACTCTCTCGAATATCTCCTGGAAGCTTATAGCGAAAGTATGCATAAGTGCCATTCGGATTTGCCTCAGTTGCAGCGCCCTTCGTGACAAATAACCTTACACCATCTCCACTTCGGATTCGGTACCCTGCTTTTGGCTCCGTTCGCAAAATAGCTCCCACTTGAACTCCAGGGTATTCGGTCTTAATAACCTTTCCAACCCTAAGCGAAGAATTGCGAAGAACACGCAAGGCTACGCTTAAATCCTGACCCACCAAATCGGGCATTACATATGCAACTCGCAACTTTCCCTTACTAACCAACAAATTTACTTCTTTCCCACGTTCGATATGACTATCCGGAGTAGGGAATTGAGCAATAATCGAATTTTCTTGGTGGAACTTTGACTCGACCCAGGACACTCTACCTACTTTAAAGCCAAAAGCCTTAAGAATTGTTGCCGATCTCCCCCAAGTCTCACCCCGAAGCTCCGGGACCCTGGTTTCGCGAGGACCCTTACTGAGGATCACTGCAATTTTTCTTCCTCGCTTTACTCTTTGCCCAGCAGATGGGTCTTGTCTGATAACGCTATGCTTTGGAACAACCGGATCGAACTCCTGACTTCGAACCTCCAAAGTCAAACTAGATTGACTCATAATATCAAGCGCTTCAACAATATGCTTTTTCATAACAGAGGGTACAGACAATTCGCCCCCGCCCAAGACAACTTTCATAGCGACATAGCCGCTCGCTGCGCTGGCCGCCACTATAAGGAGTAAAAATAGAATGACTTTTGTAACTTTTCTTAGCGATTTCATTCGTCAGTCCGATCCACTGAACCGCTCACGTCTCCAACGAACTGCAAAAAATCCATCTGAGCCAACGTCACCTGGCCGGACCTGAAAGCATCCATTTTCAATGATACAAGAGGGAGGAATATCTGGAATGGCCACAGACAGATCCTCGACCTTGAAGTCCGCCCCTTCCGAGGATTCATTGAAAGCCCGAACGACACCATAAGTCTCTTCCACCTCATTTGAGCAAACGCAATAAAGCACACTCCCACCCAGCCGAACGCTACATGACACTTTCCTAAGAATTCGGTTCTGAATTGTGCTCATCCGAAGTAGATCTGCCTTTTCCTTATTCCACTTTGCCTCCGGATGGCGACGAAGAACACCAAATCCGGAGCAAGGTGCATCGACTAAAACTGCATCAAATACGGAGTCCTTAACTAAGCCTGAGGTTGCATTCGCTCTAACGGCACGTACTGACCCCAATCCCAACCGCCTAGAATTTTCAATAACTTTCCGAAGGCGGTTTACATGAGTATCTGTAGCAAGAATAAATCCCAAATCGTTCATCCGCTCGGCAATGTGTACAGTCTTTCCTCCCGGACCCGCACAAACATCCCACACCAAATCACCAGACCGAACGTCCATAAGTTGCGTCATCCATGAGGCTGCTTGATCCTGAATTGAAAACCAACCATCTCTAAATCCTGGTAACTGTTTGATGGGCGGACCACCCCGTATAACTAACGATTCAGGCCAAAAGTCCCCCTGTGCCACCTGGACCCCAGACTGTTCCAAAGCATTTTTCAGGGTTTTGACAGTAGCCCGGCGACGATTGACCCTAAGCGTTAGTGGGGCAGGTTCATTATTGGCTCGGCATACGCGGGCTGCGACTTCCAAACCCAACTGATCAGCCCACCTCTGGACCATCCATCTAGGATGGGATTGCCTATACGCCAGATCGTCAACATCCTTGTGTGCAGTAATTTCACTTTGGCTATCAGTAGTTGCTGAACGCGCAAAAGCACGCAGGACCGCGTTTACCATCTTAGCGAGTCCATCAAATCCTTTTCGTCGAGTTTGTTCAACAGCCTCGTTAACTGCTGCCCAGTTCGGAACACGGTCCATCATAAGGACCTGGTAGGCACCAAGTCTAAGTATATTTCGGATTGCGTGGGGCAAACCTTCCGGATTACCAGAAAGACAATCGGCTAAAGCGCGGTCGAGTCGACCACGCCAACGGATCGTCCCGTAAACAAGCTCCCTGATAAAAGCACGATCTTTTGAATCAAGAACGGTCCATTCCTGGACTTCTCTAAGGCGTTCATCCAAACGTACACCTTTCTTTTCCGCATCTCGAATCAAAGTTAAAGCAAGATCCCGGGGCACCAACCCTTCAGTCTTTGCAATTCGTTTACATGCAGCAACCCTTGACATTTTCTCTACCCCAAAACTGGACCCAACTTCAGCCGATACCCTTGCCAAAATGAATTGGCATCCATTCTGCGTCTTCCCTCGGGCTGTACCTCAGTCAGAAGAACCCACCCATCTGCCGCCTTAACACGAATTCCATTTTCTCCTGTTGAAGTCTTACCCAGTGCGTCAATGGTCCCCGGAAGTGGATCAAGGGAACATTCGTCCTTTTGTGGCGTTTCAGCATCTGGTTTTGCCATCCAGACACGAAGCCACGAACCAGAACAATCCTTATCAACGCTGGAAGATTTGTCATCAAAACCCCAACGGGTCCATGCCACCGGCCAAGGACGCAAACCTCTCACTCGGCGACATATATCCACAACCCGAGTATCCCAATCAATTACAGCATCCTCTTTTTTCAGTCGTGGTGCATAGGTCACCTCATCTTCGACTTGGAATATTGGAACTATGCTCCCGGTTTCCAGACCATCAATCGTATCAAGACAAACCGTCGCTGAAAGAGATGCCAGTCTGTCATGAAGAGATTCGCCGGTTTCTTCGTCACTTATAGTGCAACGGCGTTGTAATAGGATCTCTCCAGCATCTAGATTTTCAACCATGCGCATCGATGTCACACCCGTTTCCGTTTCTCCCTGTATGATTGTCCAGTTAATAGGGGCCGCCCCTCTGTATTTCGGAAGTAGGGATGCATGCAGGTTGATACAACCCCTGTCCGGCCATTCCAGAAAGTCAGGCTTAAGTATATGTCCATAGGCAATAACAACAATTAACTCAGGCTTCAGGTCTGGCCAGAGCCCACGATGTGGCCTTTCCGGCTGAAAAACAGCAAGAGATGCCTCTAAGGCTTTCTTTTTCAAAGCGGGAGGTCGCACCTTCTTTCCTCGGCCGGAGGGAGCATCAGGTTGGGTAACTACGCCAACTAATTCGTGGGATGAAGACAGCAAAGCATCTAGTGTAGGGACGGCGAAATCGGGGGTTCCCATCAGGAGAATTTTCATGAGGATCCCCCATCCTGGCATTTCGAGGTCAGAAGCTATGCCTCGACGCGTTGGCGTTTACGAAGTTTTCGTTTGACTAAATCTCGCTTCACGGGTCCCAGAGAATCGATAATTAAAATCCCATTCAAGTGGTCTATCTCATGCTGGAAAATATAAGAAAGATAGCCCTCCACCTCGAATGTTTGTATCTGTCCGTTTAGCCTGCGAGCCTTCACAACGATTTGCTCTGACCTCTTGATTTTAACCTCGACGTCGGGGAGGCTTAAGCACCCCTCTCCGTGTTCGACACTTCCTTGAGCAGAAACAATTTCCGGATTAATTAGTTCCAAAACAAGTTCAGGATTTTCGCCGGCAGTCGGATCCGCAACAATCAACCTCAGGTTGACCCCAATCTGTGGAGCTGCCAAACCAACGCCCGGAGCAGCATGCATGGTCTCAATCATGTCGCTGACTAATACTTTTAAATCTTCGTCAATCTTGCCCACAGGTTCCGCTAGTTTCCTGAGCGCGGGAGCGGGAAAGACCAGAATTTTACGAAGGGACATTTTTCAATCGCCCGTAGAAATTACTAGCAAGGCTGTATAAACTTAACAAATTCAATACTATCTGAATATAATCCAGACCCTACCCAGAATCAAGCAAACCCCATGAGAAACAAACTAATAGAGTTCTATGGGGTCGACATCGATACCTAATTTCACCCCTGATGGGGGTCGAAACCCACTGTATTCCGTCTGGGTAATCTCCTGAACTAAACGATTAAGCCGTTGCGATGAGGAACCTTTAATAACCACCTGCCACCGATGTCGCCCTTGAAGCTTATCGAAAATACCCGGAGTGGGACCTAGGATTTCCAAGGGAGAAACATTACAACCAACTCCATCCATGGACTTCAACCGTTTTCTTATCTTCATCGCCAACTGGGTTGAGAAATGCTCCGCTGGACCAGAGTCTTGGGCCTCTATTCTGAAACGAAGCATTCTCGAGTAAGGAGGATAATCCAACTCACGTCTGTATTGGAGTTCTTCTCGGGCAAATCCATCATAATCCTGAGCAATTGCATGTCTCAAGGCATAATGTTGAGGACGAAATGTTTGAACTATCACTTCCCCCGGCACATCCCCTCTTCCTGCCCGACCGGCCACTTGTGTAAGTACCTGAAAGGTTCGTTCTCCCGAACGAAAGTCCGGCATATTTAATGTGGCATCCGCCTGAACAACACCAACAAGGGTAATTCCGGGGTAATCATGTCCCTTTGCCACCATCTGTGTTCCCACCAATATATCTATTTCCCCCTCGGCAAGACTGCGCAGGATTCGACCATGGGATCCACGACTTCGAGTCGTATCCCTATCCATTCGAGAAATTCGCGCCAGAGGAAATTCTTTCTTTAGAACTTCCTCTACTCGCTGAGTCCCAATCCCACGCGAATCCAAGTTTCTTCCCAAACAATCAGGGCAAATCTCGGGAGAACGTTCTCGGTTATTACAATAGTGGCAACGAAGATTCCTGTCTGCAAGGTGATAGGTCAGTGTGACGTTACAGTGAGTGCAAACAGCAGTCCAACCACAGTCTTTACATTGCACACAAGAGGCAAAGCCACGACGGTTGAGAAAAAGCAGTGCCTGCTCCCCCTTGTCCATGCAAGACTGGAGTGCGTCCACCATTGGACGTGAGAGGACCCAACCATCCCCACCCCTTTTATACTTTTCGCTACCTTTCTTCCGGCAATCCTTTGCTAACTTATCTTTTTCCTTAGCCTGTCGAAGATCCACTACACTTATATTCGGGAGAGGTCTATTTCCCACACGATTTGGAAGTTGAAGAAGGCTGTATTTTCCGGTTTGAGCGTTGTGGAAGCTCTCCAAGGAGGGAGTCGCCGAACCAAGAATTGCAGATGCTCCGACTTGGCGGGCCCGAACAAGTGCAACGTCACGAGCACTATATCGAGGAGCTTCCTCCTGTTTATAAGAAGACTCGTGTTCTTCGTCTACAACCATTATGCCGAGATTTTTTACGGGAGCGAATACCGCGGACCGTGCCCCGATCACAATAGTCGCATCTCCGTTCGTCGTTCGGTGCCATTCCTCAATTCGCTTGGACATTGTTAGTCCACTGTGGAACTCCGCCACCTTGCTTCCAAATCGTGCTCGAAACCGTTCAAGAACCTGAGGCGTCAGCGAAATCTCCGGAACGAGGACAATAGCCCCACGGCCTGATCCTATGGCATGTTCAATCGCCCGAAGATAAACCTCCGTTTTTCCACTTCCTGTAACCCCTTTCAGCAAAAAAGCTTGAAAAGTCTCTCTTTCCAAACTGTTAACAATTACATCAATCACTTCCTTCTGTTCGACAGACAATGACAAATTAGGCATAGAGCCAATGAGAGATACCAAACCGACAGAGGAGGAAGTAGGATGGAGTCCACTCACCTCTGTAATTTGGATCCAACCACGTTGGGTTAGGGCTTTCAGGGGCCCACTTCGCAAATTTTTGGGTATGTCCTTCCAAAAGACCCCGCCTACTTCCGGCCCAAAAAGCCTTCGCTCTGCAACTGCTTTCTGGATCATGATCAGCAACTCTCTCTGCTTAGGCGATCGAACAAGAACCTTTTCAACCTCTTCGTTTGAAGGGAGCACTCCCAACACACAGATCTTTGCTCTTGGAGAACCCCCGGTGCGACCAGGCCTACCCCCACCGGGCAAAGCCATTCGGAGAACCTCTCCCCATCCAGCACCGTAGTAACCTGCCATCCACTTGGTTAATCGAAGAACCTCTGCCGAAAGCGTCAAGCCGTCATCTAGAACCGAAAGGATCTCCAGAATTTTCTTCTTTCTATAATCAGAAGTGCCGGAAGCACCCACAGCAAAACCCGTCATTTCCCGACCGCCAAAGGAAATCCGAACCCGCTCGCCAATTTGAGGGTGACCTAAATCGCGTAGTGATTTAGGAACACGATAAGTAAACGTCCTACTCAAGGGAACCGGTATAGCAACCTCGAGAAACTCCGAAACAGATTTCGAAGAAGGCTTGGTCATAGTTTACATATCAGGGAAATGACCCCGAACCCACATGCGATTTTGACTTAAGATCGAAAAATCCTGGGATACCACCGCAACGATTTAAGCGTTCCTCATAGGAACGAGTCAATAATAGTCGGACAATTCACACGGTCAACATTTACTTCAAATTCATTCTAAGCTAATACGTCAAATCTCCTAAAAAATATTCTGATTGTTACAAAATTTGGTCAGTTATTCATCACTAAAGCCTTAGATTGCGCTAAAATTTCAAAAACTGGAAGTATAGTAGTAAAAATGTGACATAAACCTAAATCGAATCTCATGGAGGGAATGATGAAGCTCGACGGGAAAACTGCGATTCTCACTGGGGCCGGTGCCGGGATTGGGGCCGCAACGGCCCGTTGCTTCTCTCAAGAAGGCGCTAACATAGTCTTGATGGACCTGGATGCAAAAGGACTGGCTAATACTGAACAATATTGCAAGGAAGGCAAAGGAAACGTTCTGACGTTTTGCAATGACGCATCAAAGTTGGATGCGATGGATGACATGATTACCCAAACTCTAAAGTCTTTCGGCCAAATTGACATTTTACTTAATAACGCAGTCTATCGGATTCACAAACCATTTCTGGAGGTTTCACACAAGGAGTTTCAGCATTCGCTTGAGGTCAACATCACCTCCTACTACTTCCTTACACAAAAAGTAGTTCCTCACATGATAGAGGCCGGTGGAGGCACCATTATTAATATGTCGTCGACATTTGGGTTCGTCGGATCACCCGGACTATCACCTTACTGCATCTCGAAAGGAGCGGTTGCGAACATGACCCGGACGCTCGCTCTCGAATTGGCAGAGCAAAACATCCGGGTAAACGCCGTTGCACCCGGTCCCATAGAGACAGAAGGCTTACTAGCCCTAATTGAAAAAGATCCCAAAGTGCGCGAAATGCGTGAGGCCGATGTACCTTCACACCGTTTAGGCAAGCCCGACGAGATGGCCCAGGTCTGTTTGTTTTTGGCCAGTGATGCGTCAAGCTATATAAATGGCCACAACCTCGTAGCAGATGGTGGTTTTCTGACTCATTGAATCTTCGTTGAGGGATTTCCAGATTTCAGGATACGCTTTCGGTGTCCAGAGGTTTTACCCCGAGGAAAATTCTGATACTAAATAATATGGATAACGGACGATATAGATTTAACAAATCCCCCCAGTCAAGGAGATTTTGCAGGAATGTCCGCAGGTGAAATAATTTGGCAACCCACGGAGGATTTCCTCCAAAACAGCAATGTAAGTCGCTTGATGCGTCGGATTCAGGTTAACGATCCAAAAGAGTTGATACGCCGCTCAGCTTCGGATCCAGAATGGTTTTGGGAAACCATTCTGGATGACATGAAAATCGAATGGTACCGGAAATACGACCGTCTTATGGATATGTCAGATGGGTTTCCTTGGACAAAATGGTTCGTCGGAGGAGAAATCAACATTGCCCATAACTGCCTAGATCGACACGCATTCGGTGCCCGAAAAGATCAAACAGCCTTAATCTGGGAAGGTGACGATGGAAATGTACGCAGTTACACATACGGAGAAATGGCATTTGAGGTCTCACGTTTGGCAAACGCTATAAAGAACGAGGGGCTTGTGCCAGGAGACTCGGCTGGAATTTACATGCCAATGGCTCCGGAAACTGTTTTTGCCATGTTTGCCTGTTTCAAAACCGGGGTCGCGGCTATCCCGATCTTTTCAGCCTTCGGATCGGGGGCTCTTGCTGCAAGACTTCATGATGCTGGTGCTCGCTTGCTATTCACAGCTGATTACGGACTCCGTCGCGGGAAAACAGTTCCTATCAAACCTCGGGTTGATGACGTATTGGATGAAGTCAACTCTATCAAGCGTGTTGTCGTTTGGAGCCGAGAAGGAAAACCAATTCTTTCACGAAACGATCGGGAAATCTCTTGGGAAGATTTTGTCTCCGGACAATCAGAAGAGTGTGAAACTATTCCTTTACCTGCAGAATCCACTTCCCTAATTCTCTACACTTCGGGCACCACCGGAAAACCTAAAGGCACCATTCACACCCATGCTGGATGCTTAGCAGAAATGACAAACAACGTGTTTTACGCGTGTGACCTTAGAGACTCTGACATCTTCTTCTGGTTCACTGACATCGGCTGGATGATGGGCCCATGGGAAATGATTGGAGTCCAATGCTTCGGTGGGACATATTTAATTTATGAAGGCGTACCCAACTACCCCGACCCCGATCGCCTCTGGAAAATTCTGGTTCGCCACAACATTACAACACTTGGGATCTCACCTACAGCCATCCGCTTGTTAATCAGTTCCGGAGACAACTGGGTCGAGCAACATGATCTGTCAAAACTGCGAGTTCTCGGCTCAACAGGAGAACCATGGGATCCAGAATCTTTTATGTGGTTTTTTCAAAAAGTGGGTGGAGGGAAAACTCCAATCATCAACTGTTCTGGCGGAACAGAATTAGTCGGATGCCTACTGTCGCCTCTTCCTGTTCTGCCAATGAAAGCCGGCTCCCTTGGTGGTCCGGCTCTTGGAAAGGATATTGATGTTTTTGATGACAACGGGCATCCGGTTCGCGGTGGAATAGGACACCTTGTCTGTAAAAGTCCCTGCCCTTCCATGACAAAGGGATTTTTAAACGATCAGGACCGTTACCTTGAAACATACTTCTCCAGATGGCCAGATGTTTGGTATCACGGTGATTGGGCCATGATAGACGATGATGGGTTTTGGTATCTTTACGGGCGTTCAGACGATACGATCATGGTTGCCGGGAAAAGGGTCGGGCCGGCCGAAGTAGAGGCGGTTCTTTTGCAAAGCCCCGCAGTCATTGAGGCCGCAGCTATTGGTGTTCCCCATGAACTTAAAGGCGAATCTATTGTGGCGTTCTTAGTTCTAAGGCCAGAGGACAAGATATCCGATTCACTTAGGGAAGGGCTGAATAAAGCTGTAGTGGATACGCTCGGAAAATCCCTAGTCCCCGAAGAACTCCTGTTTGTAGAAGCCATACCCAAAACTCGTTCAGCCAAGATCCTTCGCAGCCTTATTCGCCGAAGATACCTTGGTGAGAAAATTGAAGATGTCTCAAGCGTGGAGAACCCCGAAGCTTTTGAGGCCATCGACAACGCCCAGTAGCACATCATCCCAAAGCGAGTACCCACACAAGAACGATGCGCATCCTAACGTCTAAACGTGACACTTCCAGAAAGATCGCAGAACGGATGAAAGTAACGGTTTATTCACCCCGACGTTTGTTGCGGTTCACATCAATCAAAAATACTACTTTTTCCTTCGCTTCTTGTCTTTGAGAAGGCCTAAAAACCGGAGATAGCTATCCCGGGTTGCTCGGTTCTTAAGACCCTCATAGTAGTCTCTTTGGCCTGGAGTCATCTTCAAGTAAAAAACTTGACGATACCTTTGAATCTCTCGCTCTGACATTGAATCCCTGACCCCCTTATCATCAGAAATTATGGTTCCACAAGAAGCCACAATCATTGCAAAAAACAGGAAGGGGATTAGCTTAAAAGGTCGCTTCCTCATAAAAGAACGCTCCTCTCCACTTGAAGTTCTTGAGTTCTTGGAAAAGTGAAAAGTCATTTCGACAAATCTCCACTAAAGCGCATTACATACCCCGCATACTTCGTTATCTTCGACCCCTTTCCGGCACCTTTTACATATTTCATTTCAAAGAGGGGGGACGGTCGCCTTGATCGAGACAGAAACCTTCTGGAAAGTTTCTACAAATCTCGTCGTGTTGGTCACGATAGCATCTAGAATCTTTTCCCCTTTTTCCGCCGAAGCAAGTGTGGCCGCTCCACCAACGCCAGTAGCTTCTCGTTCTTGCCCATACTCCTCCATTGTTGGAGGAAAGGAAAGCTTGGGGTTTTCTACCAGGTTAATAGCGTGATCCACTGACACAAACCGATGCTCAAAATCACCCGTCTCGGGAACTGAGTCAACCGCACGTTCCATTTTAACCTGTTCGCCATATTTATAGAGCATAAAGGAAGTTTCAGATTCGCAACCATGCCCTACTCCTCCCGGGGGACTCTCACAAACAGCACGTATCTCCTTCCCAGCGATAAGCGCCAAATCTACAATAGCAATAGCCGCACCCGTCTGGTTCCTAACCCTGACAACTGCAATCTCTAAAGGAGGAAGGTTCGCTACTCGATGGCCATTGAGAATTACAATGTGTTTGAAACCATGGATAACAAGGCTATTACAAACATCCTCGACAACGCGTGTCAGTGTCTCGGCAGCAAGTGATATTGTTCCTGGAAATGCGAGATGATGAGGTGACCAACCGAACCATAATGGAGAAGTGATTAAGGTATTTGCTCGCTCAGCTACTTCCTCAGCAGTCGCGATGGCTTCTGCCGCATCCGTCCCAATTGGACAGTGATGTCCATGCTGCTCTGTTGCACCAACCGGCACCAACACTGTGTCACCTCCGTCGAGGTACTGCTCGACGTCCGGCCATGTGAGTTCCTGGATCCAACGACTCATGAATTCTGCCTCCCATATCTATATTACAATCCGGAATTTACGACTTAGGCTCTACCCACCCCACCCAACTTCGTCGGAGAGCCTCGCATTCAGCTACCCTGATTCCCGTGACTAAATTAATGGTCCGATTCGCCATGGCCAGAAGTTTTTCTACCGAGTAGTCTCCATAGTCAGTTCGCCCCATCTCAGCGTGGCGTGCTCCCAACACAATCGTTCCGATACCAGCCTCTATAATCGCCCAACAGCACATTGGACATGGCTCCATTGCGGTGTAAAGGATTGTTTTGGATAAATCAGTCAAACCCAACTTGCGACAAGCGTCTCGGATGGCATCAGTTTCGCCATGGCAGGTGGGATCTACACCAGAGTTGACCCGGTTTTGCCCTTTGCCGATCACTTCGCCGTTTCTTACTATAACTGAGCCAACGGGAACGTTTCCCGCCTCAAGTGCGAGTCGTGATTCCGCAATGGCTAACTCCATAAAATAGTCGTGGTCATTTAGCATTGAATGCCCTTTCCTTTCACTTAACCGTCCTCAACGAAAAAAGCTACCGATAGAACTATGTTAAACCAATAAAGAAACCCTCTTGACTTATTATAAAGGAAAAGTAAAAATTAATTTAGGCGTAACTAATTATTGAATTTAGGTATTTCAAAAAATGATTTCGAAACAATTAGAAAACTATCTAAAAACTATCTGGACCCTAGAAAAAGAGCACGGCTCCGTAACAACAAAACTCGTGGCCCAATACATGGAAATTTCCCCAGCCTCTGTGACAAGCATGTTGAAGAAGCTGAGCGGAATGAAACTCATTGATTATAAACCATATAGGGGAGCCAACCTTACACTTCGAGGGGAAAAGGTTGCTTTGGAAGTCCTCAGACATCACAGAATACTAGAGCTATATCTATCAGAGATTGTTGGGCTTCCACTGGATCAGGTACACGATGAAGCAGAGGAACTAGAACACGCGCTATCTGAGGAATTGGAAGCTATCCTTTTCGAAAAACTGGGGCAGCCAAAAAGGGACCCACACGGGGATCCAATACCTTCTTTGAATGGGGATATGGTCACTGAAGGCATTCGACTTCTCGATGCAAACTTAGGGAAATCTCTTATTGTCATAAGGGTTCGAGACCGTAAGCCTCAGATATTAAGATATCTAACCACTTTAGGTCTGCAACCAGGAGTAGAGATTATTCTCTTAGAAAAACTTCCCTTCAACGGCCCAATTCGCATACGAGTAGGGGATTTGGAGCATACTCTTGGACAGGAGGTATCTGAAGAGGTCTTTGTATCTGTCCGAGAATAGTATGAACACGCAAAGCCGGGGCTCCGGTCTGAAATTTCAGGGAGCGCCTTATTTGAAGGAGTTGTATTGAGGGTGGATACTTCTGCCAAGACAGTGAAAAGACAAAAAAGAATTACGAAGAAGTTGCGAAGGGCTTGCTCAGTCACTGTGACCATAGTCGTTCTTCTGCTAACCGGTAAAGGAATTTCTGGAGAAACAGAAGGCACTGGAATCGTTGAGTATGGAAGCTTTGAGATCGAGAGCACCTTTACCCATGAACGGGAAACGTCTGGGGACAATGTCACCAAATTCACCGCTCCTCAGTTGCTCGTCCGTATTGGAATTGAGAAATTTGCTGAATTCCAGATTGGTGGGAACAGTTTTACCTACACTAACCCCGAAAATGGAAAGAGCAGCACAAAAGGAAGTGACACGGAAATAGGGGGGAAAGTCAGATTCCGGCGGCAGGATAGCTGGAAGCCTGAGGCTGGTGCCATTGTCTCTTTGAGCATTCCCACGGGCGGTCGCGAAATAACCAGCAATGGGGTAGATCCAACCGGGATTTTCATTTTCAGTTGGGGACTTTTCAACGGTCTTGGCCTCGATGTGAATTTTGGATTCTCGGGACCAACCGGCGGTGTTGGTTCAAACTCAAGGCACTTTGAGTTTAAACCAAGAATCGCATTGGGGAGCCCACTTTCAAACCGCCTGGACATCTCCATCGAATACTTTGGGGCAATCATTTCAGAGCGCAAACCAGACGCCCACAGTTTCGGCGGAGGGATCACGTATCGCATCAATGATGATACCCACTTTGGGCTTTCTGGAGGTGGTGGCATCTCATCTGCAGCAACCGATTTTTTTGTCGAATATGGCATCTCTTTTCGATTTCGCTACTCAAAAGGAGCGTGAGTATAAAGAAACTAAACCAGAGACTCCAAAACCATAGCCACTCACTCAACGTGATAATGACTGGCTGAGCTTTAACTGTAGTAATGTCGCGTAGGTGGATTAAGTTGCCCATGAAGAAATGCGAAAACAAAAATCAAAAAACCAAGGGAGTAGGAATACTCATTGTAATCCTGGGTTTGTTTTTGACTCTAACAATCTTTCCCCCTATCAAACCCGCACAAACCCACATCGTCCCCCCAGAACAACTGCATCCAGTGGCCAAGGCCTATCGTCGTTCCAAGTTTTTAATGAATCTAAATCCTATCGTTTGGGACCAAGTGTGGGGTGACATGCAAATCATCTCCAGAGCAATCGAAAGGATCGACACCAAGTCCGGAGAAATCTTTCGTCAAAAGATCCAATCTGCTCGTAAAATAGTTCAACCTGGAATTTCAAACGGTGAGGAACCCGACTTAGTTGCGGCCCGAGAAGAAGGTCGTCGTGCAGTCTTCACAGCATCAACCCGATGTGTTGCCCGCCTAATTATCAGTCTTATTGGTCGAATCAAACCGGGTGCCGATCGCCAGACCGTCGAGCAAAGTTTAGAAGAGGCTCGCAAGGTGACTTTAGCCTTTGCCGATACACTCCCGCACACCGATCCAAAAGCATGGCGGGAAATACAGTTAAGTTGGCTAGATGCCAATTCCAAACTGGGAACACCTGGAATTCTCAAGTTGGGAACGCGCACAATGGATATTAAAGGCATCCGCACCGCGTTATCCCAAACCAAGAAATACATGGACCAAAACTTTGCAGACTATACCGCCGAATCCAAACAGCGGCTAGTACCGAGACCCTTAGCCAGCCTCTCCTATGAAAAGCGGGCTAATATTCCTTTCCAACTTCCTCCCGGGTCTAACATCAACAAGCAACTTCCCCGCCCTCGACAAATTTTAGGGATGGCCGAACGGGGTGTAGATGAGAGCGAAACACCCTTGATCGCCTTGGGAGACATGGTCTTTGATAGTCCTCAGATTTTTGGGGAACCCGCTAAAAGCCTAGGTATTAGTTGCAACACATGTCACAACAAAGGCGTCACTAACCCCAAATTTTTCATCCCAGGCATGGCGTCCCGTTCTGGTGGAATAGACGTAACAAATTCTTTTTTTGCCGGGCACGCCAATAATGGCGTATTTGACCCCGTGGACATTCCCGATCTACGAGGTATTCGGTTTACGGCACCTTATACTCGAAATGGCCGATTCCCAACTTTACGTGAATTCTCACGAAACGTAATAGTGAATGAATTTAACGGCTCAGAACCGGACCCCATGGTCTTAGATGCAATGGTCGCTTACATGAACGAGTTCGAGTTCTTACCTAACCCTCTACTGAACAAAGATGGAACATTGAACCGACAAAAGGCTTCACCCAGCGCCTTGCGAGGTGAAACCATCTTCCATCGGTCATTTCCACAAATGATGGGAGGAAAGAGTTGTGCGAGCTGTCATATTCCTTCCTCGCTTTTCCTTGATCACAAACAACACAACATCGGGAGCGTAAAAAATGGCTTCGATAAACATTCCCATGACGGGGCTCTAGATACACCAACATTGCTCTCTGCTAAATTCACCCCCCCCTATTTTCATGATGGAAGCTTGCCAACTCTCCATGCAGTGAACAATTGGTTCAACAAAAAATTTCACCTTGGTCTTACCAAGAAAGAACTGGATGACCTGACGGCATACGTAGAAGCCATTTCGGACGGGTTGGAAGCTCAGGAAGACACGATTTTCACACTAGAGGCTGAGTTAGAAGAGTTCAAATTCTTTCTTTCAACCTATTCTTTTCTCAAGCAACGAAAAAAAAGGAAACTGATAACAATTTTGTTACGCACAGTCGCGGATGAATTGCTAGCACACAAATGGGACATTCAACAGAAGGAAATGCTACCGACCTTAAATAAGATGGAAAACCTCATACGGGAAGCACTGGTTGCCCATGAATCGGGGAACGTCGGTAAAACTGAGGCCTTGTTGAAAACGTATTCCAGAACGTACGAAAAGAACATTGAAAAGCTCAAATAGCGAGGACAACCGATTAAGAACAATGAGCATAAATTTCTAGCACATTACAGTAAATTCATGGCTCGATTGATCAGATGGATAATCAGGGGAATCAAGATGTCACAGATACCAGGGTATATCGCAAAAGCGAAAAGACAAACAGCGGTAATTTTATCTTTCCTGATTTTTTACGTAATATCGATGGGGAGTATAGCCGCTGAAAGCAAACCACCCCTTCGAATTGCCTTTATCCCATTCCAAAACCCAGAGCAGTTAATTGATAACGTGCGACCTGCCATCGTTTTTCTTGAAAGGAAAATGGCACATAAAATCACTTATGTGATTACCATGAATTACTCAGCAGCTGTTGAAGCTCTTAATGCAAATAGGGCGGATATAAGCTTTATGTCACCTTTACCCTATGTACTCGCTCACAGCCAAACCGGCGCCGAGGCTATTTTGGGAGAAATCTACAACGGAAAAGCCTATTACCACTCGAGGATCTTCGTCAGGAAAAAAAGCGGTATCAAATCATTAGCTGACCTCAAAGGAAAAACCATCGCCTATGTAGATCCAATATCCAGTTCCGGCTTTATGTATCCACACGACGCTTTCGTGCGAGCAGGTCTTATTAAAAGCGGTTTAGATAAACCTGAAGGCGGCTTTTTCCGCCGTGTATACTACGCTGGGGGGGATGAGCAGGCCATCCGCGCAGTTCACGGGGGATTTGTCGACGCTGCAGGAATTGGAGAATTCGCACTCAATCTGCTTCGACAGGAACAACGCGACAACATCATGGCGATCGGGGAATCGATACGGATTCCAAGCCATGTCGTGGTTGCCCGAAAAGAGCTCGATCCCGGTCTAAAGGAAAAATTCATTGCTGCTATGTTGAAACTTAGTCGTCCAAAACACCGCCAAATCGTCAGATCCCTTTATGGAACAGATGGATACATCCGCGTGGGCCATAAAAACTACGAGGCGGTAGAAAAGATGGCACGCAAATACCATTTCCTCAAATGACCTCTCTCGAAAACATCATTCATATCCAGGATTTGACAGTTGAAGTTGGGGGGCTGCATATCCTATCAATTGATCAGCTCAGTCTCGCCAAAGGCGAACGAGTCGCTATTATCGGAAATAGCGGAGCTGGCAAAACTACCCTCCTACGCATAATCAAGGGGTACATACAACCACCTTGCGGCAAGGTCCACGTGTTGGGAGAGTCGTTACCGATTAGCAATCGGGCGAAGCGACGCTCTCATCACCGACAAATCGGAATGATCCACCAACAATTTGATTTAATTGGACGTGAATCTGTCTGGGAAAATGTTTGCCATGGTAGACTTGGCTACGTTTCATTCTTTCGCAGCGCTTTCGGGCTTTTTGAACCAGCCGACTTGAAACGTTGCAAGGTAGCTATTGAAGAGGTCCACCTTGAAGACAAACTGGGGCGTCAAGCACGTTCCCTTTCCGGCGGCGAGATGCAACGTGCGGCCATTGCCCGCGCACTCGCTCAGAGCCCAACAATTCTTCTTGCAGACGAACCTGTTTCAAGTCTAGATCCTGCGCTAGCTGAGGAAATCCTGGCTCTTCTCGTGACTATTGACTCGCGTCATCCCCTTACCCTTTTAATGAGTCTTCATCACCCGAGGCTGGCGAAACAATATGCTGAACGAATTATTGGCCTCAAAGATGGGATAATTATCTGGGATGGGGCCTCCGACGAATTGTCAGAAGCGAAAATAAACGAAATATATGGAAAAAACTGGGACCAAGAAAATCAAAATAGCCAACTTGAAAAAGAAGAAAAAAAACTCCCCCACTGGTCAGGTGGCCCTCAAGATTTTTCTGTGCCTAGGAACTAGTGGACTCATTGTTTGGTCCTTCTACGGGTCGGAGTTTTCTGGAGCCCTTTTCTGGAAGGGTATCCCAGAAATCATTCGCTTTTTCGGGCGAATGCTTCCACCAAACTGGTCGGTTTGGGATGTACTCATCCGCGCTTCGATCGAGACACTTCAGACGACCATCGCGGGAACCTTCCTAGGAGCTATTTTTGCCTACCCACTGGGATTGCTCGCTGCCTCCAACTGGTCACCCATGTGGGTCCACCTTCCCATCAAAGGTCTTCTCGCCTTTATTAGATCCATCCCCTTATTATTACTGGCACTGCTGTTCGTATCAGCAGTCGGATTGGGACCCTTTCCGGGGGTGTTGGCGCTAGCAGTCCATTCTGCAGGTGTACTGGCTCGTTTCGTGGCGGAGGAAATTGAATCAACCGATCAAAAACCCATCTTAGCCCTTGATGGAACTGTGGCTTCCCCAGTTCAAATTATTCAGCACGGCCTAGTTCCTTTGGTTCTACCACAGATGGTCGCCCATCTAGCGATTCGTTTTGAGATGAACCTGCGAGACTCAACCATTTTGGGCCTTGTGGGTGCCGGGGGATTGGGGTTTTATGTGTTTTTGTACGTTAAACAGTTTCAATGGGAAAAGGCAGGTGTTCTCTGTCTCGCTATAATATTATTAGTCATCATTGGCGAATTGGCCAGTTGGCAGATTAGAAGAAGACTTATCTGATGAGGACTTGCTGACCATCGTTGACATGGGCTACATGTGAAGACCACCATTAACTCCCAGAACAATCCCAGTTAAGTAATCCGAATCAGAAGAACAAAGAAAACGCACTGCCTTGGCTACTTCTTCTGGCTCTCCTTGACGTCCCAAGGGGATTTCCCGTAAAACCTTTTCGAAAATCTCAGAAGGAATGCCCGCACCCGTATTCCCTTTCCTCTTCTCAGTCATCCGAGTTCTAATAAACCCCGGCGCAACACAATTGACATTAATACGGAATTGGGCCCATTCGCGGGCAATTGTTTTTGTGAGAGAAATTATTCCTCCTTTTGCAGCCGAATAATTAGCCTGTCCGGGATTTCCGGTCTCCGCCACAACAGAGGTAAGATTGACAATTTTTCGATAGTGGGTATCTCCCGCCTCCAATTCTCGCTTAGCGACATCCCGCATCCAGACTGATGATGCACGAATCATATTAAAACTACCTGTGAGATGCACATCGAGAACCGATTGCCAGGTGGGATCATCCATCTTATGGATAAGGGCATCTTTCAGATTCCCAGCATTGTTGACAAGGATATCCAATCCGCCATAGGCATCGACAGCAGTCTGAACAATCCTCATTGAATCCTGCGGGTTTGAAACATCTCCAACACACGCCAAAGCCGCTCCCTTAAAACTCCGGATCACCTCTGCAATTTCTTCCGCAGAATTCAGATCCAAATCATTCACAACCACATTCGCTCCGCCCTTGGCAAGACACAAAGCAATGGAGCAACCAATGCCTCGCCCAGCACCTGTCACGATGGCACACCGGTTCTGAAGATCACTCATCCGTATTCCTCTTTTGTCAATTCAACCCTATAATGCCTCTGAAGTCTGCCTTGGCAAGAGAATCTTCTCTGAGAGGGTTTACAACCCTATCGGATTTGATCATCATCGGACCCTATACCAACTAGGCCAATACCTATAGTTCCACTTGACGCAACTGTGATGTCTTCCCGTAGATTAGACAAAACAAAATCGACCGGGCTAACACTTTCACACCAAAACGAGAAATCAATATGAAACAAATTCTTCGAGGAACACTAATCGGCATAGGGTCCGGTGGTTTGGCCGGATTGGTGGAAACGTATTTGATCATTCTCGTAGCGTCTCCCCCCATGCAAGCCCACACTACCTGGAGCGCACTTCATCTCCTGTTAGTGGCCATAATTTTAAACGCCACTTTATTTGGTGTCGTCTCTACCTCCCTGATAATAATCTGCACAAAAATCCAACGGTTGAGACCCTACACGGACAAGCTGCTATCAAGTTTTTGTGTAGTAATCTTCACCCGGATAGTTCTGTCGGGATACGTATTTCCATTTTTCATCACTGCGGATTCGAGTTTCGGGCGTATATCCGCTAACCTTTTTTTCTTAGTAATCACAATTCTACTGGTTTGGTTTTATTGCAAAAAAATGTCAGGGCCAAATCACAAAGGCCGAACATGGGTCCCCGGATTGGGTGTGGCAATCTTCGCCGCTGGAATCATGGGGACGCTTAGCCTACCAGACGTCACTACACGTTACGGGAATCAAAAATACCGCGAGCCTAGCAATTCGATTGCAAATACACCTCACGTAATTCTCATACTTGTCGACACCCTTCGCTCAGATCATCTATCAGCCTACGGCTATCATCGCCTCACATCTCCAAATGTGGATCGATTCGCTAAGGAAGGTATCCTGTTCAGGCAATTCCGCACACACGCGAGTTGGACAATCCCCTCTATTGCGACACTTTTCACATCATTGCATGAGACTGTGACCGGCATGCATCATGTTGCGGACCGCTTACCAGATAGTGCAAAAACACTTGCTGAAACTCTCCGTTCGAAAGGCTACACCACCGCTTTTTTCTCTACAAACCTGTTTGTTTCCAGCAAGCAAAACTACACACAGGGGTTCGATTATGTCTCTCAGCTAAACGATCATCTAGACAGCCTACTCTACCGCAACAACCAACCACCACAGCAACTTTATTTTTGGAGAGTCTTACATCGAGAAAACTCCTGGCCCGGGAGAGTCCTTGAGAAGGTTAACCAGGCAACGGAAGCCTTATTGAATGAAAGCGGGGCCGACAAGTCAGAATGGTTCAAAGCACCCAAGAAACACGTGATGGAAAATCGAATGACAAAGGCCGATTGGGTCTTTCGGGAAGCTCGTGGATACCTTGATCATCTTTTTGCATCCAATTTTGATGTCAACCGAGAAAAGCTTTTCCTCTATCTCCACTATTTCGATCCTCACGACCCTTATCGACCTCCTAACACGTACAAAACATTGTTCGATCCCACATTCAAAGGCCAGCCCATCGCCCACCCTCCCAAAGACCAAACTCGCCTATCAGCCCCAAAGCTTCACAATATGATCGCACAGTATGATGGAGAAATAAGATTTTTCGACCATTGGTTCGGAAAACTTATCCAGTACCTCAAAAAAGTGGGCCTATATGATTCCTCACTCATTCTCCTTACTTCAGATCATGGCGAAGCATTTTATGAACACGGAACATATAAACATGGGTATACCGTTTTTGAAGAAGAAATCCGAGTTCCTCTCGTCATACGATTACCAAACGGCCAATCAGGAGGCCATCAGACCACCGTTCCATCAGGCCTCATAGACATTATGCCCTCGATCCTCGACTGGTTGAAAATAAAAGGGCCACAAGGGATGCAGGGAAATTCGATCGTCCCTGCACTTCTGGGGCAGCACCTTGATAGGAAGTTTTACGGAGAAGTTTCCGGCTTGTTCGGGGGATCTTACCAATTCACTATAAATGAGGGGAAAAAATATATATCTGAAATGAAAGAAACACTTCGCAAATCAAAGGAACTGTCCTTCAAAAAAGGACAGCTATTCGATCTTTTGAATGATCCTAAAGAAAAACGTGACCTGTTCAACTATTCTACAAAGCAGACTCATCACTTTATGAAAATACTTCAAAATGAGAGAGCTCGGATCCTCGAGCGGGGACGTCTTTCCGGGAAGAAAGAAGTTGAATTCGATACCGAAACACTGGATCGGCTCAGGAAGCTAGGTTACATCGACGATTGATCTGGCAGTGAAAAAAATAAGTTACATGTAACAGTTCCAATCAGCCCAGTTAAATGTGAATAAGTGTAAACTGATATCATTAACAGTTGAGAGATACACAAATTAGATTTTAAGAAGTCACCCCGTCTCCGCGCGAAAATCGGGAGAACAAAAATGGCCTATCAAGACATCCGCGAACACCTGGCAGCATTGGAATCTAAGGGAATACTCAAGCGTATACAAAAAAACGTTGATCACACCTGGGAATTGGCGTGCCTGGCGCGTTGGATGTTTCAGGCATTGCCTGATCATGAACGATTTGGGCTTCTTTTTGAACGTGTCAAAGGGTTCAATATACCTGTCATGACCGGAGTATTAGGAGCTTCACGCGCCACTTACGCAACTGCACTCGAAGTAGAGCCGGAAGATATCAACGAAAAATGGGTCCAGGCACTGCGCAACCCGATAGCTCCCGAAGAAAGTAGATCTGCACCCTGCCAGGAGGTTATTTTAGAAGGTAACTCCGTTGATCTGAGTTCTCTACCTATCCCGATCTGGACTCCCGGGAAAGACGTTGCACCCTACTTGACAACCATTGTGATCAGCCGGGATGACAACACAGGTGTGCAAAACGCAGCAACTTATCGAACCATGGTTAAAAATAAACAGGAGTTAGTTATCAATCTTACTCCCAGTCGTCACGGGACTTTGTGCTATGAGTCTTACGTTAACAATGGCAAGCCGGCACCATTCGCCTGGGTTATAGGAGCAGAGCCCGCAGCTCATTTTGCAGCTGTTTGTAATATTCCCTACGGAACGGATGAGCTCACCGTTGCCGGGGGGTTAAAGGGATCGCCACTGGAAGTTGTCAAAGCAAGAACATCGGAACTTTTGGTTCCCGCGAACGCCGAAATGATCATTGAAGGAGAGTTGCGTCCTCAGGAAACAGCCGAAGAGGGAACATTCGGGGAGTTTGCAGGATATATGGGTCCAATCGCCCAGAAACCAGTAGTCCATGTCAAGGCAATCACGCACAGAAGGGATCCAATTTACTACGGTTACATCAGCCAGCTTCCTCCAAGTGAGAGCACCGTCATCCAGAGCATGAGCAATGCAGGCCTTTTGGTAAAAATGCTTCGCCATGATTTGGGTCACAACACAGTAAAAGATGCCTACATCGATCTGACCTATGGAGGGCTTTTAGCCCATGGCATTATCTCGATGCGGCCACTATATCCGGCCCATGCCAAGCGAGTCGGACGTCTTATCGCTGAAGCCACGTTACTAAAACGCATTACTATTGTCGATGAAGATATCGATATACGAGATCCCATACACCTGGATTGGGCTATGAACTCTAGATTCAACGCGCAAAGGGACACCATTATTATCGACAATGTCTATACCCCTGCGGTGCTCGACCCGACAGTTCGTATCCGAGACGGAGAACCAGAAATGAGCAGCAAACTAATCTTAGATGCCACAGAAACAGAAGACGCCGGAGACATTTCCCTGCCACACAAAGACATGATGTTAAAAGCTCTTGATGTGTGGAATGAAATCGGGCTTCCGGAATTCAAGATTCCCAAACGTGTCCAGTCTTTCCTAGATCGATATCAGTAAGAAAATAAGGTTACCATGGAGACACTTCCATTACGTAGCGCAATATCCATATAGAAAATTGCGATGGAGAAAACATGAGGGCGCACACTGAATATTTTTGGTTCAAAACTGAGGAACATCGCGAATACATCAACATTACGGATAAAGTGGAAGAGACCATACAGAAAAGTGAGATTCAGGAGGGAATGGCCTTAGTCTCAGCCATGCATATCACCGCCTCCGTCTATGTGAACGACGCTGAATCTGGACTAATCGCTGACATCGATGACTGGCTTCAGGAGTTAGCACCTGAAGGTCCAAACTATCGTCATCATCAAACCGGAGAAACAAACGGAGATGCCCACCTCAAGAGCCTATTAATGCACCACCAAGTGATCATCCCCGTCACCAATGGAAGCAGTGATCTAGGTCCCTGGCAACAGGTATATTACGCTGAGTTTGATGGTCAACGAAAAAAACGCCTCGTTGTTAAGGTCATGGGAGAATAACTAAATTATTATGTCCATTAACCTAGAAATTGCTCCGAGAATGCGTTACAATCCAGCGTTTGTTCGTTTATTATTTCGGGATTGACGCTCGTGTACCGTTCCTTGTTGCGTCCCGTAAGCCACTAAAAATTTGAGCTCTAATGATTATTGGAATTCCTAAAGAAACCTTTCCGTGTGAACGTCGTGTGGCGATGATTCCTGCTCAGATCCCTACCCTTACTCAGTCGGAACTAGAGGTGATAGTCCAGTCTGAAGCTGGTAAATCTGCCGGCAACGCTGATTTCGAATACCAAGATAAAGGAGGGCGGATTGTAGGTTCCCGGAAAGAAGTTTTTGACGAGGCAGATATCATTCTTCAAGTGCGAACTCCCGGAGCTAATCCGGACATAGGAAAAGCAGATCTCGATCTCCTACATTCCGGGCATACCTTAATTGGATTTTGTGAACCGTTTGCCCAGGGCGAAATTCTACCGTCCCTGGCCTCACGGGGAGTTTCCTTATTTTCCATCGAACTCCTGCCCAGAACGACACGCGCCCAGAGTATGGATGCCCTCTCCTCAATGGCTACAATCTCTGGGTACAAAGCGGTCCTTTTAGCAGCAAATCACCTCCCGAGAATGTTTCCCATGCTTATGACCGCTGCGGGCACTGTGGCACCGGCCAGGGTCTTGGTTATTGGCGCAGGGGTAGCAGGTTTGCAAGCAATAGCCACAGCCAACCGGCTTGGTGCCGTCGTACAAGCTTATGACGTTCGTCCGGCTGTTAAAGAACAAGTCGAAAGTCTCGGAGCCAAATTTGTCGAGCTGCCACTTGAAGCTGAGGGTGCCGAAGACAAAGGCGGTTACTCTACAGATTTAGGGGAAGTTTTTTACCAGAAACAACAAGAGTTGATGGGGCAAGTGATCAGCGAGAGCGACGTTGTCATTAGCACTGCGGCAGTCCCTGGAAAGAAAGCCCCGACTTTAATCACAAATGAGATGGTCGAAGGAATGCCCCCCGGTTCTATAATTATAGATCTAGCCGCTGAACGCGGAGGCAATTGTGAACTTACACAGCCGGAGCAAAACATCGTTAAGCACGAGGTAACTATTATGGGGGTGATGAACCTTCCCTCCACTATTCCCTGCCACGCTAGTCAAATGTACGCCAAAAACCTTTCTACCTTTCTCCTTCACCTCGTGAAGGAGGGGCAGATGGTAGTCGACCTAGACGATGAGATCACACGTGAAACTCTGGTAGCGCAAAAGGGAGAAATAGTTCACCCCAGGGTAAGAGAAGCCCTCGGTCTATCGGGGGAGCATGCAGGTGAAGGAGACAACTCCTAATGGATTTCGTCGCAATTCTGACCATTTTCGTTCTCGCAATGTATATCGGTTGGGAAGTCATTACTAAGGTTCCGCCCACTCTTCATACACCTTTAATGTCTGGTTCGAATGCCATCTCCGGAATCACGATTATCGGAGCCTTACTTGCAGTGGGAGCTGAAGCGTCCATCTTAACTACAATCCTCGGATTGATTGCCGTTGTCTTCGCAACCATCAATGTGGTGGGGGGCTTCCTGGTCACAAACCGAATGCTCGGGATGTTCCGAAAGAAGGACTGAGCTTTGCAACTTTCACTTATCAACTTTGCTTACCTAGTCGCCTCAATCCTTTTCATTGCGGGCCTGAAGGGACTGGCCCACCCGCGGACTGCCGTCCGTGGCAATCTTGCGGGTGCGGCTGGAATGCTATTGGCAATCGTAGTGACGCTGGCAAACCGTAACATACTCAGCTATGAAATGATTTTTGTTGGTCTGATTGTCGGCGCATTAATCGGCGGAGTACTTGCTCTCAAGATCCAAATGACTGCTATGCCTCAGATGGTCGCACTGCTAAATGGCTTTGGAGGGGGTGCCTCTGTCCTCGTGGCAGCCGCAGCCCTCTCAATGGCCGGAATGAAAACCGGAACTGTTAACAATCAATTCGCGGTGGCAACTGCCGCCTCAGGAATTATAGGGGCTGTCACATTTTGGGGAAGTCTTATAGCCTTCGCAAAACTTCAAGAACTCATGTCTGGGAATTCTATTCTTTTCACAGGCCAGAAGGCCTTAAATATTCTGCTTGGAGTTGCGACTCTGGCAACCGCCTTTTGGGTGGCTATTGACCCACAAAATCAATCGAATTATTGGATTCTGGTAGTGATTGCCTCCCTTCTCGGGATTCTGCTAGTAATACCAATCGGCGGAGCTGACATGCCCGTTGTCATTGCTCTCTTAAATTCATATTCGGGTTTGGCGGCGACAGCCACGGGTTTTGTCCTCGACAACAACGTTCTCATAATTGCGGGTTCATTGGTTGGAGCTTCAGGGATTATCCTAACTCGAATCATGTGTAGGGCAATGAACCGATCAATGACCAATGTATTATTCGGAACACTCGCCCCAGTAGAAGGCCAGGTCTCTACGGCAGACGAGGTTTACGAAGGAAAGATCAAATCCGTATCACCTGAAGAGGTGGCTATGGTCTTTGACACGGCCCGCAAGGTTGCAATTATCCCCGGTTATGGAATGGCCGTTGCCCAAGCACAACACGCCGTTAGGGACCTTGCAGAGATGCTGGAATCCAAAGGCGCCGAAGTTTTATATGGCATTCACCCCGTAGCAGGGCGCATGCCCGGTCACATGAACGTCTTACTTGCTGAAGCTAATGTACCCTACGATCAGCTCAAAGAGATGGATGAGATTAATCCGTTCATGGAGCAAATGGATATCTCACTAATCATTGGGGCGAACGACACTGTTAATCCAATTGCACGTTCCGACTCTTCCAGCCCTATCGCCGGGATGCCTATAATAGACGTCGACAAGTCACGCACTGTGATCGTTATCAAGCGCAGTCTCAGCCCTGGATTTGCCGGAATTCCCAATCCTCTTTTTGCTCTTGACAACACATTGATGTACTTCGGAGACGGGCAAAAAGCGATCTTGGATCTTATTAGTGCCATTAAAGAATCGTGATAGGACGATCAGCAACAACCCTTAACATACACACGTTTCACATTCGGATCGCAGCGGATTACATCGTAGATCCACGCCGCAAAAACTGATCCAGCTATTGGGCCAATCCAATAAATCCAATGAGCAGAGAAATATCCTCCGACCAAAGCAGGACCGAAAGAGCGAGCTGGATTCATCGATGCTCCTGAAATTGGTCCGGCAAACATGGCCCCGAGTCCAACAACAGTGCCAATAGCAATAGCCGCCATAGCACCATTGGAACGAGTATCAGTCGCCACAGCCATAATGACAAACATAAGCAAAAAAGTTAGAAGAAATTCGATCCCAAGTGATTGCCCTGCCGATCCCGATGGGATAGTCGCGCCCAAATAGGCGTAGTCACCTATAAGGCACCTAATGACGGCACTACCGACGCAGGCTCCAAGCAACTGAGCCACCACGTAGAAAGGGACCTCCCTGCGCGGGAAACGACCCACACTCCAGAAGGCAAGCGTAACGGCCGGGTTTATATGAGCCCCTGATATTTGACCGGTGGCAAAAACCATAGCAGCTATGACCAAACCAAAAGTCAAAGCTATTCCCACATGGCTTATCGCTCCAGCGTTAACTTGGTTAGTAACCAGAGCACCTGTCCCAGCAAACACCAAGCCAAAAGTTCCAATAAATTCAGCTGCCGATCGCCGAATCAATGATTTCATTTAACCCTCCCCATAACTTGGTTCGCTTTTCCCAAAACAAAATTGATGTCTAGAAAAGGAAAATATCTGTATCACTTTTGGCGAAATTGAACTATTGGGCAATTCATGGTCCATGAACGAGCACAGAGAAAGGATTCTCGTATTTATAATTTTCAAAGTGAGAAAGACAAAATGGCAGCAATAGCTAACAAAATGCCAACAATCTTTGATCGGGTCAATAGCTCTCGAAGGAACATAATGGCCCAAATCATTGTTACCAGAAAACTAAGTTGGACAATCGGAACTACGACACTGACACTCCCGCCACGCCGCAATGCGTAGAGCCTCAGGCAAAACGAAATGGCTTTCAGACATCCTGTCATTGGAAGATACAACCAGTTAGCTTTCGGCATCTTGTAACTTTTCCGCACAACGACCAGAGTACAGGCACAAACATGCCAGGAAAACGCGCCCAGAGCCATCGCCCATCCAATATTAGCTCCTTTCTGAATGGCAATTTTCAGGATAACACCTAAGGTGGCAAAGAGGACCATAGCTAAAAAAGCCAAGCCAATTGATCGCTTCGAACTCATTCCACCCGATGCGGCCCGCCAGACGGGAAAGGTCACGGAAGTAATAGAGAGTGCAGCAAAAATCAGTCCGACACCCACGGATGTGGACCAAGGCTCATCCAACCAAATAATTGCAAAAAGTGCCACCAGAACAAAATTCAAACGGAAAATCAGTGTATTAACACTGGCCTCACCTTCCCGCAATGAGGAAACAAAACAATAAACGGCCAAGAAAGAAAATATCCCGAATATCAACCCATACAGGACCGTAGCCTGATTGATATCTAACCCTTCCATCAGGTATCCAAAAAACAACGCTACGCAAGCAAAAGGGATACATTCGATGGCAAAGTAGGTCTCGAGTACTACCTCTTTCCTATCTTGTGCTCGTTTATAGATAAAGTCAGACGTACCCTGTGCTAGCATGCTAAGGATAGCTAATAAAACATTAAACACAATAAGACCATTTCCTTTCAAACCAATAGAGTCATCCACCGACAGAATCGGTCAACACTTTTAGCTCTCTGTTGTCAGGAAAAGCTTTAGGAGGAAAAACTATCCTTGGTCAAGATGCACTTTCGTAATCTTCGGCCGAGACGGGCTCCATCCAATCAGTTGGACCACCCATTGAATGGGCAATGTGCTCCATGGCCTCATCGGGAAGAGCCCCATGCCAATGTTTTTCTCCAGGAGGAATATAGATGGTGTCGCCCGGACGTATGGCGTGAGCCTTTTCGCCCTTATTTTTTTCATCCCAAGTTTGTATCAAGCCTCCCCCTTTAGTGACTTGGAGGATTTGCCCAGCCGGGTGGGTATGCCAATTCGTACGTGCACCGGGTTCAAAACGGACATGGGCAACACGAACCAAAATGTTCTTCTCAAGGTTCAGCATAGGAGTCATGCCCACAAGCCCAGTAAAATCTTCTCTTACTTCCGAATCCTCACGCGGTGTGCTTCCCTCCACAAAAAATTCCATTACCCAATCTCCATGTCGTCTAAATCGGTTAAGCCAGAATATGAAGGCTAATAAGCATCCAGTCAGGCAACCTTAATGGATTCGAACGAAACCTTCAGGATATCAATCGCTCGGTCGATATCCGTTGCACTAATGTTCATTGGAGGAGTTATTCGGATAATATTTCCTGAAAGGCCTCCTTTTCCAACCAGCAGACCACGACGTTTTGTCTCCTCAAAAATCTGATTAACGGCGTCGGTTGCGGGTTGTTTTCCCTCCCATACCAACTCAAGAGCCTGCATTAGCCCCATCCCTCGGACATCGCCGATAACGGGAAATAATTCTTTTAGTTCGTTTAATCGGTTTACCATGTGGGCACCAACAACCTCAGAATTGTGAACTATTTCTTCACTAATAATTACATCGATTGTCGCCAAAGCAGCCATAGTCGATACGGGATTCCCACCAAAAGTGGAAATAGTTAAACCTTTCAAGCTGTCAGCCACCTCATTGGTGGCGATGGTCGCACCCACGGGAGCACCGTTACCCAACGTTTTTGCCATTGTCATGATCTCTGGTTCAACGTTGAAATGCTGAATGCCGAACATCTTTCCACCCGTTCGCCCAAACCCTGTTTGGACTTCATCACAGATAAAAACACCGCCATATTTTCTTACAACATCCGTCACAATCTGGAAATATTCCTTCGGCGGAACTATGAATCCACCAACCCCTTGGATGGGCTCGGCAATAAAGGCCGCAATGGAACCACTAGTCGCCGTTTGAATAACTTGCTCAACGTCGCGAGCGCAAAGAAGATCACAGCTAGGATAAGTTTGCTCATATGGACACCGGTAGCAATAAGGATTGGGAGCGTGAACCACGCCACCCATGCTCCCTGCTGCCGATGAGCGCCAAGGAGCTTGTCCCGTAAGGGACATGGCCATACCCGTTCGGCCACTGTACCCTGAGCGCAACGCAACAACCTCGTGGTTGCCCGTGTAACTCCTGGCTGCTAAAACGGCGGTCTCATTAGCTTCACTTCCGCTGTTGGTAAAAAATGATTTCTGCAACTTTCCTGGTGTAATAGTGGCTAGTTTCTCGGCCAACGCAACAGAAGGCCCTGTCAAATAAAGAGAGGAAGTATGCTGAACCTTTTCCGCCTGCTCGCGGGTGCGTTTGGTAATCTCAGGATGGCAGTGGCCTAAACCAACCGTGAGAATACCCCCGAAGAAATCCAAGTACTCCCTGCCATCAGCATCCCTAACGGTGGCCCCTTTCCCCTCTTCTATGACCAACGGTTCCTCATAATAAGTAAAGGCAGCAGGGAAAACATACTCTTTAGCCTTGTCCCTAACTTGTTTTGACTGATTGCCAGAATCCGACATGGTCGGAATTATCCTTTCTCTCTTTTACGGAAAATCTCTGTGGAAAATGTTTCTAATCCAAATTTGAGATCAATCTAAGAAACTAATCAGTGAAAAGTTAAAAAAACCTACTATCCGTTCTAACACGGACCACAACAAAAGCCTGCCACAGAAGGCGCCAGCAACGCCGAAAGTCATAAGAGGTCCACTGGGGATGTAACACCCCAAAGGTACCTGCCCCCCTATAACGTCTCGGCAGCCTCTTCCCCATCCGACGCTACAAGGGTTTTAGGGTCAAGAAGCTTAGAATTCTCGAAACGATGGGCACTCTTAATAGCATTTACTATCTTGGCGTACCCGGTGCAACGGCAAAGGTTGCCCCCGATAGCTTGATGGATATCCTCGGTACTCGGATGAGAATTTCGGTCGTAAAGGGCCTTGCCAGCCATCAACATTCCGGGGATACAAATTCCACACTGAGCCGCTCCATAATAAACGAAAGATGCCTGTAGCGGATGAAGCTCTTCAACCGACCGGGCAAGGCCTTCTACCGTTGTCACATCACGGCCTTCACATTCCACCGCGAGTGTAAGGCAGGAAAGCGCTAGACTGCCATCTATATTGACTGAACAAGCCCCACAGTCTCCTGTATCACAACCTTTTTTACTCCCGGTCAGTCCGAGGAGACTACGGCTAACATCCAAAAGAGACCAGTGATCCTGAATCTCCATTTCATGCTCAATCCCATTAACTTTAAGATTAACTTTTCTTTTCATCCACTTGTCTCCATCGTCTCGACAACTCCTGAACCATTCCGGCATCTTGAGACGGCACTCTGAATCGCGTCTTTAACAATCAACTCAACCATTTTTTTTCGATGTGGAGGCGGCATCACAGTAGTCTTCAGAGGGCGAGCCTGGGATCTTGCAGCTTTAGACGCTTTAGCAATAACCTCATCAGTTGGAGGGCTTCCCGCGAGAATTTCCTCTACCCTACTTGAGCGCTCGGGGGCGCAACCGACAGCTGTCATCACCACTCGAACATCGGCAAATTTATCGCTTTCCAGGCGAAAAGAAACCGCCACACCAGCGAGCGGAAAATCTACACTTTCACGGAGGCGGTACTTCTGATAGGCCGAGGCCACCCCTGACACAGGTACTGGAACCCGAACATCAACAAGCACCTCACCCAACTGGAGTGAGATCGGGACCTTCCCATCTCCCGAATAAAGCTCGTCGACAGGGATGACACGCACCCCTTGCGGACCTGCGATTCTTGCCTCAGCACCATATGCCATGAAAGCTGGAGCTGTATCTCCAGAATAGTTTGCATAGCATTCGGTAGCCTCTTTGACCACAAAGCAGGCATCTCCTCCCATCTTAAGACAAGGACCCAAAGTACCTCGCCACATTTCTGACTGATTGAAGTACCAACAGCGGGTATCGAGGCACAGATTTCCCCCTACGGTTCCCATGGTCTGCTGAGCTATAGCAGCGACACTAAGGGCAGCTTCAGAGATCGCGGTATAATGGGCACACACAACATCACTCTGGCTGAGTTCCCACAGACTCGTGGAAGCCCCAACGGTTAGTCCTGCCTCTTCATCGAATTCCAATTTCCTCAATTCAGGAATCCGCTTGACATCTACCACACACTTGGGCGTGAAAACACGTTGTTTGAGTGAAACCAACAGGTCGGTCCCCCCTGCGAGGATCATCGCCTCCGAACCATGCCGCTCCAAAACGGCACACGCCTCTTCGAGGGATTCCGGCCGAACATAATCGAATGCTGGCATCGTCATGCGCTATTCCTTTTCTTCCCTAAGGCCGCCATCACCTTGTCAGGTGTTATTGGAAGGTCATGGATCCGAACACCGATAGCATCATAAACAGCGTTTGCTACAGCCGCAGCTGTCGGAATTTGGACAAATTCACCTACACCCTTAGCACCGTAAGGACCCTCTTCCTCCCGGGTCTCCACAATAATAGTTTCCATCTCGGGCATATCTGTTACCTGAGGCAAACGGTATTCCAACAATGACGGATTCAGCATCAGTCCATCAACCGCATAAAAACCTTCCATGAGCGCCTGACCAATCCCACCGGAAACTGAGCCCTCCACCTGACCCTCCACAGCAGTGGGATTGATCGCAACACCGCAATCGACGGCGCTGCTCATACGGATTACCTTAACGTGCCCTGATTCCAGATTGACCTCTACTTCGGCCACTTGAGCTCCGAAACTATAAGCCGGCGATGTATTCCCAATACCGGTCTCCCTATCCAACCTGTCAGTTTGTGGGTTATATGCTCCTCTACCCACAATTGGTATACCTTCAACATGGTTGAAATTATGCTCGACTACCTCCTGAATGGTCGCCTTGACATCTGGAGCCGACTGGACACTCGCGAATCCATTCTCGAACATTATATCTTCGGCTGCCGCTTCGAGAAGATCGGCAGCAGCAGCCCGCATCTGCTCCTTAGCGTCAGCAGCAGCTCGTTTGACGGCGTTACCGGCAATAAAAGTAACTCGGCTCGCATAGGACCCTAGATCCATCGGGGTAACCTCGGTGTCTGCCGTCGTCATTTCAATCTGATGGTAAGGAATCCCCAACTCTTCAGCTGCGATCTGAGCTAACACAGTATCGGAACCTTGACCCACGTCTGATGCGCCCGTCAAGACATTTGCAGTACCATCGTCATTAAGCTTCACCATTGCAGCCGAAGAATCGTGAGGAAGAAGAGATTTAAACCCACAGGTATGGTGCCCACAGGCCAGGCCGATACCCTTTCCAAAGGGAAGGCTATTCCACTTTTCTTTGAACCTGGTGGCCTCACTTACTTTTTCCAAACACTCTTTTAAGCCACAAGAGGTAATCACCGCCTCATTGGGAGTAACATCTCCCTCTTCGCGAAGGTTAATGCGTCGAAAATCCACGGGGTCCATGCCGATTTCGCTAGCGATGAGATCCATTTGGCTGTCATCGGCAAATCTAATCTGTGGATTTCCAAATCCGCGGAAGGCACTCCCAGGCGGATTGTTTGTGTAAACGAGATATCCGTCAAAGTGAATGTTCGGTGTCCGGTAGAGAACGGTTATATAATTTGGACATGACGCCAAAATATCTGGTCCTCGGCCGTTGTACGCCCCATTTTCCATAATCATATGACAGTCTTTAGCGATAACACGACCGTCCTTGGTTACTCCCGTTTTGAGTGTAATCTTAGCGGGATGGCGTTGGCGAGTAGCTGAGAAAACCTCCTCCCGCGTATAGACCACCTTAACCGGGCGGCCAATTTTCATAGCTAAGATAGCCGCGGAAAAATCATTAGCCATCATCTCTCGTTTTCCACCAAACGCACCCCCTACCTTCGGCTTGATGACTCGAACGCGAGTCAGCGGCAACTGAAGGGTCTTGGCCATGTTGGCGCGGACAAGAAATGGTGTTTGACACGACGACCAGATTGTAACCTTTCCAACTGGATCGTATTCAGCTACCGACGCGTGTGGTTCAATAGCTGCATGATTGACGAGTTGGGTTTCAAAAGAGTGTTCAAAGAAATATTCCGCTTCAGCAAATCCTTTTTCCATATCGCCGTAAGTTAGGTGAGTGCGGCGAGAGATGTTCTGGGAGGCATCAAAAATATCGTCATTCTGGGCATGGATTACCGGGGCACCCTCCCGCATAGCCTTGATAGGATCGTGAACCGAAGGGAGAATCTCATAGTCAACATCTATATAGTCCAAGGCGGCCTCTGCCGTTTCCTCGTCAACCGCGGCAACGGCAGCCACCTCATCTCCAATAAACCGAACCTTGTCGATCGCCAACCCATACTCGTCGGGAATTGTTCCATAACTGACCCCCGGAGTATCCTTACCGAATACAACAGCCCGGACACCGGGAAGCGCCAAAGCACGATCAGCATTTACATTCAGGATACGAGCGTGAGCATGTGGACTCCGCAAAAGCTTCCCATACAACATACCAGGCAGGTAAAAATCATCTGCGTACTTTGCATCACCAGTAACCTTTTGAAGCCCATCATTACGTGGCAACCTCTTTCCGACGGCCGTTGTCATCCGTTTCTCCTATTTATCACAGAAAGCATTTTAGAGAGCCAATCTGGACAAAACCTAAAACCAATTCGACACCCCAAAACAACCCGTCCGAGAAAAAGCCGCCAAAATCCAACCGGAGGCTAACAACCTGCCTAACCGACCCGCCTTCTTATAAATACAAACACTCGAGCTCCACTATATCGGATAACGCTTCATCTATTCAACAAGTTACTTATCCAGCAGTTGTCCCCAACAGCCGTTCTCCTGCATTACGTAAGGTTTCATTTCGTTTGGAAAAGGTAAAACGAGCATAATCTTTCCCCAAACCTTCCGTGCTGTAAAAACTACTCCCCGGGACCGTTGCCACACCATGCTCTCTCACCAAACGCATTGCAAAATCCACGTCGTCCTTCGCTCCGAATCTGGACACATCCACCATAATGTAATAAGCACCTTGGGGCTCAAAAAATGGGAATTCCGCACTTCGTAAAAATTGCTGCAAAATTCCACGCTTCTCCTCATACATTGATGCAAGATCTGCGTAGTAAGAGTCGGGCAAAGAGAGGGCAACTGCTGCCGCTTCCTGAAGGGGTGCTGCCGCTCCAACGGTTAGAAAGTCGTGAACTTTTCTAATCCCCTCGGTGATTGCTGGCGGAGCCATAACATACCCGATCCTCCAACCAGTGACGCTATATGTTTTCGACAAACTGTTTATCGTAACAGTTCGATCTCGCATGCCATCAAGTGTGGCTAAACTGATATGCCTTCTTCCATCAAAAATAATGTGCTCATAAACCTCATCGGTTACGGCCACGAGGTTGAACTCGACGCAGAGATCCCGAATATACTCCAACTCCTCAAAAGTGAAAACATGACCTGTGGGGTTGTGTGGCGTATTGACGATAATCGCTCTAGTTGATGGTCCAATGGCCGCCTTCAACTCACCTGGATCAAAGGTGAATTCCGGGGCTCGAAGAGAAACAAACCTGGGAACCGATTCACTCAGAATCGTATCGGGACCATAATTCTCGTAAAACGGTTCAAAAATGACGACTTCATCTCCCGGGTTTAGCAAAGCCATAAGTGTCGCAATCATTCCCTCCGTCGCACCACAAACAACTGTGATCTCTTCTTCCGGGCAAACATTAAAACCGTTGAACTGAGCCGTTTTCCGTGCAATGGCCTCTCGGATACTATGTGATCCCCAAGTAATGGCATACTGATTCCATCCTTCTGCGATTGCACGTTGGGCGGCTTCTTTGATTTCTTCTGGCCCGTCAAAATCCGGAAAACCTTGAGCGAGATTGACACCACCATAATGGGCACACTCTCGGGTCATTCCTCGAATAACGGATTCAGTAAACTGGTCGGTTCGCTTGGAAGACATAGGACCTTTGTGTTGACCTCAGCAGAGTTTTTCCATAACCAACATTGATTTTGTCATCTAAGAACTAAAGATCCGAAAATACAGGGTGTTCTGGAGGAGATCCACCATCTAATCCAACAAAAGCCTGAAAAACCGATGGGTCGAACACTGGCATCGGAACCCTTCTGAAGTGGTCGAGTTCTCCATACGGAACCGTTGCATCTATTATCATCTTGGTGCGAATGCCCCTCGAGATTGGAACATATTCATGTCCTCTGGCTCCCGGGACAAGAATTAAATCCTTTCCGGCATCAAATCGAGTAGCCACTGCCCATTCCACCTGTTCCGAATTGTGTGGATCAATATCCTCATCGACCAGTGTAATTAGATCTATATCCTTCAACGCAGCGAAGGCGGCAAACAAGGCGTTTCTTTGCAACCCTTCGTCGGCAGGCCGTTCTTTTTTTACCTGAATCACGAGGTGAAATCTGCATAACCCTCCGGTCGTCAGACAAACATCCTCAACGATGGGAACAGCCG
Source organism: uncultured bacterium (assembly GCA_964437725.1). GTDB lineage: Bacteria > UBA8248 > UBA8248 > JACPRG01 > CAYTIB01. The sequence goes on along the minus strand of CAYTIB010000001.1, from coordinate 9,318 downwards.
CCTTGACCATACGAAGAATTCCGGGCTCCATCAGCGGCTTGCGTATGAGACGCACCTCCCCTCCACTGATATCGTAATAAATCGGTCTGTTCCTGTGCGTGACTGCACGAATCTCAAATATCGGCGACGGACTTTTTTCCGCATACATACCCACAAATTCAAGAAACGGCCCCTCCTCAACACGTTCCTTAGGAAGCATGACACCTTCAAGAATAATTTCCGAATCTGCCGGAACTTCTAAATCGACCGTAAGGCATTTTACAAGTTCTAGTGCCCTCCCTTTGAAGCCTGAGGCCCAAGCAAGTTCATCTCGATCTTGAGGAATGTGTGCTCCCATGCTGGCTGCAGCGAAAAACAATGAAAGATCGGGCCCAATAACAACCGCTATCTCCAATTCCCGACCTTCATCTTCCGCTCGCTCATAAAGGGATCGAAGATGCCGCCCCAGATCGAGCTGAACAGCAGTTCGATTTCCTCCTAAGAGTTGCAATCGATGAAAAGAAGCGTTTCTAATCCCGTTTACATCTTTGGCAATGACGATGCCACCCGTCACAAAACGCCCTGCATCATCCGGCATATGGAAGGGCACTGGAAATAGCTTTCCGAGGTCAACATTATCGGTGATAACAATCTCCTGGCAGCAACCCTTTTCGACTTCAACAGTAGGGATGGGCTCATCAACTGCACGCTGGACTGCTTTGCGTAGTCCCTGCAAATCCAAGCCCAAAGCAGCCAAAGTATTCTCCCGGCTCGCGAGGAGGTTGGAACAAACGGGTATATCCCAACCCTTTACCTGGGCAAAGAAAAAAGCCCGGTCTCCATCGAGACTTTTCACAAACGCCGGCAATTCAAGATGAGGGTCGATAGTGCTTCCGACACACAAAATACGACTCTCCTCATGAAGGCGACGAATTACGGACCTGAAAGCTGTATCAAGTTCACCCACTTCCCTAATCTCATTATTCATATTGCTTTATCCCTATGATTTTTTATTTCTTATATTACAACAACTTACAAAGAGTATGCGAAGAAAACCACACAATAACCAACCACACACACCACCGAATTCCTGCCTGTTATATCCCGCTTGCTTTCCTTACTTCTGATGCTGAATCAGGGATTCTATATCGGACAATAAATAAATATAAACTTGCATTTATTAGATAATTACTGTCCGCTTATCTATTTCTCTTCGACATGGTCCAACGGGTACAGCTTCCTCAAAACTCGTTCACGGTATTCTGTTACCGTCCGTTGGAACTCAGCCTCCTCCTTGGGGTTCGTCTGCCTCCCCGTTGGGGTCTTATCTTTCCTGTTTCTCTCATATTCCTTTCTTTTTATTTCTATCGTTCCAAGGCGAACTATCCTACCTTCTTTCTTTACACGCCGGTATATCCGGGAGACAGTTGCTGGATCAACTCGCTTCTCGATGTCCTTCTTGGGGGGATCAAGAGCTAAATATGTCATGGCATCAGAGACTATCTCACAAGCCTTTTTGACGGTCTCTACTTTGTTTTTACTCCTTGAATCCAAGAGCTGGTTTACTGTGTGAAAGATAAGACGGTTATTCCTAGACACCGGCTTACGTGGGCGTCCCCGCTTCCCACTCCTTCTCCCTCCTACAACGCCTTCAGCACTGAAGCTCCTTTTCTCCTCCTTGAAGGCACGCTGAAATTCTTCTTCCCAGCTAACCAACGTCATTGTGGTCGGAAGCCAAGCATACAGCGACTCTTCCCAGTGGCCTCCAAGATGCCTCATGCCCTGCACTCCGGGATATTCCTTCAGCTCTTCATTCAGCTCATCTATCTTTTCGTTAACTCCCCGGAGCTTCTCAATAAATTCACCTACCTTCTTCTTCATTTTGTCATGAACTACCTGCACCACCCGGGAACGGATCTCCCACATTTCTTCGGCACTAATACTTTCCTCTACTTTTTCTAATTCCGTCGGGTCAAACCAAAACATAAAATTACGACATTCAACCTTGCTCAAAACGCTCTCCAAGACCTCGTAAAACTTGTCCAGTTCCTCCTCGGTGACGCACCGTCCTAGCTCCTTAGCCCGTTGGGTGAAGTGGAGTTTGGTATCGTTCCATGTATGGTTCCATTGGGCTTTGCGCTTTTTGGCCATGCGCTATTTTGCAGTGTAGGGGGGCGGTGCGTCTACCTCGTATCATCTTCTATCGTAGTATCCGGACCGGTGACAGGACGTAGTGTGGGGTGTGACGATGCTACTTCAGGTTCTTTTTGGCGTACTCGCAGACTGTTCTCAGGATCTCCTCTCCCGTAGAACCGGGGGGATTGTAAACCCATTCCTTTTCGGGTAACCATGAGTCCGATGGAGATCCTTTACCCATGGATCCTCTGTAACTCATTAAACTCAATTCCATCTCTTTCATCGTGCCACAGTCACCCTTTGTATAATTTGCAATCGATAAGGTTCCATATTTACTTGGTTCCAAATAATCCGCCAATCCCCAGAAATAAATAAAACCTTTGGCTTTTTTTATAGTATCTAAATCAATATAGAAAGTGGTGCTTCCACTCTCAGTTGCACTCACCTTCGCCCATTCGGCGAAACCGGGAGATGGAAGCATTAACAGGAATGCGAGAGCGATGAACAGGATGATTTTTTTCATGGATTTATTTTGACAAAAAAATAGGAAAAAAAGAAGAAATTAATTGGCGACAAAACTGGAAAACAATATTTAATCTATAATGGTTAAAATCTATGTCGATGCTGATGCCTGTCCGGTTAAGAACGAGGTAGAACGGATCGCCACACGCCACCAGCTTGAAACCTATCTGGTATGCGACGGCGGAATCCGCCCTCCACTGAATCCACTAATACAACTCGTCTATGTCGATCAGGGTGCCGACGCCGCCGATGATTGGATTGCAGAACATATTGGACGGGCTGATATTTGCGTGACCGACGATATCCCCCTTGCCGGACGCTGCCTGAAAGAGGGTGCGTTCGCCATCAAACCTAACGGCAACACCTACACCGAAGACAGCATAGGTTCGGCACTTGCTACACGGGAAATAATGCAGGTTCTGCGTGAAACCGGCGAAGTAACTGGCGGCCCTCCCCCCTTTAGCAAGGCTGATCGATCCAAATTCCTAGATCGGATGGAAAGAACAGTGCAAGCGGCGAAGAGAGAAGCTTCATCTTTTTAAGCTTCTACATTTTTTCCAGACTTCTTTTTATGGATTTTCTCTGTATCTTCTTTTGAAAAATATTTATCCAGTTTTGGCCAGAAAGATCAAAATTTAAAGCGTTTGATCGCAGGTTTTTTCTAAAGCTTTGTAGACTGTCAAAATCATTATCAACCCCCGCAACAATTTCGAACCCTTCTCTCTTGAAACCTAGTGAAAATCCACCACAACCACAAAAAAGATCAATGGCATTGATTCCACAATCTGGTTTCACCCGGAAGAACTCAGTGTAATCCCTGTCGGAATTCACCTCATGTAACTTTAAATTGTACTGCAACTTATTCATTATCTCAGAACTCTGGGCTTATTTTTCAAATATGAATTCTGGTATTTATTAGTGAGGGCCTATAAAAACTTCTTCAAATTGGTTCTATTAATGTTTTATACGTCTTGGTCAGGGTCAGGTGGAATGGCAAACCTAATAAAATCAAATCCACCATCGGAACAATCCGTAAATCGGCAGGCCTCTCCAGGCTCCGCGTAGATACCATGACCAGCACGCACCCGCTGATGAAGGCTACCCATTTCAGCCGCCGCTTGACCTCGTAAGACGTAAAAAAACTGCCGAGTTCTCTCACCTCGAAAAATTTTGGAAGACACACCTGATGCCAACTCATATATCTCCGCACTAACATTTTTCGCTTTTACAATTTCCGGTGTGATCAGTCTGATCCTTCGGCCTTCTTCTCCCCTAGAACCAATCGGTTCATCAGAAAGAGTTTTACTATGAACAAAATAAACCACTCGGTCACCACCTATTCAGCTTTGCCTGAACACCCGTCCGTCGTCATGGAACCAACGCAAATCCATATCTCCACCATCCAGAATTGTCGTCTTGAAATTATTTGGAATCTGAAATTCGAGGAACTTTAACCGACCTCCCAAGGATTTCACCTGGTGCTTCTCATCTTCATGAACAAATATCAGCGTCCCGGGCCCAACCGGGGTTTCGCCATCTTCTGTTACGACGACCCCTCTGCCTTCCAGAATATACTGAAAATGTTCGCATCCTTCATGAAAATGATACGGGGATTGAATCCCTGGCAAATAGCGGAGTATCCCTGCAAGAAATTCGTCCGTCCCCGCAAGTTCTTCATTAACAAAAAAAACTCGCTCTCGCCCTGCCCGTTCAGAGGTTAGTTTTTCCAACTCGGATTCGTGAACAATATAACCCATAAGAGATCAATATCCGATTCAACTCGAACTGCTCTTGTGATTCAAAGTTCAATCCAGCAATTGAGCAGTTTAAGAATCTAATTTAGCAATTCACTCAAAACCAATAATCAAGTACGACCAATAATGACCCACACTCCTTAATAGTGGTTGATCTCCCATCAGGGACATCGCACTAAGCCTCATTGAGGAGTACCGATCGATCCTAGACAAGTCTCGCCACCTCTTGCAAATAAATAATCGTACACGATGGCCCCTACAAGGACTATGGTAAAGTAGGACTTGGAACGGGTTAGGTACTGTGTCAAAACACACTTAATCGTTTTCCCAAGTGTTCGACGGAGAAAACTGCAATGCCGAAAGACTTAAGAACCTTCATCGAAGAACTAGCTGAAAAGCGACCTGATGACCTAGTTCGGGTCGAGCGTGAGGTTGATCCAGTTCATGAACTTACTGCCGTTGTCGAGAAGCTTGAAAGATCCGGAAAATTTCCTGCCGTGTATTTTGAAAATATAAAAGGCTCAGACCTTCCGGTCATTATTAACCTAACAGCTGCCTATGACCGTCTTGCCTTGGCTCTCGATACGAATCTAGAGAAAATGGTTCAAACCTTCTGCGAACGAGAGGAAAATCCCATTCCTCCGATAGAGGTTTCTCACGGCCCAGTTAAAGAAACTGTTATAACGGGAAAAGATGCGGATCTTTCCGTGCTTCCCATTACCACCCACAACGCTTTAGACGCAGGCCCCTATATTTGCTCTGGTCTCGGGATCTGCAAAGATCCTGAGACTGGCAAACACAACGTGGGCATATACAGACACATGGTCCACGACCACAAGACCCTAGGCAACTGGATTTACGAAGCTCACCATGGCTATTACGTCTGGCAACGATACGCAGAGCAGAATGAACCAATGCCGTTCGCAATCGCCATAGGTCACCATCCGGGATTAATTATGGGTGCAATATCACGCTACCCAGGTATCGGGGACGAGTTTAATGGCGCAGGTGGCTTGATGAATGAGCCCTTAGAAATTGTGCCTGCAGAAACTGTCGATTTAATGGTCCCCGCTCGCTCAGAAGTCATCATCGAAGGAACCGTCCATCCAACTGAATTGAGGCAAGAGGGGCCTTTCGGAGAGTGGCCCCGATACTATACCGCAACCGGACCTAAACCTGTCATGACCATTACCGCCATAACAATGCGAAAGGATCCTATCTTTTTTGATTTATTTGCAGCTCATCCTGAACATAACATCGTCGGCGGGCTCCCAAGGATGGGTAGTGTATATCGGCGGGTAAAAGAAGTGGTGCCCAGCGTCAAAGCAGTGAACATGCCCATGAGTGGAGGTGCTCGGGCACATGCTTACATATCGTTGAAAAAAAGCGTAGACGGGGAGCCCAAACAGGCAGCCTTTGCGGCATTTATGGCTGAAAATAATGTCAAGCTGGTTATCCTCGTCGACGATGATATCGATGTTTTCAACGAGTCCGAAGTACTCTGGGCAGTCATGTCCCGCTTCGAAGCAGATCGAGACATGATTGTTATGCCAAACTGCCTTGGAATGAGGGTTTTCCCAACAGCTTATGACATCACACGAGACAATCACGGAACGATGAATACAAAGGTAATCATGGATGCTACCCGTCCCGCCCCTCCGACACCTTTTCCAGAAAGAGCCCAAGTCCCTCCCAAGTGGATTGAACAAATCGACCTCAAGGATTATATCAAGCCCTGGTTATAGGTCTCAGTGCGAATGAGTGACACGGAACATATCAGTCAATTGGAATCTGCCAAAAGAGCTTCTTCTGCACCCAACTTAATCACACAAGATGCTCTCTTGACTGATTTACTTCGAGGTGTTTCACGTTCTTTTTTTCTGACCCTTCGAATACTTCCTTCGAAGTTTCGTGTTCCTATCGGGCTTGCATACTTGTTAGCCCGCACAGCCGATACCATCGCGGATACAAAGGTACTCCCACCTAGAGATCGTCTAAAACACTTACTTTCCTTCCGTGCTCAGGTGCAAGGACCGACAAATCCCAATCCCCTTCAGTATATCAGTGAGGCACTGAGGGATCATGGCAGTAATCCCGATGATCGCGAACTCCTCATCTCTGCTCCCAAAACCTTAGCCCTTTTAGAAACACTCTCGGAGAAGGACCAAAGGAGTGTGCGATCGGTCGTTACTACGTTAACAGAGGGCATGGAAATAGACCTACAAACTTTTCCCTCCGAGATTTCAGGAAAAACAAAAGCCTTCACTGCGCCGGAGGATTTGGATCGCTACATTTTTCTCGTCGCGGGTTGCGTGGGGTCTTTCTGGACGGATATCATCACAGCACACACGTCAGCCCTCACCCATTGGGATGTAGAGCTCATGTCGAAAATTGGAATCCGCTTCGGCAAAGCCCTTCAGCTTACGAATGTTCTGCGGGATGTTCCTAAAGATTTGCAAATTGGACGGTGCTATCTTCCTTCCAATCAGCTGAATGCAGAGGGTCTTAATCCCGAAGATCTCCGCATGCCCATCAACAGCTCAAAAGCCCGCCCAGTACTCAAAATTTGGCTTCACACGGTACTCGGACATTACGAAGCAGCAGAAAAATACTTATTGGCTATACCCAACAGATGCCCTCGGCTTCGCCTCGCAGTTTTATGGCCCATCCTGATAGGCCTTAAAACGCTGTCATTACTTGCACAAAAATCAGACTGGCTAGAATCGGAAAAAACGGCAAAGGTGTCACGCCGATGGATATCTTGGATGATAATCCGCTCAATACCTATCGTTCTTTCAAATCGTTTACTGTCAATCTGGATCTCCCGTCTTAGACGAGATGTCCAACAAGCATCTCTTGCCGGTGGACCAATGTGTTAAGCAACTTCAGTGCTTGACGGGTTGCAAGCCGAGATATTCAGCTCTTGCTGACAGGGTTTTGGTATACGAAAGTACTCCGGCTCTAGATCTGACCGGCGAAATACCGACCAAAGCTCCGCTGCAGCACGGTCCAACATCTCCTCATACTTCCCCGTATCATAAGTATCCGCTGAACCAATTAACGGACCCGCCTGGACACGCTCCTCCCGTAGTGGATCAGTCAGGTTTTTCAGCAGAAAAACAACGCGTTCCCCCGGATACAAATGAATTCCTGCTCTTATGTATTGACGAGATGCCAACGATGTCCAAGTATCCGTCTTATATTCCGAAACACTACGGCTGAGCCTACGATTGATGAGTAGCCGGTAGGGAGAAACGTTTCCAGACCGTAGAACTTCTCGCCATCGATCTATTTCCTCCTGAGCCCGGGGAATGAGATTCCTATAGTCCTCTCGGCTCCCAGCAGCACAGAGTATATTCAGCGCGGACAACTGGGCATCCCGAATCCAGGGCGGAGTATCGCGCCTTCGGTACGTCAAACCCCTAGCCTTGAGTCCTCCTTCTCGGAAAACCCCGAAAAATCGGCTAGGGACACCTACATCGGATCTTTCCCGGGAAGGTAAAAAGTGTATCCATTGGTAGATACCCTCTAAGACCAAAGGAATACGCGTCTTTGATTGAATTTTAAGAGTTAGTCTCCTCAAGGCCTCACTACTCATATCTCCACCTTCGATCCAGAGAGAATCAGTAAGGGCGTGTAGCATCCTATAACCTTGTTCCTCTGCAGCTTTCTTAGCTCGAAGCAATGTGTCACGTCCGAAAGCTGTTACAGCCTCGTGTGCTTCAATCTTTCCGAATCGCGCATTTCGATATCCCAGATACCCGAAACAAGTCACCAAAATCCATTTCAGGGTATTTTGTCGTCGGTCGAAACGAACTCGCTCAGCATCGTTCTGAGCCTTGTCTCGGCGTCGCTTATAATTCTGTCGACGCTTTATAATAGGTGCCAACACGCTAGGCACTAGCCCTGTTTTCCGCCTGCAAATGTGATACCCCAATTCGGGAACTTTTTTGCCCTTTCGTTTACAGCAGGAGCACAAAACCGTTTCAGGCGAAATGTTGTGAGCCACCATGAGCCCAGGATACATCGAAGCAAAATCAATCTCGGCCACGTTCTCGAACATCCCTACTCTTGGTGCATAGGTAAGCCCACCCTTATCGGCAATAAAAGTGGTCCACGGGGTTTTGAAGGTTTCAGGCTCTCCCTTGCGCCAAGGAATAAGGACATTCCGGTTAAAGGCCTCATCGAGCTGCATGGAGGATATAGCCGTACCCGGAGAAGAGCGAGCTGAGGTCTGAACCGGAACCTTAGACAAGCGAGCAAGTTCTATGATGCCTTCCAGATCCCCTTCTCGGTACATGAAAGAAGTTTCGCGATCGATATGCCAGCGACCGTACAATGGATAGCGAGGCGGTGAATAGAGAGCTCGCCCGTAAGAAAAGTAAGTGCGTCCCTCAGTGCGCAGCGAACGGCGAGGAGCCTCCGGATCACGGTCAAGCCGCAGTGGCTTTTTCGCTAACCTCTCGGCACGGAGTAGCCAAGGGAAAAGAACCGCGTCACCATGTGTGGTTAAAATCAGGTCCGGGTCGGCCCGCTCAAGAAAGGCATTCAACTCTTGAACAACCTCAGCCGGCCCATCAGGCTCTATGCTATACTCCCTTCCTTCCCAAGTAATCTGAATTTCAGACAGATGGCTGACAGAATTTCCTAACGTCTCTAGACCGAGTACATTCAGATGTGGAAGCTGGAAATCGTCCCAAGGAGATTCTATGGAACAAATTGACTTAATTTCACCACCTTCAACATCAGCTTGAACCACTCCACACGGGAAAAGGTTTGTCTCGTAGAGATAAAGCTGCTGGAGCGAAAGATCTGCATTGTAGATACTAAGTGGTCCATCGTAGTCGGGAAGTAGCTGCGACAACTTCGAATACGCGGTCGTTCAGGTAACTTCAATATCAAGTACTCGCACACTGCTATGATGCCG